>JAHFEF010000015.1:11681-43765 GCA_023248545.1 Myxococcales bacterium | reverse complement strand
TAATAAGGATGAGTTAGAGTCACGGCCCGAGTCACGGCCCGAGTCACGGCCCGAGTCACGGCCCGAGTCACGGCCCGAGTCAGCTCTGGCTGCCCGGGTGCTAGCCATCCTGAAAGATGGCTCGCTAAGCAAAAACGAGATTGCCAAAGCCATTAAGCACCGGACCATCTCCGGTGAGTTAAAGAAGCAAATCAAACAACTGTTAAATCTTGGATATATAGAGATGACCCTGCCAGAAAAACCGAATAGCCGGCTGCAAAAATATCGCTTAACAAACAGTGATCGGAGCGACAGGATTTGAACCTGCGACCCTTAGACCCCCAGTCTAATGCGCTACCAAGCTGCGCCACGCTCCGAGATGGGCCAAATACATGGTGTCCCCGACGGGATTCGAACCCGTGTTACTGCCGTGAAAGGGCAATGTCCTAGGCCTCTAGACGACGGGGACCTGGAGGGGGCATCCTAGTGACTTAAAACCGTTTGGCAAGTGGGTTTTAGATTCTTTTGAGTTCGCTTTGAAGTTTGGAAACAAATGCTGGGTCTTGGCTGACGAGATCTCCGACGGCGGTTTGAATTTTTTTAATGCTGTCTGGGGTTAGGTTTAATTCGTTTCTTTTTTGAACCACCAAATCGACGAATTGCTGGGTGGCCTGTTCCCCAGTTATTTTCCCAGATTTCAGATCGATAGAGACTTGGTGAAGATCTTTTTTAAGCTCTGAAACAGCCGCTGATTGTTTGGAAGCCAGAATATTTTGAAATTGGTGACTCGGGTTGGCGCCCTTAGGGTGAGAGAGGGAAGACAAGCGAGATTGAGTACTAGGGTCGATACGCATATTCATTCCTTGTAGCTAGTCAGCATCAAAAACATGCAAATCGTTTACGCGCAAGAGCTCCTGGGCCAACTTGGCTGTCAAACCATGAGGGTCCATCTTGATCGCTTTGTGAAGCGCCTCAACGCCTTCTGGAATCTTTTTTTGAAACAAAAGGGCTTCGCCTAGATGGGCTTGTGCGGTTGCACTCGTGGGCACGCGCTGCAAAGCCCGTTGCTGTTCTTTAACAGCCAAATCGGGCTTGCCTTCTCGCAAGTAGAGGTGTCCTAATGCAATACAGGGGACGTCGCTGTGTGGAAACAAAGCAATGGCCCCAGAAAAAATATCTTTGGCTTCTTTGTTTTTGCCCAATTGCATGAGAAAATACCCCGCTTCAAGAAGTACAATGGCCTCTTGTCGGGGGATATCAATCAACCCGTGAATTAATTCGTTATCTGAAGTTGCTGATGGCATTTTTTTCCGTGTCGTGTTTGGTTTTAAGAACGTTAGAGATCGCTGTGTACTTTTGGTTCATGTCATTGAATCCCTGTTGTAATCCTAGCATATACACGTTCTGGCTCATCATGTTTTCTTGCAATTGTTGCATGGATTGGAACATGCCGGTGTTGCCAGGCACCCCGGCACCACCCATCGGAATGGCAGGCTGGGTTGCCGCACCATCACTTGCAAGCGCAGCGGTCGTGTTGCTGAGCATGGCGGACATGATGGCACCGCCAGGCACAAACGGCGCCACGGGTGCAATGCTCTGGTAGGTCATGGAGGCGCCTTGCGCCATGCTGTTTTTAAGCGTGTTTGAAAAAGCCGGAGTAGAAGATGTCTTGACCGACCCGCCCGACGTGGTGTTCAAGTTGAGGGAGTTAATACTCGAAGCGACTTGGGTTGCCGTAGTCATAGTGCGAGTATCGGACGGTTCAAAAAAAAGTTGCGTCAGTGAATATTTTGGATGATCGACATGGCCGTCGAGTGCTCAATATTCAGGATGGCAGAAATAATAGAGATCATCTCGGCCTGGCTCTGAGCCTGTTGCTGCAGCTTGAGCATGCTGAGCTGTTGCTGATAACCCGAATTTTGTGACGCAGCCACGCCCGCGGCACCACCGCCTGTCGCAGCGGCAGAAATGCTTCCAATCCCGCCAAAGCCACCGCCTACTCCACCGCCGCCCATGGCGCCCGCATAGCCACCGCCAACACCAACGCCACTTAACAGCCCCCCAAAAGACGAAGATCCCGCTCCAAATGGGCCCGATCCCGTCACGCTGCTTAAGCCACTGGCGACAGCCGACAAAACGGCACCGCCGCCCGGAAACACACTCGCAAGACCGCCAGCGATATTGCCTACTGCATCGGCGCCCTCATCCAGCACGTTCGCAAACTTTTCGCCACCGGTTAAATTGCTACTTCGTTTGACAGATCCCTGTGAAGTTGTGTCCAAATCTAAAGAACCAATCAGCGGATTATTCGGCATCTGATCACCCCACTGATCAGATTATATCCTATTTCTTATTGATTAATTGAGCTTTTACTTCCATAATTTTTTCAAACAGCTCAAAAAACCGCGTATAAGCTACAACTGCCTGTTTTGCAGAGGCTTTTTCTTTGGCTGTTTTGGCGGTCTTGCTCAAGCTTTCCAAGGTTTTTTGGTGGGCCTTCATGCCTGACAGGTCGGGTTTGGGTTGTTCAATTAGCGCCTCTAGGGTTGGGTACCCGATGGAATCCGATTTTTTTTCTTTGTCTTTCATCCAAAATGCTCCTTGCCTAAACTGATCCGGGGCTTAAAATAAGTGCCATGATTTTTCGCTCTATGACGCCTCAAGAAGCCAATGTCTTCTTGCCACTCCTAAAAGAACACTTTTCGAAGATACATGGTCTGGTGACCGAAGGCCAGATGTTGCACGAGAAAATCTTGGGGCGGTCTGCCCAGCACGACGCCTCTGGCGGCGTACAAATTAGTCAGGATATCACGCCACTCAAAACCAAGCTTGAAGACATTGAACAAAGAATCCGGAATGAAATGCTCGAGGTCTCTCAATATGGGGCTATTATCAAAAGCGTCTTTCCGGCCCGCATTGATTTTAGATCGGAGCGCCACAAGCAGCCGGTTTATTTGTGCTGGCAAACGGGGGATTCTCACGTGTCACATTGGCATCCCATTGAAGAGGGCTTTCAAACCAGGCGGTTTATTCATGAGCCTCAAGAATTCGGGCCCACGGTGGTGCACTAGGTGTCTATTTTATTGTTGCATGGGTTCACCGGTCATCCCAGTGATTTAGCGCCACTTAAAACAGCTTTCGAGGCTCACGGCTGGGCTTGCCAGCTGCCGCTGTTGCCGGGTCATGGCACGCGCCCCCAAAACCTAGATTCTATTCGAGCAACCGACTGGATCGATTGTGCAAAAAGCTATGACAGCGATGTGATCGTCGGCCTGTCGATGGGTGCTTTATTGGCCGTGATTTTGGCTGCCGAGCGCCCCAAATCAAAGCTGATTTTGTTGTCGCCAGCATTTTACTTAAAACCCGTCGGTCGCTTCACTGCGTGGGCCTGCCAAAAAGGCCTTTGGCATGTATTAAAGAGCATTCCCAAAACAGCCGGCAGCGATATCGCTGACCCTGTGGCTCGGGCAAAATCGCAGGCCTATCACGAGATTTCTCTGAAAGGTCTGGTTGAATTTGATTGGCTGCGCAAACAAGCCATTCAAGCACTTCCCCAAGTGAGTTGCCCCATGTATTCTTTTTTTGGTGCCAAAGATCACACGGTCGATATTGTGAAATCTTCGGCGCTACTCAAAGACTCTGTTATTTTTGAGCGCTCTGCGCACATATTGCCCCTTGATTACGATCAGAAAGAATTAATCTCTCAATGTCTCAAGATCCTCGAAAAGTAGCCGCTCAAGTCATTGAGCAAGTTTTTAAGAACAAAAGCTTTTCAAAGCAAGCGCTCTCGCACGCCCTCGACACCAGCAAGCTATCTGAGCGCGATAAAGGTTTTTGTACGGAGTTGGTTTACGGAACGCTCCGGTGGCTGCCGGTTCTAGAAGCCAGTTTGTTGCGCGCCATGGACCGACCGAATCCCAAATTAGCGCCTGATCTCAAAGCGCACTTATTAATCGCTGCGTATCAGTTGCAGCATTTGGGTGAGAGCATTCCGGATTATGCGGCTGTGTCATCGGCGGTAAATCTGATTAAGCGCAAGCGGCCCGGAATGGCTGGGTTTGCAAACGCGATTTTGAGGCGCCTGGGCTCAGCGCCCCATTTAACACTCGGTCAAACAAGCGATCTCAATCAGATCAGCATGGCGACGGGGTTGCCTGTATTCTTACTCGAGGCGCTGCCCCAAGAAGAGCTCATCGAAGCGGCATTGGCTATGAACAGTCGACCACAAACGTGGCACTGGAATCCTGCCGGCTCCAGCGAACACCCATTTGTACCGACGGCAGTATTAAATATTCTTCCCCATGTTCAAGACCCTGCCAGTCAAGTCGCTGGCTTGTTGGTGAACCCGAAACCGGGTCAATACGTGATTGACGCCTGCGCAGCTCCTGGCTCCAAATCGCGCATTTTAAAACACGCGGTAGGTCCCTCCGGCCGCGTACTTGCAATTGATCAAAATGCCCAGCGCCTCAAGCTTGTAGATTCAAATATTGAAACCCGAGTGGGTGATTTTAGAGTACTTGAACTACAACCGGCCGATGCTATTTTATTGGATGCTCCTTGTTCAGGTTTTGGGACGTTGCGCCGACATCCTGAAATTAAATTTTGGCGCACTCAAGAAAATATTCGTGAATTAGTCACACTGCAAGCTGAACTGTTGGATGCCGCTGCCCGAAATTTAAAACCAGGTGGCATTTTGGTCTACTCGGTGTGCTCGCCATTGCCCGAAGAAGGCCCTGCCCAAATTGCTGCGTTTTTAAGAAGACACCCTGAATTTGAACTACAAGATCCGAGCAAAACACTGCCCTGGTTACCTGAGCACACAATCACCAATCACGAGATTCATTTGTGGCCGCATAGAGATCAAGCCGATGCTTTTTTTGCAGTCAGGCTTTATCAACGGGATACGCAGTAAGCAATTTTGACCTCGGGAGAGTTTAGATCTTCTGGTTTTGCTTTGCCTTGGCCATCCAAGATCATGACGAAGCGATATTTAAAATCTGGTTTCCAAAATGTCGCGCAATCGCCATTTTTGTAGTCCCACCCGCTTCTATTGGGGCGCTCAATAGCGCACGTGGTGGACCAATAGGAGTGGTGCGGGGAAAGCAGCTTCTTGGCCCACAGATGCTGAAGCTCGCGTATCGTGGGCAGGCGCTTTTTTTGTACATGGCAAGTCTTAACCGCTTCGTCATAATCGGCTGTGATTTTTTCGGTGGCCAACAACGCGGCAGGTGAAACAAGTGATAATAATAAAATTACGGTCTTCATGATCTCATAGTATCACATTTTAGAACTGATTTGTGCTACTCTGGTGTTCTATGCTCACAAGAGGAATCTGCTTGTTAATCATTCTGATGGGTGGCTGTGGTCAACAAAGTGGTCCCTTGAGCCAAAGTGGAAATGCCCTGTCACAGCAGTCCTCGTGCGGAACTAAAAACGATTTTTTCACGGTGTCCCCGATCGCCCAATCTGATTTAACCAATATTGTTCCGTTGGGGAATCCGAATCCGCCCGCCCATATTTTTCCAACCGATCACATTTATTTTTACCTGAGGCGCTCCGGTCCGCCCCCACAGTCTGGGGCATTGGCTCCTGCCGCGGAAGTTCCTGTTGTTGCCCCAGGAAACATGACTCTTGTAAGGGTCAACTCGAAGCAATATTTGAGTTCCACCCGTCAGGGTTTCCAACCGCATACCGACTATGAAATCGAATTTTCGCTCTGTAGCGAGTTTACGGCACGCTTTGATCATCTTGCCTCGTTGTCTGACAAAATAAAAAGCCAATCTCCGCCCTCTGATTCATGCCAGACTTATGACACCGGAGCGGAGGTTATTAAAAGTTGCGTTCAAAACGTGAATATTAACCTTAATGCGGGGGATTCCCTGGGAACAGCAGGTGGGCCCAACGGAAGCAATGCTCTCGATTTCGGAGCCATCGATACGAGGATTCCCTCACCTGTTTATGCCAATCCATCCCGATGGGGGCCCAATACCCTGTCTGCTGTGTGTGCGCTTGATTATTACACCTCAGATCAGCAGTCTGTACTGAAAGCCAAATTGGGCAGCTTTCAAGGAAACTTACGGACCATTCCCCCTCTTTGTGGCACTGTGGCTCAAGACGTCCCCAACACCGCACAGGGAGTCTGGTTTGTGAAAGGCACGATGCAAACCTACCCCGAAGCTCCCCATTTGGCACTCGTGCATGATAACATCGATCCTTCCAAAGGGGTGTTTTCTGTTGGCTCTTCCATGTCTGCCAGCGGGCTCTCAGCGGTGGCATATAATTTTGTTCCGACAACTTCTGGTTCGGTAAACACTGATTTCAAAAATATTGGTACCGACGGAAAAACCTATTGTTTCGAAACCAGCAGCCAATTTAGCCCTGGCACATTTGTGATTATTTTGCAGCTGACAACGTCAAACACTTTGAGAATGGAGAAGCAAACTCTGACCAAATGTGGTAGTGGCCCCTGGACCTTTGGGTCAACTTACACGGACTTTGAACGATGACACTGATTGCACCGTCTATTTTATCAGCCGACTGGGCCCACCTGGAAGCCGAAATTAGGGCCATTGAACAAGCTGGAGCTGACTGGATCCACTTGGATGTCATGGATGGTCATTTTGTACCCAATCTGACTTTTGGGCCCAAAGTGGTCGAAACGGTCCGCAAAATAACCCCCCTGTTTCTGGATACACACCTGATGATTACCCACCCAGAGCAGTGGGTAGAACGCTATGCCAAAGCAGGCTCGGACCAGATTACAATTCATGCGGAGGCCTGCGCCGATTTGCCTAGCATATTGGCCCTAATTAAGTCTTTTGGGAAAAAAGCAGGGGTCGCCCTGAGCCCCGATACCCCGGTGACAGTCTTAGAACGCGTCTGGGCAGACTTAGACTGCGTGCTGGTCATGACGGTTCACCCAGGATTTGGTGGCCAAGCTTTCATGCCAGGACCCGTGTCTAAAATCGCCCAGATTAAAGCCAAATCGAAGTGTTTGGTAGAAGTAGACGGTGGCATCAATGCCAAAACTGCTCCGATGGTTTGGGCAGCCGGGGCTGATATTCTGGTAGCCGGGTCGGCTATTTTCGAGAGTCCTGATTACAAGCAGGCAATTTTGACTTTGCGCTAGAAATATGTAATACTACGTATTATGCAACAGGGTTCAATCACCAGCATGAGACTGCCACCCCAGCTGCGAGAGCAACTGGATGAGGCAGCTCACCGCCTCAATCGACCTAAGAATTGGATCATCTCTGAGGCCTTGAAGAAATATCTGCATCGTGATGACGAGGCTGCTTTTGCGGCACAGATGCGGGAAGAAAGTCTTCGAGCAGCCAAAGAAGATGCTGAATTCTGGGATCAAGAGCTTTGGGAAAGAAATATTGATACAACGGGTTGGGTATGATCGTCTCCCGAGGAGACGTCGTTCTAGGTGCTTTGCCCGGCGATTTTGGTAAGCCTAGACCTGTTCTCATTGTTCAGACGGATTTGTTAAATGAGACACACGCAACCATGCTGGTTTGTCCGATCACTTCTCATATCGGCTCCCATAAATCTTTCCGAATGCTTGTTGAGCCTGCCACCACGAATGGTCTTCTCAAACAATCAGAGGTCATGGTCGACAAGGTATCAGCTCTTGCTCAAACCCGAATCACCCGGAAAATCGGAACGCTGGGCTCAGCAGAAATGCGGCAGGTTGAGCAGATTTTAAAATTCCTGTTTCAACTGGTTTAATCTAGAACACTTGACGCCCAGCCTATCTTGGTTATTTTATAAGCACACAAGGAGTTTCATCACATGGGAAAAATCATTGGAATCGATTTAGGCACGACCAATTCAGTGGTAGCCATCATGGAAGGTGGCGAGCCTAAAGTCATCGCCAACGAAGAAGGGGCCCGAACGACTCCCTCCGTGGTCGGCTATACCAAAGAAGGCGAAATTTTAATCGGCCAAGCCGCCAAACGCCAAGCCATCACCAACCCCGAAAATACAATCTTTTCAGCCAAGCGTTTTATCGGCCATCGTTTTGACGAAAGTCAAAAAGAGATCCAACAGCATCCGTTTAACTGTATTCGAACTGATAACGGCGCAATTGGGTTCAAGGTCCAAGACAAAACTGTCACGCCTCCTGAAGTTTCTGCCAAAGTCTTGCAAAAGCTAAAACGCGCGGCTGAAGCTTATTTAGGTCAAGAAGTTACCGAGGCTGTTATTACAGTCCCGGCCTATTTCAACGACTCTCAGCGCCAAGCCACTCGAGACGCAGGCAAAATCGCTGGTCTCGATGTGAAGCGCATTGTCAACGAACCCACCGCAGCCGCTTTGGCTTATGGCTTGGACAAAAAGAGTGAAGAAAAAATCGCGGTCTATGACTTAGGCGGCGGTACTTTTGATATTTCGATCTTAGAGGTCGGTCAGAATGTCGTGGAAGTGATCTCCACCAATGGTGACACGCACTTGGGCGGGGACGATTTTGACAACACGATTATTCAATACCTGATTGCCGAGTTTAAAAAAGAATCCGGCATTGACGTCTCGAAAGACAAAATGGTCATGCAGCGCCTCAAAGAAGCTGCTGAAAAAGCCAAGATTGAGCTTTCCAACGTCAAAGAGACCGAAATTAGCTTGCCCTTCTTGACTGCGGATGCCTCAGGTCCCAAACACATGAGCCTGAAACTCTCACGGGCCAAGCTTGAGCAGTTGCTTGCTCCAGCCATCGACAAGACGCTCGAGCCAGTCAAAAAGGCCCTCGCGGATGCGAAGCTCAAAGTGGGCGATATTCACGAAGTGGTTCTGGTCGGTGGTTCGACCCGAATCCCCATGGTTCAAGAGTTGGTCAAAAACTTCTTTGGCAAAGAGCCGAATCGCTCTGTCAACCCCGACGAAGTCGTGGCGCTTGGTGCTGCAGTTCAAGCAGGTGTGCTCGCAGGCGACGTGAAAGACATGTTGCTTTTGGACGTGACCCCGTTGAGCCTGGGCATTGAGACTTTGGGTGGTGTGACCACGGTTTTGATCCCTAGAAACACAACCATTCCGACCAAGAAATCAGAAGTCTTCTCGACTGCGGCTGATAGCCAAACCTCTGTAGAAGTCCACTGCTTGCAGGGTGAGCGTGATATGGCTCGGGATAACCGAACCTTGGGGCGCTTTCACCTAGAAGGCATCCCACCTGCACCAAGAGGCATGCCACAGATCGAAGTGACTTTTGATATCGATGCCAACGGCATTGTTCACGTGTCTGCCAAAGACCGCGCGACAAACAAAGAACAGCGCATCACGATTACATCAAGCTCGGGCCTATCTGACGCTGAAGTAAATCGCATGGTGAAAGATGCTGAAAGCCACGCCGAAGATGACAAGAAACGTCGTGAGGCCATTGAAGAGCGCAATAAGTTGGACAGCATGATCTACAGCGTTGAAAAGATGGTCACTGAGAACAAAGAGAAGCTTTCGGCCGACGTCGTGGGTCCTGTGGAAACAGCCTTGGCAGATGCCAAGACCAAGTTGGACTCACAAAACGCCGACGAACTCAAATCTGCATTGTCTGCCCTGACCGCTGCCAGCCATAAGATGGCTGAGCAGCTCTATAAGCAGGGTGGGCCGGCGGGTCAACCAGGCGAAGAACCAAAACCAGATGATGGTTCAAAGGTTGTCGAGGCGGAGTTTGAGGAGAATTAAGCCTCCAATGTCTCCCACTCTTTAAACCACCGCTCCAGCTCGGAGCTGGTGGTTTTTTGTTGTTCCTGTAACGCCCGTTGTTCCGCCAGGGGCGTTTTTTCAAAGAATCCAGGCTCACAAAACCGGTCTGAGATTTCTTTTTGTTTGGCCTCTAGGCGCTCAATCCGAGCGGTCACTTCGGCAATACGGTTGTCAGGGCGAACTTTGGGCTCTTTGGGTGTTTTGACCTTTTTCTCTTTCACCGGTGCTTTGGCATCTAAGTGGTCATCGCCGCATTTGTCCAAATATTCTTCGAAAGTACCCAGAAAATTCTGAACACCTCGGGGCGTGATCTCGAATATTCGAGTGGCCAGCTCCGACACAAACCAGCGGTCATGCGATACAAATATCAGCGTGCCCTCGTAAGCTTTCAGGGCGGCAACCAATGCTTCAATGGTCTCAATGTCCAAGTGGTTGGTCGGCTCGTCTAAAATCAAAACATTGGGTTTTTCGATCATATGACGCGCCAAGTCTAAGCGGGCCAGTTCGCCGCCAGATAAAGCCTTGAGCGATTTTTGAGAATCGTCACCCGAAAATAATACACGGCCTAAATAGTTTTTGACATAGCCCAAGGGCTGCGTGGGGCAACAGCGCCAGAGCCAGCTTTCAGCGCTCTCGTTGCTCTTTTTCAAGTCGGAGTCGTGATCCTGAGCAAAATAACCGACTTGAACTTCATGCCCCCACGTAAAAAAACCTGAATCTGCCTGGAGCTCCGACATGAGGATTTTCAGAAGAGTCGATTTGCCGACGCCGTTCGGGCCAATCATACCAATGCGATCACCGCGTCTAAAATCGGCAGTGACATTGCTCAGAACAGGCCTTGAAAACGCTTTAGTGATGCCATCCATCTTCAACACTTCACGGCCACTGAAACGCTTTTGTAAGAATTCGAAATTGGGCGCTTGACGAGAACTCTCCACCCAATCCGGAATCTCAATCTTCTCGATTTGCTTGATGCGACTTTGTGCTTGGCGTGCTTTGCTGGCCTGGGCCTTGAATCTGTCTACGAAGGCTTGTTTATGCGCAATCTCGGCTTCTAACTTCGAAATCTCGGCCTTCTTTTGATCGGCGACCAATTGCTTGGCAATCTCAAAGGCCGTGTAATTGCCCGCGTAAATCGTCGCTGTTTGGTAGTCGATGTCTAAAATATCCGTGCAAATCCGATCCAAAAAGCGCCGATCGTGTGAAATCACCAAAATCGCGCCCTGATACTGAATCAAAAACTTTTCAAGCCACCGAATGGTCACAATGTCCAAGTGATTGGTAGGCTCGTCAAGCAATAAAACTTCGGGATTTGAGACCAAGACTTGGGCCAGCAATACACGGAGTTTAAAGCCACCAGACAAGACAGATAATGGCTGTCTGTGCACCGCGTTGCCAATGCCGAGGCCTTCTAAGATTGTCGCTGCTCGAGACTCCAGCGAATAAGCATCGGGTGGCAAATCATGGTCGTGACGCTGCAGGGCATCATAAACCGCTCGATCCCCCATCATGACGCAGTCAACAATGGGCACTTGGTCGTTTAAAAATTGGTCCTGCTTTAAAAACCCAATTCGGGTATGTCTCGGCAGAGAGATCACGCCGGAAGTGCGTTCTTCTTCGCCGGTCATGATGCGCATGAGGGTAGATTTTCCAGAGCCATTGGCTCCGACCAAACCTACACGCTCACCCGGGTTTAGATTAAAAGAAACATCTTCGAATAGGACACGCGGACCAAAGTGTTTGCTTAGGCTTGAGACGGATACCATTCGTGAATCATTCGGGCAATTTCCTTGCCCTGTGCCTCTGAAGAAATATTAAACTTCGACTGAGGGAGATAGACATCTCCCCGTTTTTTATAACGTCGAATGCTGATTTTGGGCTCACGATATTCTTTGGTCTTTGGATCCATCTCTTGGTACAGAAACATGAGGGTGGCCCAAGCGCCCTTGCTCAAAACATGTTTTTTGAGCTCTTTGACCTTGAGTTCGCCTTCTTCTTCCCAGTTGACCGTCAATGCATCCAAAGCTTCTGACATCTTGTACCCCTATTTATTTTTTCTTCGGCGCGGCAGCTGCAGCGGGTTTACCTTTAGAGCCAGCTTTAGAAGCCTTCATTGGGTTTTTGCTACCCTCTTCGAGCGCCTGACCACCCACACCTGGCAAAGCTTTTGGCTTCCGGGTTGAAGGATAAATCTCGACGATTTTGCCTTTGGAGCCTGGAACTGCGCCTCTTAAGAGTACCAGATTTTCTTCTGGCATCACACGAATCACGCGCAAATTTTGCACTGTCACGGTCTCATTGCCCATCTGGCCAGCCATGCGCTTGCCTTTCAAGACTTTGCCTGGCTTAGCGCGCATACCGATGGAACCGCCGTGTCGGAAATATTCGTGGGTACCATGGCTGCCTGGGAAACCGGCGAAATTATGGCGCTTCATGACGCCCGCAAAGCCTTTGCCTTTGCTGATACCTGAGACATCTAGTGACGTCACGCCTTCGAGTAATTCGAGGCCGATTTGAGAGCCAAGTTCGTGAGTGTCCATTTTGGCTGGGTCGACTCTGAATTCGCGCAAGTGGCGTCTAGGTTCTGTATTGGCTTTCGCAAATAAGCCTTTTTTGGCTTTGTTGACGAGCGATTGGCGAATCATGCCTGTGCCCAGTTGCAAGGCCGTATAGCCATCTTTTTCTGAAACTTTCTTGGAAACCACCACGTTGGGCTCTAGTTTCAAAACAGTCACCGGCACGCGTACGCCGTCGTCCAAGAACACTTGCGTCATTCCCACTTTCGTGGCCATCAATCCCATTTTCATATTCTTACTCCTTCGATCATACGGAAAACTCCCAGAGGATCGGTTATGAGCCGGCAAAATGGGGTATTTTGAGGGAGAAGTCAAATAGGGAGTTAAAACTTAAAAACTGCAAGAAATTAATTAAATGGCCAGTATCCGCTCAATGAAATAGAGTGGGATATTGAGCAATTCCCCATCTTTTCTTAGATTATTAAGACTTGCTCGAACAACTTTCGAAGGGTTGTATTTTTGTTGATATACCTGGAGACTTTTGTGTTTTGATGTCATACCGGATTTAACTTCAAGCGGAAACACCTGCCCCTCATGTTCAATGATGAAATCCACCTCAGCGCTGCCGTTACTGGTCCAGTAATACAGTGGCAGATGTCTGGTCATGAGCAATTGTGCTGCTAAATTTTCAGTGAGAGCGCCTTTGAATTCAGTAAATAGTTCGTTTGTTTGTAGTGCGATGGAGATTGGGACATGGCTCATCGTTGATAGAAGACCTACATCGAGGGAGAATACTTTGAATGCATCACTATTTTTGTATCCACTGAGCGGGAGCCTTGGCGCAGATAGATGAAAGCATCGCAGGATCAACCCTGCATCGGCAAGCCAAACAATTGCATCTTCATAGTCACGGCCTCTCGCACTTTGTCTGATTGCCGAAAACATAAATTTCTTATTTTCCCTGGCTAACTGGGATGGGATTGATTCCCAGACAGCTGTTATCTTAGCAATGAGCGTCTTAGGGGCGTGTTTCGCAAAATCTAGAGAGTAGGCTTTTAAAATTTCGTGGTGGATTTCTCTGACGCTCTGTAGCTCTTTGTTGTTGATGTATCGAGCAACAGCTTCCGGCATGCCACCCACAAACAGATAAGTTCGGATTAATTCAATGAGTTCATGATGAATCGGTTCCGGAACTGGGTTTGGCGATGAAATCTCTTCAAGCATCTGTCGGTAGAGTGGCCTTTCAGCTGCATCGAGAAACTCGAAAAATGACATAGGGAAAAGTTCCAGAAAGTTAACTTTACCGACCGGGAAGCCTTTGTCGCTTGATAGTTTGACACCCAGGAGTGAACCAGCTGCAACAATGTGAAACTCGGGCGCTTCCTCAAAAAAATATTTTAAGCTGTTAAGGGCTGTCGCACATTCTTGAACTTCGTCAAAAATCAGCAGCGTATTGCGTGCTTCTATTTTTTGTCGCTTGTAATTTCGAAGTGCTACTAAAATATCTTTCGGCTCTAGAGATCCTGCAAAAAAGCCTGCAAGGCCCGCATCTTTTTCAAAATTGAGGTAGACCATGTTGCTGTATTCAGTTTCACCAAAAGCCTTCAGTAAATGTGTTTTACCAACTTGCCTGGCGCCCCTTAGAATGAGTGGCTTCCGTGTTTTGGAGGTCTTCCATTTTAAGAGCGCAGTGTATAAGTCGCGTTTCATAATTTGGATCATAACACATTATTCGTATGAAAAACGTGCAAATTTTCACATTATTCGTACGAAAAACGTGAATTCCGGCAAATATTGCTTGCTCAGATTTTACAAGAAACTATTATATTTCAAGGGTTTCTGGTAATATTTGAACCGTGAGCAAGTTTATTGACCAAATTCTTGAGAATACATCTATGGACCATCCTATGTAAGTTTCGAATCTGCCTTATCCTACGGGGGAAAAGTCAAATGGTGCCTTCATATTTGGAGATTTGCTCCAAAAAATATTTTGGTCCCCAATAAGCTAATCCGCGTGCTTCAATAGGTCCCAAAAACTTATTGACGTCTGCGATGGCCACGGGGAAATCCGTCTTTTCGATGACTGATTTAAGATTCTCGATGAGCCAGTTCTGGTCGATGTGTAGCTCGGTTCCTTGCCAAGGCCCCGTCTGCTCTAACGCATTTTGCAGCAAAACAAGGTTGACCGGTGTCTTTCGGCCCAGATACCAAAGCAAATCATAGTAATCGCGGCCTTTTATATAGGTCCTACATAGCAATGCGTGGCATTTACCGGCAAATAAAGATGGCAAATCATGGACCGTCACAGGGCAAGGGTATGGAAAATCAATGAGCTTCGTTTCATGGGTTGCACCAGCAGGCGGCCTTGAATCAACTTCAAGTTTGATTCGAATGGTTTGGGTTTGAGAACGATCCCTAGGAAACTGAAACGTGAGCACTTGTCCAACAGAGTCGCGCTTAATAAATGCCGTTTTGATATTTGACCCGAGCTTGGTGCGATCTTGGATTTGAACATCTAAACCGAATACTTGAAACTCTTTGGATAAACTCGAGGCATAGTGCTGCCATTCAAAACCCGGATCTTCTGTCAGCAGCGCAAAATCTAAGTCTTCTGAAAATCGAGTAAGCCCATGGATAATCCGAAGACAGGTCCCACCTTGAAATGCGGCATGTTTGAACAAACCTGATTGCGACAAAGCAGCGAGTGCCAGCTCTTGGACGATTTCACGAATCGCATTCCATTCGTCTTCCGGTGATGCAAACTTATATTCAGCCAAACGTGATTGAACGATTTCACTGATCATGTTGTTGCTCCATGTAAGTTAAAAATTGTTTAAAGAATCGACGCACGCGCGGGCTTGGGTATTCTCGGACAAGTCCTCGCAGAGGCTCTAGCGAAAATGCTCGCAGGTCTTCCTCATCAATTCGCAGATCTTCAAATACCGAACTGGGTTCAGTCCATGGGCGCTGAAAAACAAAATAGTGGTCAGCCAGAGCTCGCCAGGGTGTCGCCATTAAATAAATAAATGGACCATCTACGACACGCTCCACCCCAAGAAAGAAATTTTTGGTCGGCACATGCTTAAACCACAAGACCCCAATTCGCGTTCGAATTTCCCTTGTTCTTTTGGTTGTCGCGCAGCTGGTGGTATAGACCGCTTCTGGGATTAACTGATGGTATGAAAGAGCCGACTCAAAGCTGACATAGGAAGATCCCTCGAGCATCTGTGCGATTTCGAAAGTATGAAATTGGCCCTTTGCATAAGGCTCTTCAATAAAATAGACGCCGTTAATAATTCGAGTCAAAACCTTGTTTTGAATGGCTCGTTTAACCAGACTGTAACGTGCATTGTCTGAGCCAGTTAACATTGCCGCTAAATCGACATCCCGGATAATCCTTTTAGGCCAGCGCAATAGGATTTTTTGGAGCTTGTCTTTCATATCTAGTAAGATTCTGTCATATTTTGACAGAATCTTGCAAGAAATTAATTACCAGAAACTATCACATTCCGATAGTTTCCTGCCTTTTCTTGCTCCAGGAATGGTAAACCACCTTCTCAAACTCTTCAACGCGCTTTTCAAGCGAATGTCGTTCAGCAACCAGTTTTTGTCCTGCCAGCCCGATTTGTTCCAAAGCAGCCTTGTTTTCGGGTGCTAACCACCGCTCTAAATCACGCTCAAGGGTATCGGGGGTCGAAGCAAGAAAATGCACGTTTTCAATAAATCCAAGGTTCTGCATTAATGGTGCAACAAACTTGTCTGTTATCATGACGGTGCCCGTGGCGGGGATTTCAAAATGCTTGGCTAGAATATAGGGTGCAGCCAGGGCCACTCCCATTCCGGCTCCCGTCAAGGCGAGTTGATTTTTAGAGATTTGGGCAGCGTAGTCTTTGGCTTCTTGGACGGGATCTGCACCTGGCTGATATCCCGGGTGCTCTCGGAATGTAATTATTTTTTTGCCAGCATGAAAAAGTTCGCGGGCTTTGGAGCGCAAAGGATACCAACGTTCATTGATGCTGCCAGACAACAAGGCAGTAGGTTCTTTGTCGCTAAAGTCCGATTTCTCCTGGAAATAACTCCGACCTGCACTATGTGGGAAATGAAAAACAGGCTTCTTGCAATCTGGGATTATTTGTTGAAAAGCCTCTGGGTATCGCACCAGGATAACATCGGCATATTGGCTAAAATAGCTAGCATTGTTGATTTGCCAAGGAAAATTAAAATCTTCTAAAATCGACACTTTCAGAAAATTAGCTTTAGACAGTTGTTCCCATTGTGCATGAAAATTTTTAGAACTGTTTGTCTCAGACATTTCTGTCATATAAAAAGCCACAATGTCTGGCTTTTCGATTCCTGTTGAATTTTTGATATCGATGATTGGATCACCGTTTCGAATCTGAGTGTCTGAATCCAAAACTTTCCAGCCTTTTTTTTCCAATGCGGTCAAGAAGGCGTCCGCAAAACCAACCGCAGTTTTCCGTTTGTTACTGACGGGAAAGACAATCACTTTGCTGAGTGTTTCTATTTTGGCTTTGCTGGATCGAGGCGGAGGGGGCAACGTGTTGATTGGTTGGGCAGAGCTTCTGAGATGTGAATCATTGTAATGCGGGTATTGGTTCGAACAATTAGTGCAATAATCATAGTCTTTGCTACAAGACACTGTCAAACAGGAAAGGGTGATGAGGAGTATTTTTAACATCGTTATAAAACCTGCTGCTTCTTCCAGGCGTGATAAACTACCTTTTCAAATTCCTTAACTCGTTTTGCCAGCGTATGTCGTTCTTTCACCAACTGATGCCCTGCGAGCCCAATCTTTTCTAAATTTTCTAGGTTTTCTGGCTGTAACCAATTCGAGATATCTGTTTCCAACGTATTAGGTGTAGATGCAAGATAATGAATACCTTCAATAAATCCAAGCCGTTCCATCATAGGAGCCACCAATCTATCCGTCACCATCACAGTGCCGGTGGCAGGAATTTCAAAGTGTTTGCCTAGAATATAGGGCGCGGGGAGAACAGTGCCCATCCCTGCACCCGTCAGCGCAAGCTGATGTTTGGCAATAGAAGAAGCATAGCTATTGGCCTCCTCAACAGGATCTATGCCTGGCATATAACCTGGGTGCTTTCTGAGTGTGATGAAATCATTTTTCAAATTGAAGAGTTCTAGAGCTTTAGAGCGAAGAGGATACCATTCTTTAGAAATAGTGCCCGATAATAAAATTTTCGGTTTCTTCGTTCTAAACTCGGTATTTTGCAGAAAATAGGCAGGGCCTGCACTGTGGGGAAAGTGGAAGACAGGCAATTTACAATCTCGAATAACCTCTTTAAAGGCCTCAGGATAGCGCACTAGGAGAATGTCTGCATACTGTGAAAAATAGGCAGCATTGTCTGTTTGGATTTTCCGATTAAAATCCTCTAAAACAGCTACCTTTAAAAATTTTGCGGATGGAAGAAGTTTCCAGGTATGATAAAAATAACACGATTTATCCGAATAGTCTGTCATATAGAACCCGACTATATCGGGGTCTTTGATTCCCGTTGCTCTCTCGATGTCAACCAATGGATCTGCACTTCGAATCTGTGTGTCCGAGTCGAGAACGACCCATCCTTCTTTTTCTAATGCACTTAAAAAATCATGTGCAAATCCAACAGCAGTATATCGACGATTAGTGACAGGAAACACAAATACCTTTTTGAGATCCCCAAGTTTCGATACCTGGAGCTGGGAATAGGGTAAGGTTTCAATTTTCTGCACACTCGTACTTAAATGCGAGTCATTGTAATATGGATATTTTTCGGCACAGCCGCGACATAAGTCTGGTTCTTTCGTTGAGCCACACGAGACACCCAAGAAGCAGACTACAAAAAATACTGCTTGAACTAATTTAATCACTCAGCCCTCTCCATTACTTATGAATAAACACAACTTCCTGGTTCTTAATGTCGAACACTTTAAATACCGAATGTATTGGATAGCCAGTTTTAATCTTGCTAACAAATTCAGGCTGATACAAAACCCAGTTTAAAGCTGCCATGTCTGAAGATGCCTCCAACGAAGTGCTACTTTGTTCAAAGGCTTCTTTCATACTTTCAAGAAATTTCATGTAAATATCTCGATGACCGCCCGAAACACCAGCATTGAGCAAAACATTATCTCCGAGCTTACTTGCGTAATCTGATATTTTTCTTTCGTCCCCATTGAGAAGAATCCTTACGTGTCCAAGTAACCAGTTCCAGGAAGACTTAACAGTATCTTTCTCACTTCCAACATACAGAGTATCTGGCTGTAATCCCATAAAGGGATTCCGTCTCACAATTACATCGCTTGCATCTGTCAAAAATATATATTCGATATCTGGGTTATCCTGCAGATAATCAAGAACTGCCAGAAATCTTTCTGAGGTCACTTGGTATTTCGTTTTATTTTTGACTTTCCTAAATTCTATACATTCATTTGAATATTTATTAATAAACTCTTCGCTAAGTGAATCATAAAAAACAACTCCTCTTAGTTTGTTCCACTCTACCGAACGATGCCAAGGCTTAATCATATCAAAATCATCTCTTTTCCACTGCAAATTCCTCTGCAAATCTTCGCCCTGATTAAAATAAAACGTCACGATAACATGATTCCTCTTCCAGGGGACAGCTGGTCTCTTGGATTCATCAAATTTCAAATCATCATACAAGGATGTATGTTCAAATTTAGGCGTTCCACTCTGCACCGTAGGACCACACGAAACACAGAATACGCACAGCCCACTCAGCACTAATTTATTTACACTTCTCATCTTTTTTCTCTGTTCCGATAGAAAGGCCTTAGAACCTCTTCATATTCTACACACCAACCGCCTAATTGATCCAACTCATGTTTCTGCATGGCACTCCAAGGTTGGTGGGTTCCAAAAGCTCCATCACAGGGGATCTCGCCCGCTGAAAATTTTTTAGCTGTTTCAAAATCAGCAGACTGCCAACCCATTCTTGAATCTTCGGCTACGCAACTATAGTAGCGATCCTCATATTCAGCCAAAAACACTCCTTCAGCGTGGACCTTCTGCAATACATTTAAGGTTTTAGAACGTTTTCGAATAGATAGCCCGCCGTTTCCTATTTTTGTTTGATGAGATTGAATTTCTTGGGCCCCTGAAAGCTGCAATTTCTCTAAGCTGGTCTCATCAGAAGAAATCGCCTTGTAACCCGCGCCATCTTTATAGATAAAACAGCTCGTTCCCATGTCACGCCAAGGTGCCCCAATATAGTCATACTTAAGAAAATCGTCGACTTTAAGTTTTGAACCGCCACACAGAACAGAATCCGTCTGAAAAATGAGGATATTTTCACCGAATACGTTTTCCCAGAAGACGCTAGATAACAGAAGCGTTGAATATAGTGGATTCTTAAGGTCTGAAACACCTAGATTACTGAGAAAAACCTTACCTGAGATGATTTCGTCCCTTAATTCTGAATTTCGAATAAATTCAGCATTCTCTGTCCCATGAAATATCTGGATCTTCCACTTGTCACCCAAAACAGTCATGGCATTTTTGACCACGGGAACAAGGAGTTCGTGTTTTCTGGGTTCAACAATCACCGCGATGTTATCAACCTGCTTATAATCACCAGCATGCGTAATTTTAATGCCAGACAACTCAGGCACGGTAGAGCCTGGGCCACATGAAACAAGCAGAAACAGAAACATTGTTTTTTTCATAACGATTCTTTAGCCTGGGATTCGAGTTCCAATAAATGGAAACCCATTTTTAGTTGAATAAGGCATAGGACTGATTTCATCACCAATCGCCAAACAACCCTCATATCCTTTACATAAAAGCGAAAAAATACTTTGATCATGACGATTTTCAACAAAACAAGTGTCATTTGCAGACTGGGAAGCGGTATCGTCAATTAACTTAAAATCAGAGGCATTCGAAATTTGAATCCATCGATCCAAAAACTCAAGGGCTCCTTCTGTATTTCTTATGATAAAGACAGTAGCCATAATTTGTCCCGAATCTAAAAATTCTACTGGCGAATTAAGTTCAACAGAGAGATCTCTTTTAGTCCAACACTTTTCTGCAAGATGTGCAATTCTGAATGCTAGTATGTTCTTTTTTCCATTTAGCATTTTCGCATATTCTGCGAGTCTTTTTTTTCCGCTAATATCTATAGAACACCCAACATCCGCATAAACTATGATGTCTTCTTTTGGAATTAACGAGAGTACATGTTTAACAATTACCGGCTTCCACACCCAATACCCACCCCCTCTCTTATTCTTAGTCATAAAATCGAGAGTTTCTGGATTCAAAAGTGGCTTCACCGTATCAGGGTCAAAAATCCAGATGCTCTTGAAAAAGCCAGACCTTTCCGCTTCACCTCTAAAACGTTCTCGGGAAGCCTTAAACGCGGCGTCCCCATATGAAACCAGATGAAATTCCGGACTTCTTACTGAGTCCTCGCATTGGAGGATGAAAAAGCACAAAACAAGCGCCAAAAAATGAGGTCGAAAACCAATCACGTTAATTCTCCTACGGTCTATTAAAACAACCGTCTGATTGAGATTCAGGTCGTTGATATGGCTTTCCCGTTTTATCAAAACAGATAATAGAATGAAGACCATTAACCAAAGATGGTCCTACGTTGATTTTTCTACATTCCTGCGTCAACAAAGCAGCTTCCTCAGAAAAGCTACTTTGATATGTTCCAATGATATAACGCGTCTTAGATAGTAGTAAGAACTCAGTAATAGCTCTCTTAAGATCTTCTAGGCTAGATCGCTGGACAGAATCGTTAGAGTAAGAAAGAATTTTGTCACTGCCAATCTTTGTGCGTAATTTTTCAATATTATCAGGATTATCTGTAGCTACAAAAAACAGAATTTGTGGATCAGCAGTAACCGCCTTCTGCATCTCAAGAGCAAACTCATTTAAGATAGCTTCTCGAGTGCCAATCGATGCCCTATTATCGTCATTACTGAGTCCCCAACTTCGGACGTGTACCCCAACCACTTTACCATTGTTAAACCCGTTATTTTTAGAAAATTCTTTAACAGATTTAGCTATTGAAGGCTTGAATACGAGACTTCTGTAAAATTCGATATACTCCTCGATAAATTCATCAAATCCAAGACTTGGAGTTGTAAAATTAAAACCAGAATGAACATAAATTACGCGTTCATCTCCGGAGTAAGCCTTCATAAAATCTGTATCGGTTGGGTCAAGGTGTTTAAACTCGGAACTATTAACATCAGTTTGTTTGAATAGTTGTTCAATAGTCGGGATTTTACTGTCAAACAATTCATCAAAGTCCGCAGAAAAAACATCTTGTTTATGCCAGTCTAGAATCAATTTTCTGTTTGTTTTTTCGGCAAACACATGAGCAGAAGCCAGTGTTCTAAGTCTATTGGCCAAACCACCATCGGGCCAAACTATCAGATATTTTTCAGAACCAAATTGGCCAGGAAGTTTGTCTAAAGGTGGGTAACGCTTCCATGTTCGTATGATTTTTTCAACAGCGTGTTGCTTCTCTGGAACCTTAATAAAATCATGCAGTGTCCCACCCATATTATACCCGTAGCTGACGTCTGGATTGAAATATGCATGAACACCAGCCATCTCAACCATTGGAATCATGAAGAATTGATCCCCTGTTACTTTTGGATTTTCACCGTTTAACAGCAAATCATTCTCCTTGATTTGTTTAAACAGCCCGACATAAAATGTTCTAAGGTGACTGGCTACAAATCTATGTTCTCGAACAGTCCCTTTTTCCAGTATTTCTCTTGACATTGGCTCGCCAAAATAGGTGGCTGCCGCATCTCGCCGGAAGCTTAGTTGACTGCCATAAGTAAGCCATACTTCTTTATTCGCGTAGTATCGATTGAGTTGCTTAAGCACGTCATTATGCAGCAACCAATCATCTCCATCCACCGTAACCACTACTTCGTTATCTTGCTTTGAATATTGATATATGGCAAGTTTTGTATTTGCCGTCTGCCCCAGATTCACCGGATTATGATGCAAAATTACATGATCGCGCATGGGATGGGTCTTCATGTATGCATCGATCTGATGATACGTGTCATCTGTTGAAGCATCATCGATGATCACAATACGAAAGTTTTTATAGGACTGGTTCAAAATCGAATCAATATTTTTTCTCCAGTATTTTTCGTTATTAAATGTTGGGACAACGACCAAAAAAACCTTGTTATGAATCGGTTCCATGTCTACCGCAATCAAAGGTCCCGAGCCTGGAGGTGTTGCTTCCGTTTGTATCACTTCAGCTACTCCAGAACAGCCCGTGCTAAGCAACAAAAGGATAAAACCGACGGAAGTAATATTTAACAACGCATTATTTCTTAGCAAATATTTCATAATAACGGACCCTTCTCCTCTAACACAGCCAACCATTTTACACATAATAACATTCCTTTTAAATTCACCCTTTAAATGCCGCTCTCATCTCATCAAAATACGGCCTCAAGACATCCGCCTCCGCAGAATAATGCTGTCCAAATGGAGTATTTATAAACTCTTCAAACGTTACATAATCAGGATTTTCTTTTCTAGCATTCAATGCCCAGTTAGTCAAGATAACAATCAAATCCTTCCGACCTTCTTCCGCATTGCCACTAAGATACATCGGCAATTTATACTGACGATTGCTAAATAGCGTTCTGGATTTTCCAACAGTATTATCTTCGTCGACCCGGAGGCTAGGAGGTCCCCACAACCCGTTAATGTACTGATACTGGGTCCACAGCTGTGCTTGTGATTTGATCCATTCCAAGGGACCCTTGGCGATGCCAAGATACACATTGGTAACAAACAGGCTCTTGAAGCCACGCCATGCATAAGTCGCCGCACGATTAACATACTCATGCTGAGTCATCCCTTGCGGTGCATAAGTCCATGCACGATCAACAAGCTTACCCGGCAATCCACAAGCAACCAGCCCAGGCAATGTGTAGGCAATGCCGGTAATCACTGCATAGGCGAGTCCATTGGGTGAAGTATAGTAATCCCAATTAGATTCTCTTTCTTCATTAAGCTGACAATTCTCCAGAACCAATTTCGCCGCAAAAAGTCTTTGCTTGATAAAACAAGCCAGCACGGGGGGCTTCTCTGCCAAAAGTTTGCCCAATTCAGGTTCCAGAGTGTCCAGACTCACCCAATTCGTCAATCTGGCCTCAATTAATTTGGCAATCAATACATCATTGGTAGGCGCTTCTGGGTAAATTTCCGCAATCAGGGCACAGAGGTAGACCATCAAGCGAGCTGTCTTTTGTGTGTTACCGGCTTCATAAGCCTCTCGGGCAGCGTCTAAGATATGCGAAAATGTTGGAACCAGGCGTTCATAAATAGCCCGAGCCCTTTGAGCATCGATGCCCAGCCGTGCATTCAGTTGGACTGCACCGGCGCTTAGCCGGGCTTCGGCAGCACTTTGTTGACGTATCCCATCGTTGATAGACCGTTGGATTTCATATTTGGCTGGCTCTCCCACCCCCAGGATCACCGTCTTAAAAGCTCGATCGAAGTTTTCTCCAAAAAATTTCGGCCATTTTTTGATCCAACCTTCTTTCGAGAAAGTATAACCCCACTGTACCAGCCAAGATAGGCCTGTAGATGCCACCGGAATTTTTGTTTCAGGAACAGTTTGCACCAAGCATAAGGGACTCAGAATGGACGCATAATAAGCCTGAACCCCTGTTTCTTTGATAAAATCGGGGTCAAGCCACCGCAGATTTCCTTCAAATGCGTTTTTAAATTCGGGCGTTAGAAAATCAAACCCCCCGAAAATTGCCTCGAAAGTCATCTGCATGAAAGGGTCATCTGTGGAATACTCCGGATCATACACACGCACATAACTCAAAATGCTGGCCAACATCGCAGCCTGTTTGTGAATGTTTGGCTCGCGGACTACTTGGGCAAATCCCGGAACAATCATTGCCAAGTAGCGCCATAGATTGGCATGCATGGTGAGTCCGAGCTCGCTCCACATCTGGGTCAGTATATTTTGCCGGGCCTGTAGCGTGCTATAGCTCGTCGATGTTCGGTTGCCGCCAGCGTTTTGAACCCAACGCCGCGTGCTTGCCGCCGCATCTATCGCATACGCACGTGTTGTGGCTTCCGCCGTATTTTGACTGGCCGACTCAATGAAGGCGTTCACTCCATGCTCCCACCAAAGCAACGGTTGGTCCTTTTTTTTCGGTACAATGCTGATAAGCTTCGAGATCGGCGTCGCCAGAAAACCAGTCCAGGCCGCCACCTGAGTGGCATCGGCAGAGGTCGGAGCGATACTTTTCCGCGGACCAATTTTGACCCCTTGCCAGGCAGCCAAAATGCTCTCAAACCGTTCTGATAAAGCCGGATCACTCCTCATCCAGGCCGGATAGGTTTCAGTTTGAAGTTGTTCGATAATTTTGCCAACATGGAGTTTGTTTTGTGCAAATAACGCCTTGGGTTTTGACACCAACTCGGGTTCACTTCCATCGTACTCAGGCAAAAATACGGCTATCAAAAAAACCGCATAGGCCAGTGATTTGTCGGTTCCAAGCTCAAAGAGTGCATCAAAAATAGGCAGCCATTGAGCCATGTTTAATCGAGCCTTGATACTCTGAGTGCTTTGCGCCTTCGTGCTCACCGAACGAAACTTTTCCATAGAAGTGTGGAATTGGGATACAGGCTCAGCCTTCAGTGGACCAAATGCCTCATTGTAAAAACCCTGAACCCCTGAAGCCACTTGTTCCTGCAAGTGTCTACTGAAGCTGCTTTGCACATTGTTGGTTTGTAGACTAGAAAGACTAGCAACATATTGGCAGATATAGGCTTGGGGCCCAACACCACAGAGTGTCTTGCTCTCTTCCTTGATAGCCTCCAGGATTGTTTCTGCCACCCATGGAACCCCATAATTTGCCGCTTTATCTTTGGCTTCCTGAATTTGCGCTTTCGCCCCGATTGAGAAAGCAAGCATCAGCCCTAGCAACCCAATTTTTTTCGTTTTTTTATACATTGATATCCCATGGAAAGCTAAGCGATGAGTCTATCAGCTGCAGGCCTTGTGTCAAGCCAGGCTTTGAATCCTGCTCGGATAAAGCTCTGATCTTCCTCGGGCTGCTCAGCCCAATCCTTGGGCCAAAATCGATTGTTGTAGGCACGCTTCTTCGCTTCCTGCACTTGTCGCTCGCGCTCGATATCCTGCAGCGTCTGTGCTGGAGCTGCTGTAACGATATTGTGAAGCCTCGCCAAATTGGCCAACAGCCATTGAGCGCCCTGTTTCAGATAGAACTTCACGTAGCCCAATAAATTGCCGTATCGAAATCGCTTGAGTGCCTCGTCGATCTTTTGAACCAGCGTTGGGCGTCCCTCTTTGCCATCAAAACACGCATATTCGGTTTTCCAGCTTGGATTTTGTGCCAGCAAACTAATTGAATTTAAATTTAAATTTGAATTAGAATTTAAATTTAATTTAATTGGTGGGACTCTGGTTCCGGAGTCTTGCAGTTTGTAAACCCGATACTGCCCATGATAATCACCGGTGTTTTCCAAAAACTTGCCTTCTTCCAGCTCTTTCAAGAAGTTACGCACATGCCGCGTAGAGCACTTGAGCTGCTCGCCCAAATGATTTTGGCTGATCCAGAACCGGCCATTGTACGTAGGCAATAGGGTGAGCAGCGCATACAGCCTGCAAGCACCGTGAGATAGGTTGGATTGAAGCAATGAAACAGGAATCGAAGCGACCATGAGTGTTCTCCCTCGTCGCTCCGGAACAAATTCCGAAAAGAGCCTTTGACAACTGAGCACAAATGGAATTAATGCTCTGTTGTCGTTCCCAGGGGTCTTGATCGAAGTCTGGGAGCGACATTATGTTTTGAAGAGCGTATTGGGGGTGCCCAGGGAAAGTCTATCGGTTAGATGACGTATTAGCCTCTGCAGCATAGACATGCCAGGCAAGCATCCCAAACGCCGGGAAGAAAGTTCCTCCAACAATCAAATACATTACCAGTCTCCAAAGCGCTTGGGGGCGCCCTATTTCAACGATTCTCATGGCGTGTGCTTGATCTATAGAAAACCGATGCGCCTCTGGGCTCGCACCGGGAAATCGCAAAGCTGGCATGATCGTTCTGGGCGAATAAATTGGAAAAGGAGGCGGGGCCTCCGTTGGCGCATCATTTGCACTATGCATTTCCTGAGGAACATTGGGAGCATAGAGTTGCTCTGTGGTAATCCTCGGTTCAAATGCGCAAAAAGCCTTCCAGAGAACATGGCCCCGATCAAACAGGCCCCAAAGGTAAGCCATAGTACCTACAATCGCAAGCATCCCAACTGTAAGCGCCATTTCTCGTGACATATTCGAACTGCTGGGCGGAGGAGGGGACGGCGAAGGAGAAGGAGCGGGAGCGGTTGAATTGGTTGGCGCCTCAGTAACAGGATCCTGGGCATACACTCCGATCGCAAAGCTGAAAACCAGAATTTTGAGCAGCATATTTGGTTCAACCGAATAGCCCTTTCGATTATTCTGCCAGCATTGTACGCTCTCACAAAATGCCTCAGATAGAAGTCAGTGTACCAGCGGCCGGCATTCCGGATGCGCTCACTTATGATCTCCCAGAATCGCTTTGGTCGGAGACACTGACGGGTAGACGCGTGCGAGTCACGCTCCGAAATCGCCCCGTGGCCGGGGTGATTGTGGGCACGGATCCAGGGCCTGTGGAGAAAATCAAAACCATAGAAGCCCTGCTCGACCACTCACCCATTGTTACCCATGAGCAGATCGCCCTGTGCAGATTTGTGGCAGATTACTACATGGCCCCGTTGGGCGAAGTCTTAAGACTCTGCCTGCCGCCCGATACACCTAGGACCCTCAAAAAAGCAGCTCTAACGAAACGACGCGGCAAGCAAACAAAACATGAAATCAGGCCAGATTCAAAAGCGATTGAGTTGAATCCAGAGCAGACCGAGGCACTGATTCAAGTGCGCACCGGTGGGGCATTTCTATTGGAAGGCGTCACCGGATCTGGCAAAACAGAGGTCTATATTCATGCAGCCCAAGAAGCACTTCGTCGAGGACAAAGCGTCTTGGTGATTGTTCCCGAAATCGGCCTCACGCCCCAACTCAAAAATCGCTTTGAAGCACAGCTCCAAGAACCCATCGTCATGTTGCATTCTGGTCTTAAACCAACCAAACGCCACGACGCAATCATGGCCCTGTTAAACCAAGAAGTTCGGATTGTTTTGGGGGCCCGCTCAGCCCTATTTGCACCCCTACCCAATTTAGGCCTGATCGTCGTCGACGAAGAACATGACCCTAGTTTTAAACAAGACGACACGCCCCGATACCATGCCCGCGATGTGGCCCTGTGGCGCGCACATCATGAACAGGCAACAATCATACTGGGCTCCGCAACACCCTCTTTGGAAAGTCGTTTGAATGTCCAGCTGGGCAAACTGAAGCATCTGAAACTTCTCCATCGAGCCAGCGTTAATTCTGTTCTGCCGACCATAGAAATCATTGATCTAAAATCTAAAAAAGATTACCCCGAGTCCGATGGGCAATCTCTGTGCATTTTGTCTTGGCAGCTCAAACGAGCCATGCGTGAAGCGCTCGATCGCCAAGAACAAGTTTTGTTATTCTTAAATCGTCGGGGCTACGCCTCGCTGGCTGTTTGCGATACATGCGGGCATCTCGCTCAATGCCCCAATTGCTCTGTCTCGCTCACGTTGCACCATAAGAGCAATCTCTTGCGCTGCCATCAGTGTGATTACGCCTCGAAGCCACGGGTTCACTGTCAAAAATGTGGCGAAGGTCCTGTGTTAAATCTAGGCCTTGGAACGGAGCGTGTCCAAAAAGAAGTCGAGCTCGCCTTCCCGGATATATCCGTCGCCAGACTCGATCGAGATTCCGCCGGCAACGCCAAACAAATTAATCAAATCTTAGAAGAGATGCATTCGGGCAAAACTCAGATCTTGATTGGCACCCAAATGACTGCCAAGGGCCATGATTTCCCGAATTTATCTCTCGTCGGTGTGATTTTGGCAGATATAGGGCTCTCGATGCCAGATTTTAGAGCCCCCGAAAGAACCTACCAACTGCTCGCCCAAGTCGCCGGGCGCGCCGGTAGACGGGAAAATCCAGGGCGCGTTTTAATCCAAACTTTTAACCCTAAACACCCCCTTTTTTCAGCCCTGCAGCGTCATGACACCACAGGCTTTGCGGAATTAGACGCCAAGTTTAGATTAGAAGCCAAACAGCCACCGTATGTTCGCGCTGCACTGATTCGAATTGAATCACCAGAAGAAACCCATGCCCAACAAGAGTCTCAAAAAATTAAGTTGTTTCTGGACGACGAAATTAAAAAACAGGGTCTCATGGGTCAATGTTCGCTTTTAGGCCCCGCCCCGGCACCCATCGAAAAACTGCGCAATCGGTGGCGATGGCAGCTTTATCTACGAACCTCCAACTCGATCCTGCGTGCGCAAGTACTCAAAAATCTTCCGGCACAGCGCTTAAAAAAAGCCCGACTGATCATTGACATCGATCCCATCCAGATGCTCTAATCGCGTCCATGGCGAGAATAGCGGTTTTAGGCTCTGGCATGGTTGGCGAGGTGTTGGCAAACGGCTTTTTAAAAGACGGTTACGACGTCATGCGCGCCTCACGTCAACCGAGCAAACTAGAGGCTTGGAAAAAAGCCGCTGGCCCCAAAGCCCAAGTCGGCCAGTTTGAGCAGGCCGCCGATTTCGGTGAGTTGCTGGTGCTGGCCATCAAGGGCACCGCCGCCGAGTCCGTGATCCAAAACTGCGGATCCGCGCGCCTCAAAGGCAAGACCATTATCGACGCCACGAACCCCATTGCGGACGAGCCTCCCAACAATGGCGTCTTGAGATTTTTTACCGGCCCGAATGACTCGCTCATGGAGCGCCTCCAACGATTGGCTCCGAAAGCCAATTTCGTCAAAGCGTTTAATAGCATTGGCCATGCCCACATGGTGAACCCCCAATTTGGGAGTACCAAACCCACCATGTTTATTTGCGGTAACAGCAACGTGAGTAAAAACACGGTGCGCGAGGTTCTCCTCAAATGGGGCTGGGATGTGGAAGACATGGGCTTAGTGGAATCTGCCCGGGCCATTGAGCCACTTTGTCAGCTGTGGTGCATTCCTGGTTTCACCAAGAACCAGTGGAATCACGCTTTTAAGCTGTTGAGGGGGTGAGGCAGGCCCACTTGCCACCACACGGGATTTTCTATACCACTCTCAGCCATGCAGCTGATTACGAAAATCTTTGGCACCAAAAACGACCGTGAAATTAAGGCTCTTGGGCCTAGGGTTGCGGCAATTAATGCACTTGAATCGCAAGTTTCTGTTCTGAGCGACGTCGAATTGGTCGCACGGCTGCAAACCCTCAAAGAGCATCTCACCAAAGATTGCACAGACAACAGCAAAAAAGCCGTCAATGCCCTCTTAGACCCGCACCTACACGAAGTCTTCGCCATTGTCCGCGAAGCCAGCAAGCGCGTGTTGAACATGCGCCATTATGATGTCCAGTTAATCGGTGGCATGACGCTGAACGCCGGCAAAATCGCCGAAATGAAAACCGGCGAAGGCAAAACCCTCATGGCCACCTTGCCAGCGGTTTTAAATTCTCTGATTGGCCGAGGTGTGCATATTGTCACTGTCAACGATTACTTGGCCTCGCGTGATGCCGATTGGATGGGCAGAATCTATCGCTTCCTAGGCCTTCACGTCGGCGTAGTGATTCCACATGTCAGCGACCAAGATAAGAAAAAAGCCTACCAAGCCGATATTACCTACGGCCAAAATAACGAATTCGGCTTTGACTACTTACGCGATAACATGAAGTTTGAACTGGCCGATTATGTTCAACGTGGGCACCAATTTGCCATCGTTGACGAAGTTGATTCTATCTTGATTGACGAAGCCAGAACGCCGTTGATTATTTCAGGCCCGGCCGAAGAAAGCGCTGAAAAATATAAACTCACCAATTCGATCATTCCAAGACTTCGAAAAGACGTGGATTATAGCGTCGATGAAAAAAGCCGCGCGGTCATGCTCACCGAGACCGGCAACGAAAAGGCTGAAAAATTACTGGGTGTCGAAAATCTTTACGATCCTATCAACATAGAAACTCTACACCACTTAAATCAGGCCCTGCGCGCACACTCGATTTATAAACGCGACATCGATTATGTCATCGAGCGTGGCGAAGTTATTATTGTAGATGAGCACACAGGTCGACTCATGCACGGGAGACGTTGGTCTGATGGCCTCCACCAAGCGATCGAAGCCAAAGAAAACGTTCGGGTTCAAGCTGAAAATCAAACCCTCGCGACCATTACGTTCCAAAACTATTTCAGAATGTATAAGAAGCTCAGCGGCATGACCGGTACCGCTGACACCGAGGCTGAAGAGTTTGCAAAAATCTATGATCTGGATGTTTTGGTGATTCCTACCAATCGTCAAATGATCCGAAATGACGAACACGACCAAGTTTACAAAACCGAGCGTGAAAAATTCGATGTTATCGCCGCTGACATTGAAGAAGCCCATAAAAAATACCAGCCTGTTTTGGTCGGAACCGTGTCTGTGGAAAAATCTGAGATCTTGGCGAAAAAACTAACCAAAATGGGCATTGGTCACCATGTGTTGAATGCTAAAAAACATCGTGACGAAGCCGGAATTATCGCCCAGGCGGGTCGCCTTGGAGGGGTCACCATTGCCACCAACATGGCCGGTCGAGGAACCGATATTATTTTAGGCGGTGACCCTGAGTTTATGGCCCGAAATGCGGTCGCCAAACAGCTCTCTGAATCGGACGAACAGATTGCTGAGTTTGCATTCTTGTCTGGTAAACCTGATCTCATTGTCCCTGATGAATCTCGGAAAGAATTCCAAGAAAAAGCGATCCAGCTTTACACCAAAGAGTTAGAAAAATCAGAACAGATTTGTAAAGAAGAAAAACAAAAAGTCCTCGAAGCAGGTGGTCTTAGAATTATTGGAACCGAACGTCACGAATCACGCCGAATTGACAACCAACTTCGGGGACGTTCTGGGCGACAGGGCGACCCTGGATCCAGCCGATTCTATTTATCTCTTCAAGATGACCTCATGCGCATTTTCGGCTCTGACAAAATGATCAGCGTGATGGAGCGTCTCGGGATGAAAGACGGCGAGCCGATTGAACACCCCTGGGTTTCGAAATCAATCGCTAATGCCCAAAAACGCGTCGAGGGATTCCACTTTGATAGCCGCAAGCAGCTCATCGAATACGACGATGTCATGAACCAGCAGCGCAACGCTGTTTACTCGTTGCGTCGACAAGTTCTGGGTGGGGAAAATATTCGCAAGTTGGTTTTTGATCTCGTCGAAGACACGATCGTTAATCTGGTTCGAATCGCTGCACCGGAGAAAACTTCTCCGAACGAATGGAAACTCAAAGAACTCTGCGATGATTTGTTCGCACTGACAAGCGTTCAAGTTGATCCAACCAAACTGCCAGCCGATCGAGACGGCATGATGGACCTGCTTTACCAAGAAATGTCCGCCTTTTATGCCCGAAAAGAAAAAGAAATTGACCCCGAGCTCGTGCGCCGCGTTGAACGTCTGATCTACCTTCAAATTATTGACCAATTTTGGAAAGATCACCTTCAGGCCATGGACCACTTGCGAGAAGGCATTCACTTTAGAGGCTATGCCCAGAAAGATCCTAAGCAAGAATATAAAAAAGAAGGCTTCGTGTTGTTTAACAGCATGCGGTTTAATCTTCGACACGCCGTGTTAGAGCGCATTTTCAAAGCTGAGATCCGTGTTGGAACAAGGGAGCAGCTGGCTGCAGATATGGCCAAGCTTGAAGCCATGCAGCGTGCGGCCAAA
>JAHFEF010000015.1:0-11671 GCA_023248545.1 Myxococcales bacterium | reverse complement strand
GAAATGGAACGTCGACAGAAATTGGGACGTGGCAATCATGTCCCAGAGCGACAACCGGCAGAGGAACCTGTTGAACGCAAGCTCAATCGGCAACAGCGTCGAAATCTAAGGCCTGACGGATGACCTCGGCAAAAAGCGTTCTGACACAAAGAAATCTCTCGCCTAAAAAATCTTTTGGGCAGAACTTTCTGAGCGATGACGATCACCTGAGGATGATCGCCCAAGCAACCTGCGACCTGCGCGAAGATTCTCGAACACGCATTTATGAGATCGGCGCCGGACTCGGGGCGCTCACGCGCGCCTTGCTCAATCAAGGCGCCATAGTCTCGGCCATCGAACGTGATCGAGATCTGGTACCCATTTTGCGCGAAACTTTTGCAGCTGAAATTCAATCTGGACAACTTGATTTGCATGAAGCCAATGCCACGACGTTTTTTACCAACTATCCAACCAAAATAGTTTTGTGTGGCAATCTGCCTTATCACCTAACCAGCTCGATTTTGTTTGAAACAGCCAGACTACACAATCAAATTTCAGGCGCGGTGTATTTAATCCAAAAAGAAGTCGCTGAACGCATCGCTGGAAAACCAGGGTCGAAAACCTATGGTTTGTTATCAGTTCTCATGCAATCTCGGTTCGAAACTTCGATCATTCACGAAGTTCCTAGAGCCGCCTTTTGGCCTGCCCCTCATGTCGAATCCAGCGTGATTCGATTTAAGCCCCGAAAACACCCAACAGATATCCAATGGGATCTCTTTGTCAAATTGGTGAAAGCAGCTTTCGCCCACCGACGTAAAACACTCACCAATTCTCTTTCTGGCTATGCCGACATAGAAGGCATACTCAATTCATTGGGAATCAATCCTAAATCTCGCGCTGAAAATCTTTCCTACCAAGACTATGAGAAAATTTTGTCATGTCTGTAGCAGAACTATTGGGGGTTTCTAAAGATCAAGCCTATGAAGTCGCTGAGCTCGGTTATAGACTTCTGCTGCAAGGAAAATCTGCCGAAGCAATTACTATTTTTGAGGGTCTTCTGGTGCTCAACCCAGAAGACTCATATTTACAAAATTTATTAGATAACGCACGAAATTATGATCAAGAAAAGCCTCAGAACAATTCAGGAACTTGAATCCTATCTGACACTTACTGTCGCCGAGAAAGAAGCCATTTTGACCTTAAGTCAACGCGGCGGTTTACCCTTGCGCATCACGCAGCATTACTTGTCCTTAATAAACCCACAAGATCCCAATGACCCATTAAGATTACAAGTAATCCCTCAACAAGCCGAATTTAAGCCTGTTGAATTAGAACGACGTGACCCCTTGGGCGAAGAAGATCACGAAGTAGTCCCTCACCTCGTGCACCGGTATCCGGATCGCGTTTTATTGTTAATTACAGATCGCTGCGCGTCGTATTGTCGATTTTGCACCCGTAAGCGATGGGTAGGTCAAGGGCCTACTCCAAATCTAAATCACCTCGAGAAAGCGCTTGTTTACGTCGCCGAACATACTGAAATAAAAGAAGTTATTATTTCCGGCGGCGATCCAATGATTCTCGACGACAAAAAAATAGAAATTCTACTTCAAAAAATCAGAGCGATACCTAATATCGACGTCATCCGATTTCATACACGCATGTTAACTTTTGAGCCGACGAGAATCACAGATAAGCTCGTCGAGATTTTTAAAAAATATCAGCCTATTTATATCGTATCGCATTTTAATCACCCCAACGAGATTGCACCAGAAACAGAACAAGCGATCTTAAAATTAGTCGATCAGGGTCTGCCGGTTTTAAATCAAGCTGTCTTATTAAAAAACATCAACGACAACTCAGAAACATTGACCCAGCTTTTTAGAAAACTAACGCACCTGCGCGTCAGACCGTATTATTTGCACCAATGCGATATCGCTCCAGGGACAGAACAATTCAGGGTCCCACTCTTAAGGGCCCTGGAGCTCGTTAAATCGCTTCGAGGACATTTGTCAGGTCTCTGCCTACCCACGTTCGTGATCGACATTCCTGGAGGCTTTGGGAAGGTCCCTATGTTCCCAAGTCCAATTGTTGCTCAAAACAGCGATTGCATCACTCTGGAGGGGTTTGCGGGTGAGCAGGCAAATTATCCCTTACAATAGAGTCTAAGAGCTTTCGATCTTTTTCAGAATAGTCCGGTTTGGGCCAATTCAAAAAAACAAGATAGCCTGTGAGCAGGCAAATAATTATTAAAATCGCAATTTTCATATCTATAACCGGATTGGCATCACCACACACAAATGATGTTCTTCGTGAATACCAGTCAAAATAGCCGGTGAATACGGATCCGTGAAACGCATCATGATATTGCTATCGGACAAAGAACTCAGTGCTTCCATCAAATAGCCCGCACTAAAAGCGATCTCCATGTCTGGTCCGGTGTAGTCAATCGGCACATCATCTGAAACTTCACCAGCTTCAGGATTCACACAGGAAACTGTAAGCTCGCTGGGTTTTAAGACCAACTTAACACTTTGGTTTCTGTCACTGGTTAACACCGAAACTCGACGCAAACTCGCCACAAAATCGGACTTGGTGGCACGAATAATTTTGTCAGATATTTTAGGGATAACCTGTTTGTAATCTGGAAATTTACCATCTATCAAACGCATGGTGAGTAATACATCTTCGGTCTTTAATACTGCCTGGTGGTGCGAGAATCCCAGATCAAATTGGTGATTTTCGGTACCGACATGGGCTTCCAAGATCTTAATCAGCTCGATCAGACCTTTGCGTGGCAAAATCACCGGCATGGGCAGACTCAGCGTTTCTTGATCCAGCGTCAGCATATAGTGGCTAAGCCTGTGACCATCTGTAGAAACAAATACAAATGGATCTTTCGGCGAATGCCCGGGTTCCAAATACACACCTGTCAAATTATAGCGATTCTCATCCACACTCGAGGAGTAAATCGTTTTTTGGATGGCTTCCAAGAAATTTTTCGTGTTCATCTTGTTGCATGAAATGCCGGTAATATCAGGCAGTCTGGGGAATTCTTCAGGGGGAAGCGCCAACAAACGAGCCTGGGTCTTGGCGCTCTTGACCAAAAGGTGCTGGTTCGGCAATGTCACGAGTGTGACATAAGGACCCGGTAGAAGCTTGACGATGTCTAATAAAGACTTAGCAGATACAGTGATGGCACCAGGCTGATTAACCTCACAGGCTCGTATAATTTGCAGGCCAATATCCAGATCTGTCGCGCTTAAACGCAGCGTGTTGCCCTGAGCCTCGAGGAAAACATGGGCTAAAATCGGCATGGTATTTTTTCGTTGAGCAACACCCTGGAGCAGCTGGAGTGCCTTGGAGAGTTCGGATACGGCAATTCTAATTTCCATAGTGCTTTGATTAACCCGGCTCGAATCCAGCCGCAAGAGTTTATTGATCCAAGCAGATCAGGCTGATCTGATGATCTGAATTAGTAATTAAAAAATTCATCATCATCATCAGGCCTGTGGAAAGTGTGGAAAACTTTTTAATTCCTGAATTTCTCCACAGTTACAACGATTCTTCCTGTGGAAAACTCTGTGGAAAACCTGTGGAGAAATTGTGGAAAACCTGATCACGTGATCTTTTCCACAAGTTTTCCACAGGTTTTCCACAGGTAACCTGTGGAAAACTTGATCGATCCCCTGATCACCTGTGGAAAACCTGATCCACTGTATTATAAAAACCTGTGGAAAACTTGATCTCGATCAGGCCGCCCAAAAAGTTTTCCACAGGTTATCCACAGCTTTTCCACAGGTTTTCCACAGGGGGGTGTGGAAAACTTTTACCAATAACTGATTGATAATTTGTAAAATTTTAAAATTTGGGTCGAGTTTTCCACAGGGAGTGCTAAAACACCTGATCAGCAGATCTGTGGAAAACCTGATCTGTGGAAAAAGTGAGCCTGATCTGTGGAAAACCTGTGGAAAACTTTTGACGCGTTTGGAATCTATTTAGAAAAAAAGCAAATAGACCAGCTGCAAATACATTTTGATTTATTAAACCTGTGGAAAAATGTTCACAATCTAACGACGATCGATGATCCTAAGAAAATTTTTCTCTATCACTATGTGGATAGTTTATTGGGACTTAAAATACTCGAAAAATTAGTCCCTATTTCGGATTTAATTTATGACCTGGGCAGTGGCGCCGGATTCCCGGGTCTAATAGCTGCTGTTTTATGGCCAGATAGAGATATTACCCTCGTTGAATCATCGAAAAAGAAATGCTCTTTTTTAAGGTTATCAGCTTCTTCGATGAAATTAAATCGGTTAAGTGTCCTAGGTAAAAGGGTGGAGGAACTTCAAAGTATCCAGTTTGCAATCACGCGTGCGGCGTTCTCGCCGACAAACTGGCCGATTTTAGAGCCTGTGCTTGCGCCTGGCGGGCGCATTGCATTTTGGCTGTCGGAAAAAGAAGAAATAAAAAATACACCCCACTGGGCCCTTGAACATCAAGCCTATTATGAGTTAGAACCAGGGCACAGACGCCAGATAGCGGTCTTTGTTTCACGTGGAACATAATTAAAGGGAAAGAGGCAATATGAGCCGAATGATAGCAGTTGTAAATCAAAAGGGCGGGGTCGGAAAAACGACAACTGCAGTCAATTTAGCCTCGTCACTGGCGACGCAAAAGAAGAACGTGTTGCTGGTGGATTTAGACCCCCAAGGCAATGCTGGCAGTGGCTTTGGGGTTATGCCCGAGACGCATGAAAAAACGATTTATCACGCGCTGATTCATAAAACTAAATTATCCGACGTTGTTCGCAAAACAGATATTTCAGGCCTAGATCTTATCCCGTCGAATATCCAATTAGCTGGCGCAGAAGTAGAGCTTGTCGGAACGATGTCTCGAGAAACGCATTTAAAAAGGCTTTTCCAGGCAGCTGATAAAAAATATGACTACGTATTTTTTGACTGCCCACCTTCCATGGGACTGCTAACCATTAATGCTCTAACAGCTTCGGACGGTGTCTTGGTGCCACTTCAGTGCGAGTATTATGCTTTAGAGGGCCTATCGCATCTATTGGAAACCATTAAATTGGTGCAAGCGTCGCTCAACTCGAAACTTAAAATGGAAGGCCTGGTTTTAACTTTATTTGATTCACGTAATAAGATTTGCCACCAGGTGGTTTCTGAGGCCCAAAAACACTTCCCGAAGACAGTGTATAAATCTGTTATTCCACGCAATGTTCGACTTTCCGAAGCCCCTAGCCACGGGATGCCAGCAGTTATCTATGACCCATTGTCTAAGGGGGCCAAGGCCTACGGCGCTCTCGCCAAAGAAATGATTCGGAAGCATACCCAAGGAGCTACTCGAAGATGAGCCTAAAAAAACAACAACATGGGTTGGGCAGAGGCTTAAGCTCACTGATCCCAAAGATAGAAACCAAAGCAGAAGCCGGGCTGATGCAACTAGGCATCCATGAAATCCGAGGCAGTTCAGGACAGCCCAGACAGCATTTCGAAAAAACGGCGTTGGCAGAACTGGCTGAGAGCGTCAAACGGCATGGTGTTTTACAACCGATTGTAGTTCGTCGGCATGCCAGAGGGAGTTATGAGATCGTAGCGGGCGAAAGACGTTGGCGTGCAGCCGAGCTGGCGGGCCTCAAGAGCGTTCCTTGCGTGGTTTCAGAAGTTGCCGACAAAGATTTGCTGACACTGGCGCTTGTGGAGAATATCCAGCGTGAAGACTTAAACGCCATTGAAGAAGCCGAGAGCTATAAGCGCCTTCATGAAGACCAAGGCCTCAGCCAAGAGCAAATTGCGAAAGCGGTTGGCAAAGAACGCAGCACGATCACCAATGCCATGCGGTTGCTCAAGTTGCCTGCGACGGTTCAGAATCAGGTGGTGTCCAAGAGACTCACCATGGGCCATGCGCGAGCGTTGCTCGGCCTCGAAGACCACAGCTTAATTCGACAGCTGGGCGAGCACATTGCTGAACAAGGTTTAAGTGTCCGCGCCGCCGAAGCGCTGGTCTCTAAAAAGCAAAAAGAGCACAAAAAGCCTGCTTCCAAGAAAAAGCTGGAATCTGGCGAAGAAAAAGAAGTCAGAAGACGCATGGAGCAGGTGTTAGGCACACGCGTCGAGCTGAAGCATCATCAGGGCGAGGGCACGTTAGTCATTCATTTTTCGTCAATCGATCAATTGAATGACCTGGTGGATCAAATTACGGCTCGGAAGGCATAGTTCCCCATTTCCCGGACCATCGTCGGTCATGGGCGACCTCTCTTGCACCTGGACCATCGTCGGTCGCAAGCGACCTCCTCTGTCCAGGCTGCTGACAATTAAGACGCCTTCGGCGCCTTTGACGTTGAGCCCTGCCTACGCCAAGGCTTCGGCAGGCGCAGCCGTAGGGCGCATTCTTGAAAGTAGCCTGGGTTGAAGCGAGCCTCAGCGAGCGCAGGCCCAGGTACGGTGTGATACTCTCCTCGCCAGGAGCTCTGTAAGAGCGTCATAAGATTGGGCAAGATATTGCGCTCTTACAGAGCTTTTGATTCAAATCTAACAAATGCCCAGGCTCAACGTCAAAGGCGCCGAAGGCGTCTTAATTGTCAGCAGCCTGGACAGAGGAGGTCGCTTGCGACCGACGATGGTCCAGGTGCAAGAGAGGTCGCCCATGACCGACGATGATCCAGGGCTACTCCGCCGGCCTAAATCCTTCTTCCAGGATCGCGCTTGCGGCTGCAATCGAAGCCCCCGGCTCAAACGCCCGATAGCCTTCTTGCTTCAAGATAATTTCGAGGGCGCTGAGCACAGTCAGGATATCGAGCTCGTCGAAATAACCCAGATGCGCGATTCTAAATATTTTGCCTTTGAGCTCATCTTGACCGCCTGCGATTGTTAAATTGGCGCGGTCTCTGAGCCCTGAGTAGACACCATTGGTTTTGATGCCATCGGGTGCACAAACAGCCGTGAGAGAGTCGGCGGGGTGTTTGGGGAAGAGCTGCAGGTTAAGTGCCTGCATGGCTGCGCGTGTGGCTTTGGCCATGCGAGCATGCCGGGCAAATATGTTCTGAAGGCCTTCTTCCTGCATCATCAAAAGCGATTCTTGAAGACCGGTCATGAGCGAGACAGCAGGCGTGTAGGCCGTTTGATTCTGCGCCTGGGCTTTCTTTTCTTTGGCTAAGTCAAAATAAAAACGCGGCATTTTAGAAGTGAGACTTAAAGCCCAAGCTTTCTTGCTGACCGATAAGAAAGCCAACCCTGGGGGCAACATCATGGCCTTTTGAGAACCGGTTACCAGGATATCGATTCCGTCGCGTTCGGGTTGGATGTCCCACACGCCTAAAGCGGTAATGGCGTCGACAACGAGAATGCAATCGGAGAGCTTTTTGACTTCTTGGCCGATCTGTTCATAGGGGTGTCTGGCGCCCGTAGAAGTCTCGCTGGCCACGCAGACAACGGCCTTGGTTTGTGGGTGGCTTTTGAGGGCTTCTTGGACCGCTTGGAGGGTGACACTGTCACCCCAACGGACGTCGACAGAGACTACGTTGAGGCCAAATACTTTGGCCATTTTGCCCCAGCGATCGCCAAATTTTCCCCCAGTAATGTTAATGACCGTATCGCCCGGCGAGAAAAAGTTCTGAAAAATGGCTTCAAAGGCGCCTGTTCCGGAGCAAGAGAGGGCCAAGACATCATCGTCTGTTTGGAACACCCACTTGAGTCCTTGGATGCAATCGGCAAAGATGCGTTCAAAGGCGGGGGTGCGGTGGTGAACCACAGAGCGCGACATAATGCTCAAAACACGGTCAGGAACAGGAGTCGGTCCAGGTGCTAGCAAACGATATTTCATTTTGGTCTCCTTGCAAGGCGTTTATCGAGGTCTCAGGACCGGATGCTACCTCTTTTTTGCATAGACTTTCAACACAAGATATTTTGAATGCCCCTCGAGCCAAAGCATTCCCAAATTGTTTCCTCGATCAAAGAGGCAGAATAATTGACGTCGTGCATCAGGTGGGTCTCGGCGAGAACAAGTGGTTGTTGACCAGCAGTCACGACGAGCCAAACAAATTAAAAAACTGGCTCGAGAAATATTTATTCTCAGAAAAAGTTTCCGTTCGAGAACTTTATGTTCCCGACGCTGCTGACGGGTATTCTGAGGCTGAACGCATTGCGCGTTGTGTAATCAAATCTCCCAATGAAATTAATGAGTCTTATCATCCCCTCGAGCTTGGCCTCGGAAAACTAATTGCTTGGAACAAGGGCTGTTATATTGGTCAGGAAGTGATCTCGAGGCTGGATACATACGATAAAGTTTCTCGACAACTTTTTTGTGTTGCGTGCAAAGAGCAAGATTTTGAGCGTTTGAGATCGTCACCAGACATCACATCGATTTTGGATAAATTCATAGAAAATAGGCCTGTTGCCCTGGGGGTATTTAAGAAAGCCGCCTTGACATCTGAGACCTGTCTGACTACAGCAAACGGCACGCCAGTGTGGGTCGTTAGCTCAGCCCGGTAGAGCATCGGACTTTTAATCCGTTGGTCCACGGTTCAAATCCGTGACGACCCACCAATAATCCATGGGAACTAAGCCAGTTGACGCCTTTCGCGTTGGCCGGCAGCCTACCTATATGAAACTGATTACATTGAATATTTGGGGTGGCCGTATTCGCCAGCCTCTGTTGGACTTTATGGAAGCTCACCAAGATATTGATATTTTTTGTCTTCAAGAGGTCCATCGCAAAGCCTTCAGTACAATTTGTACGCTTGACGGGTTCGAAGTCAGTCTGGATACATTCTCAGACATTCAGGCCCGCCTGCCAAATCACCAAGGGTTCTTCAGACCTGTTGTGAATAATTCCTATGGCATCGGTATGTTTGTGAAGAACTCGATTCGTATTATTGGTGAAGGCGAAGTTCAAATCCACGACAACCCAAACTACCCTGGCATGGGTCCAACGCATCAGAGAAACTTACAGTGGGTTCGTTTTCAAGAAAACAACCAGACTTACACGGTCGCCAATGTCCATGGCCTATGGAATGGTCAAGGTAAAACGGATACACATGAGCGCATTACTCAGTCGAAAAAAATCAAAAACTTCTTGAATACTTGTGATGGTCCAAAAATTCTGTGCGGCGATTTTAACTTGAAGCCAGACACTGAGAGCGTAAAAATTCTTGAAGTTGGGATGACCAATTTAATCAAGACCCACCAAGTGACTTCTACGCGAACAAGTTTTTATGACAAAGATGAAAAATTCGCCGACTATGTCTTTGTGTCACCAGAAATCAGCATCAATCATTTTGAAGTGATGAAAGACGAAGTGTCAGACCATGCGCCGTTATTGTTGGATTTTGAAAAGAGCTGTGATTTTCGAAACTGAACATTTCTTGACCCGTCAATGGACTCTTGAAGACATTGCGGGCTGCGTATCCTTTTGGAATGATCCAGATGTCATGAAGTTTATTGGCGATGGTACGTGGGGTGGCGGTGAAGAAGTCGTTCAGAAGGTTTTGACGAAATATATCGCTTTTTATGAAGCCCACCCAGGACTTGGCTCGTGGGCAGTTATCGATAAAGCAACTGGACAAGTGGTTGGAGAGGCTGCTCTTGAACTATTTGAAGGAAGCAGTGACGTTGAAGCTGGATATATTTTGCGAAAGGATTATTGGGGTCGAGGCCTTGGCACAGAGCTCTTACGCGGTTTATTGGAACACGGTTTTTTGAAATTGGGTTTGAATCAAATTGTGGCTGTGCGCCACCCTGATAATCTGGCTTCGGCCCGGGTCATGGAAAAGTGCGACATGACATTTACTGGCGAAGTCGTTCATGAAGGTGTTCGACTTTTTAAATACGTGATTTCGTCCACCCTGATGAATTCGTCACACGCGGTGTGACCAATCCTCAGCAATTCCGCAGACACTGTCTGGGCAATTGGGCCACAGCTTGTGGGCTAATTCGCCATTCGGCAGGCACCGCCTGCCAATTTAGATGCCTTTCTTTTTTCGAGCAGGCTTCTTTTCCTTAGGCAATGAACCGCCTTTGACTTCTTTGAGCTCAGCCTCAAGTTCCTCAATCGTTGGCAGGCTTGTTTTAAGCTCTTTCGGCATCATCTTGGTCAGTTGGTATTCCGAGACACCCATTGGGCTAGATACGTTTCTGAGTGCATATTCAGCAACAATTTTGTCCTTCGATTGGCAAAGAAGTATGCCAATGGTGGGATGATCGGCATCTGTTCTCAGTTGGGAATCCACCGCGGCGAGTTAGCCATATTCAAGAGTTTGGCTGGCATACCAATCCCGCTCGATTTCAGTCTTGATCGTATCTATCAGTAAAGAAATTTGGCCCCAGGGCAATTCCGCCACAGCTTGTGGCGAAATTAAAAAATTGGGGTATCTATCTGCAAATCTACGCATTCTGCTTAGGTTTGTCTCTGAAAATCCCTCCATCCCAGGAAACTCAGATCGCAAATCTTTGGCCAATTGCTCCAGAAACCCCGATCCCCATTGGGTTGATTTTTGCCGCTCAATAATACTTTTTCCCATCTCCCAATACAGCTGAATCAGTTCGCGGTTGACAACGTGGGCCGCCTTAATTTGCGCAGACCGAATTCGAGTTTTGAGATCGATCAGAAAATCTTTGTAATCTTTGTTGATGGTGAGCTTGGTCATGAAAAAATATCCCCAAACGATTTAATATCAGCTTTTCGCTCCAAAAACAGCCTCAACTCGCACAGCCACCTGTTAATCTGCCTATATGTGACTTTTAATCCGTTGGTCCACGGTTCAAATCCGTGACGACCCACCAATATTTTCTTGTTTTAAATGTGGAGCACCTAGGATGAGTAAAAAGCGGAGGTCTAGTGAATTCCGGTCGCTATGGTGACTTCATGATCCAATCTGGTATGCTCTCTTGATGCTGCAAATCGAAGATTATTCTCCAAAATATAAGCCTCAAATTATGGAAGCACTTTTCGAACTGCAAAAGCATGAATATTCTTTAAGCGATACTCGAAAAAGGGCCTCTAATAAAGTTTGCGAGAAGTATTTCGACGAGATGCTTCATGCAACCCAAGATCAAGATGGAGCAATTCTTGTTTGTTTGCAAAAAAAGCAATTTACAGGTTTTGTTTGCTATCGAATGGAATCAGAAGAAAACGCTATCGAACAGAAAAATTCGACCCATCATGCCCTCATCAGTGACGTTTGTGTATTGGCAAAATATCGAGGACAGGGAATCGCGCAGCGTTTATTCGATGCTGTTTTTGATAATCTGTGCGCAAAACGTTTCAAAGGGCGCGTTAGAATTTGTGCCTTGGCAAACAACGAGTTGGCTGCGAGAGCCTATGACCTCTATGGATTTGAACCGTATGAAATCACTTTTCAGAAGTGGGTAACAGTTTAAATCGAGCTGATGTGCTTCACCAACTTTGTCATCAACGCGAAATACAGTGGGAGCTGTGAAAAAATCTGAATGGCTAGGGGCTCATTATATGTGTGCACGGTGAGAGCCGATAGCGTTCCGACTCTGGTTCAGGGTGGAGCGGTTTCCTCTTCCATAAAGGCAGATGAGGCTCAAGCTCTGGGAGCGCATACATCCCATCAAACGTTTTTCTATACAGCTGATGGATGTCGGTGATGCCCTCTAAGTTCCACGTTGCTTTGGCGTAATACGCTTTCAATTTTTCCTCATCGACCTGCTTAAAG
>JAHFEF010000014.1 GCA_023248545.1 Myxococcales bacterium | reverse complement strand
GTGTCGCCTGGGAACTTGTAGAACGTGAGCAATTCACGAATTTCGAGTTCGACCAGATCCAACAACTCTTTATCGTCGACCATGTCGCACTTGTTCATGTACACGACAATATAGGGAACACCGACCTGACGGGCGAGCAAAATGTGCTCACGGGTCTGAGGCATCGGGCCATCGGCTGCCGACACGACCAAGATCGCACCGTCCATCTGAGCCGCACCGGTGATCATGTTCTTCACATAATCCGCGTGGCCTGGGCAATCGACGTGGGCGTAGTGACGCTTGTCGGTTTGATATTCTAAGTGAGCAGTTGAGATCGTAATTCCCCTGGCCTTTTCTTCCGGGGTCTTGTCAATCTGGTCATAGGCCATGGCAGTTGCCTGGCCTTTTTTGGCCAAGACCTTGGTGATCGCAGCCGATAAAGTGGTCTTGCCATGATCGACGTGACCAATGGTCCCGACGTTGACGTGGGGCTTATCGCGGGTAAACTTCTCTTTTGACATCCGAATCTCTCCTTCAAAAATAATTAAAACTTCAAGCGCCAGTTGCTTTGGACACTATCTCCTGAGCAATGTTATTAGGCACTTGTTCGTAATGACTAAATTCCATTGTATAAGTCGCCCGCCCTTGCGTTCTGGAACGCAGATCATTGGCATATCCAAACATTTCCGCAAGGGGGACGTTTGAATCAACAATCTTCATACCACTGCGTTCGGTCATGCCGGTAATACGGCCACGACGGCTGTTTAAGTCACCAATCACATCGCCCATCCAATCTTCAGGGGTGATCACTTCGGCTTTCATGATCGGTTCCAAAATAATCGGACTGGCCTTCTTGGTGCCTTCTTTAAAGGCCATCGAAGCAGCAATCTTGAACGCCATTTCGTTTGAGTCAACATCGTGATAGCTGCCGTCAAACAACGTGTACTTGACGTCTACCACTGGGTAGCCAGCCTGAATACCGGAAGTAAGCGCTTCTTCAGCGCCTTTTTTAACAGCCGGAATATACTCTTTGGGAACGCTACCACCCACAATTTCGTTGATAAATTCAAAACCCTTGCCGGTTTCATTCGGCTCGATGCGTACCCAAACGTGTCCGTACTGACCGCGGCCGCCGGACTGTTTGATGTACTTGCCTTCTTGTTCGACTTTCTTGGTGATGGTCTCTCGGTAGGCTACCTGTGGCTTACCAACATTCGCCTCAACCTGAAATTCACGCTTGAGGCGATCGACAATAATTTCTAGGTGGAGCTCACCCATGCCTGCGATCGTTGTCTGAGCGGTCTCTTCATCTACACTGAGTCTCAAAGAGGGATCTTCAGAGCTGAGCTTAGACAACCCAATGCCCATTTTTTCTTGATCGGCTTTGGTCTTAGGTTCGATGGCCAGTTTAACAACCGCAGGGGGAATGTCTAGAGATTCCAGAATAATCGGATGTGCTGGGTCACAGAGTGTATCCCCCGTGGTCGCGTCCACTCCAATGGCAGCCGCGATACCGCCGGCCCCGATTTCCTCGATGTCTTCGCGCTTGTCTGCATACATACGCACCAAACGGCCAATTCGAGTCTTTTTGCCCGAACGCATGTTGACGATCGTATCGCCCTTGGTCAGCGTGCCCGAATAAACACGAATAAACGTCAGCTGACCATACTTGTCATTAATAATTTTGAAGGCCAAAGCCGAGAAAGGCGCATCATCTTTGGCGGCCCTGAAAACTTCTTCACCGTTTTCGAGCTTGCCCTTCACAGGTGGAATATCCAATGGAGATGGCAGGAAGTCCAAAACGCAATCCAGCATGAACTGAACGCCTTTGTTCTTAAAAGCCGAACCGCAAAAAGTCGGAACGATCTTGTAGGCAATGGTTCCCGCACGCAAAGCCCTGATCACATCCTCTTCGGTAACATCATGGCCTTCTAGGAATTTTTCAGCAAACGCGTCGTCGCAGTCGGCGCAATCTTCCATGAGTTTTTCACGGTACTTGTGGGCCTGCTCCTGCATGTCCGCTGGAATATCGGTTACGTCGTAATGCGCACCCAGATCGTCGTTGTGCCAGATCAGGGCTTTCATGCGAATCAAATCGACAATACCCACAAAAGTCGCTTCAACACCAATCGGCAGCGAGATCACAGCAGGTCTTGCTTTGAGGCGATCGACAATCATATCGACGCATCTGAAAAAATTAGCACCCGTTCGGTCCAATTTGTTTACAAAGCACATTCGGGGAACGCCATAGCGATCGGCCTGACGCCAAACGGTTTCAGACTGTGGTTCCACGCCCGCCACGCCGTCAAACACGGTGACAGCGCCATCCAACACACGCATGGATCGCTCGACTTCGATCGTAAAGTCCACGTGTCCGGGGGTGTCAATAATATTGATTCTGTAAGGGAGAGACTTAGGGTCTTCTCGACGTTTCCATTCACAGGTCACAGCGGCGGAAGTGATCGTGATCCCACGTTCACGTTCTTGGGCCATGTAGTCTGTGGTCGCAGCACCATCATGAACTTCGCCAATTTTATGGCTTTTGCCCGTGTAGTACAAAACACGTTCCGTGGTGGTTGTCTTACCGGCATCAATGTGAGCCACGATACCGATATTGCGAATGCGTTCTAATGGAATATCACGTGCCATATTTACCAACGATAGTGTGCAAATGCTTTGTTTGCTTCAGCCATGCGATGGGTATCATCGCGTTTTTTGACAGCGCCACCGCGACCTGCGGCTGCGTCCATGATCTCGCCAGCCAACGAATCACGCATGGTGCGTTCACCGCGAGCGGCTGAAAAGTCTCGGATCCATCTAAATGCCAGAGCCACTCTGCGCTCGGCTCGAACTTCCACTGGAACCTGATAGTTAGCCCCACCGACTCGGCGCGACCGCACTTCAACTTGAGGCTTCACGTTTTCTAAGGCTTTTTTGAAGACCTTAATAGGATCTTCTTTGGTTTTGTCTTCAATGGTCTCGAAAGCACCGTAAATAATGCCTTCGGCGACGGACTTCTTGCCGTCTTCCATGACTACATTGACAAATTTGCTCACCAAACGATCCGCGAATTTGGGATCAGGGTGGATGACACGTTTAGGAACATCGCGACGTCTTGGCATACTTATTTACCCTTTTTCGTACCGTACTTGGAACGACCTTGTTTACGGTTAGAAACGCCTACGGAATCCAAGGCACCGCGAACCACGTGATAGCGAACACCAGGCAAGTCTTTGACTCGGCCACCGCGGATCAATACCACAGAGTGCTCTTGCAAGTTATGACCCTCACCCGGAATATAGGTCGTTACTTCCATTCCATTGGTTAAGCGAACACGGGCGACTTTTCGAAGCGCGGAGTTCGGCTTTTTAGGCGTGGTGGTGTATACGCGCGTGCACACACCGCGTTTTTGCGGGCATTCTTGCAGATGGGGAGCATCTGAGCGCTCTTTTACGAGTTGGCGTCCTTTGCGGACCAGCTGATTAATAGTAGGCATGGAGGCGCACTATAGAGATCGTTTTTGAGGTTTGTCAATAGCACCGCCAAAATAATGCCTCTTATGCTATTTCAAACAAATGATCGTTTGCCTGTGTACAGGGGTGTCAGAGTCTGAAGTGAAGCAGTGCATCCGGGAGGGCGCGGCTTCTATAGAATTGATTGAACAAGCCTGTGGGGCCGGAGGCTGTTGCCAAAGCTGCCATCCTGAGCTTTTATCCATCCTATATGAAGAAAAATTCCCCGATCATCGATCTATTGAACGAAGTTCTCACCGCTGAATTAACCGCTATCAACCAGTATTTCCTGAATGCCGAGCTTTGCGAACACTGGGGCTATACCAAGCTCTATCAAGTCGCACGCAAGCAATCCATTGATGAAATGAAACATGCCGAAATGTTGATCGAGCGCATTTTATTTTTAGATGGCATCCCCAATGTCCAACGCCTGAGCAAGATTAACATTGGCGAAAATGTTCCAGAGCAATTTAAAGCCGATTTTAATCTCGAATCTGAAGCAGTTGAACGCCTCAAATCTGGCATCGAACTCTGCCGAAGTCACCACGACCATGGCAGCGCCGTTTTACTCGAAGGCATCTTGGCTTCCGAGGAAGAGCACCTGGACTTCTTAGGCAAACAAATTGACCTTCTGAAATCCATTGGCGACGCAAATTATTTAGCGCAGCAATTGGCATAGGATGATCGTCCGACGCGAGCGCCGTAAAAAACAATCATAGTCCCTCGTGACGCTTCCGGTGAAGCGCCACGAGGATCAACTATGAAAAAAGTCCTATTATCTTTAGCGATCGCAGTATTGTCCCTTCCGAGTTTTGCAGATGACGTTCGATTGGGTTATCCCGCTTACAATGGAACTGGTTGCCCCAATGGATCCGCTTCTGTTGCTCTAAGCCCAGATCACAGCTCGTTGAGTATTTTATTTGGCCAATTCATGGTCCAAGCAGGTGGCCAATCTGGGCGCACCCTAGATCGCAAGAACTGTGATATTGCGGTTCCTGTGCATGTACCCAATGGCTTAAGCGTCTCCGTGATCAACATCGATTATCGCGGGTTTAACAATTTACCCGTTGGCGCTATGTCCAAGTTCAACGCCGAATACTTCTTCGCTGGAACCAGAGGACCAGCCTACTCGAAAGCTTTCCAGGGGCCCCTCGCCGACAACTATGTTCTTAGAAACAACCTCGTCGCCACAGCAGTCAGTTGGTCCCCTTGTGGTCAGGATGTCAATCTGCGCGCCACCACCAGCATGTTTGTTCGATCCTACAGAGAAGATGCGATGGCGACGGTTGACAGTGCCGATTTGCATGCCGGTATGATCTACAGCCTGCAATGGCGCCGATGCTAGTTTAAGCTCTTGTCTAAACTCACCAGCCGGCTTAGAAATAGGCCGGCTTTATGATTTTTACCATCCAAGAACGTATCTATCTTTGTCTATGCAGTTTGTTTGCTGTTCTCATTGTTACAGGCAATCTAGTTTATCAAAAATTTGTGATTCTGCCGATCTTACCGTTTCATACTTTTGAACTGTCCATCGGGGCGATTTTGTACCCGTTTACGTTCATGATTTCAGATTTATTGGCCGAATTTTATGGTCGTGAGAAAGCAAGATTTTGTGTCAAACTGGCGCTTAGTTTAAACATTCTGATCGCTCTGATTATTTTTATCATGGATCATTTGCCGGCGACAACCTGGTCAACTGTCAACAATCAGATGTTTCATCAGGTATTTGGCCACACAGCCACCGCGTCGTTAATTTCTGTAACAGCGGCATATATTTCACAGCGTTTTGATATTTCTGCCTATTTGTTTATTCGTGAAAAAAGCGGTTGGCTGGGTTTAAGCAATTTTGGGTCGACGAGTCTCTCGCTGTTCATAGATACTTGCCTGGTGGTCAGCATCCTCAATTTGTTCAGCTTGATCCCTGCAGGCCAAGCTGGGTGGCTGATTTTTAACGGCTACTTGTTTAAGCTGTGCTTAACGGCCTGCAACGTACCGATTTTTTATGCCAGCCTCGCTCTGATCAGAAACTTAAAACGAAATTCCGCCAAAGATTTGGAACGCTGAAGCCAGCCGGGAAGTCCCAAAATCATTGAAGAGGGCCACATTGCCGGTAACCTGATCATCTCCATGATTTAAGCCCGCAAACGGCACCAACAGCCCATATTGCATTCTGGCAAAAATACCCTGTTCAGATTGATAATAGAGCGAGCCATCGAATTCCAAACCCAAAATCTGACTCTGCCCCGGTGTGGACTCAGCAAAATTCGTAAACGACGAAATAATATCCAGCCGAACGCCAAAAGCTTTTGTAAAATCATAGGCGATATGAGGCTTCAGATAAAATGCATCCGTGACCGTACCCATAATTTCTCGGAACAAAATCATGTCGATTTGATACGCCGGATTAAATCTGAAATTATTAATCGTTGTATCGCTGCCACCAAATTGTTGCCCATCTGCATCACCTTTTTTAGTGGTCTTCTTCAAACCTGGCCGCACACCCATCCCATAGGCCCGATCACCCGAAGCCCACCCGGCATCAAGACCCACTCCCAGTTTGTCGCTCATGAAACCATAGCGTGATTTCACGGCAAGACCCGCCTGTAACATCGAAAGAGAGACTGATTGATTTGGATCATCCCAAAGACCCTTCGAGTTGCCAATTTGGCCCACAATCCCGACAGCTTCGCCCTCCACTTGCAATTTGTCCCAGCGGTAATCCGCCCAGAGCGATAAAAAGCCGGCGTTTGAATTCCTGTTCTGTAACACAAACTTCAACTTATCTGTAGGATCAACAATGCGATCATTCACCTGGAACCGATACGTCCCCATGGCCCCGTAGTTCAAAACCCAGCGACCATCCGCCAACAAAGCTTTGATATCCGCCTCTTTGTCTTTCTTGGCAAAACTCAAAACAAAGCTATAGGAATTATCGCTTGGATCGATATCGTAGCGCTGTCCCCACTCATTCGATTCATAAGCAGTTCCGCCGTCGCCTAGACTGCCCATGCCACCACCGCGTTGATTCGGCCCCATCGATGACATAAAGAATCCTGGAATCAAATAGTGCCCCCACACCTGCGTCGCGAACATCAGACCATCGACGTTGTCTCCGAAGTCATTCGTGATCTGATTGCCGCTGTTATACAGCAAGCCCAGGCCGAAATTAATCGGCATGCGTCCAAATCGAACTTCTCCAATGGCCGTATCGATTTCAGACCAGGCACGCTTCACACGAAGATAACCTGGCTGCTCATACTGCGTCGCACTTAGAAAAGAGTATGGGTAACTGGGGCTTGAATACAAACCGGTCGCCGAACCCAGGACAATATTATCCAGAATATCTACTTGACCCTTGATGCGAATATCTTCATTGACATTAATCGTCGGATCTAAGCGCAGTCGCAAGTCAGACCAAAACAAAGTACTCGGTCGATCCGCAGAGTTTTTACCGGCGTTCTCGGGACTACTATACGAAGTCGGTACCGGGCAACCCGAAGTCCCTTGACCCAGCGTTGTCGCAGTAGGTGGCACAAACGTCCCGAGATCGCAGCGGCTCAATAAATTCATGCGGCTTCTAAAATAACCGTTTAATTCGAGAAAATTCAGCTTAGGCGCCGTCTCCTGTTTCCAATCTTCAGCGAAGGCAAGTGTATTCAAGAGGCCGAGCAAAATAAAAATTCGTCGCATAGGAACCAGGCGCTAACGTTTCACGCAACCTTTGTCAAATCCGAGCGAAACTCTCTGTACGCTCACAAACAAAGGGAGTCATGCGATGCTTAGAGATCCGCAATTGCTATTGTCTTATCGAAACGGGGAAGAAACCGCGTTTCTAGCACTCTACGAAAAATATGCGACTTCGTTGCGTCGCTTTCTGCAAAGCGGTTTTAACTTCTCGAGCCAAGGCAAAATGTGCCGCTTCAGGGGGACCGACGCTAACCTAGACGCCGAGTCACTCGTCCAAGAAACTTTCGCTCGAGCGTTCGCTAAAACGACTCGGGAAAATTATGATGGCGTCAGGCCCTTTCAGACTTATTTGTTTTCGATCGCCAAGAATTTGGTTCTGCGAGAGAGTTTACACCGAGATCGCCTGATTTCAGCAGAGTTCATTGACGACGCAGAAAACACCGAAGGCGCTTTTTCGGGGGCATTCGACAGTGGCATGTGCGTGAACCCTGAAAAGCAAGCTGAGAACGAACAGCTCAAAAAAATCATGCAAGCGTTTATTGACCAACTCGGCATTGAGGAAAGAAACTTTTTTGCCTATCGATTTGCCAGGGGCTTCACCCAAGAAGGCACAGCTGAACAGATGGGAACGACGAGAGCCCGAATCAAGTTGCTGGAGAAAAACATGCGCAGACGCTTTTTAGAAGCCCTCCGCAAACATGGCTACTTGACCAACTACTCGCCGAATCCTCGTTGGAAACGTGTCCCGAGTGAGTATCAAGATGACGCAAGACAAGCGGCTTGCTGGTGAAACTGCCGTCTGAAAGCCCTCAACTCTTCAGCGCGCGAACCGTCGTCTAAACGTCGCATCAACAAGATATAAATAGCGTCTTGGGTAGGATCTATCCAGACGCTGGTGCCCGTATAGCCCAGGTGACCGACAGATTTATCGGACAATGCTTCTCCTGTAGATCCGTTTTCACTTGGCTTATCGAACCCTAGGCCCCGTGGACCTGGGTATTCAGCGAAGCTTTTAAGCCTGTGTTCAAGAGGCGTTTCAGGATTTTTGAGGCATTTCAAAAAATATTGGGCTTCTTCGTAGACGCCTCCCAGTGTTCCAAATAAGCCAGAATGCCCAGCCACGCCCCCAAGCGCACGGCACCTGGGATCATCGACTGGCTCTGCGCCCAAAAAATGCACATGCGGCTTTGTGTATAGCTGATTGAGTTTTTTTCCCAATCTGTCCTCGAGCAACACACCCAGTGCAATAAACCCCATGTCTGAATAGACTGTTTGCGTATTGGGCTTTGCAACCAGTTTTACAGCCAACGCGTCTTGAATATTCGAAATCTCCACCCAAGGTGGCAACCCCGCTCGATGCGTAAGCACTTGTTCAACTGTAACGCCTGGCCAGTTTGGCCACGGCTGCTCATCCAGTCTGAGCTTGTGTTCTGTGACCGCCTGGGCTGTTAACAACGTCGTGCAAAATATTTTTGTGAGCGACGCCAAATCATATTCTGTTTGGGGAGTTGAACTCCCAGCATGAAATTCAAACCGATGCTGACCCCGCACCACCAAACAAGCGAGTTTATGCGTCAGACCTCGGGCAATCGCCGTCGTTAAAAATTTTTCTAGATCAGCTCTTCGAGAATTTTCAGACATGCTTTGCTCCCGTTAACCGTGATTTCAGCTTTGACCCCCACCGGCACCGGCCAGTTGGGTGACTCATGCCCCATGGGAAACCCTGTGAAACAAGGGATCTTGAACTCGGCACAGCGCTCCAAAAACACAGCCTCTGGGTTATCGCCACAGGCTGTTAAGTGCCCGACAATAATTGCTCTGACGCCTTTCAACACCCCTGCGGCTCCTAAGTGGGTGAGCATGCGGTCTAATCGATAAGGCTCTTCGTTTGCATCTTCGAGCAATAAAATCGCATCTTGAAGATTAGGCATCGAGGGAGTTCCGATTAACTCGGTTAGCATGGAGAGATTCACTGGAATCAAAATCCCCCTCAATCCCCCTTTTTCAAAGGGGGAAGTGAAAACCGGATACTTCACCCGATGAGCTTGGCCTTTCAGAATCAAATCAATGGCCGCCAGGACTTCTGGGGGCTCCTGGTTGATTCGGGCGAGTACCGGTGCATGCAGGCTTTTGCGTTTAAATCGTGCCCATAGATGACAGGTCAACGCCGTCACGTCAGAGATTCCGACAACGACAGGCCCTGCCTTCGCTAAAGCTATGGCAGGCAAGCCAGGCAGCAACCGTGTAATGCCATACCCACCCCGAACCGCCCAAATCAAATCGGCTTTCGTGCTGGCCAGAGCTTCTTCAAGTTCTTGCAAACGCTCTCGGTCAGAACCATTGAGATAGCTCTGTGACGCAGTTCTCAGCGAAGCATCGCGCACAAACTCATAGCCCCGCGACTCAACAAGCTTCTTGCCGGCTTCATACTCAGATACTTTAAACGGACTTGATGCGGCGATTGGAAGAATTCTCATGGCCTAGGAGATATAGCATAGGTGCTGAAAAACCTCGAAAAATTCCTAGACACCCTCTGGCCGACCCAGTGCATCGCTTGCGATGAAGTCTCGCAGATGCAAATTTTTTGTCGATATTGCGAACCATCGGTTAAACCTGCGGATTCAGGGGCTGTGTTTTTATTCAGTGGCGCAATTCGTGAAGTGATTCACAAAGCTAAATGTTCTCCCGATGAAAGCAGAGCTCGTCAACTGATGAAAACAATTCCCCCCTTAGGAGGTATTTCTGGTTTCGATGGCATCGTCTTCGTGCCCATTCATTGGCGCAGGCGTCTCACACGAGGATTCGATCTGTCGGCTTTATTCGCGCTCACGTTGAGCAAACAACTTAAGATTCCCGTGTTAGATTGGCTCCAAAACACGCGCTTTGATAGGCCACTTACTCTCAGCGCCTCTAAAATAGAACGCGCTGCACTGACGCAAGGCCGATACAAAATCCGTAAAAACGCCGACACGCCCAAAAATATCTTGTTGGTGGACGACGTCATGACCACAGGTGCTACGCTTGAAGCAGCCAAAAGCGTGTTGGCAACAGCCGGCCACCCAGTAACTTGCCTGGCACTTGCAAGAACGCCGCTATTAATGCTCCAGTAGCCACTGAGAAATAATTACTTTCGCTTTTGGTCTGAAATTGGTCACCTTGGGAGCCACCAATCGGGCAAGCGTTTTTGTCCCATCGTCGTTGCGCCAAAAACACCAACATGACTTCGCAGCGTTTTCCCGTTCCGCGGCACTAATCAAAGCGTTCGCATGACCCTCTGTCAAAAGCCCCCAGTGATTGCGTAGTAACTCGTCATACAGTCTTTGTGTATCAAGCGTGCTTAAAAAAACATCTCTTGATCGTCGCTGTAATCCAGAAACAGGTTTCTGTTGGCTATTAATAGCAAAACGATCGCGCGCAGCCCTAATCAATGCATCTAGAATCCGATTCGGTATAAAGGACTCTTCCAAGGGCTTACGGGTAAAAGGAGAGTATAATCCCGATTTCTGAACCCACTTCCTAATTTCATTTAGTTCATAAGTATAACCGTCAGAAGCAACGACGGGGGATTTCATAGGGCAATGAGAAATTGGACAGTTCACCTCGACAAATTCTTCTCTGCGTTCAAGCCGATAAGCCTCTATCAGATCCTTTACCAAACGATTTTCTCGATATTCTAAATTGGATCCCGGATTGGCAGCATTCCATCTTTCCATAGCCTCCCGCTCATACGTGTAGCCATCCAGTGCGATCACAGGATCTTTGAATCTCTCACCCGTCATAGGACAGCACATGGGATCTTGTGCTTCGTGAAGGACACATTGAACCTGCTCATTTCCATCGCTTCCATCGCTGGCGGGCATCGTCCACCCTTGTGGTTTGTCGAAATTATGAGAAGCCAGCTCAGGTTCTATGATTTCAAACTCGATAGCTGCTTCGTCATCCGCATCTTCTGGCTTCGCCCGTTGGGTCAATAATTCAGATAAGTGTTCGAAAGATTCTCTGTCTTTTGGATCTTCAAATATTTTCTGACGCAACTCCTCAATCTGGTTTCGCCGTTCTTCTAAAATTTCTTCATAGGATTTTTCTCGACGTGAAACATCATGAAAATCACGTTCCGCAATAAATCGCACGAACATCCAGGCACTGGCAATCAAGCCGGGAGGCCCCACTTTCACATTCTGTGCCTGGCAAACGATGGAAAATAAACAAACTTGCAAAAAAATCTTCACAGTTCTAAAAGCATCGCATGAAACTGTTTATTCTCGTCGCCCTCTTGCTCGTGTCCTGCCAAAAAAAACCAGATGCCGAGGTCTTTTTTAAAAACCTGCAAGACAACGCCAAAGTTCCCAGCACTTTCTTGGTGCAGTTTGGTGTGAAAGGCATGACACTCAGACCCGCCGGTCAGAACATTGAAGACCACAAATCCGGGCATCATCACATTTTGATCGATAACTCAGCCGGTGAAATCCCCGAAGGCCAGGTTGTACCTATGGATGCCAAAGACATTCACTACGGCAAAGCCCAAACCGAAGGCGTGTTGGAACTTTCCCCGGGGAAGCACACGTTAACACTGCAATTTGCCGATGGGGCACACAGGTCTTATGGCAAAAAATTGGCCAAAACCATTACCGTTTTTGCGGCACCAAACTAAAGTCAATATGACGCCTGGCAATATTCACGCCATCCACCTGAATTTTGACCGGGTCGCCAATTTTAGCCGTTGCGAGTTGGTTACCCCTCAACGTCGAGATATGCACCAAGCCTTCAACATGGTGCTGCTTCAGGCGCACAAACAGCCCAAATTCTGTTTTACCCGTGATCACAGCATCATGTTTTTCGCCAATTTTATCCTGCATAAACCAAGCTGCATGCAGCGCATGAATTTGGCGTTCCAAATCCGTCGCCTTGCGTTCTTGATTGCTGCAGTGATCCGCAATTTCTTGGAGGTTTGGAACATGGACTTTCTTGGTAAAGCTTTGTCTTAAAATTCGATGGGCGATCAAATCAGGGTAGCGCCGAATCGGAGACGTAAAATGCAAATAGCTTTTCGAAGCCAAACCATAGTGGCCCAAATTATTTGAGCTATAGCGCGCTTGCATCATCGATCTCAGCAATGCACTTTCAAGCGTTGCTTTCGCTGGGTGGTCTTTGAAGCTTTCTAATAACTTGGCCAACACAGCGGGACTCTCGTGGGCCTTTTCAAGCTGCTTATAGTGCCCGGGCGTCAAAGCCCCAATGGCCTGGGCCATGACAGCAAACGCTTTGAGTTTTTCTGAATTAGGTGGCTCGTGGATTCTAAAAATTGTCGGAAAGCCTTTGTCTTCCAGGTACTTCGCTACGGCTTCATTGGCAGCGATCATCAAATCTTCAATCAACCGATTCGATTCTTGACGTTCTGCTGGGTTAATCGCGACGGGTTCGCCGTCTGCATCGAGTGCCACCACACTCTCGACGGCATCGAAATCAATCGAACCCCGTTTCATACGTGCACCGCGCAAAGCGATGGCAGCTTTCTGTAAAACCCGAATGCTCTCGACCACTGCTTTTGGGATTTTCGCGTGCGACTGAAACCCAGAATCGATTAATTTTTGGACTTGTGTGTATGTCAGCCGAGCCTGGCTTTTCATTACACCTTCGCCGACTTCCACCCATTTGACCGTCCCAGAGGGGCCGATAATTAACTCGACCGTCATGCACAATCTGGGCACTTTGGGCTTCAGTGAGCACAGGCCATTCGATAGCGCCTCGGGAATCATGGGGATGCAATGCCCCGGATAATAAATACTGGTTGAACGTTTAAACGCATCGATATCGATGGGCGATCGCTCTGGAACATAATGACTGACATCTGCAATCGCGACTAAAACCCCATAATTTTTGCCGTCTTGGTAGCCATAGACAGCGTCGTCGAAATCTTTCGCGGTTTCGCCATCGATGGTACACAGAGCCAATTTTTTGAGATCTCGGCGTCCTTTTTGATCTTCGGGCGTTGGGTTTTCTGCGAATTGCTTCGCAGCTCGAAGAGACTTGTTCGAAAACTGGGTTTCCGCTTGAGCATTGCGAATCAAATAATCGATCTCAGATTGCAGATCGGTCGCCTCCGCAGACTGAGGGGTGCTGCGCTTTAAAACTTTAATTATTTCGGCAATGGGTCCTTTAGGGCTTTTTGAAACATTGGCGAGGACCACATCTCCGTCGGTTAATTGATGCATTTCATGCGGGGGGATAAAAATGCCGCCGCTCTTCCCATCGAGCGATTCAAGCCACCCAAATCCTTTTGGGTTGCGGCGCGCGATGCCTTCTACTTTTTTCATACTTTCTTCTTTATATGCGAACCAGCCCTGAAAGCCCACAGACTTTTGCCTGATGAATAATATCAGCGCTTTCTTCAAAGGTCCCTTGGGCAAAAACAGGGATCTTCACTCGGCCAATCAGCCAGCAAGCACTTGCCAACCAAGCATGGTTCGAGTTTTTCTGCGTTTTTGTAGAACGCCTGTTTTTAAGCACAGGAAAATCAGCCGTTCCGCCGCTGGCGATAATAAATTGGGCACCCGCTTTTTCAAACGCTTGGGCAATCAAAATCCCGTCTGTGGGATCTAAGCCACCTGGGCACAACTCTTCGACCGTCAGAGCAACCCCCAGGCCTGCTTCAAAATGCTGCAATAACGCCGCTATTCGACTCTGAATGTCTGGCAGGGGCGATGTCCTAGGCGAAGCCAATTTCGCCAACGGCCCATCTTCGTCAACCGACAAAAAACGCAAAATCTCACCCGACTCCAATTCGATGCTTGATTGTAAACGCTTTGCTAGGCAAAATAGGGCCATGCCAAAAACTTTAACCGGCCTAGATGTTTTAGTAAATGAGGGCTTTAAGCGCCTTTCTGGTCTTAAAATCGGTCTCCTGGCCCACCCAGCCAGCGTCGATTCGCAGTTGGTTCATATTTTGACACGTTGCCTAGAGCATGGCGTATCCGTGAAACACCTGTTTGGACCCGAGCACGGTTTCTGGGGCAATGCTCAAGATATGGAAAGCGTCGCGAGTTCTATCGACGCAAAAACAGGCATCCCAGTCACGAGCCTGTATGGCCAAAGCCAAGAAAGTTTATTACTCAACCCGAAAAGCCTCGCTGGCTTAGATATTTTGGTGTGCGATCTGCAAGATATTGGCTCACGTTATTATACTTTTGCCTACACGATCGCGTTTGCCATGAAAGCGTGTGCGCAGGCAGGCATCCCGTGTTTGGTACTCGATCGCCCAAACCCGCTGGGAGGCGTTCAAAAAGAAGGCGATGTTGTACAACCTGGATTTTTTTCTTTCGTCGGTGAGTATCCGCTGCAAAATCGCCATGGCATGACGCTCGGCGAGCTGGCTCAATTTTTCAAAAAGCATGACAAAATAGACTGCGACTTAGAGATTATCGGCACACAAAATTGGTCGCGTGAGCACTATTTTGATCAAACGGGACTGCCGTGGGTCATGCCCAGCCCCAACATGCCGACCCCAGATACGGCACTGGTCTACCCTGGGGCTTGCCTGTTTGAGGGCACCAATCTCTCCGAAGGTCGGGGAACCACGAAGCCGTTTGAACTGGTTGGCGCGGCGTATATTCAGGATCCAGACAAGTTTGCCGCCCTGGCAGAATCTTGTGCGTTGCCCGGAGCCAAACTAAGACCCTGCTGGTTCACACCCATGTTCCACAAACAGGCACAGACACTCTGCGGCGGTCTGCAAATTCACGTCACGGATAGAAAGAAATTTTTGTCTGTCAAAACAGGCATGGCAATTATTTGGGCGGCTCGGCAATTCGAAGGCTTCGCCTGGCGCACAGAACCGTACGAGTTTGTGTCGGATAGATTGGCGATAGACCTGCTGTTTGGCAGTGATAAGCCTAGAAAATTACTGGATTCCGGCGCTCAATGGATTCAAGTCGATACCTCCATGTGATATGCTCACGCCATGTTCATCCTCTTTGCCATGAGCCTGGCCATTCTGATGGTCGGCATTGATGCCACTGCTGTCAACATTGCTTTGGTTAGCATTCAGCGCGAAACAGGAGCAGCCCTGCCCCAGCTCCAGTGGATTCTCAATGGCTACCTGTTGGCCCTGGCCGGATTCATGGTCGTCGGCGGACGCATCGGGGACACATTTGGTCGCAAGCGAATTTTTTACCTAGGTGTTTTTATTTTCGCCCTCTCTTCCGCATTGGGTGGTTTTGCTCCATCGGTTGGGTGGATCATCGCGAGCCGCGTACTGCAGGGTATTGGCGGTGCAATGCTCTGGCCAGCCACGATGGCAATCGCCTATGGTGGCGTCAGTCCAAACAAGCGCGGATCCGCCATCGGAATGTTAACGGGTGTGGGTGGCCTTGCGATGGCCGTCGGACCCTTGGTCGGCGGTTATCTCGTTCAAGAATTAAGTTGGCGCGGAATTTTTTGGCTGAATGTCCCACTGGGACTCATCGTCGCTGTGGCAACTTATTGGGCAGCTCGAGAAAAAGACGTGTGCCAGCCAGAGAGCATTGACTACGCTGGATCGTTGCTGTTTTCGCTATCTCTTTTCGCTTTGATTTATGCAATTCAGAAAGCCAATACGTGGGGCTGGGGATCGGCCGATTTTATCGGCATGTTGGTACTAGCGATGATTGGATTTGGCCTTTTCATCTACCGAGAGAAACACGCGCAGTTTCCACTCATTGATCTCAGTCTGCTCGGAAATACACCCTTTATGGGTGCTCTTGCAGCACGCTTTCTCACGTCCTGCACTTGGATTGTGGTGTTGTTTGTGATGGCCCTCTATTTCCAACACGTTTTAGGCTGGAGCGCCCTGAAAAGTGGGCTCGCCTTCCTGCCTCTCACTTTATCGTTTGGGGCAATGTCGGCGTTTGGCGGGCGACTCATTGACCGAATCGGCTTTCAAAAACCAACGCTATTTGGGCTTCTGCTGGCCAGCGTGGGTTTCTGTATTTTAGGGAGGATTCAACTGACCAGCTCTCTGAATTTTTTTGTGCTGCCTTTCTTCTTGATGGGCCTTGGCCAAGGCATCTCAACGACAGGATTGGGCACCGGCGCTTTGTCGACTGTCCCCAAGGAGAAAACGGGGTTTGCTTCCGGGGTGATGACCATGGTTGGTCTCGCCGGCGGAAGCATCAGCCTGGCTTTCGTTGGCTTGTTGCTGGGATATTTTGGAGACCTCAGGCTCATCAGCAAACTGCGCGCAATACACATCGTCCCAGATGTAATTCAAGCAAGTGTTTTGAAGGGATTTCTCACATCGAAAGAAACCAGCCATCAGTTGCTCGATGCTTTCTCCCCGGCAACGCGGAATGTTGTGCTTGGAACCACTGACGCCGTTTATACCCACATGCTCGGCATCGCCATGCTCATTTGCGCTGGCTTGACCGTCGTTTCATTCGTGTTGGTATTTTTCTCCCTTAAAACAAACTCAAAATCAGCCACTTGACACCTAATTTGACATATAATGTGTCAAGCTGTATGATGGATGTATGAAAACGATGAATGCACTACAACTTAGACAGTCACTGGGAAAGGCATTGGTCGAATTGCAAAAAGCAGGCGGGCCGGTCTTGATCGAAAAAGGCAGACGGCCAGCAGCGTTCTTGATCTCTCTGCAAGACTATGAAGAGCGCTTTGCAGATAAAAGAACAGCCAAGGAAATAGATACTCTTTTGAAAGAAATGAGAGCTCTTGCAAGACCAGCGGTTGATACAACACCCACTGAGGTAATTATAAGAGAACTCAGGGAATCTCGAAGCTAATGTGGGTTCTAGATGCTTCAGTAATTGTCAAATGGTTTTTTACCGGCGAGCCGTTGCGCGAAAATGCGTTGCAAGTCCAGAGCTATGCTCTCAACCACCCGAGGGAATTTATCATCCCCCACTTATGTTATTCTGAACTCCTTCAGGTCATTACAAGAAAATCCAATAGTGACCTCGTATTTCTCAGCAAATGTCTTACCTCGGTCACAAAAATGGGTCTTCGAACCTCAGGACTATCGCACCAAGCTCTCATCAAAGCCGCCGAGTTTTGCTGCCAGGGCTTGAGCGGCTATGACGCGACTTATCTTGCGTTAGCTCACGACCTTAAAGCCAGATGGCTAACTGATGACAGGAAAGCATTAAAAAAGAATCTTGGTCCACATGTTCTGAGTCTCGACCAATGGAACTAATCGACAATTCAATCATCCTTGGCACTTCGCATCTGGGTTCTGTCTGGCGCACGCCCAAATCAGAATTCTATTTTCTAGATTCCGTCGTTGATGCTGGCTTTAGAACTTTCGATCTCGCCGCTTCGTACCAAATAGGCGGCACCGAAAGATTATTCGGCCACTGGATGGCCGCAAGGCAAAATCGAAATCGCCTATTTTTGATTTCAAAAGGGGGTCATCCGCACCCGATTATTGCTCCGAATCGGCTAACACTCGGGGCACTTCAAGCAGACCTAGAGGCCTCTCTACGGCGCCTTCGAACTGACTATTTAGATTTATATTTGCTGCACCGAGATCACCCAGATGCCGATTTACAAGCGCTCGCTGATTTTTTGGTGCGCTCCAAACAAAGCGGCAAAATAAAAAATTATGGTGTTTCAAACTGGCACCACGAGCGCATCCAGCAATTGGGTCTCGACATCGCAGCCAGCAGCCCGCATTTTTCGCTCGCCGCCTGGGAAAAGCAACCTTGGAAAGGCTGTGTGAGCATCGCCGGCGGGCACAACCAAGCAGCCCGAGATTTCTATACACGCACCCAAATTCCCGTGTTGGCCTGGGCTCCGCTTCGGGGAACAAAATCACCCGAAGCGGCTTTGACTTACCTAGCCAATCAACCCTTTCCGGTTTTTCCAATTGTTGGTAGTCGAAACTTAAAACACTTGGAAGAAAATGAAAAAATTATGGGACGCAATCATTGTCGGCTCCGGTCCTAATGGCAGTGTAGCAGCCAAAAAACTGACTGAATCAGGCCTCGAAGTTTTATTGCTCGAAGCTGGGCCAAGATACACGCACGAACAGGCCTATGGATCTTTTGTTCCCAATGGCCTCAAGCAACTTTATCGGCATTTTATTGGCAAACGCCAAGACATGCAAAAATCACATCCTGCTTACTGGGCTACGAACCCCGATTTATTTGTGGATGATTTGGATAACCCCTACACACACCCTGAAGACAAGCCATTTAGGTGGATTCGGGGGCGGCAATTGGGGGGCCGCTCTCTCACTTGGGACGCTGTCACACCCAGATTCTCAGATTTCGAATTTCAGGCAGCCCAATTAGATCACTTTGGGCCTAATTGGCCAATTTCTCACAGCGATTTAGCGCCCTATTACTCCGAACTCGAGGCGATTTTAGGCGTGCATGGGTCTTGTGATAACTTGGCTGCGTTGCCAGATGGCAATTTTTTAGACCCAAGACCCATGACGCCAGCAGAGCAAATTTTCAAAGCCCGCGTCGAAAAAAACTTTGACGGCCCAAAAGTATTAATCTCACGCGGCATGCGCGCAACCCGCTCACCTACTTCGCCGCTGTCTACTTTATGGACAACACTTCGACAAGCCGAACAGACTGGAAGATTGACGATCAGAACTCAGGCCGTTGTTTCAAAAATCCAACAAAATACCGTCGAGTTTGTAGACGATCGCACGATGCAAACGGAAGAGGCCACGGGAAAAATAATTTTTCTGTGCGCATCCAGCTTAGAAAGCGTGCGCATCTTGCTGCACTCCAATCTGGGCGCTGATTCTGGCGTACTCGGTCGCTATATCATGGACCACAGCGCCGGAAACGTCTATTTTTATATGCCAGGCATCGGCCGAAAACAAGAGCGACATACTTTGTTGGGCAGCGACAGTATTTTGATCCCACGGTACCAAAATCTTGGCCAACAGGATGCAAATCACTTGCGAGGCTTCGGTATCTGGGGTGGCATTCAGCGCTTGCCGGTGCCTGGATTTTTACACAAGCACCGAGATGCCGCGATTGGATTTTTGTGCGCGCGCTCTGAAACCCTTCCTCACCATGACAATAAAATCGAACTCAGTCAGACCGTGAAAGACAAGTGGGGCATCCCAGCGGCGCATATTACCTGTCATTGGCACCCAGAAGACATCGCGATTGCAGAAGCTGGAAGAAAAGCGACGTTAGAAATTGTTGAAGCAGCAGGATGTGTGGCTACCAACGTCACCGATTTGTTTCATACCCCATTTGTATCAGGACATATCAACAAGATGCAAAAAGAATGGACACTTTCAACCCCTGGCATGTTTGTTCACGAAGTCGGTGGAGCCCGCATGGGTACCAGTCCCAAAGATTCCGTCACTAATTCTTATGGCCAGCTTTGGGAAAACAAACAAGTGTTTGTGACGGACGGGGCCTGTTGGCCAACTTCCGGCTGGCAAAACCCGACTCTGACCCAAATGGCAATTACAGCTCGAGCCTGTGATTATGCGGTGGACAATTTTAAATGAGGCTGATTTTAATTGCTATTCTACTTGGCTGCATATCCTGTGGCGGGCTCTGCGATACAGATAACCATGACGAAGCAATTCAATGCCTCAATAACATGCCTAAACGAAGTTTGGCGTCGGTCCCTGATAAAGTCTATATTTCTTTTTCAACTTCACCCAAGCGCGTTTCGAAGCTCATGCCCATGCTCAAGACACTTGACCTGGAACATGTTGAAAAAGTATTCGTGGCCCTGCCTGAAAAATATCGCGATACCGAAGAATATGGCCCTATCCCCGAAGAGCTCTTAAATTTTCCAAAAATAGAGATTATCGCCCGGGACCAAAAAGATCTAGGTCCTATCATGAAGATGCTTCCAGCCATCGAAAAAATAGGCTCCACAGATCCCAATGCGATTGTTATTTCTGTTGATGACGACGTTGGGTTTCCAAAAGGTGCCATCAACGAACTGATTTATTACGCAAACCTGTTTCCCAAAGCTATTATTAGCGGCGCTGGAAATTATGCCGAAACTTTCGGTATCTTGACCGAAGAATGGCCGGAACTCGGAAAAGCCCAAAAAGCGCCTTTTTGTGGCTCTGGGGAAATCAGCTATTGCGACACCGTCGAGGGCTGGCGTGCAATCGCTTATCGTCCGCGGTTTGTGAATATCAAACGCATGAAAGAAATTGCTCGGCTCAGCAAAGCCTGTAGGACTTCGGATGACCTGGTGATTAGCTACGTATTGGCCGAAAGAGGCGTCGATAAAATCAGGGTCGTCAATCGATTTTTCCCGGATATTCACCGGTTCGAATTTGGTTCTGAAGACGGCGCTCTCCATAAGATCCATCTTAATATTGAAGGCTGGTCCCCAAGATCTTCGGTGGATAGTCGATTTTCAGGAACAACCAACAGCGAGCGCTATCAACGCTGCGTGTTAGATATTCGATCAAAAGTCAAATAGCAGCCCCAGCGTGGCATCTATTGTGAAGGTATTCAGCGCCGATAGGCTGCCCACAAAGTTTGTAATGCGCGGCCGTGTCTCAATCACTAAATAGGTCGTATCACTTAAAGAGATTGCCGATCCGACAGTAAACCGAAGGCCAATGCCACTTTTCCATAAAGGGTCCCCCGCATTCATCGTTTGCCCAAACTCAACGGCCGGAAAAAAATAAAATCTGCTGAGCTCTCGAACAACCCCGCCCAATACGAAGCCCGCAGTAACCGGCAGTGCACTTCCAGCATTAAGCGCAATGCTGACATTGCCAATCCCTGTGTATACATAACCGACTTGACCTTGAAGCCCAATAAATACGGTTTCGTCGAGTGGCTTTAAAAAACGAAACATGACGTCCAAACCGAGAATGCCATAATTTTTAAGCCCCATCACCCCACCATGCAGACCTGCACCGATGTCAAAACCGGCGCCCAGCTGATAGATATAGCCAGCCTCTAGTTCGAAACTAGGCGTCGGTGCAAAATCAAAGCCCACAGCCACCCTTGAGGGCGCATCAGGGTGTAATGGGATCGGGACAAAATGCGTGGATGTCGCAGTGTATTGAGCCAGAGCTTCAAAAGCAAAAATAAGGCCAACTAAAAATATTTTCCTAAACATCTCTCAGCTCCTGTTTCGAACATATCAGTTACCTACACTCGTTCACAAATTTCATCTGGTCATCTGAAAACATACGAAACCTCGTTTGTAATTCATTTACAATTTGCCGATGGAAATCTCTCATCTTAGCCTGTTCACAACCCGCACAATGATAGGCAACAGGCATGGTGCTTGGCTTCCAAACAAACGCAAATTCGTTTTTGGTCGGCAATACTGGAAAATCATCATATAGTAGCCTAAATGCTGCTTCTGCACCAAAATGGTCATTTACTTCAGCTAAAACCTGTTGCTGATAATCAATTATGGCATTTCCGCCTGGATAACCAAGCTCGCCATACCAACGATTCCAATCAGCCTGATCGTCATCTCCTACCTGAATATTCATTTGCAGGATCGCATTTTTGAGAGCTCCAGCATAGCCAATTATCCCGCCGGCATTCACGTAGCGATATTTTGTTGCAGGACCATTGGGCTCAATTGGAATCTTCTTAATGAGGCTCACAGTTTTTTGAACTTCCGGCATCCAAAGTACAAATGGCGCGTCTCCATATCCCCATGCAGAACCTTTTAGAAGCACAAAATCACGCAGCAGTTGAACCAGCGCAACGGTTTTTGGATCTGTGCTTTGCAATTGATCTTCCATGTGTAGATCTTTCGCTAGTCTTGTAATATAGGGTAAACGGGTCGCTGTTTGAAACATTTCGCCGCTCAAAACGATATCTTTTCCAATGCTTTGGAATTTTTGTAGCATATCTTGTGGACCCAAAGCAAACATCACATCGTTTGCGTCTGTGACGACAACAATAGCTTTCTGGCCTCTGTCTTGTATAATTGCGTCTAGGGCTTCTTGATATCGAAACATTCGATAAGAAAAAAAATAGTCTCTAAAAAGGCCATTTCTCACGGGATGCGCCTGTTGTTTGCTCGGGCCGTCTCCTAGCAAATAATACTCATAATCATAGAACGTCAATGCCGACTCAAACAGCCCCGATCTTTGTGTCGGAGCCGTATCGATGGCCAAAACAACCAAATTTTGTGAATTCCTCGATTTTGATAAGACATGCTTGTCGGCCGTTCTTTTGATTCCTAGACTATCTTTGCAAAATACAGGATCTTGCTGGCCACATCCCGCCAAACATAAAACTAAAATCAGTGTTCTCATTACCATGCATAACCCACCGCTAAAACACCATCCGGTGACCAAAAAGACATGGCATCTTGGGCAGGCATAAATAAATGCGCTGAAAAACCCAAGCCTATATTAATCAACAAGCCATTTTTAAATGTCTGACTATAGCCAAATAAAAACGTCGGCTGCAGTAAAAATAGATTTTTAGCCCCGGTCTGGCCCAAATAAACCACCTGCGAATAGCCCAATTTGAGCATCGGCTCGATATACCAACCCTGATAATTCAGTTGCGCTCCCGCTCCGGTCAACACAGTGATTTCTGGCAGCGTACTCCACGCATAAAGGCGAAGACCACTAATCGCCTCGCTGGGCAATGGCGAAAGCTTGACTGATTTGACTTCCAATGGAACAGTCAGTTTTAAAAAATTAAATATCCTGTGTTCGTAACGAAGTCCCAGCCCACCCGTCAAGATTGGAGAGAAATCCAGAGAAATACTCCCAGAAAACAGGTTGGCTGAAAACATGAAAATAAGAAGCGCTTTTTTTTTCATCGAGAACCTTCTGAAATATTTTTCAGACAACACTGATAACGATCTGAATTTTCATAATTTGTCTTAGCATATCCAGATCCTTTGTGAAGGGCATCTTCCTGTTGGCCATAGTTGTAGTGCCGAATTGTATCAATAAAATTCGGCGAAATAATTTTTCTCGAAATGCTCTGCTCTGCAAGAACATAGTTAATAATAATGTCGTCCGATGTTTTGCAAGCTTTGTCTGCCCCAGTTTGGCTAAGTTCAAGCATTCGAGCTACCGAAACAAACTTCACCTGGTAGGCAATTCCGCAGCGCCCTTCCAATACATCTCGATTTAACCCAACCAGTTGTTCCTTCTGGGGCCAATAAACTGCTCGTTCAATTCCCCAATGAGACACATCAAAACCACATCCTCCAACCACGCTATTTTCGCTGACTGCCATCTCAACCAGTTTTGCAATGACACCAGGGAAATGTCCGACGTCGTCATCGAAAACCACTAGAATCGCTTCAGGATCTTCATTGGCTTGAATTTTTTCCATGGCCGGAAGCAGTTTCATAATCGGGCCCAGGTCTTTCTCGGTTCTAATAAATTCTAGTTTCGGCCAAAGTTTCAAATATTCGGGTATCCCATACTCTTCTTTATCCCGGTATTTCTGAGGAATGGCGACATAGATTTTTTCAACTTGTTCTAAATCAAGCGTGTCAAGCACCAGTCTCAGATACTTAATTCGCTTGGGTGACGTTGTCAGAGAAACATAAATACGATGTTTTTGGACATATTGAAGATAAGCTTGCACCCCCAAAGAAGTTGTCCTCGGAAGATGCTGCAAACAACGCGAAACTTCCTCATCATCACCACTGCGACAAGGGCCGCAGGATGCTGTCACTAAGGGAAGGCAACTAATCGCCAATAACTTCGCCAACCAAGTCATAATCGTGCGCACTCTGTATTTTCACTTTAATTATCTGACCCGCGGTAAGCGCTTGCTCTGACGAAATATACGTCACGCCATCTATATCCGGCGCTTGAGACCAAAGACGGCCTTTGAGCAACAACGGGTGTTCATCAGATGGCCCTTCAACAATCGCTTCGTGCACTTGGCCAATCATCGATTTGAGCTTGGCCTTGTGAATCTTGCGTTGCAACCGCATGAGTTTATCAAACCTTGCTTGCTTGGTTTTATAAGGCACTCTCTGATCCAAATCATAAGCGGTGGTTCCTTCTTCGTCTGAATACTTGAAAACACCCAAGCGCTCGAATTTAATCGCCGATGCAAAATCCAATAATTTTTGGAAATCTTCTTTGTCTTCACCCGGGAAACCAACCATGACGGTAGAACGCAGAACTAAATTGGGCACCTTGGCGCGCAAATCGAGCAATAACTCTGTCAGTTTGCCCTGATCTTTTCCCCGACGCATGCGTCGCAACACTTTGTCAGAGCCGTGCTGCACAGGCATGTCAAAATACGGCAAAATATTGCCACCCATTCCCAAGGTTTCTATGAGCTCGGCGCTCAAACTTCGGGGATACGCATACATGCAACGCACCCACCTGATACCTGACACTTTGTGCAAGGCTTTTAAGAGCTGTGCGAGTGTTGGCTTGCCGGGCAAGTCATGGCCATAGCCGGTCAAATCTTGTGCGATCAAACTAATTTCTACGACGCCTGATTGGGCTAAGTTTTCGGCCTCAGTCACCAAATCTTCGATGCGTCTACTGCGCTGCTTGCCACGCAATTTGGGGATAATGCAAAATGCACAAGCGTTATCACAGCCTTCGGCAATTTTGAGATAAGCGGTGTGCTTCGGCATCGAATTCACGCGCGGCAGGTCATAGTTGGCCAAATATTTGAGCTCATGGCTCACCAAGTTTCTCTTGATTTGAACCAAGTCAGGTTTAGACAGCGCGCTTTTGATTTGCGTAAAATCAGCCGTGCCCAAGAAGTGATCCACTTCGGGCATCTCACCTTCGAGTTCTTTCGAATAACGCTGGGCCAAACAGCCTGTTACCACTAATTTTTGGCCGTGCTTTTTCTTGATTTCGCCCATCTGTAAGATAGCCTCGATCGATTCTTTTTTGGCTTCACCAATAAAAGAGCACGTGTTGACAATAATCGTGTCTGAATCTTCGGGGTTGTCGACCAAACTATGGCCTTCTTGCAGGGCAAGGCCAATCATATGTTCTGCATCTACCCGGTTCTTGGGACAACCTAATGATATAAAATGGAGCTGGCTCACAGGCAGATTGGTAATCCACTAGGAACCAGTTGTCTACCGGGGTTCCAGGCGACCCAAAGCATCCGCCAAAGTAGCTTTGGAGTTCTGTCCCTGCGAGCGTTTCAAATAAGCATCGTAGTCTTCACGAGCTTCTTTATCGATTCGAGCCCTCACGCTAATACTAATGCGCTGTTGCACAGGGTCACAAGCCGTCACTTCGACATTGATTTTCTGGCCCAGTTTAGCGGGGGTATCACCCAACTCTTTGTTGGAGCAATACGCCATTAATTCGGGTTCTAACTCACACTCAAAGCCATTGTGAGACACGCGTTTCACGGTTACCTCGTGACGTGTCCCTCTTGCATAGCGAGATTTCCAAACGATCCAAGGGTCTGGCTGGGTGCGCTTCACCGAACAAGAAACGCGCTGACGCTTGGCATCAAAACCCATCACCGCCACTTCGATTTCTTCACCTTCTTTGAAGAGTTCGCTGGGGTGTTCCACATGTTTGGTCCAAGAAAGCTCACCAATGTGCACCAGGCCGGCAATATTTTCGTCGAGTTGGACAAATAAGCCATATTCTTTGATGCCAACGATTTTAGTTTTTAAGACTGTTCCAACCGGAAATTTTTCGGCTAACTTATCGATCGGGTTTTCTTCGAGGGCTTTAATGGACAAAGAAATCCGGTGACCCTCTTTGTCTAAGCGCAAAATGCGCGCCTTTACTTCATCGCCGATTTTAAAATAAGACGACGGATGCTTCGCACGCTGCCACGAGATTTCGCTGCTGTGCACCAAACCTTCTAAGCCCTGACCTAAGTGCAAGAAGATACCAAAATCTGAAAACGCCACCACGGTACCGGTCACGTCCATGCCGACTTTGTATTCATCCTCGATTTGCTGCCAGGGATCTTTCTTGAGCTGCTTTAAGCCAACTTTAACTTTTTTGGCTTTTTTATCGATTTCTAATATTTTAACTTGGAGATGCTGGCCAATTTTGACCCGCTCGCTCTCAACCGGATGGTGCTCAAAAGACATATCCGACACGTGCAAAAGCGCATCGGCACCGTCCAGATCCACAAATGCACCATAGGGTACCAGGCTCTTCACAATGCCAGAAACAACATCACCGACTTGATGTTTTTCCCAGAAAACTTTTTCGTGCTCGCGGCGTTCTTTTTGCAACAGCGAGCGCCTGCTCACAATAATATTGCCTTCTTCGGGTTTAAAATCTTTGATTTTAAATAAATAGGGCTCGCGGTCACTCATCGCGGGAAGCATTCTGGTGTCTAACCCCACATGGCTAAAGGGCAAAAAAGCACGTAGCCCATGACCCCGCTCAGCTTCTTCACGGGTTTTAGCCAAAAGTGAGACGCTGAAACCGCCCTTAATAGCGCCAATGACCATGCCTGGCACAGGTTCGTTTTTCTGAATTGCGGCCGTCACGGCGTCGATCTCAAACAGCTCTTGAGCTTTAAAAATAGAAGCGATTGGATTTTTTGGGTTTTCCAAATAAACTTGGATGCTTTCACCCAGTGGCGCCGTCAAAAAATTTAATTCTTCTTTGGGCAATAAAGCAGTTAGTTCGCCTATTTTAAGCCGCAGGCCGGCGTCCTCGGTGCTTAAGACCTCGGCTGTGTGTATGGCATTCCAAACCGGCGTATTTTGTGATTCCATGGCCATTTGATTATCCCATATGACTTTTTTTGACAAGCTTGAACCATGGTTCCTCCAAACACAGCGTGATTTGCCCTGGCGCATCGATCGCACGCCCTATCGCGTCTGGTTATCCGAGATCATGCTGCAGCAAACCCAAGTTGCTACAGTAATTGACTATTACGAGCGATTTACAGCGAAATTTCCAACTGTAGAAACCCTCGCGCAGGCGCCCGAAGACGACGTTTTGGCTCTGTGGTCTGGCCTGGGATATTACTCGCGTGCTAGAAACTTACACAAAACAGCCCAAATTATCGCCCGAGATCATGCCGGCATTTTTCCAGCTGATTATCTTGCGCTGCAAAAATTACCCGGCATCGGGTCCTATACCGCCGGGGCTATTTTAGCCTTCGCGTTTCAAAAACCAGCTCCAGTGGTTGACGGCAATATTGCGCGCGTATTTTCTCGTCTATTTGACGATCATACTCTATGGGGTGACTCTGCAGGCAAGAAGCATTTTGAAGCTTTAAGTGCTGGGCTCGCCGCACAAGCACCCCATATTTTGCTCTGGCAAGAAGGCCTCATGGAGCTGGGCGCATTGGTTTGTAAACCCACCGGACCCGACTGTGATCAATGTCCATTTGGCACTGTCTGCCAGGCCAGAAAAAATAACACGGTCGAGCAACTGCCTATAAAGCAAGCCAAGCCTGAAAAAACACGATTGGATATCGTATGTGCGTTGATTCACGATGCCGAGCATATCTGGCTTGAAAAAAATCGGGGCAACGGCCTATTTAAAAGCTTATACGCTCCCCCCAATCGAGTCACAATGCCCGAAAACAAAGCTCAAGATTTCGAGAATCTCTTAAGCTCACTCAGTTTGTCGGCTCCAGAGTCTGGCAAATTTTTGAGTGTTCAGCGCACGCTCACGCATCGAAACTTACACCTTCATGCTAAGATTATTTCTATGGCGAGCACGTCTCACCCCTCTCAGCACTGGGTCAAAAAGTCAGACTTAAACAAGATCGGCCTGTCGGCGGCAATTAAAAGCCTGCTCAGCAAAGCAGCGTTGCTGGGCTTATTGTTAGCGCCTGTGGCCTGCTCACACAAAAGCGCTTCGATTAGATATGTCCCTCGCATCCCCCAGACACCCGTGCACCAAGATCCCATCGCCTATGCACAGAGTCTGATTGGACAGCCTTATGCAATTTTGAGAGACAAAGACTACCGAGCAGATTGCTCAGGCACGGTCCGGGCGATTTACGATGCTGCAGGCCTATCGCTGGGCAATGCTGAGGGCACCGATGCAATTTACAGCTATATTCAAAAAAATGGCTCGCTCGATATGCGCAAAGCAGAGCCGGGGGATCTCGTATTTTTCAATGCCGGTGATAAAAAACAGCTCAATCATATCGGCTTTGTCGAAGAAGTTTTGCCCGACAATACCATTTTGTTTATTCACCACATGAGTGGCTTGATTATCCGGTCGCGCATGAACCTAAAAAGCCCCAGTCTGCAAATAGACCCGCAAAGCAAAACGCGTCTGAATCATATTTTGAGGCGGGCCGGGCAGAAAAAAGGCTATACCGCGGGACAGTTATTTGCTGGATTTGGGAGGCTCAAATGATTTGGGGCATTAGCTTACTATGGATGATCAGCTTAGGCTTGTTACTCAGACCGTTCGTCGCCAAACAAACAGGCCTTGAAACCCCCGACGCCCTGGATATTTTTACGGTTCGGCAGGGAATTTTATTGGCCTGGTTGATTTTTGCGCTCTACCCAGTTTGGTTCACGGGCCTCATCGCGCTCATGGCAACGCTGCCCAAAGCCAGTTTGAAGCGAAGCTTAATTTTGGTCAGTATGTCTGTACTGGCGCTCGCCGTAAGCCCCGTCTGTGAAAAGCTTTTACGATCTCAAATCCACCTAAACTCACGGCCGCAATAGGCAAGCCAACGCCTCTATTTCAACCAGCACATCCTTGGGCAGTCTCGCAACCTCGACCGTTGACCGTGCTGGTGGATCGGCTTTGAAAAACTCGGCATAGACTTCGTTCACTGCTGCAAAATCAGCCATGTTTTTCAAAAAAATAGTCGTCTTGACCACTTGGTCTAAATTACTGCCAGCTGCTTCTAAAACAGCCATTAGATTTAAAAGCACCTGACGTGCCTGTTCAGCAGCGTTGGTTCCAATAATTTGCATCGTCACCGGGTCCAGGGCGATCTGGCCGGAACAAAATAACAAATCGCCCGCTTTGATTGCCTGCGAATACGGCCCAATGGCTTTCGGGGCTTTGGCAGTGGAAATAACTTGTTTCATAGTTTGATCACAATCTTGCCCATATGCTGAGCCGATTCTAAATAGCTAAACGCCTCGCGCGCTTGCTCTAACTTGAACACACGGTCGATCACTGGCTGGATGCGGTGCAACTCGAACGCATGATTCATGGCCTGAAAATCGGCTTTGTTGCCCACAAACACGCCCTGTAATCGCAAGTGCCTCATAAAAATCGACACCAAGTCTATGTCACCGTGACCCCCGGACAAACGGCCGATTAAGTTTATTTGCCCGGCGTGACGAACGGCTTTCAGCGACTGGGGCAGTGTTCCAGCACCGCCTAGCTCCAAAATCAAGTCCACTTGAAGACCGGCTGACCACTCAGGTGTTTTTTTGTAGTTGATCAGCTGATCCGCGCCCATTTTTTTCGCACGCGCTAATTTTTCGTCGGAACTCGAAATTATTACCACGCGTGCGCCAGCCAGTTTGGCAAACTGCAATGCAAAGAGGGAGACGCCGCCGGTGCCTTGCAACAAAACTGAATCACCGGCTTTTAAATGCGCTTCGACAAACAATGCCCGCCAAGCCGTGATCGCCGCACATGGCAGTGTCGCAGCTTCTTCATCGCTGAGATAATCAGGAATCTTGATCAGGCCAGACTCATGAAAAACACGTTGTTCACACAGCATGCCATCGAGAGGCCCGCCCATCGTGGATCGAAAATGATCTTTTGAAGCACTGCCACACATCCAGTCCTGAACCACCAGGCCTGCAACGCGATCACCTGGTTTGAATTGCATCACTTCGGAACCGACGGCGAGCACTTCACCAGCCCCATCCGAACACGGAACCAGAGGCAGTGGCTGGCGAGGATTATACTCGCCTTTAGCCATCATCAGGTCCCTATAATTCAACGAAGCGGCTTTGATTTGCACCAAAACTTGGGAAGGCGCCAAGGGCCCCGGATCAGGGCGCGTGACGAGTTTCAGGCCATCAAGGCCAAAAGATTGAATCTGGACAGCCTGCATATTTTCAAGCTTTTTTCTTAGAACCCGTTTTTTTCTTAGCAGCTGGCTTTTTTGCAGCAGGCTTTTTAGCCGTTGATTTTGAAGCCTTGGCTTTTCTCACCAAGCCCATTTTGTCCAAGAGGCGATCCATTTCTGTCGTGAGTTTTTCAGGCAAATGCTCTTTATTCTCATGCCAGGATTGGAGCAATTGAGCGACGCTTTCTTTGGTCTGGGCACTGAGTTTATTCATCATTTCCTTGATCTCCTCTTGGGTCTCGTCTTTTAGGTGTGTAGCCTGTCTTTGGGCTTCACAAAGTAGGGTTAGGGCATTTTGTAGCAAGATCTGGCGTTTCTTGGTCATGGCAAAAATTTCTCCTCTCGCAAATACTACTTCGAACGGAAAATTACCCGTCCTTTTGTCAGGTCGTACGGCGACAACGCCACACGCACTTTGTCCCCTAACACAATGCGAATAAAATGTTTACGCATCTTTCCAGACGTATAAGCCAAAACTTCATGACCGTTCTCGAGCATGACCCGAAACATGCCCCCTTGAAGGACTTCTTTGATTGTTCCATCGACTTCTATTTGGTCTTCGCGAGACATGGCAAACTCCTTGGAAGTTGCACCGTTAACGAGATTGGGCAAAAAAACAAGACCCCATTGACCCATTACAGCCTAAAAAATAGGATGAAACCCATGAGATATTTTTTATTTCTATTTGCTTTGTTGGCAAATTTATCTTGTGTTTCCATTAACCAAGATAAAGATTTTTCTGAAAAAGGTCGCCACAATCGCTTCATCAGCATGGTCAGACCTGTTTTGCCCAAACGCCTGAGCAGCGCATATTATCACACACTCTACGACGACACGAGAGCTGGTGGCGATTGTCAGCCCCTATGCCCTCAAGTAGAAATCTGGCAGTATCAATATTTGGGCCACGTGTCTCCAGCACCGATTTCGACTCAAAAAGCTTTTTGGAAAAATCCCAGCGAAGCACGTGTGATCGCATTTTCGCTGTTTGGCAAAAATCCGATTTATTACAAAGGTCTACTCGATTTTTTGAAAAGCTTTCAAACACTCAAGCGTGTGAATAATATTACGGATCCTGTCTGGGGTTTCGATTCTTTCACCCCTCGGGTGTATGTCCCCAAAGGCAAAGATCGCGTCATAGAAGGCGAACTCGATGCTTATCAACTCAAGGAGCTCCTAGACGCCGGCTGCGAGATAGTTTTCGTTGACAATGGCCTCAATAAAGCCGGTAAAGACGCCACTTTTTGGCGTTTTATGGTCGCTGCAGAGCCCATGCCGGAGGGTCAAAAAATCAGATACTTATTACGAGATGCCGATTGGGTCATGACGGGCGCCGAAGCTTTTGCCGTTGGTGAATGGATGGCAAGCTCGCTCCGATATCATCGGTCTCATTTGGTTTCGATTTGTTTGGGGCCTTTGACGGCCAGTTTCTGGGGTGGATCTCACACGGGCAAAGGCGATTTTGTAGACCTGAAAGATTTTATTTCTTTTTTCCCTTATCGCATGAAGTACGGCGACGACGAAATGTTTCTACGAGACGCCATCTGGCCCAAAATGAAAGCCTCTGGTTCGGTCATGACTCATATTACCCAACGCAACTGGATCTCTACACTCATGAATCCCTATGAAGGCAGCTGTGAAGAACCCACCAAACGCTATTGCAATGCCATCAATCCCGACAATCAGTGCGAAGACATTGAGTTGCCCAGTGATATGGACTTTCCGCAAGGCAAGCTCTTCCACCGAGGAACTTTGGCAGACCTTGAAAAAACACCTGATTACTTTGACATGAAGCTTACCACCCCCAGAGGACAAAAAGTGAACCAAGCTTTTATGGTACGCTAAGTCATGTTCTATCTGGTGCGACATGGAGAAACTGCTTGGAGTCTGACGGGCCAACACACTGGCCTAACGGATTTAAGCTTAACCCCCAATGGCCGTGAGCAGGCTCACTTACTCAAACCGGTCTTAGAGAAGCTCTCTTTCTCAGAAGTCTGGTGCAGCCCACTGAAAAGAGCTCGGGAAACCTGTCAGCTCGCCGGCTTTGGCGACCGCGCCGAAATCATGCCCGAGCTTGTTGAGTGGAACTACGGCCGATATGAAGGCTTAACCAGTACTGAGATCAAAAAGAAAAAACCTAATTGGAACATCTTTGATCACGGGGCTCCCGGCGGCGAAAGTCCTGCACAAGTACAAGCCCGTGCCAAAGTTGTGGTAGCACGCATGCGCCAAGCCCAGAACAATGTCTTAATTTTTTCGAGCGCACATATTTTGAGAACCCTAGCAGCCTGTTTTTTGGAGCAAGGGCCCGACTTTGGGAAGCATCTGTTTTTAAGCACGGGCAGCCTGAGTATTCTGGGCGATGAAAACCAAGCGCCTGTGATCAGGTTGTGGAACTCGGAATAGCCCACCCGAAAACGCTGTTCGAACAGGTATGCGTCGAATTACCCTATATTTTCTTGTGTTTTCAATCCTCTGCCCCATCACCATGGTACAAGCCATGGAACCTGCAGAGAGTGGCTGCTCTTCACGCACATGCAACGGTAAGTTAGCAGTTGGGCTTTCGCTGCTCGCTCTGGGAACAGCGCTGGAAACTTACGCCGCAGTCGTCATGCCTATGTTTCAACACTGGAGATGTGAAAGCCACACTGACCAATTTCTGTGCTGCCCAGCTAATTTGAATAATTGCGGCGCATTCGTAGATTATCCCAACTGCGGTCCCATCAACCAAACGCCTTATTGCATGAGGCCGAGCAGGGACATGTATCCAGCTCAATGGGGTCCTGTTGATTGGGCCCTGGGAACCGGAATTGGAACCATTATTTCAGGCGTCGTGTTTTTAATTGCTGGTACTGTCGTAGCTTCACAAGCAACATGCTGCAAATAGGTTTGAAGATATCATTCTGTGCGCTGATTTTTGCGCAAAGTGCTGTTGCTACGACTCCTCGCGACAACCCTAAGTTGGCACTTGGGATTTCGCTGCTTGCAGTGGGAACGGGGCTGATGGCCTACGCTGAAACCGTCATGAGCATGGACAGGTTCCGACACTGGACATGTGGCAATACTTATTACGGCCAATTTTTATGCTGTCCGGCCAATAAAAGCAGTTGTGGCCCCATCGTGGATTATCCCAATTGCAGCCTAGTCAACGAAACAGCTTATTGCGTAACTGAGAAAGGGCGACTTTACCCGGCGCAATGGAATCTCGTTGATTGGGCGCTGTGGAGCGGAGCTACGACCTTCCCTTTAGGCTTCCTGTCTTCCGCTATCGGTTTCATCGTAATTGGACGGGCAATATGGCCCAGACGGTTAGTCTCTGAGGAGGACAGAATCTAACCGGTTGCCCACATAGAACGCACCGAAGTCGGCAAACCGAGCACTGGCCTCGTCAAACCGCATTTCGGTGACCAAATGCTTGAACACCAAGGGATCTTCGGCAAACAACGTGACACCCCATTCCCAGTCGTCTAAGCCAATAGAGCCACCGATCATTTGGGTCACCCGCCCAGAGTAAGTCCTGCCGATCAAGCCGTGCTCGCGCATCATCCGGCGTCGTTCTTCAAGAGTTTCGGTGTACCAATTGTTGCCCAGCTCTCGACGCTTGTTCATGGGATAGAAACAAACATGCTGCGTTTTGGGCAACACAGGTTTGAGACGGGCATCGATCATGGCCTGTGCCTCAGGGCTCACGCTTTCGGAACTGTGCACATAGTTACTCAGCTCAACCACCGAAACATACGAATACACCACCGGCGCAAACTGCGAAAAACGTGTTTTTTGGAGCGCTTGTTCAGCTTTTGAAAGCTCTTGCAAAGTAGGCCGTAGATTTAAAAACAAGAAATCGGCTTTATGGCCCAAAATTTCATAGCAGGCGTAAGCACCCTGGCGTTGCTCGTCGCAAAACTTGTATTGCTTGATAACGCCAAAAAGCTCTTCTTGAATTGCTTGACGCTCACGTTCAGGCAATGCCCGCCAAGCTGGCCAATCAAAGCGCCTAAAATCGTGAAGTGTATACCAGCCTTCTAACGTACGTAAATTTTCACTCATAATTTCTCTGCCACAGCAATGCGTTGATCTAGTTTGAATTTTTTGGCATACGCAGGATCTTTTTTGAAGACCTGCTTCCAACTGGCGACGGCCTTTTGAGGCTCTCCGCCCATGATAAAAGCCATGCCCTGATAATGCCAGGCCGGCACATAATTGGGTTGTTTTTTCAAAACACGCTGAAAAATAGCCAATGCCTTCGAGACTTTCGATTGCTGAATATAGCTTCGGGCTAAATTGACCGCTTTTGGGGGATCTTCGAGCGCTCGCATCTCTACCAACCCCGCAACCACTTTCTCAGTCAGATTGCTTTTGGGAGCGACTTTTAAATAGAGTTCCCAAGCTTTACGGCCTTTTTGAAAATTGGATTCTGACAAATTAGCTTCCAGAGCCACAGCACCCATCAAAAATAAAGCGTCCAAGTTTTGTTCGCTGCCCGCCTCTGAATTCAAAAGCACAAATTGCAATTCTTCGAAACTGCGATCGGGGTTACCCAAGAAAAAAAAGCAGCGCGCGAGCAAATTTCGAGCACCCGGCAGTTTGGGATCTTGATCGAGGATCTTCGAGAGCATTTTTGCGCTCTCAATAAATTTTTGCTGTTCAAATAATTTCTCGGCTTGGGCATACGTGGGTTGTTCGGCAGCTTTGGGCTGGCAAGAAATCAACAGCAATAAAACCAGTAAGCGAATCACTTCTGAATATCCCGGTGTGTAATTTGGGCTTTATACCCAGCAAGCTCTAATCGCCTTGCGATTTCACACACCAAAACAGGCGATCGATGACGACCGCCTGTACAACCCATCGCGATGGTCAAATAGGTCTTTTTCTCGGCTTGATAACAGGGGATCAAAAATTGGAGCAAATCGATACTTTTTTCGAGAAATGGCTCCGTATTGGGCTCGGCCAGCACAAAGTCACGCACCGGTTTATCTAGCCCCGACAAAGGTTTTAACTCAGCCACAAAATAGGGATTTCGCAAAAACCGAACGTCCAAACACAAATCTAGTTCTGGGGGAAGCCCATGTTTAAAGCCAAAGCTCATGAGCCTCACCGTCATCGAATTATCCTGATGCGCTCCGAGCAAGCGCCCAATTTCAGCTTTGAGTTGATGCGAATGATAACCATCGGTCTTGATCACGCAATCCGCCATGGCACTCAAATCCGCCAGCAACAGTCGCTCTTGTTCGATGCTGCTGGCCAAACCCTGCCCCGTTTTATCCAACGGATGTGGCCGCCTGGTTTCTTGAAAGCGCCTAATCAACGTGGCATCCGAAGCATCTAGAAACCACAAACGGGTCTTCAAGCCTCGAGCTGACAACAGCTTCCAATCCCGAATAAACTGACTTAAATGCTCAGCTTCTCTGGAGTCGATCACAAATGCCAGCGGCCTTTGAGAATGCCCGTGTTCCGATAACTCTACCAATTTGAGTAAGAGCTCAGCGGGTAAATTATCCACGACAAAGTACCCGAGATCTTCGAGTGCTTTGGCCACAGTCGATTTCCCGGCGCCTGATAAACCCGATAATGCGATCAAAGTGCCTCGATCAGGCCATATTTTTGGCCTTTTTTACGATAAAGAACATTCATGTGCTCTGTCTTGGCATTTAAAAATACCAAGATCTCGCTACCTAGCAAGTCCATTTGCATACAAGCTTCGTCGACCATCATGGGTCTAGCGTCTACTTCTTTGGTTTCAATGATGCTCGCCGGAACACCATTACCCATCTCAGTAGGCTCATGACCCGCCAGGGTGTTAAATTTAATTTTTAGCCGGGCGCCTGCTCTTGGCTTATGACTGGCCAGTTTGTCTTTGTAACGCTTGATTTGTTTTTCGAGTTTTTCAACCGCCCGGTCGATCGAGTTATACAGATCGCTGGAGTCTTCTTTCCCACGCATGAGCATACCGTGAGAAGCAATCTGGATATCGGCTCTCTGAGCATGTTTTTCAGTGCTCAAAACCACATGTGCTTGAGTGGCATCATCTAAATATTTTTTGAGATGTCCAACTTTGTCCATGGCGTGTTTTTTCAAAGGCTCGGTGGCGTCAATATGTCTAAAAGTTACAGATACTTGCATCTTAAAAGCTCCTCTATTGACGAACCTAACTGAATCATCCTACAAGGGCAACTCCCTAGCTGGGGGTGGTAGCTCAGCTGGTTAGAGCGCCGGCCTGTCACGCCGGAGGCCGCGGGTTCAAGTCCCGTCCACCCCGCCAACGCATCATCGACTTGCTGAAAAAACAAGAGCCGAAATTTTCTTGATGACATCTGTCAGGGTGTCGATATTTTTTCCATGAGTCATCACACATAAAAGATAAGCGCTCTGACCAGTATAGACAAAACCGCAGTCGTGGAGTTCATGTTCGAATCCATCAGGGTATATGTAATGACCATATTTGTGGGCCACTAATGCGTGTTCAGGCACACCAGCAACAATCCCATCGTTATAACTGGTCCGCGTGAGAAGCTCAAGCGCGCGTTCGGAGTATTCGCGATCAAGATAGGTCGCATTGTACAATATCCTGAAAAACATTGCATAGTTTTTGGCCGAGATTCTGTGGTAGTTTTCGGGCTGGATTTCGTGATTAGATCGGCTGTCTTGAGGGGTAATAGGATGCAGCCCCAAGTCGATGAGTACTTCGTTGAACTCCCGTGAGCCAATATGACTCGTGAGCGCAATCGCAGCGCCGTTATCGGATTTAAGAATCATTGCCTGAATGAGTTCATCTAGAGAGTAAGCGGTTTTTGGAGTCAGTGTATAAAATGCATCCACAGCCTGCGGAGTTGGATACAATATGCGTTCCTGGAGGATTTTGGGATCATTTCCAGCTCTCCGATAATAGGCAATCATCAACGGTACTTTGTATAAACTCGCTGGTATATAGCCTCGATCTTCGTCAATTCCCATCCAAACATTCTGGTTCCGGTAATATACAGACACGGTTTCTAGACCCTCGGTTTTTGCCTCTTCTATGACTGTGGTAATCCGTGTTTCAAGATCTCCAAATCCAGCGTTGTTTTTAGGGGTATCGAATGCCAAAAGTGGGTGAATAAACCGATAGGTCGTTTCATTCGACCGGACGCTGTGGCCAGGGTCTTTCTGCCTCAAGATCCCACCACCTAGGACACCTATACTGACACCGATGCCAATACCCATCAGACAACTGACAAGCAGATGTTTCCAGATTTCTCTCATGCTTGGCTGATGATACTGATGGAGTTGCCGCCGTCAATAGCGACTGCCGCACCACGCAGTAAGTGATTGCGTGATGCGGCAGAAGAGAATCGCTCGCGCGATTAAGCCGTCTTAGGTGCCGGTGCGGGCGCTGGTGCTGGTGCCGCTGTTGGCGGTGGTGCCACCGGTGTTGTTGGCGCCGGCGCTGATGTTGGCGCTGGTGCTGGCGGCGGCGCAGGTGCCGGCGGCGGAGCTACGAACCCGGTTGGAGCCACGAACCCGGTTGGCGGTACGAACCCCGGTTGTGCCACGAACCCTGCTGGGGGCGCAAATCCTGTCGGGGCGACGAACCCTGGAGGAGCCACGAACCCTGGAGGAGGCACAAACCCTGGTGGAGGCGCAAACCCCGTTGGGGCTACGAACCCGGTTGGAGCGACGAAGCCTGGAGGCGCTACGAATCCTTGCGGAGCCACGAACCCTGGAGGTGCTACGAACCCTTGCGGAGCTACGAATCCTGGAGGAGCCACGAATCCTGGAGGTGCCACGAACCCAACTGGAGCTTGAAACCCAGTTGGAGCCACGAACCCTGTCGGGGCAACGAACCCGGGTGGAGGCACGAACCCTGCGCCAGGCGCGAAACCTTGAGGTGCTACGAATCCTGGTGGCGGCACGAATCCTGGTCCAGGTGCAAAACCTACAGGAGGTACGAATCCTGGTGGAGGTTTGAAGTCCCCTGCCGGTGCGAAACCTACAGGAGGTACGAATCCCGCTGGTGGCACGAATCCTGACCCTGGTGCAAATCCTTGGGGCGGTACGAATCCTGGGGGAGGTCTGAAGTCTCCCGCAGGCGCAAATCTAGGAGGCGGCACGAACCCAGGAGGGGCTACGAATCCTGCCGGAGGCGCAAACCCTTCAGCAGGTTTGAATCCCTGAGGCGGCACGAATCCTGGTGGAGGCATGAATCCTGGAGGAGGTGCAAATCCTGGAGGAGGTGCAAATCCTTGCGGAAATTGCCCTGGCATGAATGCTGCTTGAGATGCTCCTGGAGGAGGCGGTGCATTTCGAGTGAAGTTGCCTGGTACCCAGCCAGAAGGCGGCACGAACGAGGGCTCACCCTTAAATGCTGGGGGAACGAAACTGGCAAATCCAAAGCCCTGACCATTCGGGCTGTTGGGACCGCTAACGCCACTGGTGGCATTGGCGGGGGTACTTGAAGCACTGGGACCCGCAAATGGAACGAAACCCTTAGGCATCGGTATGGTGCCTCCCATGATTCCAGTTACCATCTGACCCATTGCAGCGAAGTTAGGAGGCGGCATATTAACAGGTTTGCCATTGGCATCCATGACGCTGAACGTTGTATTTGCGCCAGCGGGTGGAGGCGTGAAGGTACCATTTTTGCCGAATTGTTGCGCATACCCTTGCATCATACTAATGCTATTCATCAACACACCTAGATCCTTGCTCATTTGAGCAGCCTGTTGAGACATGGCAGCGAGGGCGCCTAAATAATTAGCACCTTGCTGGTTGCTACAGCCCACAGAGGGGTTAGGTGGCAACGTACCCACAATATTGTCGACGCCGAAAGCTTGCCCCACTGCGTATGAAGCATTCATGGCCATCAGCTGTTGCTGAGCTCTGAACGCCGGATCTTGGAAGGCTGGGTTCTGACGAGAAGCCTCAAAAGCAGCTTTTAATTCGGGGTGGCTTGTCATGAATTTAGGATCAAACCCACCGTCCCTGAAAGCTTTGGCTGTATCAACAAGAGCCGGGGGGATCATGGTTGGATCCTTGAGAGCAATGTCCATCATCGCTTTTTGAGCCGCGAGCATATGGTTTTGTGCTGCAATCTCAGTCAATGGTGTCAGAGCTGCTTGAATGGTCGCTCCCTTCGTTTGTGTGTTGCTGTCTAATGGAAGAACCGCATTGACTGGCGCCGTGATGTTTGAAACAACTTTTCCGGTAGCTTCTTCTACATAGCTGCCTTTACCGGCTTCGAGTCGTATCACCAAAGTTTCGTTAGCGGTTTGAAGCTTGCCCTGAGGAATCGTCAGAGCATAATTCCCATCCTTGTCCGTTGTTGCTGAAGCGATAGGACCAGATTTTGTATCTGGTGTTCCATCTGCAAGCATATGATAGGCATTGATGGTCCCACCATCGACAGGACCTAACATGGCAACGCCCTTCACGGTTGTATCGGCAGCTGCTGCTGATGATGAGCCACTCGAAGCACCGCCGCAGGAAATTAGAAATAGACTGATATATAAACTAAGGCCTAAGACAAGAGGCCTCTTTCTGTAAAATGACATATCTTATTTTGTCCCCCCTAAAAACCAGTATACTCCTGTTTAAATTAAAAATACAAATTAGATACTATTATTTTTTTGCTCAGCCGAAATATTCCGCTAGTTCCCATGGGTTAGCGCTCTAAAGGAGCTTTATCCATGAAATTTCGGTTACCAGCCCTCTTTCTGCTTGTTGTTTGCCTGTCCTCCCCGTTTGCAAATGCCCATAACCCAGCCGGTGTTGCGGCAGGGGCTACTTTGACGGCCGTGGGAGGACTCGCCCTGCTCATCTCTGGCATTGTTGCTGCCGTTGAGGGAAATCAGCCTTATTGTGATGCCAACTCGCAGTTCAGCCAAATGGCCGTTGTGGGGCACCATGACTGCAGCTATCAAATCTGCGCCGTGGCCATCTATCAGGGCAGCTATTACACGTGCCAGTATTATGGTAATGCCTACAGCGGCTACCAAAATTGCGAATACAGCCGAGGCGGATACTCGCAGTGCATTGTGTGGCAAACCGTTCCACAAACGTGCGACGACTGGGGCTGCAAAGACCCAAACTCGAGTAATTTTGGCCCGGTGCTCCATCGCAAACAAGAGCCAGAGTATTCAAACTCGCTGTACGCAATCTACGCTTCCGTCGGTGTGCTTGCAATCGGCCTAGCCACACTCATACCTTCGTTGTGTGTGCGCAGTGACTGTGCTTATGCGAATAGCCCCATCTAATGGCCGGTCGACCCGAACCCTCCCGAGCTACGCAGGGTCTCCGATAAAGACTCGACTCTGTTCAGCTCGGGTGCTGAAACAGGCGCAATGACCATCTGGGCAATGCGCATTCCGGGCGAAATTTCAAAGGGCTCCTGGCCCAGATTGATCAAAATCACCTGAATCTCGCCCCGATAGTCCGCATCGATTGTTCCCGGCGAGTTCAAAACCGTGATGCCATTTTTCAGCGCCAGCCCAGAACGAGGCCGTATTTGGGCTTCAAATCCCTCTGGCAACGCGATCGAAATCCCTGTCGGAACCAGAGCGCGTCTACCCATTTCAAGCACCAGTGGTTTGGGCAGATCAGCACAGAGATCATAACCCGCAGCATGATTGCTCGCACGTTTAGGAATCAAATTGTCAGCTTTCGCCGTGATGTTAATTTTCAAACAAGGCCTCCGTAAATTCGTTCGCATCAAAAGGTTTCAGATCTTCGGCTTTTTCACCCACACCCACAAATCGAATTGGGATCTGAAATTCTTTTGTTATAGCCACGACGATACCCCCTTTGGCTGTGCCATCTAATTTGGTGAGCACGATGCCTGTAATCGGAGAAGCCTGCATAAACTCGCGGGCCTGAGACAATGCGTTTTGACCCGTCGTCCCATCTAGGACCAAAAAGACTTCGTGAGGCGCCCCTGGCATCGCTTTACCCAGTACACGGTGAACTTTCTTGAGCTCTTCCATCAGGTTGTCTTTGGTATGCAAACGCCCAGCCGTATCACATAGCACAAAATCATAGCCCTCTTGTTTGGCTTTGGCGACGGCGTCAAATAAAACAGCCGCAGAATCTCCGCCCGGTTTTGAGACCAATACACTGCCCGTTCGTTCAGCCCAAATACCCAACTGCTCCTCGGCAGCTGCCCTAAACGTATCGCCAGCACCTAAAAGCACGCGCTTGCCCTCTTTTTGAAGCAGCGCCGCAATTTTACCAATGCTGGTTGTCTTGCCAACGCCATTCACACCAACAAACAAAATCACGGTCGGGGTATCTTTCTGGGTTAACCCAGATGAAATGGGTACGGATAAGATTTGCCTGATCTCTTCTTTGAGGCCTTCTTGGGTCTGAGACTTCCCCAATAGACTTCTCGAGGTTTGGACACCCAGATCTGCCTTGAGCAGCATGGCTTCAAGTTCAGGAGCAGGTGCTTTTTTCCTGAACCAAAACACACCCAAAGCGATTGCAGCTACGATAAAGCAGATTATGCTAAGCATCATTCAAATGGCGTATCACGTGAAAAAATCAGTGTCTAAGGGGGTCTATCACAACCTAGAGCTCCTTTATCAACAAATTAATTCGCTCTATTTTGACAACCAGATCGAGGCTGAGATCACCTGGGGGCGCTTTGGAACCTATGCCCCCCGAAAACGTTCTATTCGACTAGGCTCTTATTGCTCACAGAAAAAACGGATTTTGATTCACCCCGCCATGGACCAAGCTTGCGTTCCGCGAATTTGCCTTGAACGCGTGATCCACCATGAGATGCTGCATCAAAAATTTCCCGCATCCAAACACCCCTCAGGGCGCCGCTCGGTCCATGGCAGGCAGTTTAAGTCGGCGGAGCAAGAGTTCAAAAACGCCGAACTGGCCGATGCCTGGTTTAAGGATAATCTGAAGCGATTACTCTCTTGACGAATGAAACAGACCATTGCATACAGACCAGACGCTGCGGGAATAACTCAGTGGTAGAGTGTAACCTTGCCAAGGTTAAAGTCGAGGGTTCGAATCCCTTTTCCCGCTCCACCCTACGCTAAAGCTTCGGGTGGCGAGCCGGTGCCGCCCTAGTAGCTGAGATACCAATCTGTTCCGGTCTGGGTATCTTTTAAGCAAATCCCTAAACCCAAAAGCTCTTTTCGGAGTTCGTCGGCCTTGGCCCAATCTTTATCGGCCCTGGCCTCTTCGCGTTTCTGTACCAAAGCCAGTTGTTCCGGGGAAAGCTCTGCTTTTTCGAAATTATCTACGCCGAGACCTAAAATTTGATCAAACTGCCGCATCAAATCCAACTGCGCTTTGCCACCCAAGCTCGTATCTTTGAGCATTTCCCATAAAATACTCAGTGCAATAGGCATGTCTAAGTCGTTCGCCAACGCCTCGTTGAAGCGTTTTAAATAGTCGGCGGCTTTTTCTGGGTGAGCACCTTTTTGTGGATCGAGCTTCCAACTGATCACCCGATTTTTGAGCGATTCGAACGCATTTTTGGCACCCTGCAGCGCTTCAAAGCTAAAAAATAGCTGGGATCGATAATGTGCCCCCAAGCAGAAATAGCGATAATGCAGTGGCTCAAAACCCTGTTCTTCCAAACTCTTCAGCGTTAAAAAATTACCTGACGATTTGGACATCTTGGCTTTGTCCAATACCAAAAACTCGCCATGCATCCAGGTGTTCACCCAGGGGTGTCCAAAACAGCCCTCTGACTGGGCGATCTCGTTGCTATGGTGCACCGAAATATGATCTACGCCGCCACAATGGATGTCTATGTGCTCGCCCAAGTATTTCGATGCCATCGCGGAGCATTCAATGTGCCACCCAGGAAAACCAGTTCCCCACGGCGACTCCCATTTCATGATCTGGTTGGGAAACTTGCTTTGCGAAAACCACAGGACAAAATCCAACGGGCTCTCTTTGCGATTATCGACATCCACGCGAGCGCCCTCTAGCAACTCGCTCAAATTGCGTTTCGATAACTTGGCGTAGTCGGCAAATTTCGAAATTCTAAAATACACATTGCCGTCAACGACATAGGCATACCCTTTGTCGATCAACTTCGAAACCATGGCCTGCATCTCGGCAATATGCTCGGTCGCTCGGCACACCAACGTCGGCTTCACAAGATTTAACGCCGCGCAATCTTTAAAAAAAGCGTCTTCATAATACCGGGCAATCTCCCAGGGTGATTTGTGCTCTCGCTTGGAGGCCAGCGCCATTTTGTCGTCACCGGCATCAGCGTCAGACTCCAGATGCCCAACGTCGGTGATATTCATCACATGACTGACTTTAAACCCAAATCGCTCCAGTGCCCGACGTAAGATATCTTCAAAAATATACGTTCTGAGATTTCCAATATGGGCATAGTTATACACCGTGGGACCACAGGTGTATAAGCTCACTTGACCGGGGTGAATGGGTTTAAATAGTTCGACTTGGCGTGTGAGGGTATTAAAAAAAGAAAGTGTCATGGTGTTAACAGGGGCTGATCTTCAATCGTACTCGAAGAGATACCACCTGTACAGAGCCCTCAGTCACTATGAGATTGCTATTGACACGCAAATTGGCTGATTGCCCACAGCCGGACCAAACCAGTTGATCTTCGTCGGGCATCAGCACTGTAAAGTCTTGTTGCTGGAGGGGTCCTTCGAGCAACAGATTCATCGCGGGCGTTTTGAGCCCTGCAATAAACAGCTCCGCTTGAAACACACCGGTTGCATCTTCGGGCAATGCGCTCTCGGTATTCACGCGAACGGCCGAGATGGCTACCTTTGTGCCTGCAGCAGGACGGACTGGTAAAACAATCATGCATGTCTTTCGTTCACCCTCTGCAGAACGATAATCGGGCGTACCAAAATGAATCGTATCCCGATCAGAACCCAGAAAAAGCTGGATCGATCCGGGTTCGCATCCAGAGCCGTTATAGACCGGAGCTTGCATTTCGAGTTCACTGGCAAACGACGCAGAGCCTACAGATACCAACGCAAAAAATAAGATCTTTTTCATGAAGGCTTATTGCGCAAAGAGGGGAATTTTGGTTGTTTACAGTAAAATTTGACTCTGGCTTTAATGCAAAGCCAAAATTGCGGCATGGGCTCTATAAGCGTGCGGAGGTCTCATGAAAACCCGTATAATTTTTTTCTTGACTTGCTTGACTACCATCGCTGCCTTGGCGGGCAACTTCAAATACGATTGCACCCTGGATGTTTATCACTACATCAATGGTCCAGCGTTTAGCAAAACAACGTTTGAAAGCAATGGCATAACATCCAGCACAACAGCCGAGGTGACTTTGGAAGGTTATACTCTTAGTATTTCAAAAAGAAGCGACGTTTCCGGGAACTCAAGCGAATCGATCGAAATGGTACTTACCTCAAGCTATAGAGAACGAGTTGGCGCTATTGCACCCATGGGAACACCTTATGTACTGGCAGGACTTGGTCCTGTCGACAGCCCTGCCAACATGGTTCAAGCCATTTGCACACTTAGTCAGTGACGTCACCACACCCTACAACTGGTGCCTTGTATTTCAAGGATCCTAGGGGTGTTCAACGAGGCTACTGGATCGATCCGGGTTCACATCCGGAACCATTATAGACCGGAGCTTGCATTTCGAGTTCACTGGCAAACGACGCAGAGCTTGGGGAATTTTGGTTGTCTTAGATGGTAGTAGACGTTAGGCGTTTAATCAAATCCAGCCTAATTTGGAAGGAACTTAAATTAGCGTTTAACATAGCCCTGTCCTGCTAGGATATTCAGAAGCCAATCCCAAAATTCTTTCTTTTTTCCAAGATAGGGCAACATATCATGCCAAAGATCTGCAATATCTTGTGCCGTCAAAAATAGAAAAACGTCGTCCGGTTTGGCTTGCCTAAGAAGTTTTGCTGCAAAGTAGGCCCTGACTTCAGAATCTTCCGATTTTGCAATGCGTTTCTCAAATTCTGCACGCGTGAGTTTACAGTCCCATAAAAAATAGGGCCGCCCACTAAAATCTGTAAGCTTATCTGCCGGAGTTTGATTCAGGAAACGCATAACTGTTTTCCATTGTAGGTTGACCCGACCCGTTCTGCAATGGTTTTTAGGTTGTTTACAGTAAAATTTGACTATTATATTCAATTCGCTTAAAATGGTCATATGGTTACAGAAACAGCAACAAACGCCAAAATTCGATTTGGACAAATGCTCGAAAAATCTCAGCAAGAGCCTGTTTTAATTGAAAAATCAGGCCGGAATTACGCGGTAATTTTATCTTTTGAAGATTATGAACGTTTGTCTAAACTTGAAGATTCGTACTGGTCTAAAATGGCTGCCAAAGCGATGGCAGAAGGCTTTTTAGGCACTGATGAAAGCGCGCGTTTGCTTGAGAGCTTGGTTAATGAGAAAGGTTGATGTCTCTAAGAGAGCGGGGGATTTTCTAAAGACCCGGCAGAAAAAACAGGCTAAGCAAATTTCACAGAAAATTTTGTCTTTAGGGCAGAATCCTATGCCGAGTGACTCTGTTAAGTTAACAGGAAGCAATTTTTACCGAGTCGACTCGGGTGAATTTCGGATTATTTATGATTTCACAGACTCGATAGTGCGTGTTGTTTTGGTCGGAAAACGCAATGACTCTGAGGTTTATCGCCAGTTTAAAAACCTGAATTAGCAGAATCAGATACGTCATCCGACCGATAGACTTTCCCTAGGCACCCCCAATACGCTCTTCAAAACATAATGTCGCTCCCAGAACTCGATCAAGATCCCTGGGAACGACAACAGAGCATTAATTCCATTTGTGCTCAGTTGTCAAAGGCTCTTTTCGGAATTTGTTCCGGGGCGACGAGGGAGAACACTCATGGTCGCTTCGATTCCTGTTTCATTGCTTCAATCCAACTTATCTCACGGTGCTTGCAGGCTGTATGCGCTGCTCACACTGTTGCCTACATACAATGGCCGGTTCTGGATCAGCCAAAATCATTTGGGCGAGCAGCTCAAGTGCTCTACGCGGCATGTGCGCAATTTCTTGAAAGAGCTGGAGGAAGCCAAGTTTTTAGAAAACACGGGTGATTATCATGGGCAGTATCGGGTTTACAAACTGCAGGACTCCGGAACCAGAGTCCCACCAATTAAATTAAATTTAAATTCTAATTCAAATTTAAATTCAATTAATTTGCTGGCACAAAATCCAAGCTGGAAAACCGAATATGCGTGTTTTGATGGCAAAGAGGGACGCCCAACGCTGGTTCAAAAGATCGACGAGGCACTCAAGCGATTTCGATATGGCAACTTGTTGGGCTACGTGAAGTTCTATTTGAAACAGGGCGCTCAATGGCTGCTGGCCAATTTGGCGAGGCTCCACAATATCGTCACAGCAGCTCCAGCACAGACGCTGCAGGACATCGAGCGCGAGAGACAGGCGCAGGAAACGAAGAAGCGAGCTTACAACAATCGATTTTGGCCCAAGGATTGGATTCAGCAGCCCGAGGAAGATCAGAGCTTTATCCGAGCAGGATTCAAAGCCTGGCTTGACAGAGTACAAGTTTCATCGTGTTAGAATAATCTCATGAATGAACGTCGACTGAAAGAACTGATTAAGCAGGGCGAAGGGCTGACGCTTGAGTTCAAGGAATCTCACAAAAGCATCAGTAAAAACGTCTATGAAACGGTCTGTGCGTTATTAAATCGGCACGGTGGCAACATATTACTGGGAGTGGGCGATTCTGGAAAGATAACAGGTGTTGATTCCGATTGTGTGGCACAAATCCGAAAAGATTTCATGGCCGCTATCAACAACCCACAAAAGCTCAGCCCAGCCTGCTATCTTTCTGTCGATGAATTTAAAATCAATGGCCGGTTGATCCTGTGCATTTTCGTGCCAGAAAGTTCTCAGGTGCATCGCTGCAATGGCCGCATATTCGATCGAAATGAAGATGGCGATATTGATATTACAGACCATACGCGCCTGGTGGCCGACTTGTACCATCGTAAGCAGGTCAGTTACTCTGAAAACAAAGTCTACCCATACGCTACGCTTGCAGATATGCGCGAGGATTTAATCGCAAAGGCTCGCAAAATCGTTACGATTCGTGACGATAATCATCCATGGAAAACCCTGAATGATTTAGAGCTTTTGAAAAGTGCTCAGCTTTACCAAACCAGCCGAGAAACTGGAAAAAGTGGTATTACTCTGGCAGGCATTCTCTTGCTTGGCAAAGAAGATGCGATTCTTTCAGTTCTACCGCACCATGGAACGGATCTTATTCTGCGAAAGTTCAATCTAGACCGCTATGACGATCGGGATGACGTCACAGTGAATCTCATTGAAAGCTACGAGCGGATCATGAAGTTTGTTGCCAAGCATCTGCCGGATCCGTTTTATCTAGAGCGTGATATACGCATTAGTCTGAGAGATTCGATTTTTCGCGAAGTTGCGTCGAATATTCTCATCCACCGTGAATACGTAAACCCCTTTCCAGCCAAGCTGATTATTGAACGTGGTGTTGTTCGGACCGAAAACAGCAACAAACCTCATGGCTTTGGTCCCATCAATGTGGACAACTTTTCGCCTCTTCCTAAAAACCCCGTTATTGCTCGCTTCTTCCGGGAAATTAGGCTGGCTGATAAGCTAGGTTCTGGAACCCGAAATATCATGAAGTATGGCAAGCTCTATGGAGGTCAAGAGCCAGAGTTGATTGAGGGCGATATTTTTAGAACTCGTATCGCTTATCCCGATAGTGCAAGCTACCCAGTTGAGTCACGGCCCGAGTCACGGCCCGAGTCACGGCCCG
>JAHFEF010000013.1:2500-51645 GCA_023248545.1 Myxococcales bacterium | reverse complement strand
GATTTCGCCAGTTCGTCTCCAGCAAGGTCCATCACATGCAAAGGTAGGTCCAGAGGCAAATAACTGTATGACAACCAGAACGGCAAGCAGGGTTGATTTTCGCATGATGAGCTCCCTGTCTGCAATCATCTAAAAGCCATTGTTATTCCATTTTATTTTTCGCCTCACAGCATTTTAAGGCACACTTCTAAACTCAAGCCGGCCCATCGGCAGCGACAGCCCTGGCTTCTTGCCTTGCCTTGTAGAATGAATACCCCGTGAATATCAGTGGCAACACGTTGGCCATCATGCCTCCAAAGCTCAACCAGCGTGAAAATTCAGCATTGCTATCCGGGTTTTTATTCTCTTCGTGAGCTCTCTCGCTTGTTCCATAACTCACCGCAGAGGCAGCAAGACCCAGACTGGCCAAAGCAAGAAAGACACCTCGGTATGTGGTGCGGGCACAAAACACGTCACAGTTCGCGTAAAGTGCAGAAGTCATGAAGAGGATACTGCCTGCTGCTACCCCGGATCCAATCGTACTGGCCAGATACAGACTCTTCTCTGAGAGATTCGTTGAGATCGCTAATCCCGAGAAGCTCGCTGCAAAAGTATTCAACATGACGTCGCCATACAAATACACGACCACACCGAGCACGCCTAAGATTTCGCCAGTTCGTCTCCAGCAAGGTCCATCACATGCAAAGGTAGGTCCAGAGGCAAATAACTGTATGACAACCAGAACGGCAAGCAGGGTTGATTTTCGCATGATGAGCTCCCTGTCTATAATCATCTAGAAGCCATCATTATTCCATTTTTTTAAAACACCAACTGATACCTGACCCCAGCGCCTTGGCCATATTTTTGAATCAACCCAAAAGATACAAGCTGCGACAGTGCATGACCCGCTGTTCTTCTCGGCAAGTCCGTTTCACGCACGATTAAACTCATGGTCAACCGAATCTCTGGATATTCCTTGAAACACCCCAGAACACGAGTGGCCGATTCGGATAACTTTTGAGTCTTCTCAAAACAATCTAAACTCACCTGAATCCCATCCAGGGCCAAATCAAGCATCTTCACCATGAATCGAATAAATGGCTCAAAATTATAGTGCACCGGGTCCGGCGAAAACCGACCCTGTGAACACTGATTCAACACCAGATAGTATTCTGACCGATGTCTTTCAATCTGACGATCAATTGCTAAATAAGGGGCCAAACCAGCCAAACTCTCTTCATGACTCTGCAACATGCTAAACAAAAACAATGCTCGCCCCAAACGACCATTGCCATCTTGAAAAGGATGGATTGCCAGAAATCGAAACACAAATTGGCAGATTACTTGGACACTAAAAGGTTCAACGCGAATTCGCTCGTTGTACCAACGAACCAAATCTGCCATCGCAGCGTCTGTAATGGGACCTGGGCTGGCCGTCTCAAAAACAGTTCGCGTTTCGCCAGTTGTTCTATTTTGTTCAATCACTGAATTAAAAACACCCTTATAACGCCCAACATAGGGACCAGCTTGCTTAAAATGCCGCATCAGCAGACTGTGTAATCCGCGAACAGTTGTCTCAGTCAATGGGTAGAGCTCAGCAGCCTGTTCATAAATCAAATGCAGCATTTCTCGGCAACCAGCCACTTCTTCAATGCTGCGTTCTCGGTCTTTGGAAAGTTTATTCTCAATGAGGGAGCGATTCGCGTCAAACGCCGTTGGTTTTGCATCTGCAGTCAAGATCGTATCGATCCAATTAATTTCAGCATCGGTCAAAACAGCGTTTTCAATTCGCGTGGATGCACCAATAGAGCTAATCCGAGCATACCGGTGTACGGCCAACAAAGCTTCGGGTGAAATTCTTCTTAAGCCCGCAAACTCATAGGCCAATCGTTGATAGAGTTTTTGAATCAAAGCCTGCATAGACCTAATGATGCCATATTGAGCCATATTAGGCAAGTATTTTTGGCCTAATATGGCCCAATGTGGCTCAATCCAACAAGTGCGGCACCACGTCCATTTTCTGAGTATCCACATCACAGTTAACAGTTATGTAGCTGTTTTTAAAATGGATCCAATCAAACTGCGAGTAAGCACGCAGCGGCTCCCCCAGTCGATTCGGATTTTGGGCACCTGGGCCAGCCAGAACTTCCATTTGAGTAGACCCTGCGCCACTCGTAGAGACACGCCCATAACTCGTGAAGTGAAAATCCCCCGATACCCAAAGCAGATTTTGAATCTGTTCAGAGTCTATGAACTCCAATATTTCTGTCCGTTGTTCTGGGTAGCCCTGCCAGCGATCATGCCTCATCAAAAACCACATCGGATACTCGCTAATTGGAACCGAGTTCATGATAATTTTAAACATGGCGGCAGATTCTCTGAGGCCACTTTTGAGCCAGTCCATCTGGGCTTGGGAGATATACTGGTTCTGTGAAGGCCTGCGCTCTGTTCGGCAATCCAGCACAAAAACATCCAATGTTTTACCCCAAGATAACTTGCGCCAAATTCGATCAGGATACGCCACATTGCGCCGAAGAGGTGTGTGTTCAAAAAAGCTTTGTCTGCCAGCCTGATACTTGGCCGCATCAATGCGCTCCATGTCAAAATCATCAGAAATCTCGTGGTCATCCATCGTGGCGATCATACCCATTGAACGCCTGAGTTCCAAATAGCCCTTTTTCTGAAGGGTCCGAGACCAGCCACCTCGAAACTCATCCAACGTCACCAAGCCATCATTGTAGGCATTGTCGCCATTGTGTATAAAAAAATCCAAATCCTGTTTGGCTGCTTCTTCTAAAATCGTAGGTTCGAATTTATATTTGACACAACTCACAGCACCAAATCGAATCGACACCAAGCTATCCGCCGCTGGGGCGGTCTTAAAATAGCCGACCGTGCTTTGGGCTACTGGCTGACCATCGAAACCCATCTCTGAGAATGCGTAGCGATAACGCGTAAACGGCGACAGGCCCCGGATTTCCATCTGAACATAGCCGCCATCTGTCCGTGTGGCATCGGCCCAGAGGCCCTTTCGATCCTCCGTCCAGACGCAAACTTTGAGGGGATAAAAGCCTTCATAATACGTCCAGAGAATCACGCTGTCTGCTGTGGCGTCTCCCGAGGCCACACCCAGGACAAATTTGTCGCTTTGCAAAACTTGGCGGGCTGACAATGCTTTAGCCAAACCCGATGGCAACAAACTGGTCACGGCCAAAATAGAAGCTTGTTTCAAAAATGCTCTACGTGTGTTCATGAAACCTTGAACAGAGGCGATTGACTGCTCTATTTCAGCTATCTAATAAACCCAAATGACCCACGGACAGAAAATTTCATTTTGGACCGCAGTTCTCATGAGCATTAATATCATTGTCGGCGGTGGTATCTTTGCGGGTCCTCAAAGCATGACGGCCGTGGCTGGATCTTTAAGCTTTAGCGCTTGGTTTCTGGCAGCCGTATTGGTATTCCCAGTCGTCTGGGGGGTGGCCCGTGCACCCGTGTTATTTCCCGGCGCTGGCGGTTTTTACAACTACTGCAAAACAGGCATCAACCCAGATTTTGGATTTTTAGCGCACTGGTTTTATTTACTGGGCTACGTCATGGGGACCACTTCAGCGCTCACCGTGTTACTGCGGCAGGGTCTCGCAACAAAACTTCATATTGCCTTTGCAGCAGAACATCCATTGGCCACCAACGCCGTTATTTTGATTTTGTTTTCGGCATTGAATCTCATGCCGATCGGGATCGTCAGCCGCATTCAAGCGGGAGCAACGCTCTTAAAGCTCGCGCCGCTCGTGATTGTCACGGGTTTGACGTTTGCCTATTTTGATTCGACGCTCGAATATAATTTCGCACATATCAGCGCTCTCCCTCTCACGATTCCAACAGTGATCTTTGGGTATTTGGGCTTTGAAGCGTGTTGTTCGCTCAGCCACCTATTGAAAGACGGGCCATCTTCTGTGGGGAAAGTGGTCTTAACGGCATTTTTTATCACGGCTGTTTTATACATGATCTTTCACTTTGGGCTGTTGCAAATCATGGGACCTGAGCAACTGGCTGCCGAAGGAGCCATCGCGTTTCCCCAATATTTGGGTTTATCTTCAGGTTGGGCCACAACTTTAGGCGTGATTATCGGCGGGGCTATTTTGCTGAGCTATGCGAACAGCTTATTTGGTCTCTCACTCAGCAATATTACGAATATCACAGCCCTGTCTCACAATAAGCTCATAGCCGCCCTGATCCATGGCCTCGCGATTTGGTTGCTGCTGTGCTTTATGTCAGACATTCGCAATATTTTTGCGTTTACGGTCGTGGGAGTCGGGATGGCTTATTTCTTGACGCTGATCGCCGTATTGAAACACAGCCTCAAAACCAACGCATATGGGCAAGTTGGCCTCATGGCCTTGGGGATTATCTCCTGCGGTGTGCTATTTTATTGCTGTTGGATCGATCTGGGCGGTAGCCCCTGGGATCGGATTCTAAACTTAAGCCCCATGCTGGCGAGCGTGATCATCGGATACGCGCTCTACCGCATGGGGCTCTTGAACTTGGAACCAGGCTCTAGCTAGTCGCCTAGACCAGACCCTTCGCCAGGGAATATATCGAATAACAGCGTCGTTCCGAGGTCAAAGCCATTCAGGACCCATGGCTCTGCGCCATTAGTGCCATCATTGGCTCCTAACACCAGCTTGTCGTTCAATACCGTGAAGCTGTCGCCAGACAATGGGAACGGATAGCTGCTGCTGGAACCAGGATTAATGTCCTTCACAAGGACGGTCCCAGCTGCGGTCCCATCACTGCCCCAGAGTTCATACCCGCTACTTTCTTCTTCTTCTCCATTGATGCCCCTAAAGAAGACGTGGTTATCAAGCACCGTCAAGCTATTCACGTTGTAAACGTTGTCTGCTACCTGGACTGTTCCCTCTTCCGTCCCATCGCTCTTCCACAGATAACCTGAGTCATCATCCACCATGAACATCATGCTCGTGTCAAAGCTGGACGGCGTTAGGTTAAAGGGATAGTATATGTCGCAGTTTATCTCAGAAGTTCCCTCCCCTGTCCCATCGGTCACCCAAAGGCACCCGTCGTCGTTGTCCGCCATAAAGAGTCTGGCACCATCAGCTGTCACGGCCATATTGTGTGGATCGTAGATGTCACTGCTTACCAGACCAGTTCCAGCTTCCGTCCCATCGCTCTTGAACAATCTTCGGTAGAAGAAGTCTTCACCATCGTAGAAAGTCGCTCTAAAGAACACAACATTGTTCATCACGACAGAATTATTAGGCCAGCTACTGCCACCGAATAGGTAGAGGTCCCTCGTAATAGTAGTTCCTTCTGGAGTACCGTTACTCGTCCAGAGCTCAGTCCCCGTTTCATCATCGTTGTTGGCGGTAAAGAAAAGTCGAGTACTTGTAGCAGCAAAGTTGTAGAGATAGTCAAACGTGTGCAAACGCTGAGTCCCCGCTTCGGTGCCGTCAGATATCCAAAGCGCATTGCTCTCGCCATCGTAAGCCTTGAAAAAGACACTTCCGTTGAACGCAGTGATGTGGCTAGGATAGCTGCCGCAAGGATCACCCTCGGAATCATTGCAATCGTAGATGTTCTTCACCATCACCGTTCCAGCTGCGGTTCCATCTGTTTTCCACAACTCAACGCCGTGCGTCCCATCATTGGCCCTAAAGAACGTCAGGGTATCACTCGCTTTCACGAAGTTGTTTGGGTAACTATTCCCGTTCGGATTGATATCCGATACCATGGAGGTCTGAGCCGCGTCTCCAGTGGTTTTCCAAAGTTCAAAACCATTGGTCGCATCCCTGGCCTGAAAATAGGCTACCGGAAGAGGTGGAAGAATTGGAGTAGAACCACCACCACCACCACCACCACCACCGCCGCCACCCACGGGGCAAGTGGCAATGCTAAGATCGCAAGGAAGCGTTGCTAGATCGGTTTGATTAGGAGGAGTGGCATTATCCAAAGCGCCGACGATGTTGCAAAAAGAACCGGGCACCCCAGTCTCGTTAAAGCAACCGGTACTCGTTAAGGGATTCGACTTGGCATAGTTCAGAATCGCCAGCGCCTTCGTCGCGCCATCGCTGCCATCAGCGCTGAGGACATCCGTGATGCTCTTGTCGTTCGCCAAAGCAGCCAACAAGGCCATGAGGGTGCTGAACGAACTCGCTCCGGGAGTTACGTCTTTGATATCATTGTCCAGCTGAGTCAGAATCTCTTGGACAGTCTGAGCTTTTATCTTTGCCAAAGACACCCTCTGAGCGCTCGCTGGCAGATTTAGACATGTGGGAAGTGGGGGGGCGAGCGGGTCTACACACTTGTTGAAATGACAGACGAGTGAATTTTTCGCCGCTGCCAGTCCGCTCTTATCGCCAATGGCCTTAGCCGAGACTTCCGAATTGATGTCAGCCAAGACATTCGTGGAGTGCAGACAGGTTATTGCCCGCTCAGCCTGCGTCGCCGTCAGAGTGACTTTAGGCAAAGTCACAGCAGGCGGATTGACCGATGTGTTATTTTGATTGCTGGGGGGATTGTTCGTACAAGAGACAGTCACCAGGCCAAGGCCTAGCAGTAGGGCCCACAGGCCCAGTTCAGTGCGCATAGTGCACCTCCGATGGGCACTATCTAGTAACCTGCTTGTTTACATGCCAACCGTGTAGAGCGAATCGAGCTCTCCCCGGTACTTTTGGGCACAATAAGACCGCTTCACCTTCAGGGTTGGGGTCAGCTGATCCCCCACAGTAAAGTCGTGATCTAGAATCCTAAATTTTTTAAGCTGCTCAAAAGACGCCAAGCTCTGGTTCATACCGTTAATTGCTTGCTGGATCTTGCGCATGATCAACTGATTTTGAGTAAGCTGCGCGTAAGAGCCTTTGAGTTTTTTGCGTTTGGCAAACTCTTTCAGCGCTATCTCATCCAATGTCACCAATGCCACCAGATATTGCCTTTGATCACCATAGACCAATACCTGGGCGATTAAAGACGTCTTGGACTTGAGGGCATTTTCTAATTTCTGAGGCGCTATTTTTTTGCCACCCGCCGTCACAATAATATCTTTTTTTCGATCGGTGATGCGCAGAAATCCGCCGGGTTCAATCACACCAATATCGCCCGTTTTGAACCAGCCATCGTCAGATAATGTTTCTCGCGTTTGTTCAGGTTTCTTCCAATAACCTTGAAACACCCCGCGGCCCCGAACCCAAATTTCGCCATCTTCGGCAATTTGCAGTTCTGTACCCGGCAACGGCTTGCCCACGGTGCCAATACGATTTTGGTTTGGCAGATTCACACAAGTTGCAGCCGTGGTCTCCGTGAGTCCCCAGCCTTCTAAAATGATCACCCCTGCATGTTGAAAAAACAGACCGATTTCAGGGTTAAGAGGCGCACCACCGGAAACAAAAAAACGCAATCTGCCTCCAAAGGTCTCTTTTAAGCCTGCACCTATTTTGTTGAACACCAATTTTTGAGCGATCAACCACTTAAGACCCTTCGGTCTCTTTTGTTGGGCCAACGCCCAGTTGGAAATAATTTTCTTAAGACGCCCACCACTTCTGGCTTTCGATAAAATTCGCGCGTGTACTTTTTCATAGACTCTCGGCACCGCCGCCATGAAAGTCGGCTGCACTTCTTTCATGTTATCGACAGCTTTTTCAATGCTTTCGGCGAAGCACAATACATGAGCTGTCTTGAGCCAAGCAATCACAACCACTTTGGCAAATACATGAGCCAGCGGCAAAAATAGAAGTTGGGTGTCCTGGTTTGATAACAGCCCAATTTTTTCGATGGCCTGAGCCTCATACAGCAAGTTATCGTGCGTTAAGCAAGCACCCTTGGGCTCGCCGGTGGTTCCAGAGGTATAGATAATCGTCGCCAAATGGCTCTCCAGAAGCCGAGCCGTACGTTTTTCGATCTCTGATAGATTAATGCTTTTGGAAAAGATCTCGGTAATTAACAGCGTTCTGACACCCGGCAATTTAGCCGCCTGTTCAGCATCTTCTACAATGGCGAGAGATGCACCCGAGTTCGCAAAAATATAGGCAGCGTCTTTGGCAATGTTGGAGTGATAAATTGGAACCGTGCAAGCCCCAGCAGCCAGAATGCCCAAATCAGCCAATGCCCATTCCAAACGCGTTTTGGACAAAATCACCACGCGGTCATCGGGTTCAATCCCTAACTCTATCAACCGGGTGGCCACTTGGTGCACTTTTTGGCCCACCTGGGCCCAGGTCAGATCCTGCCACTGCCCCGCCTCTTTGTAACGTGCTGCCAGTTGATCTGGGAATTTTTGAATCGTTTCTGCCAACAAACCATAAACAGAATGAGCCATGGCATAAGCCCTACCATCGAGTTTGTTATAATGGAAGTATGGTTGTGCTAGCTCAAAACATGCAGGCGTATTTTCAAGAAGCGCTATCGCAGGCCCTCAGCCGTTCAAACAGCACCTTAAGCCAAGAAGCCCAGGCCTATTTGGTCCACTTACTCACAGATTTTGCCCGCTCAGACCGAGTTTATGCGGGTGTCAATCGAGGCGAAGAACCTGTCTTGGTGCTCCTACTCGAGCGCGCGCTCGAATCCCCGCCCGCAGAAGCCAATCGAATTTTTAAACAAATCGGAGACAGCACGCTGTATTTGTCCGGCTATTTTGGCGAAAAAACCCAGGCCTCTGGAGTCAGCAACAGCTATTACATGGCCATGGGCGAAGATGCCTATTATCGGCTGGCTCAAAATACGCGGGTGGCTGTTTACAATGAGCTCTCTAATCGATTTGAACGCCTGGTTTTTCTACTCAGACAAGTAAGCTTACACGATAGAAAAGCGAGCCCTGAAGAGATTTTGGGCTGGATCGAGCAGTATCAACAATCTAAAAAACCTGAACTACAAGCGCTTTTAGCCATCAATGGTGTCTTTTTAAAGAATGATGATCCCACTTGCTAGTTCATAAAAGACGTGCTCTAAGCGTGCTCTATGCGCGAATACGAAAGCATCTACGTACTCAATCCTGAAACCACTGACTCCGCGGTGAAAGACTTCATGGTCAAAATGAAAGACCTGGTCGCTCGCGAAGGTGGCAAGAATCTCAAAGCCGATTGCTGGGGACGGCGCAAACTGGCTTGGGAACGTGGAAAGCACCAACGCGGTGTCTATGTTCACCACCACTATTTAGGTAACCCCGGTCTCGTCGCTGAGTATGAGAGAAGCTTGGCCATCGATGAGTCTGTGATCTTGCGTCAGAGTGTTTTATTGAACAAAGACGTAGACCCTAGCACGCGCGATGAGCAGGCTGACCAATTTGAAGTGATTGTGGTTCGCGAGCGCAAGGAACCACAACGTTTTGCCTCTGATTTTGACCGCTTCGATGACGGCATGGACGGCAATTTTGACGAAATGCAGGAGTTTTAACCATGGCCGCCAACGTAAATGTTATCCTTGCCCGCGATGTCTTTAATCTGGGACATTTGGGTGAAGTTGTAAAAGTAAGACCCGGTTTTGCGCGCAACTATTTGTTCCCAAAACTCTTGGCGCTGCCCGTGTCGGCTACCCGCGTCAGACATTTCGAACACCAAAAGAAGCTCATTGAGCATCAACGCCAAAAATTGCGTCTTCAGTCTGAAGAGCTCAGCAAGCAATTGGCTGAGATTCAGATCACAGTGGCGGCCAAAGTCGGCGATCAAGGCAAGCTCTTTGGATCCATTGGAACCCGAGACATTGAGAAGGCTCTGGTTGAACAAGGTCACAAAGTCTCACATCGTGACATTAAGCTCGAGCATCCCATCAAAACAGTGGGTTTGCATGCGGTTGAAGTCCGCTTAGAAGGCGACGTCAAAGCCAAAATCAATCTGGTTGTCGTCCCAGAAGTGGCCGTTCCTGAAGCCCCAGCTCCAGCCCCTGCTGTCGTCAATGACGCTGCCACACCAACTGTCTAACGCACGCACGGCTCAGTCCGCTTTTGAAGCGCTCGGATTCAACATCCGGGCAAAGCTTCTTAAAAAAGCGGGTTTAGAAATGCTTCGGCGCCGTGAGGAAGTGGTCACTCTTCTTCATGAAGAAGCGCACAAAATTTACCCTGAAATTTTACTCTCCGAGGCTATTGGGCCACTCCAGTTTATCAAAGACTGGATCAAAGTCGCGCGGCCATTTTTAAAACCCCGCAAAGTGCCTATTTCGCCTTTGGCGTTTCCGGGCAAAAAAGCTTGGACAACCCAGCTACCGAGGGGCGTCGTCGGCATTATCACGCCTTTTAACTACCCTTTTGGAAATTTTTTTAAGCCTGTGTTTGCGGCATTGTTGTCTGGCAACAGCGTGATAATTAAGCCCAGCGAGTACACGCCCAAAACAGCCGACTGGTTCGTCGGTATTTTAAACGAGTTCTTGCCTGAGGGTGTTTTGAGCTTACACCATGGCGCAGGCCAAGCGGGTGAAGAGCTGATTTTATCGGGCGTCGACGCTATCACTTTCACGGGATCTTTTCATACGGGCCAAAAAGTGGCGCTGCTCTGTGCACAGAAAATGATCCCCTGCAGTTTTGAGCTGGGCGGCAAAGATGCAGCGGTTGTCTTAGCTGATTGTGACTTAGATCGCACGGTCGCTGGTATTTTACACTGGGGCTTTCACAATGCGGGCCAATCCTGTGGCGCCATCGATCGCGTTTATATCGAAGACAAAATAGCCGATGTATTTGTTGAGCGCTTGTCTCAAGCAGCTTCCAAGTTAGACAACATGATTGCACCGGTGGTCCCGCCGCATCACCCCAAGTTTTTGGCCGAGCTCATCCAAGACGCTCTCTCCAAGGGCGCTTGTTTCCCCCCCCCTCTCCACTGGGTGGAGAGGGGGTTGGGGGGTGAGGTTCTTGATCGTTGCAATCACAGCATGCGCGTCATGCGCGAACCCACTTTTGGTCCTCTCCTCCCCATCATGCGTGTGCGCGATGCCGAAGAAGCTTTGCGCCTGGTCAATGACTCAGACTATGGCCTCAATGCGTCGATTTGGTCTCGCGATATTCCCAGAGCGACGCAAATCGCAAAGCAATTCCAAGTTGGAACTTCTTATATCAACAATCATTCTTTCACCGGCGCGATTCCGTCGGCACCCTGGACAGGCGTGAAGCAATCGGGTTATGGCATTGCGAACAGCGTGTTTGCACTCGCGCACTACACGCGGCCCCATACACTGGTCATCGATCGAAAAAAATCTGGAGACGCCTGGTGGTTTCCCATGAATACACTCGCCGCCAAGTTGGGTGAGTGCCTGGCTAAAGCCCAGTTGGGAGATCTCAAAGCAGCGATACAAATCCCGTTTTTAATTTCAAAACGTCAAAAACAAGTTTTGGCATTCGTGAGGCCCCAAAAAACGCTGTTTGATTTTGAAGTACGTTGGGGCGAAACAGCAATGGGTGCACTGTTTAACACCAGCGACGGCGCGCCTGAGTTTATGCAAGACCTGCATCAAAATATGGCGTTTCCTGGCAACATAGGCCTTCGACTATCTTTGTGGCTGGTTGGCTTGTCGCCGATCTGGAAGTTCAAAGCTTTTAAAACTCTCACGCAGTTAGATCCCCCAAAACAGCTCGATATTTTACAAAGCCTTTACAAAAGCAACTCTTACTTACAACGCCAAATTTCGCTCCTCATGAAACTCAACGGTGCGTTTTTTCATGCTAAGACAAGCTATGTTTTATCCCGACCACCCCAGTAATCTGCCGGCAGGCTCTGTCATCGACGCCAATGCCCTGTTTCGAGAAACACGTGACGAAGCTGACTATGTGATTATTGGATCTGGTGCCGCGGGCGGAACTGCCGCACAGCTGCTCTCTCAGGCTGGATTCTCCGTGATTATCGTCGAAGAAGGCCCTTGGGTTAGAACCGACCAGTTCGGCATCGACGTCTACCCAGCCATGAAGACACTCTTTCGTGACATGGGTGCACAACTGGCCAATGGCCGAGCACCATTTCCCATGATCCAAGGGCGCTGCGTTGGGGGCAGCACGACGGTCAATTCAGCCATCGCTTGGCGCGTCCCCGAGCCTGTGATTGACAATTGGAATCTCGAATCTATCACTTACAAAGCCCTAGAGCAGCATTTTGACGCATTAGATAAAGCCCTCACCGTGAAGCCTGTCGACGATAGAATGCTGGGCAATCACAACAGTCTATTTGGCCAAGCGGCTAACAAGCTAGGCATCCAATCGCAACGCATTCGACGCTACGACGCTGGCTGCGATGGCAGTGCCAATTGCCTCACAGGTTGTCGCAGTGGCAAGAAATTAGCCATGAACATTACTTTTGTCCCACAGGCGCTCAAAAAAGGGGCCAAGATTTACACATCGAGTCGCGTCACCCAAATCGGCCCTGGCCGTGTTGTTCATGCCAATCATCTTAGAATCTCGGCAAAACGCGGCGTAATTTTGGCCGCGAGTGCCATACAAACTCCGGGGATATTAAAACGCAGCAAGATTAAACTCCAGGCTCTGGGGAAAAATCTGCAAGCCCACCCCGGCACGTCGATCATTGGGCGATTTGATCGAGATATTTCGATGCAATCTGGCGCGACACAAGGCTATAACAGCACGCACTTTGTCGAATCACATGGCTTCAAACTTGAAGCTCTCTCATTGCCACCCGAATTGCTCTCCATGCGATTGCCCTATGTGGGCACCGAGCTCGTCAGTCGTGTTCATGCGTATAAAAATATTATCAACTGGGCGACGATTGTCAAAGCCAAAGCCCAGGGTCAGGTACGATCGATTTTTGGCAAAGAGTTTATTACTTACACGCCGACACAAGAAGACATGAGATCCATGCGAGATGGCTATAAAAAATTAAGTGAAATGCTATTTGCAGCCGGCGCTCAGGAAGTCTGGCCCCACGTTCACGGCATGCCTATCTTGCAATCTCCAGACGATATTAAACACTGGGATATGGCGTCACTGGATCCACGCGATTACAGCATGATGGCTTCGCATATGTTTGGAACCACTCGAATGGGTCTGGATCCAAGTAACAGCGTGGTGGATTTGGATTTTCAAGTGCACGGCCATCCGGGCATCTACGTCTTAGACAGCAGCCTATTTCCAACCAACATCGGCGTGAACCCACAGCACACGATTATGGCCGTCGCCCGCTTGGGGGCAAGTCGATTGCTCTAGAAAAAAATCTCTGTCATGAAGATGACGGAGGTTTCGTGTTTAGAAGCTGGACTGTCATCCTGTTGTTTATTGCCAGTATGATATTTTATCATCCTCCTGCCAGGGCAGTATCTTGCAAAGAAGTCACGAGTTTCGTAGTGCTGTCTTCACTCTTAATGGCTTGTAACCACATACGCATCATGGAGTCCGGCTTCCTGTTGGCTGCTCTCGAAAAAGCACAAACAAACCTTGCTAGTCAATCTACAACAACATTGAGCAACCATTTCGGGCTCGAGCAAAAAGAACGTGATTTATTCTATTCAAACAGCGCTGCCATCATTGGAATGAGTGCAACCGCAATCGGAACAACCACAGGCATTGTGTTGTCAGCACTGCACACGTTTTGGCCACAGCAATCGCTGGAGGTTCCCTATACAGTATTCACGGTCGCTGCGCTCGTGGATGTCGTTGCTCACGCGATTGGGATTCACACCCTCACCAAACTCTGTGACCCAAACACGCCTTGCTGGGATCCCTCTGGGGAGTGCGTAACCCAAGGAAACTGTGAAGGTTTTGGCTCATCGAGCGTTACAATTATGTGGTCAATAATGACTGGCCTGGGCCTTCCAACCGCTTTTTCTACATTGATTTTCATAATTAAAGCGCCCTGGAATCGATCATGAAGCACCTCATGATTTTCAACACGCTGATGCTCATGGTAGCCAGTCAGGCACAGGCGCAAACATCGTGCGTGTTGGCTTTCACGGATAACCTGACTGGCATTGACTATGCAATCGTGAGCAAAAACGACAACGCCACGGCAGAATTTGTTCGGCTATGGAATCAAACGCTTCAAACTAACGAAGATGTTACTGTCATGCCCTGCCCGCCGATTCAAGAGGCGTTGAGAATGCAGCTGATTGCGCATGAAAAGCACTTTGAAACGCCGCGACCCTTTGTACTTGAATCCGAAAGAAAATATGCGGGCCGCTATCTCGTTGCCAGCAACCGGACCCATCCTACAGACCCCTTCGTCGAACTGTTTACCAACACGAGTCACCGTATGGAACCGGTTCCAAAATCCGTCGCTGATCGAACCACCAACCTGTTTATCGCCGGGGTTGGCTGCATCATCTCAGGTTTTCTGGCATACCAAATTTATGAGATGGCACTGCATCCATTAATAGCGTCGCATGACGTGCAAGAGTCGCCACCCGATCTGATACCCGGGGAGCAGCTGGAGGATCTATGGCCCAATGTCAGACCTGTCCCCGTCTTGCCCAGAGGCAAACCACTGATTAAGGCCCTGATGGCTTTATTGACCAGACCGAAAGCCCACCCACTTGTGGGTGATGTTATCGAGCATATCCTCTCATTTGTCGAAATACCATGGAATGCCATGATGGGTTTTTATCCACTCTTAGTAGATCGATTCGACAGTAACACGGGCGCATTAGGTAAATTCAATCATGCAATGACCCGGTCGTTTGATGCGGTCGAACGGCGAAGACAGATGGATCTGAATCCCTCTAAACAAGGTCTGATTCTAAACGCAGCCTCAACAGTCGCACTGGGCCTGGACCTATTTGTCGCAGGGCATTTTGACACTTATTTGTCGTGGATACTCGCCACGCCTATTGCCATGCTATCACCTTGGTGTGTCCCGATGCTGTTTCTAAGCATCAAAACCTATTACATGGCAGGGAGAGAATCTTATCAAATCACAGACCCATTTGTGCGTTTTCTTTACTGGCTGTGGTCGATAAGAAAACAAACCGTTCGAATTCAAGCTTGGAGCGATTCATGAAAAAACACGTTCTTATCGCTGCATTCACCCTCTTGGCTTTGACTAGCCCATCTGCCTCTGGCCAGCATACTGGCCAGCTCATCTTATCGATCACAACCCCAATCACGATCGCGGCAGCTACAACAGAATTCCTGCTCTCTCTTGCCTTGCTCAAAGAAAACAGCGATGCCACAGGGAATCTCCCAGATAAACATCAGGCCAATCAAGCATCCACGGCGCAATGGGTAGGCTATGTAGCAACTTCAGCGGCCGTAATAGAATTCATCATGGCGACAACCCTGTTCGTCTCGAATTTACAGAGCAAAGACAAGATCAGTATGAGACTGGTCCTGTTGTACACCGTCCCATGGTTGGTTAACGTCGTGGCGCAGGGTGTTCAACTTTCAACCCTCAATCTCTTGTGTGACAACCAGACGCCCTGTTGGGATGACACAAGCTGCAGTGCAGACAAAACTTGCAAGCCAGCCCCATCCTTTCAAACTACCTATGATGCTTGGATAATTATTAAATCGATAACCGCTATTGCTCCACTCGTTTCGATGTTCTCTGTTAAACGGTTAAGAAACAATGCTCCGTTTTAGTACAAAAAACCAAACATCCACAGTGGAATTCTGTTTCCAATTCCGAGTTCCAGGTCGTCACAGGCCAGAAAAGAATTCGTCTGGCCCTTGATTTGTTCAAAGTTTTTTCTTCTTCCACCCACTTCAAATAGGTATTTGTCCACTCGAAAGTCACCCGTATCTGGCAATCTAACATTGTGGCTCGGCGATAACATACTCAAAAAGAAAGTTTCTCGAACTGTGCCTATGTTGGCCTCGTTTAAAGTCATCGCATACATTTGGTTGGGATTGTTCAGATAGATTTTGCCCGATTTATTCAAGCTGGGTTTTGTGCTGACGGTCTGAACACTACGGATCAAGCCTGCATCTTCAAGATATTTAAAATAGGTTTTCACGGTTCGCGTATCACCCATATCAAGCTCATTCTTGAGACTCTCCCAGTTGGGAATAAATGGGACCGAACTCGAGATGAAAATCAATAGTTTTTTGATTTTAGCGATGGAAACATGGGTCATGCTTGGGTAGACAGAGGCAAGGTCAGAATCCAGCGTCGCATGAAAATTTTGTTCGACGGTCATCCAATAAGCTTGCTCGTTGTTGATTTCAAAATAATACGGATAGTAGCCCGTCTTGAGATACTGCTTGAATTCGACAAGCAATTTTCGATTGTGCTTTTGAAGGGTGTCTTTGATGGTATGCGCCACCGAAACATGTTGCGTGGTCAACTCGCTCAAAGTCAGCGCATCTAATTTGAAACCGCCTGTGAGTTCAAGATACTCTCGAAACGACATACCCTCCATATGATAGGAAACAGCCCGGCGAGCCAGATCATGAGTACCCTTGTGAATTTCAAGCAGCGAGCTGCCTGAAACCACCAAACTAAGTTCTGGAAACGTGTCGTAAATGCTTTTTAGTTCCTTAGACCAATCAGGATACTTGTGTATTTCATCGATCGCCAACCACTGACCACCCAGATTTTGAAATTGCTCTGCGATGTCATACAGAGTCGTATTCCCCATCAAAAAGTGATCCGCCTGAACATACATAATCCTTGGATCTAAATAAACGCCTTGAACTTGGTCCAGCAAATGCTGAATCAACGTCGTTGTTTTTCCAACCCCCCGCTGCCCAAGAATCAGGCTCAATCTAGTTTTCAGCGGAGTGGATTGAATAAAATAGCGCCGATATTGGACGTTTTTAAGCCTCAAAAAGCGCTGACTCAGGGCCCGAAGATCATGGAACATAATCCTATTATTACACGAAAATATATGGAATGCAATCCAATCTTTGATTTGGTTCTAAAAATCCCCAATATGGCCCTTGGGGGCTATCTTTTCTAATTCTGGCCAAAGTTTCTGGCGGGTTTTCACTTTGCCAGTTTGCTCACGAAAGCCTTCTCGAATCACATCGGCGCGCATTTTGGCGGGAAAATATTCTGGGTGTGGCCCCTCTTCAAGATCTTTTAAAAATTGGATCATAGGCTCGCAGCTCATGCCCAGTTCAGCCAATGCTCGGCCGGCAAATAAGTCAGCCCGGGTTTCTTCGTAGCGACAAAGTTTTTGCAGTTCTGCGATATTCAGCGGCTTTTGTTGTTTGTATTCCGCCCAGCGTTTGGGTCTGTGACCAATTTCATGTGCAATGGCCCCGACCAAAACTGGCATGTTGTCTTTGAATTTCATGAGAAACTTAATTCCCACCATGATCATCCCATGGGTGTCAATCATCGCGATGGTACCGTCGGCCAGCTGCAAGAAATAGTCGGTCTCCGGATCACCGATGAGATTTACAATCTTTCGACGGTATTTGTCCAATTGAGCGAGCACTTTGGCCGCATCTGGGAACTCATCTTCGTCTAAGAGCGGCGGCTTTTTTTTCCCGAAGAGCGAATCTTCGACCTGCTCACCCACAGAAGTCGCTTCAGACACATCCCGTGGAGCTGTCGACCAGTCTGGCCCAAACGGGTTTAAGACGGTCGACATGCCAGATTGAATTTTATAACCCATGATTTATTGTATCATGAATCCAGTTCCAATAGGCATCCACGCGCGTGTCTACGCCTCCTTTGGTACAACCTTCAGAGTCATAGGAATGTGAAGTCACACCAATCAAACGCTGCTCGCCATTTGGAAGTGTGAGATAACTGGCCCCTCCAGAATCCCCAAAACACTTTCGGGCGCTCTGCGCATCTGAGCCAACCTGTATTTCAAACTCGCCAAGCTCGTTAATGCGTGTTTGAGCGCACATTTTACTCAACGCGGTCTTAGAATCTTGCTGCTCAGACTCAACGGCCTGTTGACCCCAACCGACAATATTCACGACAGAACCCTGTGTCAAAAATTGCTGTTCCATGGGGCTCAATATTTGGGCCGGTGGCACAGAAAGTGCCTTGGATAAAAACAACAAGCCAATATCGTTGTCCTTCTGTAAACCAGTACCCTGTGCAGATACTTCTTCTCCATACTGCTCGTGCATGACCCATTTGGATGCCCAAACAGCATACTTAGGAATCTGCCGCCCCTGTCTAAAAGTCTTGAGATTTAAGTCGGAAATCACAGCAAAGCGTAACTTCAGCATCCTTCCAAAACCTTGTGTAATTTCGTTCTCATCCAAACAATGCGCGGCTGTCAAAACAACATCTGGCCGAATCAGCGTGCCGCCGCAAATTTGACTCACAATATGACGCACCCCCAGCGGTGAAACATCCACTAAAGCATCTATCAAAATTTCTACCGAGCTCGGAAACTCGGAGGCCAAGCATTTTTGACCGTTGATAATCGGAGTTCGCAAAGACTCGAAATCTTGAGGTTTTTCAGAACCACATGACAACAACAAAAAAGCCAATGAAACCAAAACCATTCTCATGATTCAGGTTCTATTGGCGAAAGCCTTCGATTGGCTGTTTGCTACTGAACGTTGACCGTTACCGAGTCGCCATTGCCTAGGTCAAAATCATAGCTTCCAGGCGAATCTGGGGTCCACGCAGCCGAATAAACACCATCTTGATCAGGGTCCACAAAGTCCACCGAACGACCCATGTTCACCGCCATGCTCGGAGCGCCATCTGGCTCGCCACACTTGATGTTGATCACCGAAAAGTCGACAACGTCACCTACTTTGGCCGTCACGGTTGAGCTCGCCGGTAAAATTCGAGCATGCGATGTTTGGTTAGAGCAAGTCAGAGATCCCTTTCCATCTTTATCTGCCGCACGAATTCGACGACCAGACACCACTTTGGTTGACAATGAATTCAACGACGTTCCGCCTGCCATCACGAGGTTTTTCAACTGCTTCCAAGTGAGACTCGGATCATTGGCCTTGAGCAAACCAATCAAACCCGTCACATATGGCGTGGCCATCGAGGTTCCACTAAAAATTTGGTACTCGCCGTTCAAAAAAGTACTCATGATGTCCTCGCCGGGCGCACCGACGTGAACGCTCTTGGCACCGAAGTTTGAAAAATTGGACAACTGGTCTCGATTATTGGTCGCAGCCACAGAAATAATATTCGCCAGCTTATAATTTGCGGGATAACTACCCACCTTGTCATTGTCTGCGCTTTCATTGCCTGCTGCCGCCACAAATAAGATGCCATTGTTTCCAAGCGTTTTAATCGCATCCTGCATGGCTTTAGAGCTACCACCACCACCCCACGAGGCATTAATCGCAACAATGTTCACTGGATGTTCAGCTCGGGTCTTCAATTTCGAGAAATAGTCCATGCAAACCAGCGCATCACTCATATTGCCACTGCCTTCTGAGTCCAAGAATTTACAACCTACAATGCTCACTTTTTGATTGATGCCAAAAACACCTTTTCCACTGGCGTTCGTGCCGCCCATGATTCCAGAACAATGCGTTCCATGACCGTTGTCATCCAACGGATCGCCCGTCTTATCCATCGCGTTGATGCCATGAACATCATCGATATAGCCATTGCCGTCATCGTCGATGCCATTGTCAGCGATTTCACCCGGATTGTTCCAGATATTGTCTGCTAGATCTGCATGTTTGTACCAAATACCCGTGTCGATGATCCCCAAAACAACGTCGCGATCGCCTTTGGTGAGTTCCCAGGCCTCAGGACCGTTGATGTCTGCATCGGTTTTACCCACATATTTGCCAACTTTCTGGCCGGTGTTGTTCAGCGCCCACTGCTGAGCATAGTTTCCCGTTTCTTTCTTAATTGGATTCACACGAATCTTAAAATCCCGCTCCACAGATAGAATATTTGAATTTCTACGATACATCTCTTCGGCTTTTTCCGCAGAAAGTCCTCTGGGCAGCTCAACCACCTCGATGGCCCCCAAATGATGAAGTTTTTTTGAAGATCCAATGCCTAAACTCTTATGAATTGTATCCGCAGCAAACGAACTAATACCTTCTTTGAAACGAACAATTAATCGATTATTTTTCGACTCAGCAAAAGTAGGCAGAGTCAACATAGAAGCAGCTAAAAACAGAGAACCCGTCCACGTTCTAACGCCCATTCAAACCCCCGGATAAATGTCACCCCATTGTGACATAAGGTACTTTTACACATACGCGCAAAAGGGATTTGAATTCAAATTTTTTTTAAAAAATTCGTTACGTCAGAGATCTGCATCGTACCTGCTATCAGCATCAAAAGCCGATCAAAACCAACTGCTATGCCGGCTGTCGGGGGAATAAAATTAAGCTCAGCCAAAAACGCATGATCCAACTGTGATCTCCGTTTGCCTAACTGTTCTTTCAGATTGGCTTCTGCCATAAAGCGATCTCTCTGTTCGATGGGATCCGTGAGTTCAAAAAACGCATTGGCCAACTCTGTTTTTCTGAAATAGATCTCGAATCGTTCAGCAAACAAAGCGTCGTCGTTGCACAGGCGTGCAAGCGCTGCCAATTCACGCGGCCATCTTGTTACCACACAGGGCGTCTGCTGGCCAATGCGAGGTTCGATCACTGTCAGCATCACATGATGAAAGGCGTCGGAAAAATCAGCCTGATCTCGCAAAATAAAGCCAGCTTCTTGAACTCTCGATACCAAGTTGCTTTCTTGCAAAGCCTGCCGCAAATCTATGCGCGCATACTCGAGCCAAAGCTCCTGAAGTGTTCTGGTTTCAAATTTCGCAGAGAATAAATCCGGCGCCAAAGCATGAAATAAATTTTCACAATCCTGTACGAGATCCGTCAGAGAAGCCCCCACACGGTACCACTCCAACAGCGTAAACTCACGCAGGTGTATCCGCCCGGGCTGTTCGTCGCGAAACACATGCCCTAGTTCGTATATTTTTTGACACCCACGAGCCAACAAGCGCTTATGATAGATCTCAGGACTCGTACGCAATTCGAGATCACCCACCCAGATCGGGTCAATATAAGCCTCGACGGCATTATGAGGTATTAAAACAGGAGAATCGACTTCTACAAAGCCCTGTTCATCAAAATATCGCCGGGTGATCTGCTTCGCCCGGTGCCTGAGCTCAAGAAACTCCAATTTTTTTCAACTCTTCTAATAACGGCTTAATCTGGGTGAAATAACTATTGACGAATCTAGAAGGCAGCGGCTGCCCTGCTGGAAAACGCTGCCTCGAAGGATCTACATAATTTTTATTGAGCATCATGCCAAAATGTAAATGCGGCCCGGTGCTTCTACCCGTCGTTCCCACATAGCCGATAATTTGCTTTTGCCTCACACTGGCACCCGGTCTGATGCCAGAAGCAATTCGAGACGAGTGAAAATACTCCGTCACATATCCACCCCGGTGCCGAATACGGATCATACGCCCCGCCGTCGGGCTATAGCGGGCCTCCAGAACTACGCCGTCAGCAATAGACCAAAATGGCGTACCCGTTGGAGCGCCATAATCGACACCATTATGTTTCTTTTGACGTCTCAAAACCGGGTGAAATCGTTGACCATAGCGCGACGTGATCCTCGTCAACGCCATCGGTGCTTTCAAAAACCCTTTTTCGATCGATTGCCCACGTTCGTCAAAAAAGCCACTGACTTTGTTGTCTGGTGACTCAAAATGAAACCCTCGATAGATTTTTCCTGAGTTATTATACTCGGCGGCTAAAACACGGCCGTACCCCACCAACCGACCTTCAGCGTAGCGACTCTCGACGATGACTTTGAATACATCGCCTTTTTGGGCTTCACGATAGAAATCTAATTGCCATCCAAATAACTCTGAAAATCGATTCACCAACCCCGCATCCCCCCCGGCAGATAAAATACCTTCGTACAAGCTCGAAGATATCTTGCCGCTCAACATACTTCTTTTTTGGATGACCGGCGTATCGATGCGAGCAATTTCCAACCCACCTTGTTCAGGCCGAACCACACGATAACGCACTGGGATACCATAGGTTTCCTGCCGAATGAGTTCAAACAAACTAAATGGTAACTGGGCCTGTGCATAGCCTAGATTTTTTTCGATCACAAAGACGTCACCCGCCCGAATCAGCTTTAAGTTAAGCTCTTTGCCCAATGCAGCAATCACATCTGAGGCATCTTGTTGTGACAAATCATGGCGCGCCAAAGCCTGCGACAGTGTCTCCCCAGACCGGATTCGATCAGTGGTACGGCTCAACAAAGGGGTTTCAAAAACTTCCTCATTGGCTTCTTGGCTATCTAAGCTCAGACCTTGTTCTTGCCATACGAAATAGAAACCAGAGGCCAATGAAAAGACAAACAACGCAAGGCCTAAGGGCAAAAATAAGCGGTTTTTCTTCACGCAATCTCCCTTAAGTCAAACCCGAGCACTGTATATGTTTTTCGAATTTATGCAAGCAGGGCTTGTAATTTCAAGGCCAAACCCATGTCTCCCTTGACTTTAATCTTGCCCTGCATAAAGGCCATCGTCGGGTTCATTTTGCCCGCTGCAATCGACACCCAATCTTCGCCTTTGGGGATATTAATCACACACTGCGCCGCTGCATCTTGGTCGGACTGTGTAATCCAATCTGATTTTTTGGTGAGATCGACATGCCATTTTCCACCGCCATCGCCCCCAATATCAAACAGGTAGCTGGCGTTGATTTTCTGAGCCTTCTCTGGCGTCAAACGCTGTTTCATCTCTTCAAAAACTTGTGATACCGTCGACATGATCATCCTCCGGCCACAACCACTAGCACGGGTTTGGGGATTGCTCAAGCTTTGTAAGCATGCGACAAGCGGCCGATGCGTTTTTTCGCCCTCTTGATCATAGTAACAGCATTAGGATGCCATAAAAAAATGCCTGGTTTGCTTCCAGAACAAAACCCCGAAGCGTTGCTCGAAAAAATCCAACTTGTATCTGAGAAAAATCAGCAACTCGCAGGCCATTTCAAACTACGCGGAGCGGGTCTCAAGAAATTACTCGGCAGCATTGATCTCGATATCATCGCCCAAAAACCCCATTTTTTATATCTATCCATCGAATCTTTTTTTAAACAGCCAGCCCGAATTGTGACCTATGACGGCCAAAAACTCTATGGCCTCGAAGAAGACAAACTTGAAGCGATATTAACTCTTCCCATCGAACCCAAAGAGCTCGTCGAAATCTTGCTTCGAGATTCTCAGGCTGATCCCAAAAACATCAGGCGTCTCAGCATTCAAGATAACACTCTATTAATTATTTATCGTTCTGGAAACCAGCTGTCACTTCGGGTGAGCTCGGCTTTCGAAATTCAAAAACGTGAATTACGTGATCCCTCAGGAGAACTCATTTACTCGGTCAGCTATGAAAACTTTCCCAATCTCTTCTATCTAGAAGCTAATTATAAAAACCAAAAACATGCTATGACCCTCACCAGCCAAGACGTCAAACTGAACCAGGGTGTATTCAATGACCAACTGTTCCGTCGATAATCTCAGCATCGAATTCGCGACCGACAAAGGCACTGTCCGAGCGGTCGATGGTGTCAGCTTTGAAATCCCCAAGGGTAAAACGGTCGGCTTGGTCGGCGAATCAGGCTGCGGAAAAAGCGTCACGGCCTTAAGCATCATGCGGCTGATTCCGACACCACCGGGTCACTATGCCGGCGGCCAAATCCACTACCAGGGCCAAAATCTTTTAGAATTGCCCGAACCCGAGATGCGAAAGCTCCGTGGCAATCGCATTTCAATGATTTTTCAAGAACCCATGACTTCGTTAAACCCAGTTTTTACGATTGGCAATCAAATCGCTGAAGCCATCTGCCTGCATGAAAAGCTCAATTATAAATCTGGCCTCGAAAAAGCCATTCACATGCTCGAATTAGTCGGCATTCCGTCGCCGAAAGACCGCGCAGCCTGCTACCCCCATCAGCTTTCCGGCGGCATGCGTCAGCGTGTCATGATCGCCATGGCCCTCGCCTGCAAACCTGATTTATTAATTGCTGACGAGCCGACAACCGCCCTGGACGTCACCATACAAGCCCAAATTATGGAACTCATGTTGCAGCTCCAACAAGAAATGGGCATGAGCATTTTGCTCATCACGCATGACTTGGGCGTTGTCGCCGAAACCTGCGATCAAGTGGTCGTCATGTACGCTGGCCGTGTGGTTGAACAAGCCGATGTGCAGACGATTTTTAAGCACCCCAAACACCCCTATACGGTCGGCCTACTGGCATCCGTCCCCGGAAACCTTGACAAGGGGGGTGGCTCCGGCGGGCAAGCTCGCCTGCAAACCATTCCAGGCCTCGTGCCCAATCTGCTCAACTTACCCCAAGGCTGTCGTTTTCAAGATCGCTGCTCACGTGCCACAGACCCCTGCCGACAGATTGAGCCTGAACTGACGCCTGTCGGCTCACATCTGTTTCGTTGTTACAACCCTTATTAGGACTTCGCCATGCTCACGATTACTGACTTAAAAATGCATTTTCAGAGCAAAGCTCACACAGTCCGGGCCGTCGATGGCGTGAGTTTTCACATCAACGCAGGGGAGACACTGGGACTCGTGGGTGAGTCAGGCTGTGGCAAATCTACGCTGGGCCGCTGCATCTTGCGTCTCTACGAACCGACTTCTGGAAAAATAGGATTTCAAAACCAAGATATCACGCATTTGAGCATGCATGCGATGCGGCCCATTCGACGACATCTTCAGATCATTTTCCAGGACCCGTACGCGTCGCTCAACCCTCGCATGACCATAGGCAATATTATCGGCGAGGCACTTCAGATTCACAATTTATTCATAGAAAAAAAAACCCGTCAGGAACGCATTCAAGAATTAATCTCGACGGTCGGCCTGAGGCCTGAATCAATCTCACGCTATCCGCATGAGTTCTCAGGTGGGCAACGCCAACGCATTGGCATTGCACGTGCCCTCGCCGTTCAGCCCCAATTTATTGTCTGTGACGAACCCGTCTCTGCTCTCGACGTATCGATTCAAGCTCAGATAGTTAATTTGCTTCAAGATCTACAAGAGCGTCTCAAACTCACTTATTTATTTATCGCCCACGACCTGATGATCGTTAAGCATATCTCTACGCGCATCGCCGTCATGTACCTAGGCAATCTGGCCGAAATCGGGCCATCCAAAGAACTCTACGAAGACCCAAAGCATCCGTATACGAAAGCCTTGCTCAGCGCCGTGCCGATCCCCGATCCCACTCACCCCCGATCACGCATCAAACTCACGGGTGAAATTCCAAGTCCGATTAATCCGCCGTCGGGGTGCAAGTTCCACACGCGTTGCCCCTATGTCATGCCGGTTTGTTCACAAATAGAACCACCGCTCACAGCCCTTGGAAAGAACAGACAAGTAGCTTGTCATCTCTATTCTTCCGGCTGAATTTCTCGAATGCGCTTCTCCACTTTTTTATACAAAGGCGACTTTTTGTCTTTCGTACGCTCCAAAAAATTCTGATACGAATCTGTCGCCGCCTCTAAATCGCCTTTTTTCTCCTGCAAAACCCCTAAGTTAAAATGAGGGTCCGCATAGCCAGGGTCGGCTTTGGTTGCTTTTTGATAATATAACTCGGCCTCGTCTAGGAAATTGCGTTTCATCTCCAAATCGCCCAGATTATTATAACAAGATGCGCAGGTTACATTCGAGGAAATGGCTTTAAAAAAATAGGACTCAGCTTCTTCAAGCTTGCCAGTCTTAGTCAGCGCTAGACCCAGGTTATTCAACAAAACCCAGCTTTGCGGCGATTTTTCCAAGGCTTGCTTGAACAAATCAATGCTGATTGCGAAATCCCCGCGCTCGAATGCTTGCTGAGCCTCGAGTTCATAATTTCGAATTGGAGCCGGCGCAGAGATCTTTTTAGGCACCACTTTTGTCGTAGGCACCCATTGGGCCCAATAAACGGCTCCCACCAGCGATATGCCCGCAAAGATAGCCAAACCTAAAGCCAGCATCATAACCGGGAAAGAAAACCGAGAGCGCCGGGCCGCCTTTGACCAAAAAAAGCCCGGTTTTTGTTGGGTCAACTGTTTTTGATGCCGCAAGGCGTTGAGTATGACTGACATTTAATTCCACCCCAAATCATTATAGGCTTCTTTGACCAATGAGTGACTGATATTTCGTGTTCGCTTCGAATAGGCTGCCAACAAGGTTCTGTCACAAATCATGTTGGTCATCCTGGGAGAGCCTTTGGCATATTTATAAATATATTTTAACGCCCGGCGCTCAAAAGCAATATTCTGCGTATTTCCCGCTACCAAAAGCCGGTGCCTGACATACTCAGAGAGCTCATCAAAATTGAGGACGCCTAGTTTTTGCCGAATGCTAATGCGCTGATTCAATTGCCGCAGGCGATATTCTTGTAACAGCTTTTCAAGCTCAGGCTGACCCACCAACACAATCTGGAGCAGCTTTTTGTCATCGGTCTCAAGATTCGATAGAAGTCTGATCGTTTCCAGTGCTTCAAAAGACAAATTCTGCGCCTCGTCGATCCATAACACGGCATTATGACCATCTTTGACTTTCGACAGCAAAAAACGATTCAAGTGGTCAACCATGACTTCATCTGGAACCAACTCTGCCTCATAACCAAAATCTGTCCAGATAGCCTTGAGCAAACCAGAGGTGGATAACAGAGGGTTTAAAACCACGGCCAAATCAGTCTTAGGGCCTAAGCGACTCATGACCTCGCGACACAACGTCGTCTTACCAGTGCCGATTTCACCGGTGAGCAATAAAAAGCCCTTTCTGGAATTAATTCCGTAGGTCAAAGCTTCAGCAGCAGCCTCGTGTTGTCTCGTCCAATAGATAAACTTCGGATTTGGCGTCATGGTAAACGCTTCTTCCTGAAAGCCAAAGTATTCTAAGTACATAAATTCATACTAACTCAAAACTTTTTAAGAATTCATCCGATACCTCCATCATGAAACTATTTTTGAGCTTTTACCTGCTTGGCGCACTGTCTTTTGCAGAGAGTTACACGTATCACCCCTCTCATACGCTCTATTTAGGTGCCGGATTTGATCCAGCCTACCCAGAACGTGCATTTCAGTCGTGTCTTCACTACGACGGACGCCTGAATGTAGACGGGCAAGGGGCGATCAAGACCGAATATTCTTTGAGTCTGGTCAAGAACAAAAAAGAGCTCTTTGATCGTCTGGGCATCTCTGCCAGTCTCTCAGCCCGGGGATTATTCTGGGGTGCTAACGCTGGCGTTGACTATTTCTCAGAACATCGCTTCCACTCCGACTCAATCACCTGGATGCTGACTGGAAAGTCAGAATACGGCCGGTTTATTATTCAAAACCCAAGACTCACTCAAATAGCTCAAAATCTGCTCAACCAGGGCGAACACGACTTGTTTGCCAAACAGTGCGGCACAGAATTTATCAAACAAGAAAGACGCTCCGTTCTGATCGCCACGATCTTTTCCATGGAAAATATAAACTCCCAAGATATCAAACGCCTCGAGACACATTTTAGCGCCTCTTTTTCAGCTGGCTTTTTTGAAGCCAGCGCACAATCGCGCTATGCACGGTTTATCACCGAAGCTTCACGAATCAATCGCATCAATATGTCGGTCTATGCCATCGGCGGGTCCGGGATTATAGAGCTCTCGCACTTGGTTCTACACCCAGATGATTTGGGTGAAATTCAAAAAACCGTCGAGCATTACATGAAAAGCTTAGACGAGTCCCGGGCGGTCCCTTGCGAGTATCTCTCTGGCTCGATGGCCGCATTTGGCTGGCAAGGTGCAACGCCTGCTGACGTCTTTCGACGAGAGCGTGCGTTGGCTGAGCTCTATTATCGCTACGAAGAAACGCAGGGCAGCTACCAACGCCTGGGATCTATTTTAAACTTAAGAAACAGCACGGCCTACACAAACCTCTCAAATGCCGAATGGCACACCTATCAAACCCAATACAACGAGCATGCAGCCTATCTCACCACGCTCATGGAGTCTGCCGATGCTTGCTATGAATCTTTTGCACGCTGCAAGCTACCCACTCATACGCTGAGCCGCGTGATTTGGCCGGTGAATTTTCTTTCCCAGTGCGAACAGATGCGTTTTCAGGCATATCAAGCTGGGTTGATTGACGACGTTGAGCTGGAACAACTCAGAAATTTAAAACTAACGCCCGTGATGAAAAGCAACACCCGCCAAATTGGCGCCTACGCTTTTTGTGAGAGATCATAATGAAAATATTAGGTTTACTCCTGTTACTGTCCAGTTTTGCCTGGGCCGAACTGTCTTTCATCGCCATTTTAGAACGCTGCACCGAGCAAAATTTAGACCCAGCCAAAGCAGCAATCCGAAATCAATGGGCCCAAAGGTGTTTTCCTCAGCACCAAGAATATTTTAATTTTTTTGCCACGAAACAACCCACCCGGTATGCGCTTGTCTGGAGTGCATCTCGGAATTCCTGGGAAGGCCCGGTTGATGCCAACGCCGATTGCAGCGATTGGGTGATCAAAACTTTTTGCCTCGCCTCCTGTTATACACCCGATCAGAGAATCTTATTCGAATCCGGAGAATTAGGCATTGGCGAAGCCTTCGAGCGCAACGAAGCCATGCTGCTGGTTTTAGAAAAAGGTTCTTCGCTCAGTCATCCAATTTTAAAACCCATCCCGGTGCGGTCTTATAGTCGTTCATGGCGCGAGAGCAACGAGATCATACGAGTCATCAAAACCCAACTGGGCGGTCAACTCAAAGTCACCGAAAACCACCCAATCTTACTGGCTTCCGGAGCTATGATTGAAGCCCGGGACTTACAGATCGGCGATTTTTTAATCAAACAAAATGGCCAGCAAGATCCAGTCGTTTCCATCGAAAATATCAACTATTATGGCCGGGTGTTTAATCTCAGTCCCAATAGCACCCACCCAACCGAAAACATCTTGGTGGCTGAAGGCTTTCTGATAGGCTCCGGTGCCTATCAATATGACGCAGAATTGCATAAGCTGCTCCATGCTCGAAACTGAACTTAACATCGCCGAAGCGCTGGCGCGTGAAGCAGGCACTCAGGCTCTTTTGCTCCAAAACCAAGGAGTCCTGAGGCACAAAGACAATTTTGAAGGTCCGATTACACAAGGAGACTTAGTGGCGGACCAAATTATTCGCCAGGGTCTCCACAAACACTTTTCTAAAGACACCGTGATCACAGAAGAAACTTTCGAACCCAACAGCCCCATCCCAACCACTGGGCGTGTTTGGTTCGTAGACCCCATAGACGGCACCATCGATTATGCTGCCGGTGGTCAAGAATTTGCTGTCATGATTGGGTTGGCCATCGATGGCGTTCCCCGGGTGGGCGTTGTCTTTGAACCGGCCACCCAGACGCTCTGGAGAGCGAAGCCCCAATTAGCAGAACGCGTAGACCGCAACGGCCAGGCATTTAAATTAGATATATGTGCCAAACCGGTCCCGAAAGATGGCCCGGTCTTGGCCATCAGCCATTCACATCCCTCTTTGTTTGTTGATTTTCTGGCCCAGAAACTACCGGCTTCGAAAATTATCAAAAAAAGTTCGGTCGGACTCAAAATTGCTCTGATTGCCGACGGAAAGGCAGACGCCTATATTACTTCGGCTAAGCGCATCAAGCTCTGGGACACTTGTGCCCCAACCGCCATTCTAAACGCAGCCGGCGGAGCCCTCCGGTCCCTGCAGGGCCAAAAACTGGTCTTTGGGGGTACCATCCAGCATGGCATTGAAATTATTGGAACAACACCCCATGCTGAAGCTTGGCTCTCCAAAAGGATTCCAGGGGTGATCGAAGAATGGATTACTTTAAGAAAAACCAGAAAACACTCATCTTAGCCACACTTTGGGTATCGTTGCTCGTCGCGCTCTGGCTGCTCAGCGAAATTTTGCTGCCATTTATTTTGGCGGTACTGCTGGCTTATGTGCTAGACCCCCTCGTGAATAAAATTTCCCTGCCCCGCTGGGGATCTGTGTTGTTAATCTATGGCGGCATCGGCGTGGTGATTTATCTTTTCTCGACTCTGTTTTTGCCCGAGCTCTATCAAGAACTCCTGAAGCTGGGTAAGACCGCGACTGAAACTCTCAACTCATTAAGAGAAACCAATCTGCAAGAATTCGCTGGCAAACTCGATTCGTATATCAAATACTACCAGCTCCCCATCGCAGAGCTCGATTTACTTCACGTGCTCCACAATACCCTTGCAGAGATCTCGGAGTTTATTCGGGCGCAATCAGCCAATATTGTGGTTGAGCTGCAGCAACTGATTAAAGGCATCTTAGGCTTTCTGTTTAACTTCATACTGGTCCTCATGATCGCCGCATTTATTTTGGTCGATACCAACCGGATCAAGCGATTTGCTCATAGTTTGGTGACCCATGAGAACCAGGCTGCTTTTGACGCATTTTTGTCCAAGGTCGATCGGGGGTTGTCCGGTGTGGTTCGTGGGCAACTCATGATCTGCGTCGTGAATGCTTTTTTAACACTGGCTGGCCTGTTGATATTGAAGATCAAGTTTGCGTTAATATTGGCCACGCTCGCTGGCCTATTTAGCTTAATTCCTATTTTTGGCAGCATTATGAGCACGGTGCCAATTGCACTCGTTGGCCTGATGACTTCTCCACTGACCAGCCTGCTGGCCATTCTATGGGTTATCGGCATTCATGCACTCGAAGCTAATTTTTTAAATCCCAAAATTTTAGGAAGCTCAGCCCAAATTCACCCGGTTTTGGTGGTCTTGGCATTGGTTGCCGGGGAGCATTTTTATGGAATCTTTGGGGCCTTGCTCTCGGTCCCTATTGCCAGTATTTTACTCACACTATTTCAATCTTTGTTAGCTAAAGCCCATGCCCGTGAATAAAACTGAGGTCCACAATGAGAGGGGAATCGAGCTCGCCACCCGAGGCTGGTCTGAAGAAGCACTCTTAGAATTTCAGAAGGCCATTGCGCTCGACCCGAACTATGCCCCAGCGCACGATAATATCGCCAATCTGTACGCCGAAAAGGGCGATTACTTAAAAGCTTTGCAAATTTATCTCCGAGCCATCGAACTCGATCCTGATAGCGCCACCGTCAGATATAATTTTGGGTGTTTTATTTCGAATTACGCCGCCGAAATTGCGCTTGCTGAGTATCAACTGGCAACCCAAGAAGAACCCGATTTCCCCGAAGCGCACTTAAATCTTGGCATTTCGCTAGCCTCGCAAGGCCGACTATTGGAAGCCATCGACGAGCTTCGAGTGGCGAGCCGCCAAGACCCCAGTGACGCCCAGTGCGCCTATGAACTCGCCTGCGTATTGCTTGAAACAGGTAAAACAATTGAGGCCATTGGTGAACTGCGCAAAGCGGTCAAAAAAGATCCAGATTATCAAGCCGCGTGGCTCAGTTTGGGCAGTTGCTATTTGGAGCGAGGCTTTTACATCGAAGCAAATACCGCGCTGCTCAAAGCCATACAACTCGAGCCCAATGACACCACTGCGCTGTGTGAATTAGCGGCATTACGGGCAGCTCAAGGCAAAAAAACAGAAAGTGCCGCGCTGATCAAGCAGGCGCAAAAATTGGATGCCGTGCAAACCCAACGCATGGTTCAAAAAAGCCAGCACTTAAGCACTCTCGGTCACATATTTCAGCTGTGACTCCAGAGCCGATTCCATATTGTCGAGCAAGAAGTCTCTCAGGGACTCTTGGCCATCTCTGAGGGCTTCATAATAGCGCTGACGCTCACTACTATGAATAATCACGGAGTCATAGCCTCCCTGTTTGAGAAAGCTATTCATAAATAGGCGGCCAATTTTTCCGGAGCCTTCTGCAAATGGAAAAATCTGCATAAATTGCCGGTGAAACAAGATGGCCTGGTTAATGGGATGTTGCGCTCTGAACTCAGGGTGCTCAGTTTGGCGACATAAATCTTGCAATTTAGATTTGATTTGACTCGGTTCTGCCAGGTCATGGAAATAGGTTCCATGAAGGGGAATAATCCGACGAAATTGTCCTTGTTCTCGCTTACCTACATTGTCATAAAGCTCATGATGCAACTTGACAACGTCGTCGTACTTAATCGTGTTAGACTGGTAAACGCGATCCTCAGAACGCACATTGAGCTCGGGTGAACACATCCGATGAAAGAGCCTTCGATGATTCTTGATTTCCTGCATGATGCGATTTTTAAACGTCATCGGTCGAAGCTGAGCCGTAAAGGCCACATGGATGTCTTCGCCTGTAATCACTTGCCCATCGAGCGCCGAATCGTGAAAAACATACGCGCGCGTGCACATATCCGTGAAACGGTGATTGAACTCTGGTGGTTTTGTTTTAAGAGTATGTTTCAGCTTTTGTACTTTTTCTTCGATGGTGAAAAAGCGTTCACGAACGTCAAAATCGTCGAATTCGAAAAACATGTGAGGACTATAGAAAACCGTGTCATCGAACCGCATCTGTCAAATGACCGACGTCGCCATTTTAGGGGGTGGTATGACTGGCCTGTCGGCAGCTTATTTTTTGCGTCACCAACTCTCCTACTTGGTTTTAGAGGCTTCAAGTCAAGCTGGTGGCGTCATTCAAACCACCCAAACTGGGCCTTTTTTGCTCGAACACGGCCCTGATTGCTTCATGAACCAACAACCTTGGGGCTTGGAATTAGCGCTCGAATTAGGTCTTCAAGATCAGCTCATCGAAAGCAAAGACTACCAACGCGGCGTCTATGTCTTGCGTCATGGCCAACTCGAGTTAAGCACTCACGAAGATAAAGCCGTAAATGAGTTCTTGGGCCATCGAGCCCGTTCTGGCGTTAATTCAAATACTTTTTTGAGCTTCAAAAACGGCATGCAAACGTGGCCACGGGCGCTGGCCGCCCAACTCGGCGACCGTCTCTTGCTCAATCAGCGTGTCTGCCATGTAGACTGGGAACAAAAAATTATCACTTGCGACTCTGGGCTACAAATCCAAGCCAGGGCGATTTTACTAACATTGCCAGCAGATGCGTCAGCGAGATTATTAAACACCTCGTGGCCACAACTTAAAACCACCCAAACAGCTTGTGTCTATCTTGCCTACCCTGAATCGGCCCTCGAGAACCGGTTGGATGCCTTTGGTTTAATTATTCCGGCGTCAGAAAACCGAAAAATCAGTGCGTTGACTTTTGTTTCTTCGAAATTTGATCATCGCTGCCCAGAAGGTTTTATATTGCTGCGAGCTTTTCTAAAGGGCGATTTTTCTGATGCCAGAAAAGAAGTCGAGCAGCTATTCCGACCAAAATCAGCGCCCATTTTAGAACACGGGCTCAGGCTGACTTATGCAGATCCCAAATATGCCCCAGATCACTTTGAGCAAGTTACGCAATTAGAACAAAGCCTACCGGCAGGTGTTTTGATTGCCGGCAGCCCCTACAGAGGAGTCGGCATTTCAGATTGTGTGCACCAGGCCAGGCAGGCCACAGAAAAGCTGTTGAAATTTTCTCGGCTGAATGGGATAAGGCCGCATGGGAATATTTCAACGCTTTTGGACCATGTTAAAGTCTCAGCTCAACCATCTGATCGGCAAGGCTGAAGACCCCGAGAAAATGCTTAACCAAACCCTGATGGACATGCAAGAGCAGCTCATCTCGGCCAAACGCCAGGTCGCCGTCGCGATCGCTGACGAAAAAAGACTCATTCAACAATACGAGCAAGAAAAACAAAACGGCTCTGAGTGGGAACAGCGCGCCATGCTCGCGGTCCAACAAGGCAACGACAACTTGGCCTCGCAAGCCCTCGAACGCCAAGCTGAGCACAACAAGCTCGCCGCCGGATTCGAAACCAATTGGCGTGCCCAAAAACAATCTGTTGAGCAGCTCAAAGTCGCTTTATCTAAACTCAACGAGAGAATCTCAGACGCCAAGCGCCAAAAAAATCTTCTTGTTGCCCGAGCCCGAAGAGCTGAAGCCCAGAGAACTATTACAGAAACTATGACCGGGCTCTCGTCAAACAGCGCCCTAGACACCATGGCCCGCATGGAAGAAAAAATTAACCAAATGGAAGCTGAAGCCGACGCCACAACAGAACTGGCTGAAGAAATCGGCCACGATGAACTCTTGAGCGAGTTCAAAAAATTAGAACCCGCCAAAAATAGCAACGCGCTGCTAGAGCTCAAAGCCAAGATGGGCATGCTTCCCACTGGCCAGGAGGTGAAACAGCTGCCATGAAAATCTTAGTCACCGTTAAGCGCGTTACCGACTACGAAGCCAAGCTTCAAATAGACAGCTCAGGAACTGGCGTCAAACTCGACGGCGTCAATATGATCGCCAACCCCTTCGATGAGATAGCTGTTGAAGAAGCATTGAGATTGGTGGAGAAGCACGGCGGCGAAGTCTGCGTGCTCTCCATTGGATCCGGTGAAGCAACCACCCAACTGAGGGCCGCCATGGCCATGGGAGCCGACCGAGGCATCTTGATCAAGGCTGCCGACAAACTCGATGGCGTGTCGATTTCAAAAATTATCACCCAAATCGCCCAAGAAGAAAAACCCGATATTTTGCTCATGGGCAAGCAATCAATCGACGACGACAGCCAGCAAATCGCCCAAATGGTCGCCGAGCGTCTCGGCTTTGGCCAGGCCACGCAAGCCAACAAAGTGGTCATCGAGGGTGAATGGGCCATGGTGGTTCGTGAAGCCGATGGCGGCCTAGAAACTCTCAGCGTCAAATTACCCTGTGTGATCACCAGCGACTTAAGACTCAACGAGCCGAGATATGCCTCGTTGCCCGGTATCATGAAAGCCAAGAAAAAGCCGCTCGACGAACGTGAGCTTGCTTCTCTGGGCCTCGATCTCAAGGCCAGTCTGAGCATTCTCAAATTAGAACTGCCGCCTAAAAAACAAGCCGGTGAAATTTTGCCAGACGTCGCCACTTTGGTTTCTAAACTTCGTGAAGTGGAGAAAGTAATCTAATGTCAGCCATACACCTCATCATTGCCGAACACGACGGTACTCACTTCAAAAAGTCCTCCTTAAGTGCCCTGGCTGCGGCCCAGAAAATTCCGGGTGCTTGTCACGGCCTGGTGCTGGGCAAAAATATCAAAAGCATGGCCGATGCTTTTGCCAAACATGTCCCGCAGGTTCACATGGCCGAACACGACGGCCTCGAACACCGACTCGCGCAACCCTATGCCAAAGTCATCGCCGATGTGGCAAAATCTATCGGCGCAACGCACGTGTGGGCGGCCGCAACAGCCGCCGGCAAAGACGTGATGCCACGCGTCGCGGTCAGACTCGATGCAGGCATGGCGTCCGATATCCAAGCCGTCATCGATGATAAAACTTACAAGCGACCCATGTGGGCGGGTGATATCACCGGAACGGTTCAACTGCATAGCCCCGTTCAAGTGATCACCGTCAGACCGACCGAATTTGCTCCCGTCGAAACACAAGTCCAGGGCCAAGTGAGCGCCGTGAAAGCGGATCCCGGGGTCAATAATACGCGATTTATTGGATTCGAAGCCGTCAAATCTGAGCGCCCAGAACTCGCCGACGCCACCATTGTAGTTTCTGGAGGCCGCGGTTGCAAAAGCCCCGAAGGCTTTAAGCAATTAATTGAGCCATTGGCAGATCAACTGCGTGCCGCAATTGGTGCGAGTCGGGCCGTTTGTGACGCTGGCTGGGTGCCTAACGATTGGCAGGTGGGACAAACCGGGAAAGTTGTCGCCCCCAAGCTTTATATTGCCGTTGGGATTTCTGGGGCGATTCAACATGTTGCCGGCATGAAAGGCTCAAAAGTTATCGTCGCGATTAACAAAGATCCAGAAGCACCCATTTTTCAAGTAGCCGATTATGGGTTGGTCGGAGACGTGTTTACGATTGTACCAGAGCTCGTTCAACGCTTGAAGGCGCTGTAATATGATGCTTCTTGAAATCGTAAAATCCCCCCTACCCCCCTTTAACAAGGGGGGGGAAATTTCCCCCTTTGCAAAAGGGGGATTAAGGGGGATTTTTTTTCTCCTTCTATTCACCTGCCCTCTCGCAGCCCAGGTTCGTTCACCCAGTTTTTCAGACCGGGTTTTCACACCGGGGCCACAAATAGCAGGCTCGCAAGACACCTGGTCGCTCTTGACCAACCCGGCAGGTCTGGCTTTCGTTGATGGCTCTGAGCTCGTCGGTGGGTACACCCACCACTGGGCAAACCCCACAGCACTCCATCAAGCCACGGCATCTGCGGCATTCGGCCTCTACGAGGGCTTATCGCTGGGCCTCGGCATCAATCTTACGCTGCCCGATCACGCAACCTCGACAGAACAAGGCTTTTTGAACGGCCAGTTTGGCTTGGCCTATCGATTTGGTCGGGCTGTTTCTTTGGGTGCTTGGACGATCAAACAGCGTCGATATATTAACGACGGCTCAGATCCATTTTTGTTTGGCCTAGGCTTGCAATATTATCCAGCCAAGTGGATCTCTCTCGGGGCTACGAGCAAACAAGTCTATGGCGACTTTGGGTCTCCGACCGAATTTCAGGCGGGTGTAAGCATCAGACCGATGGGCGATGAGTTTACGATTTTTGGAGAAACTCGTTTTTGGCCTAGTGCAGACAAGTGGTCAGGCGGCTACCAGGTGGATCAGCTTGCCGGTCTTCGACTCGATCTCGAGGGCTACTCTCTGCTCGGGCATGTCGTATTTCAAAAGAACCCCTTGTTCATGTTTGGCATCGACATCAACTTGGATCACATCGGTCTTGGAGCACTCGGTGGCAATGATTACGCCGGTGGCCGCTTTAAGCTCACCAGCGACGCGGGCACCAGCATCGCACCCCCAACCAAACAATGGGCCCGGGTTAATTTAAACCCCAATGCTACTCCGGAAACCGAGACCAGTTCTTGGATGGACCCATTTTTTAAGAAACCCGTTTCACCCCTTTTTTTCTTGAACGCATTAGACAGGCTCGCCCAAGACCCAACGGTCGATGGCCTGTTGGTTCGACTGGATAATTTAGACTTTGGATTCGGACGCGCGGAAGAACTGCGCAGTTCTTTCTTGGCACTCAAAAACAAGGGCAAGCAGGTCATTGTTTATCTCAATAATCCAAATCCAACCGACTACTATATCGCGACTGGGGCCACTAAAATCTATCTGAATCCGTCTGGCGAACTCAGCCTTGATCGCTTTCGAAAGACTTTGGTCTATCTGAAAAAGGGCCTCGACGAATTAGGTGTCGAAGCCGACGTGATCAGTGCCGGTGCTTACAAATCCGCCCCTAGACCCTTGATTGCCAACGCGCCCAACGCCCAAGAACTCGAAGTCGCTAATGCCATCCTAGACGAGCAATACGCGCACTTCATAGAAGCCATTGCCCAAAAAAGCCAAAAATCATCCGAACAAGTCAAAGCTCAGATCAATTTAGGCATGCTCACAGCCCCTGAAGCACTCGCCTCTGGTCTCGTCGATGCTCTGTCTGCACCAGACGAAGTCCCTGAACTCAAAAATCGAACTGCCAATTATTTCGGGGCTGAGAAAAAAATAAATACCTGGGGCGATCCCAATCAGATCGCGATTATCCCCATCTCAGGCACGATCATTGCCGGAAAATCAACGCCTTCTTTTTGGTTTCCACGCAGCCAGACGGGTGCCGACGACGTGATCGATTCACTGGAAAAGGCCTCCAATAATCCCCGTGTGAAGGGCATTGTCTTGAGAATCGATTCGCCGGGTGGAGACGCCTTTGGATCCGATCAAATCTATCGAGCCATGCTGAAAGCCCGTGCCAAAAAACCAGTGATTGCTTCCATGGCCGACGTCGCTGCCTCCGGCGGCTATTATGCAGCTGCAGGAGCTCATCAAATCTGGGCCGAGCCGTCTACGCTCACCGGCTCTATTGGCGTATTTTCACTGAGATTCTCAGCCCAAAAGCTTTTGACGAAGCTCGGCATCTCGAGCTTTGAGTTAAAACGCGGCGCCTTGCCGGGCCCCACCCTATTTCGTCCATTATCGCCGGCAGAACGTGACCGTGGCCAAGAATTGATCAATTGGAACTATGCCCGGTTTAAACAAGCTGTCGCACAAGGGCAAGATTTAGCACTGGAAGACGTCTCAAGACTGGCTGAAGGCCGTGTGTGGACCGGCGAGCAAGCCCATGCCAATAAACTGGTCCAAAATTTGGGCGGATTTCCCCAAGCGCTAGCACAAGTCAAAAGTATGGCTGGCGTGGCCCCGACTGAGCACATCCAGCTCAGTTTATATCAGGCTTCGAACGGTTACTCGTTTGGCTTAAACCCATTTGCCAGTTTGCAAGATCTCGTTGAACACCAAGGGCGATCTCTCGCCCTCATGCCCTACATTCTCTAGGAGACCCACATGATTATCCCCTACATCGAAGGCGATGGTACTGGACCTGATATTTGGCGCGCCAGCCAACTTGTTTTTGACGCCGCCGTCCAAAAAGCCTATCAGGGTGCGCGCAAAATCGAGTGGCTCGAAGTCTTAGCCGGCGAGAAAGCGTTTAAAAAAACAGGCAACTGGCTTCCCGACGAAACTCTTGAGGCTTTCAAAAAACACAAAGTCGGCATCAAAGGGCCTCTCACAACCCCCGTCGGCGGTGGAATTAGATCTCTGAATGTCGCACTGAGACAAATATTAGATCTCTATGTTTGTTTAAGACCTGTCCGATGGTTCAAAGGCGTGCCCTCACCCGTCAAGCACCCCGAAGCGGTGGACATGGTCATTTTCCGAGAAAACACGGAAGATATCTATGCTGGCATCGAATACGCCGCCGAGAGCCCTGAGGCTAATAAGCTGATTAAGTTTTTACAAACCGAGATGGGCGTCACCAAAATTAGATTTCCTGAAACCAGCGCCATCGGAATCAAGCCGGTATCTAAACAAGGCACCGAAAGATTAGTCAAAAGCGCCATCGAATATGCGCTTCGTGAAAAACGCAAAAGCGTGACACTGGTACACAAAGGCAACATCATGAAATTCACCGAGGGTGGATTCCGCGACTGGGGGTATGCACTCGCCAAACGCGAATTCAGAGATCAGGTTGTCACCGAGCGAGAATCTTGGATCTTGAGCAACCCAGACAAAGACCCGCGCCGCATCGAGCCTGGTTTTGATTTAATGACCGAGACCCAACAGCGCAAAATCATCGACGAGATCGACCAAGTTTTAGGCACACTCACGAAAGCGCATTTAGGCAAATTGGTCATCAAAGACTCTATTGCAGATATCACGCTCCAACAGGTCCTCACGCGACCCAAAGATTTCGATGTCATCGCAACACTCAATTTAAATGGCGACTATTTGAGTGATGCGCTGGCGGCTCAAGTGGGCGGCATTGGCATCGCACCCGGTGGCAATATCAACTATCAAACCGGCCATGCGATTTTCGAGGCCACGCACGGCACGGCGCCAAAATATGCCAATTTGGATCAAGTCAACCCCGGCTCCGTGATCTTATCCGGCGAAATGATGCTGCGCTACCTGGGCTGGAACGAGGCCGCTGATTTGATTATCCAAGGCATGGACGGCGCGATTTCACAAAAACGTGTAACCTATGACTTCCACAGATTGATGGATGGAGCCACCAAGCTGAAGTGCTCCGAGTTTGCTCAGGCGGTTGTGGAAAATATGGCTTAAGAAGAAATAATCCAGCTTCTGTCCCTGTTTCCAAACTATGCAGCCCATCTTGTTCTTTGTGATGATGACCCTCATAACGGGCGTTGTTTATCCACTTGCGGTGACCGCTGTTGTTCAATTAGCATTTCCCAAACAAAGCAAAGGCAGCCTGATCACTCAAAATAATCAAATCATCGGCAGCGAACTAATTGCCCAGCCATTTCATGATCCGAAATATTTTTGGCCCAGACCCTCGGCGAGCAACTACAATGCTGTCCCGTCTGGCGCCAGCAATCTCGGCCCCACGAACCCCAAATTTCCCAAAGACCCTAATCAAACCACGTCAGCCAGCGGTTTGGACCCCGATATTACGCTCGAAATGGCCCGGTTCCAAATTCCCAGAATCGCCGAGGCGCGCAAAATAAAACCAGAACAACTGGAAGACTTGCTTGCCCAATCCAAAAGGCCGTATCTTAATGTCTTGCTAGCCAATTTGGAGCTAGACAAGGGATTGTAAGGTGAAATTTCGGCTGGTTTGTGTAAGCGCCCTCGTGGGGGTGGGCGCTGGCCTCGGCGGCATGACGCTGGCATTGCTACTGCGAGCCGTCCAACATCTGTCTTATGGGTACAGCCCCGGCATGCTCATAGGCCCCGAGAGTTTTCTACAAGGCGTTGAAGCTGCCTCTCCAGAGCGACGCGTCCTCGTCCTAATCTTGCTGGGCGTCATTGCTGGCTTAGGCTGGTGGCTAATTGGTCGCTTTGGCAAGCCTTTGGTGAGCATCTCCGACGCTGTCGCTGCTCGCAAAACGATGCCAGTCTTAACCACCTTAAGCCACATATTCTTACAAATCATCGCCGTGGCAATGGGATCGCCTATGGGTCGAGAGGTCGCACCGCGAGAGCTTGGCACACTCATCGCACAGAGGTTTTCGTCCCAAGCAGGACTGTCTCCCCGAGACACTCAAATCATGCTCGCGTGCGGTGCAGGTGCTGGCCTCGCGGCGGTTTATAACGTTCCATTCGCTGGAGCCGTGTTTGTTCTCGAGGTGATCCTGCGTGAATTCAGCCTTGGATTATTGATTCGTGCTGTAGCGATTTCAGGCATTGCTGTAATCGTTTCATGGATTGGCCTCGGAAATCATCCCGCGTATCAAGTCCCCCATTTAGCCATCAGCAATTCGTTGATTGTTTGGTCTCTTATCACGGGGCCCATTTTTGGATTTTTGGGACACTGGTTTGAACGAGCAGCTAACTATGCCCGAAGCAAAGCTCAAACCAATTGGCAAACGCCTGTATTATGCTTGCTTAATTTCACTCTGCTGGGCCTGTTAGCAATCTATTTTCCGGCGCTACTTGGCAACGGTAAAAGCCCCGCGCAGCTTGAGTTCAACGACGCCATTGGCTTAGGGCTCACGGCGATTTTATTGCTGCTTCGGGTGTTTTTCGTGTGTTCAACACTGCGTTCAGGCACACATGGGGGGTTGCTCACACCGTCGTTGGCCAATGGTGCTTTATTGGCCGTCTTACTAGGTGGTCTCTGGCAACTGCTCTGGCCAGGACCTGCTTTGAATACGTTCGCCATCGTCGGAGCAACAGCGTTTTTGGCCTCGGCGCAAAAAATGCCCGTGACAGCCGTGATTTTGATTTTTGAGTTCACTCGGGTCAACCCGAGTTTTCTCATCCCCATTATCTTGGCTGTCACAGGCGCTTATTTAGCCACTCTAAATCGACGATCGAACTCCGTTTAGCGGCTGTCTCAGAAGCCCATTAGTTTCATCGGCCTGCTTACAAAGGCTTCGCAGCCCATAAGCCATACCGGTCAATACTGGCACACCAACCCCCACCCCATAATTCGCCCAAGCCGTCGTGGCATCCTCCGCATAGAGTGCATACGTCCCCCAAGCCAGACTCCCGACTGCAGCGAAAGCCCAAAAACCTGTCTTGGCATCCATGCCCGTACCGGGTTTTGACACTTTACCCACTACCGTCAGGGCAGCAAGTCCAAACAGAGCTGGATTGATGACACTGCCGATCCAAGCGGCTCCTTGCTGTGATTCTGTGCAATCACTCCCAAAGCAACTTACCACAGGTTGATTCGCGGGTTGATCCGAAGATCCACTCGCAGATCCACCCGCCATCGCACCCATCGAGAAAACCAATACCGTCAAAATAGCTATTCGAAACATAAGCAGCCTCCATGTTCAAGTGTAAGCTCTGTCTTTTGAGACTTATTCCTGGCATACTCTGAGTTCACCTATGTTGCGCATGATTGGCATTGATCCGGGATCTCGAAAAACAGGCATTGGGATCATCGACTACGATCCCCAAACAAGACAGGCCACCTGTATTTTAGCTAGAGTTTTGCGCCTAGATCTTGAACAAGAATTGCCAGAGCGTATGGGTGAACTGGCCAAGCATTTACAAGCCATACTCGCCGAGTATCAACCGGACCAAGCTGCCCTAGAAGACGTCTTCGTCGGTGAACATGCACGATCGGCGCTGATTTTAGGACAAGCTCGAGGGGCCGTGCTGGCCATGTTGGGCCTAGCCGAAATTTCTGTCACCAGCATCGCGCCTCGAAAAGTCAAACAGGCTATTACAGGCCACGGCCAGGCTGATAAAAACCAAGTTGGTGAAATGATCAAGCTGTTGCTCAAGCTCGACAAAAAGCCCGCAGAAGACGCTGCGGACGCTTTGGCGCTTGCGCTCGCTGGCGTACTTGCCCCTACTCAGGCAGGAACCCCAAAACGCACGGGCACCAAACAAAAACGCCAGGCATTATACGAAATCGCCCAGGCGCAAGGGCTGCTGTCAGCTGAGCAGCCCTATTGATAACAGTTAATTCCTAGAACTCATGGTCTTCAGCAGCGTGGTGGTGCAACTCATCCCCAACGTCATACCGCCATCCCATATCCAAATCCAAATCCAAATCCAAATCATCGTGGTCGATATAGGTTTCCTGCAAAGCAGATGCGTGTTTGTCCCAGCCATTCGGCTCCAACAAGCGCCAGGCCGTTGTCGAATTCATAGGTTGCAAGTAAAACACACCTTCATCATTGACGCGTGGCAACAGCTTTTGACCTTGTGGGCCGACCCAGTTTTTTGGGCGCTTAGCAGGTTTCGAGTAGGTGATTTCGAGCAACCCGAGCTCTTGGTCCCCTTTTTGCACGGTGGATACTTCAAGCGCCGCCGTGAATACCCAATCTTGATCACCGTGCCCAACGTCTTGTAGAGTTTTGGTAACTTTCACTACTTTTCCTTTGACAATCAAGTTTGCCATGGACTCTCTGTCTGCCTGGTTTAAATCGGGCAGCGCCGCAAAACCAATTCCCGCAGCTAATACCAGACTGGACAATAGAATTCTCTTGAACATGAAATACCTCCGTTGGTTAAGTTTTGTATCAGTAAGCTTTTAGAAGGCAACCCATGCTAGTCTCCGTTTTGGAGGAAAAATGAAAAACATATTGTTCTTTTCGTGTCTATTCGCCTTTAGTTTGGGCTTAAACTCAGCAGCACCGACGCAATTACAGCAAACTCGGGCTGAAATTAAGAAAACCATGGGCCTCGTTCCCTCATTCTTCGACGCTTATCCCCAACAGGCTCTGCCTGGTGCTTGGGACGAGATGAAAGGCATTCTCTTAAACACACAAACAGCCATTCCAAACAAATACAAAGAACTGATCGGGCTAGCCGTCTCGGCACAAATTCCTTGCAGCTATTGTGTCTATTTTCACACGCAATTCGCAACGCTGAATGGCGCTACAGAAGAGCAACGCAAAGAAGCGATTGCAATCAGCGCACTGGTTCGCCACTGGAGTACGATTGCGAATGGCAATCAACTCAACTACGATCAGTTCATCCAACAGGTTGACGGCATTTTGAACTACACTCAAAATCCAGACAAAAAAGTAGTCGATGTACAAGGCCAGAGCCCACTCTATCAAGAAATCTCGATGACCTTGGGTCAAGTGCCCTCTTTTATGCAAGTATTTCCGAAATCCGGCCTCCAAGGAGCCTGGGATGTCATGAAAACAATCGAACTCAGCAATCAAACTTCGATTGAACCTAAATACAAAGACCTGATCGGCTTAGGTGTGTCGGCACAAGTTCCGTGCGAATACTGTGTCTATTTCCACACAGCGTCGGCCAAAGCCAATGGCGCCACCGAACAAGAAATCCAGGAAGCTGTTGCTGTTGGAGCACTCACACGTCACTGGAGTACGGTACTTAATGGTGCACAAACTGACATGGCTCAATTCCGTCAGGAAGTTAAAAAAGTTATCAAGCACGTCAGCAAAAAATAGCTGTTATTGACCGCGCCCCTTAAAGAAAGTGGGGGCGCGGGGTGCTTTGCCTTGATGAACAATAACCTGGCCAATCCGCTTCGGGTTACCTAACAAAAGCTGGCCATTTTTGGTGGCCGTGGTTAAATCGGGCGAGTTATGCCGCGGTTTAAAATCAGGAACAGCCACTTGATCCAGTTTTTGCTTGATCAATTTTTCAATCGCATGAAGATAAGGCATTTCATCCGCCGTCACCAGGGACACAGCGATGCCCGTGGCACCCGCTCGACCTGTTCGCCCGATCCGGTGGACATAATCTTCAGCGACGTTCGGCAAATCGAAGTTGACCACACAAGGTAGCTCTTCAATATCAATCCCGCGTGCTGCAATATCTGTCGCTACCAACACACGAATTTCTCCTGCTTTGAAACCCGCCAATACTTTCGTTCGATTGGATTGCGACTTATTACCGTGAATCGCTGCTGCCTCAATATTGGCCTTCGCTAACTGTTCCACCAACCGATTGGCGCCGTGCTTGGTTCTCGAAAACACCAACGTCTGCGTCCAGTTGTTTTTGCGGATCAGATGGCTGAGCAGTTCGGTTTTCCTAGATTTATCCACCCGATGAATTATCTGCGTTACCGAAGTGACCGTTGCGTTGCGCGGTGCCACATCGATTTCAACCGGCTGATTTAAAATGCCCTTGACCAAATTCCGAATCCCATCCGAAAACGTGGCTGAGAAAAGCAAATTTTGACGGTTTCTAGGCAACAACTTAATAATTCTTTTGATATCGTGGATAAACCCCATATCGAGCATGCGATCGGCTTCATCCAAAACAAACGTATCGATTTCATTGAATTGAATCGCACGCTGATTGTGCAAATCCATGAGACGCCCTGGGGTAGCCACCAAGATTTCAACCCCTGGGCGCAACTGCATGATTTGAGGGTTAATTTTCACGCCCCCAAAAACAACAGTCGATCGCGATGGCAGATAACGCCCATACTGCTGAATACTTTCGTGGACCTGGGCCGCCAGTTCACGGGTTGGCGTTAAAATCAGGACCTTCGTACTATTGTGTTTGGCACGCGGCTTTTCAGCCATGCGCTGCAAAATTGGCAGAACAAAACCTGCTGTTTTGCCAGTCCCAGTTTGTGCCGATGCCAACACGTCACGTCCGGCTAGAACAGCCGGGATAGCTTTTGCCTGAATTGGAGAAGGTTCTAGATAGCCCAGCTCAGTCACTGAACGAATCAGGGGCTCTATGAGCCCCAGGTCTTTAAAATTCATATTGTGAACAGGCTACACTTACAATAATATTTGTCTATACTTATTTTTTGCTCAAGCTTCGGGATAAAATAAAAAAGCGAACAACCTACTATCATACACGATTCGCAGATTTATCTATCATAATTCATGCGATCACGCTCTTTTTTTAAGAAAAAACAGAATTATCTTGCAATATAGGCATCCTAAAGCTATTCTCACAAAAAAGAGAGGCTTGATGGAATCCCTGATCGGCAGAGAAAGAGAAATAGAGGTTTTAGATCGGCTCTATCAATCTGGTAATGCTGAATTTCTAGCAATCTATGGACGTAGACGCGTCGGAAAGACATTTTTAATCACTCAGTATTTTAAAGACAAAGGAATCTTCTTTGAAATTACCGGCTCTCCCAACGCCAGCACCAAAGAGCAACTTGTCAACTTTCATGAAGAATTTTACTCGTTGTTTGGCGGTGAACGGACTGCTCCTAAGACTTGGTCCGAGGCCTTCGGGCGATTACAGTCGGTCATCAAAACACTTCCCACCTCCCAAAAAATCGTTCTTTTCTTCGACGAACTTCCCTGGCTGGCGCCAACGAAATCCAGATTTTTGCAGGCTCTAGACTACTATTGGAACCGCCATTTTTCCCGGACACCTAACGTGCTTTTGATTGTCTGCGGCTCTTCAGCGTTTTGGATGGTCAATCAAATCATCAACAATAAGGGAGGGCTCTATGGCCGATTGAGCGCTCATCTACGGATTGCACCCTTTAGCCTGACCACAACCGAGCAGTATCTTCAGAGTCGCGGGATCAACCTGCCACGAGCTCAGATCTGTGAAATATATATGGTCACCGGTGGTGTGGCTAAATATCTTTCCTATCTGAACCCAGGGCAATCTGCAGCCCAATCTATTCATGCTCTGTGCTTTACACCACAATCACCATTGGTGGGTGAATTCTACAAGCTATATCACTCCCTTTTTCAGAACCCAGAACCACATTTTCAGATCGTACAGACACTGGCCAAAAAGCAGTATGGGTTATCACGCAGCGAACTCCTACAGGCCACAAAGCTTAAGAACGGCGGCCGCACAAGCTCAATTCTGACTGAACTCATCGAATCAGGCTTTATCACTCAACGACCTGAGATTGGAAAACTAGCCCGAGATATGCGCTACTATCTCAGCGACGAATACAGTTTGTTCTATATGAAGTGGATCGAACCCATCAAGGCCACCTTGATGGAAGGGCTCGATACAAACTATTGGCACCAATACCAGAATACTCAAAGTTGGAGAATTTGGGCAGGATATGCATTTGAAAATTTATGTTTTAAACACTTGCAAAAAATCAAAGATGCTCTGCGTATCGGCGGCGTAATCACGACTTCTGGCTACTGGAAATCCTTGATAGATGGCAAAAAAGAGACTGAAATAGATCTCATCATTGATCGGGCAGACCAAAGCACTAACCTGTGTGAAATCAAGTACCACCGAGAAGCTTTCGAAATGGACCATGCTTATGCACAAGATCTCAAACGAAAAAAAAGCCTCTATCTCGCGCGAACCGGTACCCGGAAGGCCGTATTTACCACGCTGATTACTGCCTCGGGCGCAGCTAAAAACCCAGCCTATCTCTCCGTGATTGACAACCAAGTAGTTCTCGAACAGCTGTTTTGAAAGGCAGCTGCCCCCGTCAAAGCCGCACACAGCGGACTGCATTGAAGCGTTGGCAAACGCAATATTCCTATGGGGGCCCAGACTAACTACAAGTCAGAATGATATTCTATCCCAAGAGCCTCGATACAGGATCTGGTGAATAACTCAAAAGGACCTTTCTTTTTCAAGTCCTTTATTTGATCGAGATGTTGAGCAATTTCCTGAAATTTCAATACATCTTCAGATGTACAAACTTCAGCAATCAACCCCATCAATGCTGAGCCTGGAACCAAGTGAGCAGCCAATAAGGCTACCTGACGGTCTTCTCCTAGGTCTTCTTTGATTTTATAGAGAGTCTGGCCAGTGGGCGGTGCTTCACAGGAAGCCAATTGAGCATCCTGACAAAAAATCGAATGCTGCTCTCGCAAGAGTCTTTCCTTAAAGTTCGATTCCGCTAACAGAGACAGTGATAACAAAGAACAAAATAAACTCAGGGAACATAATTGACGCATAATCTCTCCTCAATAAAAAAGCCCTCATAGAGATATGAGGGCTTACGGAAACAAATTCGGCAACGACCTACTCTCCCACACGGTTTCCCGTGCAGTACCATCGGCGCAGACAGGCTTAACTTCCGAGTTCGAGATGGGATCGGGTGTGACTCTGTCGCTATAATCACCGAAAACTTTACAAATCTTACAAAACTTCGATTGGTCTTTATGACACAACAACCTTGACCTTAATTATCTGGAGATGCTAAGCCGCACGACTTATTAGTACTGGTCCGCTACGTGCATTACTGCACTTCCACTTCCAGCCTATCAACCTTGTGGTCTACAAGGAGTCTTTAGAGGTCTAATGACCTGTGAAATCTAATCTTGGGAGGGGCTTCCCGCTTAGATGCTTTCAGCGGTTATCCCTTCCGAACATAGCTACCCGGCTGTACCACTGGCGTGATAACCGGTCCACCAGAGGTTCGTCCGACCCGGTCCTCTCGTACTAAGGTCAGCTTCCCTCAAATTTCCTACGCCTGCGGAAGATAGGGACCAAACTGTCTCACGACGTTTTGAACCCAGCTCGCGTACCGCTTTAAATGGCGAACAGCCATACCCTTGGGACCTACTTCAGCCCCAGGATGCGATGAGCCGACATCGAGGTGCCAAACCACGCCGTCGATGTGAACTCTTGGGCGTGATCAGCCTGTTATCCCCGGAGTACCTTTTATCCGTTAAGCGATGGCCCTTCCATATGGAACCACCGGCCCACTATGACCTGCTTTCGCACCTGCTCGACCTGTCGGTCTCGCAGTTAAGCTCCCTTATGCCATTACACTCGTCGCCCGGTTTCCAATCGGGCTGAGGGAACCATTGCGCGCCTCCGTTACTCTTTGGGAGGCGACCGCCCCAGTCAAACTGCCCATCAGACAGTGTCCCTGATCCCGATAAGGGACCTAGGTTAGATATCCAAATAAGTCAGGGTGGTATTTCAAGGTTGGCTCCACGACGGCTAGCGCCGCCGCTTCAAAGCCTCCCACCTATCCTACACAGACTTGCCCGAATATCACTGCCAAACTACAGTAAAGGTTCACGGGGTCTTTCCGTCTTGCCGCAGGTACACTGCGTTTTCACAGCAAACTCAATTTCGCTGAGTCCCAGTCCGAGACAGTGCGGAGATCGTTACGCCATTCGTGCAGGTCGGAACTTACCCGACAAGGAATTTCGCTACCTTAGGACCGTTATAGTTACGGCCGCCGTTTACTGGGGCTTCAGTTCGAAGCTTCGCCTTGCGGCTAACATCTCTCCTTAACCTTCCAGCACCGGGCAGGCGTCACACCCTATACCTCACCTTTCGGTTTTGCAGAGTGCTGTGTTTTTGTTAAACAGTCGCCACCGCCTGGTCACTGCAACCTTCTTAGGCTTCCAGAGTAAATCTGTACACCTCATGAAGGCACACCTTCTCCCGAAGTTACGGTGCCAATTTGCAGAGTTCCTTAGACTGGGTTCTCTCAAGCGCCTTGGGATTCTCACCCCACCCACCTGTGTCGGTTTACGGTACGGTCTCCTATCTTGCTCCTTACGCGGCTTTTCTTGGAAGCCTGGGATCACTGACTTCAGATTTGCATTGCTACAAACCACGTCATCACTTCTCGGCCTTAACGGGGAAACCTTTGGTTTCGTATCTCCCCAGCCTACAAGCTTAAACCACCATCCGTTAGGTGGCTCAGCTACCCTTCTCCGTCCCCGCTTAGATCAACGCTTGATAAGAGGTACAGGAATATTAACCTGTTTTCTATCGTCTACGCCCTAAGGCCTCGACTTAAGATCCGACTAACCCCGAGAGGATTAACCTGGCTCGGGAAACCTTGGGTTTACGGCGAGCGTGTTTCTCACACGCTTTATCGCTACTCATTGTGGCATAATCTCTCGTAGAAGCTCCAATGGTCTTTTCAGTCCATCTTCACTGCCGCTACGATGCTCCCCTACCGCTTATAAAAAGACGTACTTTCTATAAGCCCAAAGCTTCGGTGTTTGACTTTAGCCCCGTTACATTTTCGGCGCA
>JAHFEF010000032.1 GCA_023248545.1 Myxococcales bacterium | reverse complement strand
CTGGAAGTTCAAATACCTCTGTCCCAGACTACAGCAAATATCTTTCGGTTGGGTGGATGGCACCTCTGCAGTTGGAAGCGACGTATGGGGTGACCGACGCGTTTGAAATTTTATTGGGCGCTCGTTACGGCTGGTCGGGTGCTTTAGCAGGTGGCGATGGCTATATCATGAAATCTGTCGGCGCTGCTTTGGGATGTCGTTATTACTTCAATGACCATGATCCTATCCAGGCTTATATGTCTAGCCAGCTGGCGATTGATTTGACGCAATTTGTTCGGGCCGAGGGTAAGGCAGCATTTGGATTTCTCTTTGATGTCTCCTCACTGGTCGGAATCTTTCTAGAGGGCAATTTTGCGCTGGCGGGGATATTCAACAACGATCAAAGCATCGGCCAGGGTGGGCAGATGACGGCGGGTGTTGGCGGTGGCTTACATCTGCATTTTTAACCAACGGGTGCTTTCCTGAAGATCGACGCCAAAGGCTCGATCTTCAGGTGCGAATTGAACCGAGCGTCTGAAATTTTCATGGATTTTTTGGACGCCTAAGCCTGGCTTCAGCGGCTTTCGTAAATCTAAAGCTTGGGCTGCGCACAGCAGCTCTATGGCTAAAACATGCATGACGTTGTCGATCACGTGCCTTGCTTTGTTGGCTGAAGTCATGCCCATTGAGACATGATCTTCGCGATTGGCAGAAGTTGGGATGTTGTCTGTACTGGCGGGATGGCTGAATATTTTGTTTTCATTGACCAGAGCTGACGCCGTCACTTGTAGGATCATAAAACCACTGTTTAAGCCTGGGTTTGGGGCTAAAAAAGCAGGCAATCCCGATGAGAGTGATGGGTTTAAGAGTTGCTCAATGCGACGTTCCGAAATATTGGCCAGCTCGGACACCGCGATGCTCAAATAATCCAATGCCAACGCGATAGGCTGCCCATGAAAATTGCCACCTGATACAATATCGCCGTCACTAAATACCAGCGGATTATCGGTCGCACTATTTACTTCACGTTCCAAAACTTGGCGCACAAAGCTCAGCGTATCGCGTGTGGCACCGTGAACTTGAGGCATACAACGCAGCGAGTAAGCATCTTGAACCCTCTTGCAGTTCCGATGACTTTCGCGAATTTCACTCTGTTCGAGTTGGGCCTTGATATTTTGGGCGGATATTTTTTGACCTGGATGCGGTCTGACTTCTTGGATTCTGGGATCAAGGGGCGTGTCCGAGCCCAAGAGGCCTTCCAGTGAGCAGGCTCCAATTTTGTCTGCCCAGTCACACAGTGCTTCAGCATCTAGCAGCGCCAATGCCCCGACGGCGGACATGGCCTGAGTGCCATTAATTAAGGCCAAGCCCTCTTTGGCTCGAAGTTTGAGGGGCTCTAGTTGGCATTTTTGGAGCGCTTCCCGAGCTGTTATTTGGGTGTCGTGATCAAATGCCTCGCCTTCACCGAGCAATAAAAGTGCCAGGTGAGCCAGTGGCGCTAAATCACCCGAAGCCCCAACGCTGCCTTTGCGTGGAACATAGGGTGCGATCCCTGAATTGAGCAGCTTCGCCAAATGGTCTAAAATCTGAGAACGACAGCCTGAATGGCCTTTGGCCAGCGTGTTCAGGCGCAGGAGCATCAGCGCGCGGGCTTCAGGGATACTCATCGCTTCTCCGACACCCACAGCGTGGGATAGGATCAAGTTATGCTGAAGTTTTTCTAGATCTTCCGGGGAGATTTTAGTTTCTGAGAGGGCGCCAAAACCGGTATTGATTCCGTAATACGCTTGTGAACCCAGAGATTTTTCTTCGATCGATTCTCGAACTTGAGTGATTTTTTGGAGCGTCTCAGGGGCAACGTGAACAGGAGCATACTTGTAGGCCACAGATTGAATATTTTCGACCGAGAGAGAGTGCCCATCTAGTTTAATCATATGATTCGTATTGCCTCCGATAAAACGATTTTTTGGCTTGTCTGGTTTAGTGTATTGGGGATTTTAAGCTTTTTGTCGAGGGAAGAGCTGCCTGTATTGCAAGAAGTGCAAGTTGAGCACGTTTATTTGAATCAGGCGCGTTTAGAAGATCTCCTGCAAATACCCAGGCTCTCGTTTAAAACGGCTCAGAATATTCTCGCCGAACGAAATAAACGAGGTGGTTTCAAGAGTTTTGAAGAGTTGGATGGTGTTTCGGGGGTCGGCCCTAAGACGCTCGAAAAATTAAAAGCGTTCTTGAAGATCTGAGTGTGTATGCTTTGGCCATGGGTAGTTAGTTTCTTGGCGGTGGGTGTTCTGTGGGCCAAGAATCCATATTATATCGCCGTCTGTGGCCTATCGCGCAGTGCCGAAGAGTTGGACTTGGCGCTCGAGATGACTGACGGCGTCTTGGTCAAAAAATGCGGTGACAAAAAACTCGATGCTCAGATTAGGCTGACAGAGTCACAGATTGAAGCCACTGGGGCACTGGGATTAATTTTAACTCGAAAACGCAGCGAAGGCGTTGTGGGCAGAGATCAAGCCAGGCAGTTTGTAATGGCACTGCTGAAGCGTTTACAGATTAAACCAGAAAAACCCAAGCCGAAGGTGGAAGTACAGAAAGTAGAAGAAGCAAAGATAGAAGTGCCAACGGTTGAAAGCCTGTCTCCTGTAATTTTTGTTCCCCCACCTGATTTTGACGAGCCAAAATCTAGGAATACTTGGCAGCTCGAGAGCTTAGCCAGTATTGACCAGTGGTCTTATCAAGTGAGCACAAAAGTGTATCCCGGTGTTCAAATCGGCGCCCAAGTGAAGCTGCCAGACAACTGGGAAATTAACACACGTGGTGCATTTGGAACATCGGCGTTTCAAGTTGGCGACCAAATTATTTGGAATCAACAGGTGTTTTTTGCCCTGAGTGGCGGCAAGAAATTGGAGCTGGGTCATGGCTTTTGCATCCTGCCCCAAGCTGGTTATTTATTTTGGGGGTCGTTCTCTGGCTTTGAAGATCTGCCTCAATTCCAGCGCCACGATGTCGAATTGGGTGCAGTAGCCATCTATGATTTTTCGAAGCCTCGTATTGAAATCCGCCTGGCCCTATCGATGCTTCCTGTGAATCTCGGGATGCAAAGTAATTTAAGTGCCCGATATCACTTTGTGCCTGGATTTTTCATGGCCACGCAGGGCGGGGTGGTTGCTTTGTGGGCGCATGGGCCAGCATCCACTTTTCTTTCTGCGTCATTGGGGTTAGGCCTCGTTCTATGAGTTGTGAAATAGGGGATATCCAGGCCCGCGAGATATTAGATAGCCGTGGGTTTCCGACGTTGTGCGTCGAAGTAATTTTGCGTGATGGCAGTACGGGCGTGTTTTCTGTTCCATCGGGGGCATCGACTGGAGAACACGAAGCACTCGAGTTGCGTGATGGCGACACAAACCGATATTTTGGCAAAGGCGTCTTAAAAGCTGCCTCGAACGTGACAGATTTGATCAAGCCTGCCTTGTTGGGCAAACGAGCCAATCAGCAAGACAGCGTTGATAATTTGTTGATGGAGCTTGATGGGACGCCCAATAAATCTCGCTTGGGAGCAAATGCCATCTTGGGGGTTTCGATGGCCACGGCGCGTGCAGCGGCTGCGCATGAGAAAAAGCCTCTCTATACCTATCTCGGTCACGCGCCATTTAAAATCCCAACGCCGCTCATGAATATTTTAAACGGCGGTGCCCATGCCGACAATGGCCTCGATGTTCAAGAGTGTATGATTGTGCCACATGGATTTCCTAATTTTCGGGAGTCTTTGAGAGCAGGCAGCGAAGTGTTTCACGCGCTTAAAAAAATATTGCATGCAAAAAAGCTGGCAACCTCGGTGGGTGATGAAGGTGGCTTTGCACCTCGATTAGAATCCACCGGACATGCATTAGACTTAATTTTAGAAGCGATTAAACAAGCTGGTTACCAGCCAGGTTCTCAAATTAGCTTGGCCCTAGACGTCGCAGCCAGTGAGTTTTACGATCGCGACACTCATCGATACCACTTTCGTGAATTGGGTCAGACGGACTCGAATGGCCTGATCGAATACTACGAAGCGCTGTGTGAGATATGCCCTATTATCAGCATCGAAGACGGTCTGGATCAAAATGACTGGTCGGGTTGGTCTGAACTCACCCGCCGATTAGGCCATAAGATCCAATTAGTTGGCGACGATATATTCGTCACAAATCCGAGCTTAATCCAAAGAGGCATCGACCAGAAAGTCGCCAACGCTGTTTTGATTAAATTAAATCAAATTGGAACGTTGACAGAAACACGCGCGGCGATTCATATGAGCCATCATGCGGGCTACAAACATGTTTTGTCACATCGTTCAGGCGAGACCGAAGACACCAGCATTGCCGATTTGGCCGTGGCCACGGAGGCTCAGTATATTAAAACGGGTTCGTTGTGTCGCGCTGAGCGAACGGCCAAATACAATCGTTTGTTAAAAATCGAAGAGGAGTTAGGACGATGAAAAAAATTGCGTTGTTATGTTTATTGGCACTGCCTGTATCGGCTTACCAGTACAAACCTGGTGAGTGGCTTTTGCGCGGGATATTGGGAAAATCGGTTGTCTTTGTGCAAGATCCTATGACCCAAATTGATACCAATATTTTGACCGGCCTCGAAGTTGAGTACATGGTGGGCCCCAAATTAAGTGTGACAGGTGCTGTGCGGCCGTTGTTTGCTGTTCGGAGTGTGAGTTTAGGCTTTGGAGCTGGCGCAAAATATCGCTTCGTGAACAAAGAGGTGCCGCTGATTTCGTTTGTGAGTCTTCAGTTGACGCCATCGGCGTATATCCCAACGACAACAGGGGTGAAATCACATTTTAATCTAGGCTTAAGGCCAACGGCTGGGTTTGAATATTTTGTGGCCAGAGATCTGGTGCTTGGCATCGAAGCGGCTTTAAACCCAAGCTTTGTGATGGGTGGTGGCACGACCAATAATATGGAAGCTTCTTTCGAGGTGTTGGCGAGCGCTACCTGGCGTTTGTAAGTAGCTGTTGATAGGCTTGCTTAACGCTGATGCCGTATTGGGCTGCCAGCTGTTTGGCGGCCGCTTTGTTGCCCAAAATATGAAACGCTTCTTCGGGGACAATGGCCTCGTTGCTGGTCGTATTGGCTTCGATAATAATCACCAGTTCGCCCTTTTCTACTAATTGGGGTGTCAGCGCTTGACCTAAGAGGCCCCGGTGAAAAGTCTCAAAGTGTTTGGTCAGTTCTCTGGCAACCACTAATTTTTGCGGGCCACACAGGTGCGCTAGATCTTGTAAAGTCGCTTGGATCCGATGGGGGGATTCAAAAATCACCAAAGCCAGGCCGGTTTTGTAAGATTCCTGGACCAAACGGGTGCGCTCTTTGCCTTTTTTGGGCAGAAAGCCTAAAAATGCAAACCGATTGGCCACCAAACCTGCGCCCATTAAAGCCGCGATAATTGCGCTGGGCCCTGGGATGACTTCGATTGGATGCCCAGCCTCTATCACGGCGCTAATTAATCGACCACCCGGGTCACTGATCGTCGGGGCTCCGGCATCGGATACAAGTGCAATGCTATCACCCTGCTGAAGGCGTTCCAACACAATGGGGATGCGTTTAGGCTCTTCGGGTGGCGAGCATGAGATTAGCTTGGTGGTGCTTAAATCTAATCCAATCGAATTAAATAATTTGCGGCTGTGCGTGATATTTTCAGCCAAGATCACTTGTGCATCTTTGAGCGCCTGAATGGCTCTCGGGGACATATCGGCCAGGTTGCCAATGGGTGTCGCAATGATTTTTAATAAGCCTGCCATGGGTTGCCTGTTCTTCTCCTAGGCTGAATCGAAAGCTGAAAGGCGTTCTTGATAAGCTCTAGTTTCTGCATGCACCCATAGCCAATAATGCTGACCACGTCAAAGCGGCACAGGGGAGGCGATTTGTAGTTTTTTTGCAGATACAAAGCGGCCGACCGGATAATTTTTTCTTGTTTATCGCGTCGAATGCTGGCTTTGGGGTCTGTGAATCGGCTGTTTTCACGGCTTCGGACCTCGATAAAGCATAAGACTGGGCCGTCTTGGGCAATAATATCTATCTCGCCGAATTTGTAGCGCGTGTTACGAGTGATAATTTGATACCCCTTTGACAAAAGCAGCTGGCATGCGCTTTCTTCTCCTGCATGCCCCGCTTCCAGTTTATGATTCGATTTGGATATTTCGGCCAATTTTTCCATGGTTTGCAACCTCAAATAAATGTCCCGACCGCGGGCGGAGCCCTGCGTGACTTGATAACCCAAGCCGCCGGTCAGCCGCCCAAAGCGCTATGTTTTGCGGCCAGAACCGACAAGGGCGTCCATGCTATAGAAAATATTGCGACGTTTTGGTTCAAGGGGCCGTTTGATGTCCAGAGCTTTTTAGACAAGCTTCATAATCTACAAACGCCCGGGTTGAGAAATATTTATGCCAGGCAAGTCGACCCGAAATTTCACGCTCGGGGCAATTCGACGGGGAAACGCTATTGCTATGTTATCAACGGCCCAGATCCAGAAACCAGTTGGCAGATAATTCCCAAGTTGGATTTAGATGCCATGCAAAAAGCCTTGGGTTATGTTCAAGGCACCCATGACTTCCAAAGCTTTAGGGCCTCTGGCTGCACAGCCGGGACGAGTATCAAGACGCTCTATGAAGCAAAGTTGACTCAGACAGCCGAAGGCCTCTGCATAGATTTGTTTGGCGATGCCTTTTTACGCCAAATGATTCGCATTTTAGTCGGCGTTCTGGCCGAGATTGGCACGGGCCTTCGGAAGCCTTCGGATATGTTGATGATTCTAGAAGCAAAAAGCCGCCAAGCCGCTGGAATCACAGCTCCTGCTTGTGGCTTGACGTTACTTGGTGTAGAACTGACTTGTGAAACAATATCAAAAGACTCTTCTCATTTGGTTGGTGTTCGGCCTCTTCATTGTGAGCGTGTGGAGCTATTTCGGCCAGAAGGTGACGCATACGGTCGACAAGCCATTCTCTGACGTCGTTGCATCGATCGAAAAAGGCGAAGTCAAAGAAGTCACGATCATGGGGCAGACGTTCACCGGCGAGTACAAAGACGGAACCCGTTTTAGAGCGACCGGCGAACGTGGCGAAGCGATCATGAACGTGCTCAAAAAAGCCAACCATGATTTCCAGACGCAATATAAATTTGAAAGCGAAGACGCCACGGGATTTTGGTTTTTTGTCGCTCAATGGCTGCCGATGATTTTGATCATGGGCGTGCTGTTTTTCTTCATGCGCCAAATGCAAATGGGCGGCGGCCGTGCGTTCACGTTTGGTAAGAGCCGTGCCCGAATGCTGCCCGAAAGCCAGGGAAAGATTACGTTTGCCAGTGTCGCTGGCGTCGATGAATGCAAGCAAGAGTTGGAAGAAATTGTCCAGTTTTTGAAAGATCCAAAACGCTTTACGCGCTTAGGCGGCCGTATCCCCAAGGGTGTGCTGCTCATGGGGCCTCCGGGAACAGGTAAGACTCTACTCGCACGCGCCATCGCAGGGGAAGCGGGCGTTCCGTTTTTTAGCATCGCAGGCTCAGACTTTGTCGAAATGTTCGTGGGTGTCGGTGCCAGCCGTGTGCGCGATTTGTTCGAACAAGGCAAAAAAAACGCGCCCTGCATTGTCTTTATTGACGAAATCGATGCCGTCGGTCGTCAACGTGGCGCGGGTATGGGTGGCGGTCACGATGAGCGTGAACAGACCCTGAACCAGCTTTTGGTTGAGATGGACGGCTTTGAATCCAACGAAGGCGTGATTATTATTGCTGCAACCAACCGTCCTGATGTTTTGGATCCAGCGATTTTACGACCGGGTCGATTTGATCGCCGTGTGGTGGTTCCAAGGCCTGATTTGTTGGGTCGCGAGGCAATTTTTAAAGTGCACACCAAGAAAGTGCCGTTGGCTGAAGATGTCAATATTGAAGTCTTGGCTCGGTCCACGCCTGGCATGAGCGGTGCTGACATCGAAAATCTGGTGAACGAAGCCGCTTTAATTGCAGCGCGATCGGACAAAGAAAAAGTCGTCATGCACGATTTTGAAATGGCGCGTGAAAAAATCATGATGGGTGCCGAACGTCGTACAATGGTCATGTCTGAGAAAGAGCTCGAAAATACAGCGCATCATGAAGCTGGGCACGCGTTGGTTTCGTTGTTGATTGGCAAAGAAGTGGATCCGGTTCACAAAGTCACGATTATCCCACGCGGTAGAGCACTTGGGGTTACGATGAGCTTGCCAACAGAAGATCGCTATTCGATGACCAAAACTTATGCTGAAAATCAGATTGCTATATTATTAGGTGGCCGTATTGCCGAAGAATTGGTTTTTGGAGAGCTCACCAGCGGTGCGGGCAATGATTTTGAAAAAGCCAGCGATATTGCGCGTCGCATGGTGTGCGAATGGGGTATGTCGACCAAGATGGGACCGTTGGTGTATGGTCGTAAAGAAAGCGAAGTCTTTTTGGGTCGTGATTTTACACAGCCACCGGATTATTCACAGGAAACCGCTCAAGAGATCGATATCGAAGTGCGTCGTTTAATCATGGAACAGTATGCGAGAGCACGTGGTTTGCTCGAAGCACATTTAGATGCCCTAAAGCGCGTGGCCCGTGGTTTGTTGGATTACGAGACGCTCGAAGGCGAAGAAATCAAGAGTATATTGGCTGGGAAGATTGTGACCCGCGAAAAGCCACTGTCGAAAATAAAAACGCGAGAAAATTTGGATAAAGAGCGTCAGACGGCGGCTGCACTTCCTGCACCCGTACCGACGCCAGAACCTGTGATTGTATGAATTTGACCCTATCTTTGATTGGCCGGCCAAACGTTGGCAAAAGTACGCTATTTAATCGTTTGGTGGGCCGGCGCGCGAGCTTGGTTCACGATGAACCTGGCCTGACACGCGATCGCATTTATGCCGACGCCAGCTTTGATAACCGTGAATTTTTATTAATCGATACCGGCGGAATTGATCCAGACAACGATGAAAACATCATGCGGTCTATCAAGAATCAGGCTCAAATTGCGATTGCTGAGTCAGATGCAATTTTGTTCATGGTCGATGGTAAAGCCGGTTTATTGCCAGCGGATCGTGAAATCGCCCAACAACTTCGAACCACTCAAAAGCCAGTTTATCTCGTGGTGAATAAGACCGAAAGCGACTTTGGCAAAGCGTCGGCATCTGAGTTTTATGAACTTGGGTTTAATCACTTGTTTCCAATTTCTGCCGCCCACGGCCAAGGCCTGGATGATTTGTTCGAGGTGGTGTATGCCGACTTGCCCGCCGAAGCTTTAGCGGAGGCGGGAGCTTTAGCGCAGGCAGAAGAGGGACTTGAAGCCCTTAACCTAGCAATCATTGGCAAACCCAATGCGGGCAAATCAAGTTTTGTGAACAAGTTGCTCGGTGAAGAGCGTTTGTTGGTGTCCCCCGAGCCTGGAACGACTTTAGATGCCGTGGACGAAGAAATCACATACCATGGCAAAGTATTTCGGTTGATAGACACGGCGGGTATTCGCCGAAAGCGCAGTATTTTCAAAGACACCGAAAAAATGGCTGTTTCAGCCAGCTTAGGTGCTTTAGACAGAGCGCAAGTTGCGCTGCTTCTAATTGACGCCACCGAGGGTATTACCGAACAAGATCTCAAAATCGCGTCTTTCGTGGACAAAAAATCGAAAGCTGTGGTGATTGTCGTGAACAAATGGGACTTGTCCAGAAACTTAGAGCTCAACGCCGAAAAATTTGCGCTGCATATTCGAGAGAAAATGCCGTTTTTGGCCTATGCGCCCATTTTATTTGCCTCTGCTTTGACCGGTCGTAACTTATTTGATGTCTTGGAAGTCGCTCTGGAAGTGGCCGAGGCTTATGTGAAGCGTGTGCCGACGTCTCAAGTCAATAAAATGCTGGAGCAAGCCGTTGCTGTGCATCAACCCCCAATTGTACAAGGCAGGCGCCTCAAATTTTTCTATGGCACTCAGGTGTCTGTAGCTCCGCCGACGTTTTTGTTCAGCGTGAATGAAAAAAGCGGCATTCATTTTTCATATGAGCGTTTTTTAATGAATCGCATTCGGGATGCCTTTGAGTTCAAGGGCTCGCCGATTAGGTTGGTGTTCCGTGACCGATCTTGAAAAACGCCTTGAATTTAAGTTTAAGAACCCCAAGCTGTTGGAACAGGCTTTAACGCACCGAAGCTTCCAAGAAGATCGGGCCCAGAATGAGCGCTTGGAGTTTTTGGGTGATGCGGTCTTAGGTTTAATCGCAGCTAAAAATCTCTATGCTCAATTTCCCAGAGCCACTGAAGGTGTTCTAACTCAACTCAGAGCGCTGTATGTGTGCCAGGCCAATTTATCCAAAGCAGCCGAGCGCTTGGAGCTGGGGCGCTTTTTAAGAGCCGCCAAAGCCATGCGTTTGTCGGGCTCTGTGCAACAAAGCTCCGTGATATCGGATGTGGTCGAGGCGATCATCGGGGCGGCCTATTTGGATCAGGGCTTCGATGCAGCGCAAAAATTAGCGTTGCATATTCTAGGGCCGTTGCCCGAAAAAACAGAGACGCCGCTTAAAAGCCCCAAAACTGAGCTTCAAGAACTGATTCAGGCAAAATACGCGCTGGCGCCTGTGTATGAACTGGTCGATGTGACGGGGCCAGCGCACACGCCCAAGTTTCGAGTGCGTGTGCTGGTGAATAATCAGGAACTGGCCATCGGGGAAGGGGCTAATAAAAAAGAGGCCTCCGAGGCAGCCGCCAAAGAGGCTTTGAAGCAGCTTGCAGGGTAATTGACCATAATGACAGAAGCCATTCTTGATATCCGGTATTGGGGCAATAGCCTAGGGGTTCGTTTGCCGGTTGCGATAGCACGGAAGGCTCATGTACACGCAGATCAGCGTGTTCGCGTGTCGGTCGAAAGTGGTCGAATTGTGGTTTCTCCGATTCAGGACAGCCCGTTGACTTTGAAACAACGGTTAGCTCTCTTTGATCCGGTACGACATGGTGGTGAAGCCAACTTTCTTCGTGATATAGTTGAAATTCAGAATCGCCGTCTCCCCGGGTTTTGACACCCGGGGCCATATAAAATGTCGCCTGGCAGGCTTGCAGCGACTACGTGGAACTATCTTCTTAATGCTTGGAAGCTTCTTCACAAACAGATTTCAGGTTATCCACCGAAACAGTTTCTTGAGTACCTTCAAGTTGACCTGGCTTGGTTACCGAAGCGACACATTGAATGTGACCATATTTAGCAAATAGCTGTGGGCACAAACTTTTCAATTCTTGCCAGTTTTCTTCAGTCGCGAACGTTTGCATCATGTGGGCGCGGAAACGCACCTTTTCATAGGCACTTATAAATTCGGATGAACATAGGTTTTTAGAATTATCTTTAGAATTATCATCGTGAGCAAGCTTGTCTTTAGAGGTGCCACTGTGTCCAACTTCTTCCCTGTAAGCCGTACTGTCGCGGTTCGGAACGTCATTGTTGTTCGGAATGCTATCGTTGTTTGCTCCACCACAACTCATCAGAAAAACTGTAACTAGCGATAAAATAAGTGATTTTGTCATTTAAACTCCTTAATAAGAACCTGGATTATGACATAAATAAAAAACTTGTCTAGAATGGTCCCAAAAAATTCTCGCATCTTTCTCGAAAAGGTGATATATATGAGATATGACAACCGCAAGGGTATTTTGGAGTGGCCGCAGTCAGGCCGTTCGTCTTCCTAAAGAGTTTCGTTTAGGCGATTCTGAGATTAATATCCGCAGAGAGGGTAACCTGATCATTTTGGAACCCATCAAAAAGCGTGAATGGCCTAAAGGTTACTGGGAATTTATTGCTTCTGCGCCTCATGAAGATCTAGAGCTGCCAGCAGATTTGCCTCCAAGGGCGTTTGAATTATGATTTACCTATTGGACACAAATATCTGCATTTTTGCTTCCAAGAAAAATCATCCGGTTGCGGAAATTTTGAAAAAGAAAAGTTCAGATGATCTTCGAATTAGCAGCGTTACTTTGGCTGAAATTTACTATGGCGTTCAAAAAAGCATTCGAAAATCAGAGAATGAGCTTTATTGGGACGAATTTTTTAAACCTTTTGAAATCTTAGATTTTGATCGTAGGGCTGCAAAAGAATATGGCATGATAAGGGTTCATCTCGAGCGTTCAGGACAAATGATTGGTGAGCGTGATTGTCAAATTGCGAGCATCGCAAAGGCGAATAATCTGGCTGTAGTGACTAATAATGTAAAAGAATTTGTTCGAGTTCCAGACTTGGCAGTAGAAGATTGGCTCTAATGTCTGAATTAGAACTCTATTTTGAATTAGACGAACCTGATGACTTAGAGGCGATTCGAAAGCGCGTCGGTTCCCAAGAAATTGAAATCAAAAAGAAGGCCATCGACGCCCGCAATCAACGTGTTCGGTTTCTGATTACTGTGGGTCCTGTGGAAGCTCAACGGGCTCCAATATTGCCGAAGCCAGTACAGGGTGCGCCCGTCCTGATTATCGGCGCTGGTCCTGCAGGCCTGTTTTGTGCTTATGAGCTCGCTCGTCGGGGTATCGCTTCCGTGATTCTCGAACGTGGCAAAAAAGTTCAAGCCAGACGGCATGATTTGAAAGGCCTCACGCAACACGGTGTGGTGAACCCCGACAGTAACTATTGTTTTGGTGAAGGTGGTGCTGGGACTTACTCAGATGGCAAGCTTTACACACGCTCTCACAAACGTGGCGATGTTCGTGATGTTCTTGAAATTCTGGTGGCACACGGAGCGCCTGAAAATATTTTAATAGACGCACGGCCGCATATTGGTTCGAATAGGCTTCCTAAAGTGATCACGGCCCTGCGTGAGCACTTGGAATCGGTCGGCGTACGCTTTGAATTCGAATCCCGCGTGGTTGATGTTGTTGTCGAGCGGGACTGTGCAGTGGGTGTCAAGTTGGTTGACGGGCGTGAACTGGCTGGCAAAGCAGTTGTGGTCGCCACTGGGCATTCTGCACGCGACATGATTGATATTTTGGATCGTGCTGGCGCTGTATTAGAGGCGAAGCCGTTTGCGATGGGTGTTCGCATTGAGCATCCACAACCCTTGATTAACCAAATCCAGTATGGGCGTTTTGCCGGGCATCCCAAATTGCCTGCAGCGCCGTACAAGCTGGCCTATACGCCAGCTGATGGCCGAGGAGCGTTTTCGTTTTGTATGTGCCCCGGTGG
>JAHFEF010000031.1 GCA_023248545.1 Myxococcales bacterium | reverse complement strand
CTCGAGTACAAGGCCAACTTGTGTTTTCGAAAACGCTTCCAAACCAGTTCAGAGAAAGATTCTGTCATGAGTTTCTCATTCTCGGGTCCACCAAAACATACAACCAATCAGCCAACAGATTGCCCACCATCACCAACAATGCTGATATCAAAAACACCACAATCGCGACGTAATAATCGGCATTCGAAATGGCATCATATTCCAATCGGCCGATGCCCGGCCATGAAAATACGGTCTCTGTCAACACCGCACCGCCAAATAATACGGGTATCGACAACGCCAATATCGTGACAATCGGAATTAAAGCATTGCGCAATGCATGTTTATAAATCACGATTTTCTCAGACAATCCCTTGGCTCGAGCCGTCCGGATATAATCGGCTGGCAACACTTCGAGCATCGATGCCCGCATGTATCTCAGCCAACGACCCACATAGGCAATCGACAGCACACAAACCGGCAGCACGGCGTGCGAGATTCTATTACTAAGCTCCGCCCAAAATCCATCTTCGGCAATCCCCGGCGTCTCGATGCCACCGGCGGGAAACCACTGAAGATACTCGGCAAACAAATACATGACCATGATGCCAAACCAAAAGACCGGCAGTGAAATCCCCACAAACGCCAAGAAGTTTAAAATATAGTCAAACCATGAATACTGCCGCGTGGCACTAATAATTCCCAAGGGCAAAGCAATCATGAGCGAAAATAAAATTGCGGGAATCATGAGCGCCAACGTGTTGGCAATACGGCCACTCAACAAATCCCAAACGGGTCGCTTGTAGGTGTTTGAAAACCCCATGGCTTGAGTGTCGCCGAGCAATATAAAAATAAACCCGCGATTAAAAATTTTATAATTAGGCACCGGATCTTGCTCGACAGCAAATGCCCCAAAAGCTTTGTCGCCCTTTTGATTCGTCACGGAAAAACTAATTGCCCGCTGGCCGCTGGCTTTTTGAGGCCACGTATAAATCCCATTTCGATCAATCTGCCCTGGGCTGTGATCCAGTAACTCATATTGGAGGCCTTGGGTGTCACCGGTCACATAGCGCGATAAATCAGCCGAGAAATTCTTTGGATTATCAACAATCTGATTGGGTATGGGCTGAACAAACAAGCGGCTCGGGGCCGCGCCTTCTGCAACCACAGACCCCACGGACTCTAGGCCTGCTTGATTTTTCACGACGAACCATTTTCGGCCACCCGAAACTTGTCCGCCAAACAACAAACCTGTCGCCGGAAGAGGGCTTCCGACTTCTATCATGGGCGCTGCTGTGGGCTCATAATACCCCCACATCCAGCGTGCATATTGCACATACCAAGGTTGATCCAAGCCTTTTAGTTTTTTAAGTCGAATCACGTCTTCGGGCTTAATTCTCGGATTGCTGGTAATCAACAAATCTACCGGATTACCCGGCATGTTGAGCATCAAGACAAACAAAAACACGCTCAAGCTGGCCAAGATCAAAACCATCTGAAACAACCGGACCCCTAAACGCTTCATGAATCCCAACTCCAGGCTTGAGCCGTGGTTGTCACCGGCTGCAAAATGCCCGTCGGCTTCCAGTTTTTGAGACCCTTCTTGGTGATGCTCACCTCGACACGAAAATACAGGGGCAACGATGGTAACTCTTCAGCAAACAACGCTTCAAACTCTTGGCCGATTTTGGCCCTCTTTGTGTCATCGAGTTCCAACGACGCCGATCTCAAAATCGCGTCTGCTTTGGGGTTGCAAAACCCGGGTACGTTTTGGCCTAAAAAGCCATTTTTGGGGCTCGGAATATTATCACAACGCCACAGCATCTCTGAAACTTGCACGGGATCTTTCACCCAAGAGTATAGCGCCATATGCCGGAATTTGCGCTTATGCACAGTCTCAGAAAAAAATACTTTCGAGGGCTGATTGCGTATTTCGACATCGACCCCAATCTTATGCCACTCAGCCTGTAACAGCTGTTCGACACGTTCTCGCGATTTGTTGCCTGACGTACTCATGAGAATCAGCTTAAGAGGCTGTCCGTTTTTTTCTCGAATGCTTTTAGAATCGCTGCGCACCCAACCTGCTTCTGTTAATAGCGCATCGGCCTTGGCCTCGTCATAGGCATATTTTCGAACATGGGGGTTGTAATACGGTGATTTTTCAGGCTCGGTCGCGTGTGCGACTGGCTGCCTGCCTGCAAAAAGCAATTGGGCAATTCCTGCCCGGTCAGCCCCATAGGCCAAAGCTTGACGAACGCGCTTGTCTTTCAGAATTGGGTTGTCCAAGTTAAAATCAATGTGTTCCCAGACCAAACCGGGCGTGTAGAAAAAATTAAAATCATGTTTAAAGCGCTTCTCGAAATTTAAAGCCTGATCCAAATCAAGACCGACAGGAGAAATCGCATCGATGTCGCCTGCGACTAAATTAGATTCGAGCGTATTAGTTTGGGGAATCACGCGCCAGACAACTTCTTGTAGGGTAGGCTTTAGAAACTTCTTGGCATACGGGTTCGCTTTGGCGGTAATAAATTCCCCTGGGGACCATTCGGTAATTGTAAACGGACCTGCCAATAACGGGGTCAGCCCAAAATCGCTTTTTTTGAGTCTCTCGGGCGCAGCCTTGTATAAAGGCCCGACAATATGAGCCGGCAACGCTTCGTGATTTCGATAGTTATGATAATAGGCATAAGGCTCTTTCCACGTCACAACCAACGTTTTCGGGCCTCGGCTTTCCATTTTTTCAATTTTTTCAATGGTTGTTCTGTCAATGACTTCTTGGGTGGGATCTTTCCAAATTTTATAACCCAAGACAAAATCATCGGCAATTAACGGCTTGCCATCAGCCCAAAAAAACTCATCCCGGATTTCCCACGTGGTGCGCATCTTGCGCTGGCCGTTCTCTGTGTAGAGCTCTAACTTGCCATTTTTTACGGTCGGAATCTCTTTGGCTGCCCAGGGAATTAGCTTCCAGTGTTCGTCAAAAATCGTCAACGTATGAGTGCCAATGCGCATGACCTCTTCAGAAACCATCATTTCTTTGAACGGCGCAAACAACGAATCCGGTTCCTGGGAAAGGCCAATTGTCACTGTGTTGAGCCTAGAGGGTCCCTGAGAGACTCTGGTCTGTGCGGGTTTGCAATTGATCGCAAAAATCGTTCCCAAAAGCAAGAAAACCGGGTTGCTCAGTTTCAACATCGAAGGTAGTAAATAGAGGAGGAGATTCGTCCATGTCAACAAAAACGATCGTGCAGGTCATCTTGGTGGGCCTCGTGCTTGCGTCTTCGGCTTGTAAGCCGCGCCTGATCCCAAACACCAGTGTCCCCGACACCAAAGAAAACCATGCGGTTGCCAAGTTCATGGAAGATTACAGAAACGCAATTATTAGCCGCTCTGTCCCAGATATTATGCTGATGGTCTCGCCTGACTATTTGGAAACCAGTGGCACGATCGAAGCGGGTGACGACTATAATTACGCACAGCTGCAAGAAAAGTTAGAAAAAACTTATGCGCATGTGAAAGAAGTAACTCTCAGACTTCACATCCAAAATATTACACGCAAGGACGACCGCATCATGGTGTTCTATTTTTATAACCAACATAGCCTAGTCGAATTGCCAGCCGGTGAACAATGGATGGCAGTGAACGACGTGAATCGCCTGGTCTTGAAACTGAAGGGCAGTAAAGCTTGGGACGGTCTAGAGATCTTAAGCGGCCTATAGTTTGAGATAGAGCTCCGGGTCGACCGGGGTTCTGTGCTTGCGCACTTGAAAATACAATCTGGGAGAGTCGACGCCGCCAGACGTCCCAACGGTCCCAATGGGGTCGTTCTTTTTAACTTTCTGACCTTTTGACACATCGATTTGGGCCAAGTGGGCATAGATCGTCACAAATGGCTCTTCGTGATTGATAATCACAATACGACCATAACGTGCTTCGTCCTGTCCAACATAGATCACTTCGCCACTGGCAGCCGCGTGTACTGGCGTTCCACGAGGCGCCCCGAGTGCAATGCCCTCGTGTAAACGCTGTGGATTCGTATCAAAAGTCTTAAACACGACAGCCTTTTTAACGGGCCAGGCCAAATTGATTGTTTTTCCATCAGCCACAGGCACCGGCACCGGCCGATGCTCTGGCTTGGGAGTTGCCTTGGGTTTAGGCGTCGGGCTCAGAGCAAGTTCCGGCTCCGGAATATACAAGCGCTGACCCGGTTTAAGCTGTCCAGAATCCACAATTCCATTGACTTCCATCAAGTCAAACGCCGACACCTGTTTTTTACGAGCAATGCTGTGAACTGTATCGCCCTGTTGCACAGCATACACGCTGCCCGCAAACGATGTTTTGGGCGCAGCGTGATGCTTTTTGGTGTGGCCACAACCAACCAGCAATAAGCCCAATATCACCAGCTTACGCTGCATGATTTCTCGATCGACCCTGAGGACGTCGTCGCCTAAAATGAGGTCTTGGCTTGAACACGCCGCGTTTGTCCTGAATATAAGGCTTGCCCAGATCTCTGGCCATGGCTTTGAGGATGCCAATCGGCTCCAAAGATTGGCCCTCGGAGTACAAATACAGCGTCTGCAACAACAAGGCCTCTCTAAACCAAGATTTATGAACAATCGCCGGTGAAAAAGAAGATATGGCCGACAAAATACTTCGAATTTTATCTTGGTCATGACGCGCCAGTCTAATGCGCTCGGCCCAACTCACACAAAGCTTATCGACCCAATTGCGCTCGTTTTGATCTGATTTCTCCAACACCAAATAAGAGGGCAAAAGCAGCGCCGAAAAAGCGACCGCCGCTGAAACATCGACTTCACGTTCAACCGCTGCATCGACAGCTTGGAGCATTTTCAAAAAGTCTTCGGTTAATTCTGGCATGAAGACTTCCAAAATACCCGATGCCTTACACAGCATGAACGCTTCTAGTGCATGCCCTGAGGTTAATAACCGAACAAACTCTTCTTGGAGTCTGGCCGGCGCACATCTGGGAATTTCAGACACATGTTGTTTCATGGCCGCAATCGTATTTTCTTCGATTTGAAAACCCAAACGGCTCGCAAATTTAATGGCCCGCAAAATTCGCACGGGATCTTCTTGGAACCGAATATCAGGGTCCCCGATCGTACGAATGAGGCGCGCCTCCAAGTCTGCACGACCTCCTACGAAATCGAGAACTTTTCCTTCAATCGGGTCATAAAACAGCCCATTGATGGTCAAATCGCGACGCCGGGCATCTTCTTCGATATTGCCATAGACATTATCGTGCGTCAGGAGCAAATCCTCTGGCAGGTCCTCTTGGACATCCAACGGATTGGCTCTAAACGTCGCTGTTTCGACAATTTTGTTGCCCGGAAAAAACACATGGGCCAATAAAAAACGTCGGCCAATCAACCTCGAGTTTTTGAAAATTTGCCTCACTTCTTCGGGTTTGGCATTGGTCGCTACGTCAAAGTCTTTCGGGGTCCTGCCCAACAACAGATCTCGAACACAACCACCGGTTAAATACGCCTCATAATTCTTAGCACGCAGCCTCTTGATGACCCACAACGCATTGAGGTCGATCAGAGACAAAGGAATCTCGGGTTCCACTTTTATACTCCTGATACAACAAGCATAGTCCAGATAAAGTTAAGTCTGGTTCGACTATTTGAATTGTTTTGGATGCTTGTTTCATAAAGGGCGCCAAACCACCCGTAGCAATGACATAAGACGGCGTCGCCAACTCTTGTTGCATGCGCCTCACCAGTCCGTCGATTAATTCAGCATGCCCTAATACAAGGCCAATTTGAACATGCTCTTTCGTATTTTTTCCAATGGCTCGCACCGGATTTTCTAACGGGACGCGGCTCAACTGAGAGGCCGATTGAAACAACGCCTCACTGGAGATCTCCACCCCAGGTGCAATGGCCCCACCCAGATATTCACCTGCGGCACTCACCACATCCCATGTCGTGGCTGTTCCCATATCGACGATAATGAGCGCCGAACGGTATTTTTTCCAGGCCGCATAAGCATTCACCAATCTATCCGCACCCAGTTCTTCAGGTCGGTCAATCAACAGTGGCATCGCGGCTTGCAACTGCTTTTTGACCCACAACGGCGTTTGGCCCAAATAGGTTTTGCACGCCTCCTCCACGACCCAATCTAACTGCGTGACCACCGACGAGACACAAACAGCTTCTATCTGTTCAATCAAGACGCCGTGGCGTGCCAACAGGCTCGCCATGAGATGACCCAGCTCGTCTGAAGTCGCCTTGCGTTCTGTGCGCATGCGCAAGCGGCACCTGAGGGTGGACCCCTCATACACCCCCAGAACAACCTGGGTGTTGCCTATATCCATGACCGCCAGCATGCGGTGTGTCTAGCATTTTTTCTTGGGTCTGTGAACCACGATTGCCAACAATGCCAATAATAGCCAGATTTCTGTCGGCGTTCTCACACTGGAGCATGATGAAGAGGTAGCTCCAGTGCCAGATGAGGAACCTAAACCAGAGCCTGAATCCAAACTAGCAGCCGTACTGGAGGCTGATGCCACACAGGTGCCAGACAAATCCGACGAACATGTCAGGCCTGTTTTGCATGCAATGGGAACACCTGCTAACACACCACACGACGCGTTCTGGTCAACGAGGCGCATACAGGCCCAAGACTTAATAGCGACTTTTTTTGAGTTATGGAGTTGGTGACAGGTTTCTGACGCCTGGCAGATACCGTCGCCATTTCCTGTACCGGTGCAACTATTAAAACAATAACCGGCTGTATCACTGACATGCACACAGATGAGCCCAGTGTCGCACGAAAGATTACCCGTGCAATCCCCATACAGAGACACTGCGCCCAGGGCAGCCCCGCCTGGAAATTCGCACATGCCATTGTTGCACGTCATATGGTTCTCACAATCTGCGCTCAGCGTGCAGCTGTGCGAGCAGTATTGTGCTAGGCTTTGGGTATGACAGCTCAGACCAGACTGGCACGGCGCAGTACTCGAGCAACTCGTGGCAAAACTACCGGCACCAGATCCTGAGTAGAGTGCGCGTAGTCCAGCTTGATCGTCGAACAGCGGATATTCGATCAAGAATGCCACGGTTGCGCTCATCATGGCTTGGCAATCCACACAGGGGTGACCCAAGCCCAGAAAATGGCCTGATTCATGTTGAAGCGTCGCTCGGACGGATTGGCACGTATCAGAGAGCCCCGGGCAGGATAATGCCCAGGGAAACCCTGCACTCGGGACAGCATTTAAAATCATATCCGCATCGCCGATTGTACGATACCCAACGGTTTTACTGGGGCAAACATAAGGAGGCAATGTCACGCCGAGAATCCCATTCGGTGCGGCTCCAACCTGATCGGCCCACTCGCTCGAACTCGTCACCCAAAAGATATCGTGATTTTTAGAGTCAGTCCCAAAACTGCGCACCCCTTCACCTAAATAGCTGGTCGTCAGCTGAACACCCGGTGTCTTGGCCCACGTATTGAAACAATCAGTTGCTAAATTCTTCCAGTCCGTACCCGAAATACCAGCCGGTAATACCGAAGTGTTTACATTAATTGCCACGCTGGCATTAGGCCATCTGGGCCCCGTCGAGTCGCTGCAGACCCCACAGCTATCCGATTCTGTAACCCCCTCGGCCGTGATGCCGTTGCATAGAAATTTATACGCATCAGCCGGGGTTAGAAATAGCAATGCTCCCAGAAATATAAGTTTCATAGTGCCTTCCTGATTTCGTCTTTGAATGCTTTGAGTGAATTATAACGCCGTGGAGTGGGCGCTCGATAAAATTGCCGGCCGTCTTTTCGATCGACCACTTCCAAATCATGGATATCTTCGACCACTTTGTCTTGAATAATATTAAACTTGCCCAAACCAAGGCCATAACTTACAACTTGGTCTCGATGCGGCACGGCAAAAAGCATGATCTCTTCGCCCGGGCGGTAAACACTCGCGCCCTGCAAACGCATCACGCGCCCATTGAGCTCTCCCCCCACTTGATACAGCGTGAGTTCTTGTCCTGTTCTGGCACCCTTCATGCCATCTTCGACACGCAGCGTTGACAAGGTAATAATCCGACCTCGAGCGTCTTCTGTCACTTTCTGACTGACTATTTTAGCCTGAACCACAACGCCACTGTTTTGGGTCATGGTCCGAATGTCATGAATCACAGCAGTGGTTGCATCAGAAGACAGTGTCCATAAAAACAAAATCGCTTGCAATGCTCGCATAGGAGCACTTTAGCGCTACGAAGCTATTTTTGGATGTCGGCCGATTAACTTATTTTAAAACCCGCAACCAGTCTGGAAAAACTTCTATGATATCTTCAGCGATATCCCGTGGTACCACTGCATGGGCCAGGCCACTGTTGGACATAAACGCCACCAGGCCGGCGTCACCTGCATTAATTTGTTCAATCACGCTAGGTTCTAAACTTAACCAGCTGACGCTCTTATCTTGTTTTTCGAAGAAAAATCTTTCCGTCCCAACGCCTCGATCGAGCCTGTTGCGCGTCACCCAGATGCGAATTAACTCATATTGCTCAGCTTTCGAGAGGCCTTTGAGCTTATTGGGTGGGCGTTTAATTTTTGAGCGTTCAACTTGCGCCTCGGTCACCAGACCTGCTGCCAATAATTTAGATTTCAGATCAAGCATCGCAGATCACCCAAATAAGGCCATAAAACTTTTGGTATCTTCACCGTTCCATCAGGTTGCTGATGATTTTCTAACAGCGCTACGAGTGTTCGCCCAAGTGGCAACCCGGAGCCATTCAGGGTCCAAACCGGCTGAACAGCTTTATCTTCACCACGATATCGAATTTGGGCACGCCTAGCTTGGAATGTCCCAAACACGCTGCAAGAGCTAATTTCGCGATACGTGTTTTGACCCGGCAACCAGACTTCCAAATCGTAAGTTTTTTGTGAACTAAAGCCTGTATCACCCGTACAAAGCAAAATTATCCGGTGCGGCAATTCTAACTCAGTCAGCATTTGGCTCGCACGCTGGACCATTAAATCTAACTCAGCTTCGGCTTGGTCAGCTTTACAAAATCGGACCATTTCGACTTTTTCAAATTGGTGCAATCTAATCAGGCCTTTAGTATCTTTGCCTGCCGCCCCGGCTTCTGATCGAAAACACGCTGAATAAGCACAATATCGAAGAGGCAATTGACCCTCATCTAAAATCTCACCGGCATGATAATTGGTCACCGGGACTTCAGCCGTTGGAATCAAATACAACGGCTCAGCGTCAGGCACTGGCACCTCAAAAGCATCGAGCTTAAATTTTGGGAACTGCCCAGTGCCTTGCATGGCATGAGATCTCACCAAATACGGCGGTGTCAACTCTGTATCGCCAAGTCGCGTATGAAAATCACAAAAATATTGCAGAAGCGCTCGATTTAACTTGCTCGCATTCCCCCGCAAAAAAGCAAATCGTGAGCCGGATATTTTGGCAGCCCGCTCGAAATCAAGAATTTTCAGGCGCTGTCCGAGTTCTATATGATCCAACACCGGGAAGTCAAACACGCGAGGGGCACCAACTTTTTTGACCTCTTGGTTGTCTTGCTCGCTCGTTCCCATAGGCACGTCGTCTTGTGGGGGGTTTGGAATACGCAAAGCGATTTGTTCAAGTTTTTCTTCGAGCACCTTAAGTTCAGATTCTTGATCTTTTATTTTTTGACCCAGCGCTTTCAGCTCGTCTCGTTTTTGTGGATCAAACGCCTTACTCGCCTGATTGCGCTCCTCTTGAAGCTTTTGGGAGGCCGCGATCAAGGCCTTGCGTTCTTTCACCAACTTCAATAGCTCTGGTAGGCCTTGGACTTCCCCTCGGCGCCCGAGACTTCGTTCAAAGGACTCTGGATCTTTTTCAAATGCTTTCAAATCGATCATAAGATACAAGGAAATCACAATGCTTCTTTCATTGCAACTTGCTATACTGAGAACCCTATGCCTACGAAAAAGAGAAATTTAGAGCCACTAGACGACGGCGAAGTCCTGACCAAAGAAGACACCCGGGTCAAAAAACCTCGGCGCTACTGGGTTATCATGCACAATGATGACTACACCACCCAAGATTTCGTTGTTCATGTATTGGAACAATTTTTTCACAAAACCGGCGCTGAAGCTCAAAAACTCATGATGATGGTGCACCTACAAGGCAAAGCGAATGTCGGGTTATACTCCAAAGACATTGCCGAGACCAAAGCACATCATGTCATGGAATATGCACGTGAGAACGGAATGCCGCTGAAGCTCACCACACAGGCGGAGTGACCTTATAACGTCAAATTAAAATCCCGAACCAAAGCCCCTGGCAGATGCGCGCTGCCCGTTGATCGCTCATCATAGGTATGCGCATCTAAGATAAAATCACTCTCTTTCGTTAGAGCCAGCAGATTGGAGCCCAGCAGATTATACAAGCTGTCATCAAAACGCATCACGTTCAAAGGCGCTTTGATTTCACCATTTTCAACCCAAAACGTCGCAAAGCGTGTCATGCCCGTAATTCGCGCAGACTGTCTCTCAGAGTAGTTCAAATACCAGAGATTCCCGATAAAAATACCCGTCCCAAGTTCGCGCAAAATATTTGCACGCGCTAAATTTCCAGGCATGATTTCATAGGCTTCGGGCGATTCTGAACCATTGGCACCGTTGGTAGAAAGCCCATATTCTTTGGCGGTTCTCGGCGAAATCAAACTGTGCGCCAACTGACCTGCTGTGATTAAGTTGATGCAGTCTGGCTTCATAAAGCCTTGCGCTTGAAACAGGGGGTTGGTACTTTGGGCTGTGTGTTCTGACAAAGAAAACATCGGGCTTAGCGTACGTTGTTCGTCGCGCATTTTACTGAGCGCCGATTGTTTGGTTCGAAGCGCTTTTTCGCTCACACCGCCCCACCCCAGCATGCTGATCAAATCATAGAACGCCGATGGCGTCATATAAGCTCGATAAGCGCCGGGTTTCAAACTCATGGCCGGCCGTTCCAGCACCCTCAACTTCTCTTTCACAAATGCCATTTCTTGGGCCAAATGCCCTCGATCAAATGCAAAGCCCGCGTAGCCCGCTTTGACGGCTTTGTCTTGTTTCAGATAAACACTAAAATCCAGGTTAAAACTATGATTTGTCAACCAATTGCGTTGCCCAAACGAGTTTGCGAAGCCTCTGTAAGTAGCCCCTTGTGCATGAATGCCCACCAAATCCAAACCCTGCGCCTGACTGAGAATCTCGTCGACCACCTCGCGAGCATCCGGCAACTGACTCTGTTTGATGCTCTCGCTCGAATGCGGCGTTGTTGAAATCAAGAGGTAGGGGTCTTCCGGCAAACTCTCCAACTTGGCCCGTTGCTTTTTCAGCAAATGCTCCAGACGATCGCCATCTTGTTCAATGTCTCGTGAGATGCCCATGGCAAAAGCCACCTGTCTGCCATCTGAGATTAAACTCACTTGCAAATAGCCCTGTGACACAGACCCCGCCTGACGCACGGCTGCATGATTCAAGCGAATAAAATCTGAATCTTCCCCCGAGAACCAACACGTAAAATTTTCGCCGGCATGCAACGCACCTTGAATCCGGTCTGCTAGGGAGTAAAAATATTCTTGCGTTCTCATGACTGACCTCCGAAGACGTCGACGTTTGAAAATAGACAAGCTGGTGAGGCATGCCCGACCCGAACCGCTTGGTTGGGTTCGCCCTTGCCACACGTCGGTGTCCCATACATCCCCACCGTGTTCTCATGACCGACCCGCGCCAGATTGCGCCAGAAAGTCGCCGAAATTCCCCGATAATTTGGATTACGAACAACTCGAGTCAGCTTGCCGCCTTCAATCAATTGTCCCCATTCACACCCAAATTGAAACTTGTTTCTGGAGTCATCGATGGACCATGAAATATTGGCTTTCATATAGACGCCTCGGTCAACACCTGCGATCATGTCTTCCAGGGAACTATCGCCCGCTTCAAGATTTAAATTAGCCATGCGATCTATAGGAGGACGGTTCCAATTGCAGGCCCGAGCATTGGCGACGCCCGGCAAATTCGCGCGGCCCTGTGATACAACTCCCCCCAAGGGCCGCATCAAAATTCCGTCTTGAATTAAAAACACTTTCGAAGCAGGCGTTCCGACGTCATCGAAAGCATAGCTGGCAAACTCGCCGGATCTTGTTGGATCAAACGTAATATTCAACAATTTGGAGCCATAGGCATATTTTCCAAACATGTCCGGTGTCACAAAGCTCGTACCCGCGTAGTTTCGCTCGTCGCCCAAGATTCTGTCTAACTCCAAGGGGTGCCCTATCGACTCATGAATCTGCAGCATCATTTGATCGGGCGCCAAGAGCAAATCATACGTACCCGACGGGCAATTCTCTGCCAAGGCCAACGCGATGGCTTCTTCGCTGATTCTCTTGGCTGAACCCATGAAGTCAATTTCGTCCAACACTTCGATCCCAGATTGGCGAGCAATGCCGTGGCCTGCCAACGTTCGGGTCTGTGATTGGCCATGGGCATAAGCCGTGGCACTCAAATTGGGATCAAAGAATTCAAAATCTTGTTCAATATCGGCACCGATCGAATTAAAATAATTCTGTTTCGACGTACTATACGAAAAACTAGAGTGCCAATCCACAATTCGGTCGTCAGATTTGAGTGCGCTGGCGGATTCTTGAAGCCAGTGAATGCGATCTTGGAGCGAAGCCTTCGAATACGATTTTTTAACGGGACTATGATAGTGACCCTGTGCTTTGGACATCTTAAACTGATTCACATCGAACAGCTTATACTGCGCCGCCCGGGTTGCCCACTCGCGTGCTCTTTCGAACGCCGCGGCAATCCCAGCCCGGCTGGTGTCTGGCGTTGCGGCGTACCCAGTGCCACCCGCGTTGACCACGGCGACATAGATGCCCCGTTCAAAACCTTGGTACGGCGGGTTTAAAATACCTTGTCGAACCGACAGGCTTTCGGAGGTATTTTCGACGATCCGAACGGACCAGAAATCAACTTTGGGGTTCAATGCGTGCACGCGATCTTGCAGCTCTTGTTTTGACATGCAGCTTCTTTACCCTGCTTTCATGGCCCGCGCAACATAAGCCCCATCCATCGCTGCGCTCACGATTCCCCCGGCATAGCCAGCCCCTTCCCCACACGGATACAGCGCTTGAATCGTCGGTGACATCAAGCTTTCTTTATCGCGCAGCACCCGCACCGGACTCGAGGTTCTTGATTCTACACCAACCAATACGCCTTCTTCTGTAATATACCCTGGCATTTTGCGATCGAACTCAAGCAGCGCTTCGCGAAGTCTCGCCGCCAAGGGCAATCCTGAGGCCTCTAATACAGCTTCCACATCGGCTGGTCTTAACCCC
>JAHFEF010000012.1 GCA_023248545.1 Myxococcales bacterium | reverse complement strand
AGATTCCTCGCATCCGATAGGCCGAGATACGTTGCTCGAGCGCTGCATTGTAAAGCCATTGATGCAATCGCAGCATCGCCCACAGAGCAGCTTCCTGCAGCGCCGTGGGGTACAGTCTGTACGTAATTTTGCGATTGACCTCCCGCATTTCAGAAACCTAGCCCCAATGAGAATTAAAAAGCAAGAGCCTATTCTGCAATGCGCCAGCCTCTTCGAGGGGTTAATGGCTTCGCCTTGCCGCGCTTCACCTCCATCCAAAACTGGTGTTTATGGATGGAGTACTGCGCGGCGGTTCAGATAGATTGTACAGTTTCACGGTGGTTTATAGCCGTGTGAATTTATTTTTGGCTCATGCTAAAACAAAGTCGTTTTTAAAATCCACAAGAAATTTTTATTTCGTTTGCGAGTGCTCGTGTACATCTGATACCGGCGTTCCATTCCCGTTCTTTGTCATATTGAAGCGTTACCTTCAAAGACAGTATTGCACTGCCCGCCCACTCTGATTTTATCGCCGAGTATCACAGAGATCCGGCCATCGCGCTTAAGGGCAGCCCCCTGGAACGCCTCATATTCCAATCCTGCCCTGTCAATGTTGCCCGTCGTCATGATATGAGCGGCTACTGCGGCATTACCCGATCCACAAACAGGGTCCTCTATAATGCCAGCGCTGCCCTCAAAGAAAGCTCGCAAGTGCACTGTTTTATCTGGATGAATGCCATACATCACAAGGCCATCTGCATTGATGGATTGAAATACTTTGGCCAGCGGGCTCAAATCCATATTCAGTTTGTAAAGACTGTCTGCATCTAGAAGTTCGGCAGTTAACCAACGAGGGCCTGTCGTGATGAGCTGTGTATTCCTAACAGCAACCGCCAGGATCTCTCTGAGCTCTTGCTCCAGCTGAAGTTCCTGGGTTTTAAAATGTGGAAGTTCAAAAAATACTTGATCGCCCTCGCAGAAAATTTGGATGAGACCAAAATCACACTCCTGAACAAAGTGTTCTTTCTGAATCACCCCCGATTTTTTGAGCGCCCAAGCTGTTCCAAGCGTCGGATGTCCAGCAAAAGGCAGTTCATGGGTTGGCGTAAAGATTCTAACGCGATAGTCGGCTTTTTTCGACTCCGATACAAAAGTTGTTTCTGATAGGTTTGTCCATCGAGCAATTCGCTGCATATTTTCGGTTGATAGGCCTTGGGACTCTAAAAACACCGCAACGGGGTTGCCCATGCATGGCTGCTTAGAAAAGACGTCAACTTGTTGAAATCGATAATCCATGGATTGCTCCTATTTAAGCCAGAGAAAGTCTGGCATTTCCCATTTGGACTGACAAGATACAGCTAAAAAACTTGGATCTTGTTACCCAGGAGATGTTGAGAAATGTGAAGAATTAGGTCGTGACCAGCCCTAACAGACGCAGGATTTTCATTGCGTTTTCAAGCGTGATGTTGGTCTTACCTTGCTCAAAGCCGCTCACGGTTGGTTTGCTGACGCCCACGAGGACAGAGACTTGTAATTGCGTGAGTTTTTGCTCTTTGCGGCGTTTTACCGCTTCTTGGACAAGCTTTGGCCAATTGAGGCGAATGTTTTGTTCCATCGTGATTCCATCAGTTTGATGAGTTGAGTTTTGAAAGTGGGGCTACCGTGGGGTGCCTCAAAAATAGCTTCTTTTGCGGCCAGTAAATGACGCGAAAGGCTTTGAACAAGCATGTGTATTGCGCCTAATGAGAGACCGAATTCTTCTCCCAGCGTGATGACATGTTCAGGCTTTAGACTGCTAATTTTGAGATTACTTGCTTCGCCAATATCCAGCGCCATGGTTTTATACCCGTAGATGACTGCCGATACCTGATCGTAGGACGGAGTCAAACGCAAACCCTCGGGTCGATGAAACATGGCAAAATTTTTCAGATGCATGTCCGTATTGCCAAGCAAAATACCTGCCAAGATGCGCCCATACAAACGATAAATCTCAGTCGGGAGACACCCATTTGTGTTCTTGATGAAATCAGCCATGTCTCGATGACTCGCGTCGTATTTGGCAATCGATTTTCTGTCTAATAGTTGGTTAAATTCTTCAAAATGGACGCGAGCGCCCGATACTCGATCAAATCGTTTGATAACCAGTGCAGGTTCAGAAAAACCACCGATCTCAACAATTGACAGATCGACGATGCCGTCATCGGGTAGAAGTGCTTGAAAAGCTTTTGAGGTCAGATATTCATTCACGAGCAAGTTATTGTGTCCGTGCGAGCGGAACTTGGCGATGTGTGTGCTGAGTTCATTGCTCTTGGCTGGCTTGAGCTTTCCATTTTTTTCTATCAACATGATTTTAGGCTGAATCCCTGAAAGCGACGCTCGGCTGGTCATCAGCGCTATTTCTTTGGGGTCATGTTCATCTAGGAGAGCTGCCGAAAATTTTTCCGGCTCGGGGTCAAGCACTGAAACAGCTCCCGCGCAATCTTGACCAAATGCCAGAAGAAGTTCAAAGCGTGATAAGGTTCGTTTCCCTAAAAGACGCTTTTGGGCTTGTTCCAGCCAACCTTCAGCCACAAGATTATCAAAAAACGGCAGGAGCCCGTCCCGACTCACGTAGGAGGCCTCTCTTAAAGGCAGAGTGTGTGCAATTGCTGGTTGCCGAGTGTCCAAATAATTTGAGTCATATTTGAATGAAATGCTATTTCCAGGCTCTTCTCGTAGGTAACCTGCAAATATACTGTTGTAATAGACTTTCCCCCAGAGTAAGTTTGCCATGAGTCAAATATAATTGACCAAATCATTAAAATCAAGTAATTGGTAAGATATTTTTTACATTTGCCTACATCTTGGACCCGTCAACGCCCCCTCAAATGGCACTGTATCGTTGTAGGCAGCATCAAATCCCTTGCTTTTTTTCAGAAACAAATCGGCCATATACTCAAAGATCTGCTTCTGAAGACCTCGGAAACCAGATTCTTGGTCATTCGAAACAAGGGTGTTAATGGCATTGATATCTGTGGAATTGAGGTCCTTGATGGAGAGTGACGGCTCGGAATGGTTGTAACGCTGCAACTCCATGGGGACTGTTTCATTCCAAACAACATGCCGTTTATACCAAACTGGAAATGGTTCAAACAAAACCTCGAGCATTCGATTTCTCAGGGCATGGTCTTTGATGACCTCCGTGGCGGCCAAAATAATATCTACAGACGACAAATCGATTTCTTCCTCAAAATACTCATCCCAGTAAGATGGTTTTGTTGGGTCAAGCAAACGTTTGAAAAGTGCCTGATAACGGGCGTCGTATATTGAGTTTTTCGAGTTCAGGGCATGATGAACCTCGTCTAAGACCAGGATTAAATTGCGCTGCCCGTATTCCATTAATTGGGTCGCAATGATGCCTGGGTGCGACTTGCTGCCCAGCAGCTCGTCTTCCTTGATTTGGTCGAGATTAATGGCAACCATGGGCACTCCGAGCGATGCCGCGATACGCTGAGCAGCCCGAGTCTTTCCCGTGCCAGGTGGCCCCACAAAATAGAACGGAAATCGAGATTTTCCATCGGCCGCAGAAGCCGAGATTTGTTTGGCAAAGACCCTTTTGAGCGCGGACAGTGTCTTCCCAGGATAATAACCAAATGCCTCGGCAACCGAATTCAAATTCGGGTTAGCAGGGCGTATCTCAGTTGGAAGTCGCAGGACATTTTGGAGATAGGTCATGGCCTTCTTTTTTGCATCTTCATCGCCATTAGATACGATAACATCGGCCAACTTGTGTTCAATCAGCGGATGGAATCTCGAAGGAATTCTGTGTTTATGCTTTGCGTAAGTCAGTTTAGCGGTGTCAAATGGCTCAGGTCGTGTTTCGAGCTCAAAATAATAATCTCCCGCCGAGGACACCAGGTTAAGGGTTCTAGAAAATCCCCCTGAAACAAACTCATGTCCCTTCGTTGTCAACCAGCCAATTGCCTGGCCCAGCATTTGAGCTCCGGCGAATCCAAGCCCCAACGCAGATCCTTGGGCGAGGCCTTGACCCGATTTGAGCCACCCAAATGCCTGGTTGATCTTAGGTTGAATGCGTGACCAGCTGAGATAAATCAGCGTCGCGATGAAAGCCTGTGGCCAAAAAGCAGCTGTCTCCTCCAACTGGCGATGTGTGAGCAGTTCGAGCTTTCTCCACCGATATTCAGCCAGCAGAGTTTTTTCATCCGTTCCAGATACCTGGGTTTGGTCAAAGAGATAAGCGATCTCAGATTTGGCTGCCTTTTCTTTCTCCGGGTCAACCCATTGGGCGAATAGCGACGGACTAAGCAACGCTAAAATTATAGCTTGCTGGAGGGCGGTGCGCATATCTTAATCGATGCAGATGTTCCAAGGGTATCCGCTCCAGCTTGAATTAATTTCTCAGCGAATTCTCGGTCTCGAATTCCACCAGCGGCTTTAATTTGCATGCAATCACCAACCACTAAGCGCATGAGAACAACATCTTCAACCGTAGCTCCTGCTTTCGCTGTCCCGGTCGAGGTTTTGACGAAGGCCGCCTTGGCCATTTTACTGAGAAGGCATGCCACAATCTTTTCAATGTTGGTTAACAGTGCAGTTTCGATGATAACTTTAACTTGTCTTGGTTTCGCGGCCTCAACCACAGATACGATATCGTCGAAGACACTTTTTAGGTATGAATTGTTTTGGGCCAAAATCTCAAAATTTTCTGAATCCGATAAAATCTTGACTTGTTCTTGGAGGTCTTTACTTTCGAAAAAGCTCCTTAATCCCCGTTTTTGCTGGAGCAGCTGTCTCATTCCGCGATTAACGCCGGCCTTAAGGTCTCCGACGGAAATCACCATATCCACTTCATGTGCTCCACTGTCTACCGCATTTCGAGTGGCGACTGCAGTGGTCTCCCGCGAAGATCCCGCATGGGGGAAATTCACGACCGTAATCACTTTGACCTTAGAATTTTTTAGAAGTTCACTGGCCGTGGCCACGTGTTTTTCATGCACGCACACGCCTCGAAAATTGTATTTCATAGCCTCGGCGCACAAGCGTTCAATATCAGCCTGGGTAGCATCGGCATTCAAATTCGTATGCTCTATATATTGCGACAACGGTTGAGGGGCAGCGTGAACCAAACCGACAAAAAGGACGAATATAAAAAACACAAATACCTCCGAATTAAATTCTTCGGCTCAGTAGCATCCGAAACAAACTTGTCAAAGCGGAAAGTGGAACTTGCTCCCAATTTGCCCCTGTATTAAGTTAGGATCGTCCATAGGAGGATCTTTCCAATGCGGGGAACACCTAAGTCAGACCGGGGCTCCACTGATAGTCCAGCGAGCAGGGGAGAATCTACGCCCGGAAATATTAGTCCGTTGATTACATTCGAGAAAGACTCGTTTAGCCCTGCAGGGCCCGAATCGGGACCTGGATTCGCCCAAAAAAAAAGAAGATTTGTACCACCACCCCTTCAACACATTGTTGCAGAGCCGGCTACAACCCAAACACCTCCGGGTCAAGTGACTCCTCGGGGGACGGGCCTAGTGAATCCGAAACAAGCAGTGCCCGAGTATGATTCAAACAGTGCTCAGCTTCTGGGTAAGGGGGCGTTTGGGTCCGTCTTTAAGGCTACCGGCAAAGATGGGCGTGCTTTCGTCGTCAAAGAAATGGATATTGGAATCATTGCTCACAGAGCCGCAGGCGGCGGGGTCATTTCCGAAGAAAATGCCCAAGAACATTTGCAAAAGATGCAAGTCGAAGCAAAGGCCCTAGCCATGCTTCATGGAATCCCACATGTTCCTAAATTCCTCGGAAGCGATCAACAAAGCGGAATCTATCGAATTGCGATGGAGCATGTTGAAGCCCCCTCCATGGAAAAGGGCCAACTTCCCGAACCGCAGGTAAAGCAAGCCATCTATCAACTTCTTAAAACACTCGATGCTGCTCATCATGCCACTCCTGAGGTGTGCGTAGCTCATCTCGATGTCAAGCCAGCCAATATGTTGTGGGATGGTAAAAATCTCACTTTGATCGATTGGGGAGAAACACGTCTATTTAAACCTGGGCAAACAAAAATAGAGCAAAATCTTTCAGCAGGCACGAGCGCCTATCGTCCAAAATTCTCAGAAAAAGGCGATGATGCGGTTTTTCTTGATACCTATGCCGCCGGCAAAACGCTCGAAACGCTATTGGCGACAGGAAAGCGTGCCATCTCAGCCGGGGCCAAGCAGTTCATCGATAGATGCACAGCCGGGGAACCTATTGAAGAGCTTCTGAAGGATCCTTGGATCCACGATTGACATTGCGGAATTTACGGAGATGGGTTTATATGCGAATGACTTCAGTGACATGTATTGGATCCTAAAAACAGAACCCGGCGCCTATTCTTATGCGGATTTGGAGCGCGACGGCCAGACCCGCTGGGATGGAATTCGCAATTATCAAGCGCGCAATAATTTGAAGGCCATGAAAAAGGGCGACCAGTGCCTGATTTACGAGTCCGTTGGCCCCAAAGAACTCGTCGGCACAGCACAGGTCACGCGTGAAGCCTATCCAGACCCCAAAGACTCGGCCTGGGTTTGTGTCGATTTGAAAGTGGGCAAACGGCTTCAAAGTCCAATCAACCTGGGTCAACTCAAAAATCATCCGATTTTGCGTGACATCAGTTTGGTAAAACAATCGCGTCTCAGCGTATCTCCAATCGGTCGACGAGAATGGGATATCATTTTAAATCTGCCTCTCATGTCTTGACGCCAAGCATTGACTTCATTATCGACCTCTTGAAGGAGGTCAACATTGCTCTGTCTGTCGAGAAGACTTTTACTCCTTATTTTAATTTTACACAGCCAAGCAAGCCTATCTAACCAGAAAGCCCTTGTTTATTTTGCAGGGGCCATCGCGGTCGGAGAAGCACTTCTTTATGGAATTTCTGCTTATCAAAAAGATGCACCTCGAGAGTTAGAAAAAGCGGGGAGATGGAATTGGGATTTAGTGTATGGCTTTATGCGAGCGACACTGAAAATTGTACCCCAATCGGTCAAAGCTTCGCTTGGGAAAAAAGATTTAGATGAACTCTACGGGAACATAACGAAGGTCCAATTTGCTCACACAGAAGGAGAGCTGATTCCTGGAATCAGTGAAAAACTCATTGACGAAGGCATTCTTGAATCCGGGGATCTTTTGGCGCACGCCTTACATGAGCCGCCCAATTGGGCTGTTAATTTTTTTTCAAGTTTAGGGATTAAACTGGAGGATTACGCAGCTTATACGCATTGGGCAGTCTATCAAGCAGTTCAAAGGAAAGGGCGCATTATCGACTTTGACACACGCACAGAACCTCGAGCGCCTTCGTTGGAAAAATATCTACTCGAGCGTGCCGAACAAGGAAAGAAATTTATTTGGATATTAAAACCCCTGGAAAGAGATTTAAATGGCATGAATGCGAGAATTTCTAATACCCTTAAAAATAACGGACGAGACTATCGAGAGGCACATGTCTCTAACGACTTTCGTCTTTCGAGTTGGCAGGGTGATAACTGCGAGTCATTATCCTATGAAATTGCAACAGGCACGGCTTACAGCGAACAATCAGCAGCATGGAGGGCTTTTACTTACTTATTTGTAACAACAGCAGCGTCAATGGCATCAGCTATTGCTTATCGCTATTTTTCCACCCGTACCCAAAGGAACTAACATGTTACGTCTTTGTAATTTTTCTCTTTTTTTATTCACAGCACTCGTTGTGACTGAACCCATGTTACACGCTGGGAGCAATAGCGGTAATGAGGGTTGCCGCAGCGGCAGTGGAGGAAGTCGCTCCTCCGAAGGAAACGATCAATATGCCAGCTCACAAGGAAGCGGCAGCAGCTCCGGAAGCAGCTCTGACCGAGGAGCAAGTGGTGTGCACAGCGGTTCTTATGCTCCGCGTGAAACGAGCAGTGCGCCATCAAATAGATTTGATCGTGCAATAAAAGCACTTTCTGTCAATGCATCCATAGACGGCAGCTATACAGTCTATGTCTTAGCAACCAATTTCAATTCTGAAGACGAATATCACACACTAATATTCAGAATGAACAAATTAGTGGACTACTTTATTTACGGCGACCTTCCGTCGAACTTCCATGAAGTTGCCTACGACGACCCTGAAAATGGTGGGTACGATATGGCTATTATGTATGTAGATGACCCAGACCTCGCAGGGGAGGCCACTCCAAAACTAAAACAGAAAGTAAGTGCTTGGTTAAGAAGCAAAGTTAAGCCGGTTCCTCGCTTACAAACAAATAATTCTGCTCCTTAAAACTCGTTGCTGATTGGGTATGTCGCACATCCCCCCTTGAACTAAGGTATCTGTCGCCCTAGCGTTCAGTTCAGTTTGGAATTTCAATGGGAGAGTTATCATGAAAAATGTCAGAAAGTATCCTAGGTTATTTGAGTTCTCTTGTTTGGTAATGGCCTTGTTTATATCGACCTCGGCTTCTGCGGGTTCTTGGATTGATCGTATTGTTAAGAAATTTCAAGATCCCGCGCCGTCATTGGGCCAAGGGTACTCAACGGACATGCAGATGATGGCTCCATTTTCATGTTATAGCGCGGGCAATGTGACAACTACACCAGGAGGTTCTGCGGTTGTATATTTTGACAATTCGGTGAGTTTTGAGAAAGTTCAACGAGAATTGAACATAGACGTTAAAGCGAGTGTTGGCATAGGTCCGTTCTCAAGCAGTGCATCCGCCGAGTATGCGAGGTTTATAGAACAAGATCAATATAGTCAGAGCTTTTACTACTTAGAAAAAGTATTTCTGCCCACTGAAGTTTGGAATCCCAAAGACTATGGTCCAAAAATATTGAATCCCATTGGTCAAGGAGCTTATGGTGACAGTCATCAGCAATTTAGGACAGTATGCGGTGACCAGATTATTACCCAAATGAATGTTGGGATAAGTTTGTATGTCACAATGAAAATTTTGTTTAGTAGCTACTATGATAAGCAAACGTTCCAAGCGAATTTCAATGCAAACTATGGGGACATTGCCAGTCTTTCTGTTGCAGTACAAAACATGGTCAGTCAATACAACTTGAACGGGGAAGTTGAGGTGTCTGCCTTTCAACAAGGTGGAAATCCAGTTCAACTGCCTCAGATCTTTGCAAAAGGAGCCAATGGGTATTACGTGACTTCCTGCTCTTTGCAGGATTTGAGTGCCTGCCAGCTAACCATCGACGGTGTGTTATCATATGCCCAGAACAATTTACCCAATCAAACCAGTACTGGAATAGGTGCTCCGTTGTCATTCATCATGGAACCCGCTGAGATGTTGGCGATCAATACTGGCACGTCAGTGGTCAATTCGACAGTGACAGCTGCTAGAAAAAAAATAGGTGAGGTGTACCAGAAGCAAGAAGAATATTATTCTTTTGTGAATGATTTGTTGCAATCACCGAATTTTAACACGTTGCCTCCTGGAACCATCTCGCGTCTAACAACTGAGTTTGAAAATCTGCAGAACAATACGCAGCAATTCAAGGATCCTCAATCTGGAGGTTATGCGTGCTATGCTGACCCGGAGCAATGCCCAGCCATCGCTGCGACGTTGTTCAGCAATCTTGCCCCCGTGAACTACAAGTACATTGATCAGTTCAAAAGAGGTTTGTATGTGGGGGGTGGGTTTATGGACTGTACATACTATTCCAATAGTAATCATGCCTGTGGTGGCGGAGCGGGTTGGCGGCAAATTCCGAGCCAATTTTGGTATCCGATCAACGAGACAACGTATTTGAGCACAACCCTTCCGGGAGTAGAGCTGAGCGTGCTTTGGGGTAACAACAGTGCGACTCTATCTATTGGTTCTGTAGAATGTCCTATCGCGACCAAAAGCCCCGACTACAATCATTATAGCGCCAATGTTTGCAGCAACACAGATCAGACAGCCATTTGTATGCAGGCTTTAGGGAGTCCATATCATGGGTGTGGCAATTGGCAGTGTACCCAGGGTTGCAATGGAAACATGGACGTCAATGTTGTAGACAACCCGATGTAAAGAAGATGCCATGCGAGACCACATTTCAGAAAATCCGAAGACCGTGGACACGTAAATCATGGCTGGCTTGACACCTTTTCCCTTTTCCTCCAACCAGGAGACGGTGATTGACGTCGACGCCGCGTGCGTGTATTTGACCTGACACTTTTTTACACTTGTCCTGCCAAATACAGAGGGTATTGATATAATCCTTTGGCACGATCAATTTTCAGCGGCTTGGCGCTTAGAATAATTCGATAGGGTGGCGAATATTTGGCACTGAAAGCTGCCAGGCTCTTGGCATGCGTCACCGACCCAGATTTAACTTCAACCGGAATTACACGGCCATCCATCTCTCTTAAGAATTCCAGCTCAGCAGTTTTCTCGCTCCAGCTGAAGAGTTCATTCGTTCCGGATGAAATAAACGCCTCAGCGACGTAATTTTCAGCAAAATACCCTTTATAAGTTCCATAATCATAATCCAATATCGACTTTGGTGAAAGTCCGCTCATGGAACCCAAAATCCCGACGTCGAAGAGTAGAAGTTTGAAATGCGACTCTTTGGCATAAGCCCTAAAAGGCAGAAGAGCCGAGTTGACGATTGGTATCTTAATGACTAATCCAGCGGCCTCTAGCCAATCAATCGCGCCAACGAGTCGATTATAATGGCTCACTCCGGGTATGACGCCTTTAAATTTGAATCGCTGAATAGACGCATCTTGGACCTTCTGGAGTTGTGAGGGCACCGATTTCCATACGCGATCAATATGCATGGCATTTACTTTTCCGGAATGTTTTGCGATGTCGGCATAGTATGCCAAAATGAGGTCCTCTTGTTTCGCTCTAACTTTGGAAAATGCTTCAAAGAGACTGCCGGTATTATGATGAGCACAATAGACAGCCACAGCTTCGGGCAGTCCACCCACAATAAAATATCGCTTCAACTGTTCCCATAGATGTTCATGCACAATATCTGGAACGGTTAGTGTTTTTAAGGCCCCTTCGAGTATTTCTAGGGATCTTTGATCCTTGTTTGCCATGAGAAATTCTTCAAATGACATCGGTCTTAGTGTCAGAAAAGATACTTTTCCCACAGGAAATGAGACTGGCGTCAAATGAATCCCAAGCAAAGAGCCGGCGGCGCAAAGATGAAGCTGAGGCAGGTCCTCTTGAAAGTATTTCAAACTGGTTAGTGCGTTTGGGCAAGCTTGGATCTCATCGAAGATCACCAAGTCCTTTTCAGTATTGATATCAGCTCGAAGATGGAAATTAAGTTGTTCGACGATTCTTTTTGGGACCAAATCCGGTTCAAAAATTTTAGCTAATTTCTTGTCCTTCTCAAAGTTGAGATAATGACAGTGAGGAAAATGAAGACTGCCGAATTCTTTTAATAAATAAGTTTTACCTGCTTGGCGAACCCCCCTCAGCAATAGTGGCTTACGCGGAGTCTCAGATTTCCAAAGAACCAAGTTAGCCATCAGTTTGCGTTTCATTCCATATTCATACCATAAAGTGCCGGATTTGTCATTTATTGGTACCAAAAACTGACAAATGCGTCAATTTCAAGGGGTTGAAACTGTTGTAAGGCGGCTCAAGAAAGATCCAAAACGGCGAAAACGGAAAGAAACGGCGCAATACCAAGTGGAGATGCCGTCGAGCGTCACTGATACTTTGTTCGTGGATGTTAGAAGAGCGGCGCGAACGTTCCGTTTCGCCGTTTCGCCGTTTCGTTTCTAAGATTCGAGTACTTTTAAAAAACCAGAAATAGGCTTTTGTCCGGCCTATAGGCCCCCCAAAGTGGTGACTGATATTTTCACAGCTACCCAAATCCCAGGCCCGCTTAGAGGTCTTCAGGAATCCTGTTTTCTGTTGGCTCGAAATGATTGTCATATTTTTGCTTCCTGATTGCAAAAAGCTTTAGGGCTCTGTCTTCTTTCGTAGCAGATGGTTCTATCGCCGCCATCTCCTCGAACATTGGCGCCAAATCTCCGGGGCCATCAATTCCTAAAACTTTGACATCTTCATCAAAAGGATTACGGAATGTATGGGGCGTGCCAGGGGCAATCGCTAGAAACGCACCCGGGGTCAGGAGAACTTCTCGTTCTTGTCCACCTTCTCGAAGGCGCACATAAACTTTTCCTGAGACGACATAAAGCGATTGAACGATTTTATGGTGAACGTGCATACCCGGACCATCATACCCAGCGGGCATTAAATGCTCCATGGCAGAAAAGTGCCCATGGGTGTGTTCATTTTTCGCTAAAACACGAATCGTTGCAGCGCGGCCATCATCGCTAAACTTCAAAATCCCATCATCTGGGGAGGCATAGTGAGATATGCCCTCGGCAGCTGAATAATTTGAGAACAGAAAGAAGGCTGAAAGAACGACTAGATGTTTAGTTTTCATATGTGGCATCGGGTCAATTTTTCTGTGAAACGTCAATCCGGTTTCAGATTATTCGATTTTGGAATGGTTCAACCCGACGAAGTAATTTTCCCCAACGCCAGGAACAACCGTGTAATTGCCAAAACTTCCATGGAAATTAACAATCTTGATATCCGGATCAGCAGGTCCATTGGCACCGATCACAAAAACTGTTTTTGGGGATCCCATAGACTCTCCATTTTGTTGAGTACAGGCCAATGTGTACGACAAGTTAAAATCGACATTATCTCCAAAAGCAAATCCAAACGTAAACGGTGATTGGGGGTTTATTTCAAATTCAGTAATATTTCTTAGATTCTTATCGACAAAATAGAAATTTGTTTCGTAAGCATCGGCGAGCTGGCACTTCCAGGTTTCAGTGCCACCGGCAGCAGACACGATATGCCATGTATGAGGCGTGCCCAAAGATGTTTGGGAGAAACCTGCAATTCCAATGAAAAGGCCTAAATATGCTATGTTTTTCATGCTTGTTTGGTATCGAGCTCCGATAAAAATAGCAATATGGCAGGTGTATTCAGCCCAAAGTTGAATCAGACCGATGCCGTTCTACCCACGCAGCCAATTGGTCGACGTAATTTTTCAGAAATTTCTTGGTTTCTTCAGTATTGAATGTTTCTTTTTTATATTGAAAATAGACTTCCGGTTGTCCCATTAGAATGACGTCGAGATAATTTAATACAGGACGCAGTGTGTGTTGCGAACAAGCGGTGCCAATGGCACCCATCGATGTACCCATGATACCTACGGGTTTTTTTGCAAAAGAATTGGTGCCATAGGGTCGGCTCGCCCAATCAATCGCATTTTTCAACACTCCAGGCATCGAACGATTGTATTCTGGCGTTACAATTAAAATACCGTCCGCCGCGTTGAGTACCGTTTTAAGGCGCGTGGCGGATGCTGGGAAATCTGTCTCAAGGTCTTGATTAAACAGCGGCAGGTCGTCGATTTGTGCAAAATTGCTTTCAAACAGATCCAGGCCAAGTTCTGCGATGGTTTTTGCTAATTTAAGATTGATCGAATCCTTGCGTAGGCTACCTACAATAATGGTGAGTTTTGACTTGGCCAATTGAGCCTCCTATTTTAGAGTGCCGCAATGATATCCCATTCTTGTCGACCGATTGGAGAAACACTGAGGCGAGATTGTTTTACCAAACTGATATCACGTAAAATCGGATGATTTTTGAGTTGACCCAAGTTGATTGGGGTTTGAAGCCGTTTACCAACCTTCAAATCAACACAAACCCAGGCTGGGTCTTTGGGGTCTGGATAGGCTTCACGCGTAATTTGCGCTGTGCCGACGAGTTCTTTGGGGTCAACAGACTCGTAAATCAGACATTGGTCGCCTTTTTTCATGGTTTTCAAATTATTTCGCGCCTGATAATTGCGAACTCCATCCCAACGTGTCTGGCCATCGCGCTCCAAATCCGCATAGGAATAAGCACTGGGTTCTGTTTTTAGGATCCAATACATGTTATTAAAATCACTCGAACATAAACTCATCCCCGTAAATTCCACAATGTCAATTACGTGGCCAGATTCTGTTCATAACTTCGTGGAAATTGATGGTCCAACCAATCCCGAAACCTTTGGGTGGGAATATTCTGTGGTCATCTGGGTTCCACATGGCTTTGAGCCACAGCTTGAAATTCCAATTCATTGGCACTCTCATCTTGTTTACTTTAGCAGGCCCTGACATGTGCTTCAAGAAAGATTAGCCAAAAAAGAAATTGAAACGGCGTCTATGTCATTTCCTCTTCGCTGGAGACTAGACTTTGACGCCGAACTTCACTCTGAAGGAAATGGAGGGCCTCTTGGATCATATTATTTACACCAAATGCTGCATCTATTTTGCGATAAGCATGCAAGATGGTCGTATGATCCCGTCGTCCGAAATGCCAACCTATTTCACTGAAACTCATCTGCATTTGTTTTCGAACTAAATAAATAGCAAGTTGCCTAGGCAATGAAATTGCTTTTGTTCGCGCAGTAGACTTGAGGTCTTCGACTTTAAGGCCCCAATGTCGTGCAACAATGTTTTGAATCATGTTTACGGGATCGCGAGGCTTCTCGTTTCTGCGTTGAATTTCGAATTGATCAAATCTTTTTTCCAAAGATTCAATTCTCGAAACCAAATCTGGTTGATAAATGTGGGGTTGTTTCCGCAGTTGGATAAAAACCCTCATGATCTCAATGTTGACCTGAATCGCTCTCTGGCTGTGGAGTACGCTCGATAACATTGCAACGCCCGGCTCCGTAAATGCAAAAGGCATATAACGGGTCCCTCCGTGTTGCTGAAAAGCATCTTTCAAACTTGAGGTGCCAATTTGTGATCTCAAGATTGGCTTGACAGCTACCTCAGAAGAGTTTTTTAAACTTGAGATCACAGATTGTGATCTCAAGTTTTCAAGTTCCTCGTGGGTTAGTTCAAACATAAAATCAATTGGAAATCGTTCAATGTTTCTTTTGACTGCTTGTTTCAAAGCCCTAGGTTCAACTTCATAAATCCTTGCCAAATCACTGTCCAGCATGACCTGGCATCCCCTCAGGGTATAAATGCGTTTACTGACTTCGTTTGCTGGGATTTCGATTTTTTCCATGATGCTCTCCTTTATAGAGAGCCGCGCTTGACAATTCGTAATCAGGAACAGTACATCTGTCCCAGTTCTTGACGAACTGCCGTGCCCTACAGTTTCCAGACCAAGGGGCGCGGCCCTTATGTTTTTTGATTCTAGAGCGTAAGAATTTTTGCCCGCATCAGGCGATTGGCTGATCAGCTGCCTCTAGACACGTGTTTCAAGAAAGATTAGCCAAGCGAACATGAAAATAGCGTATCGACTGGTTTTATTAGTACTTTTCACCATCGCTGTTTTGGATTACCCGATGGCTGTCCAACCTCCAGGATACTATCCGTTCTCTGCATCTGGCTGGTCTGTGACCAGTGAACCAGCGTCGGGAGACCTCGTTTTAGTATTTCTAGGTCAATTGCCTTACGAATGGGGCACACAACAGATACAATCTATGCTCAGACAAGCCATTGGAATCACTCCAAGCAGGATCTGTCTCGGGCAGAATACTCGAGGAACAGCTCAAATCTCTGTCCAGAAAAAAGATTGGGAAACTCTTCAGGCTTGGAACGGACGCATTCAAGCCCACGTCGACGGCTATGAAATCAGGGATGCAACAGGAAACTTCAGTCGACCTCTAGGTAACATCGGCCCTAGGCAACCCATCCCCATCGAAGAGATTCAGGCGCCGCCTGCGTACCGTGCACCGCCTCCGCCTTACCCCTCTCCACCAGCCTATCGCCGCCCTCCCGCGTACCGAGAAGCTGTCGGAGCTTGTGGGCTTGATTTGGCTTCGATGAGAGCGGGCGTTACCAAAGGCTCGTTTTGAGTTACCAGATTTGACTTGCCTTGGAAACAATACAGCTGGCGAGCTGGTTTCGCAGCGCAGGCGATAGTCGAGCGTTGCAGACCTCGTTCTCGGCGGGATAGGTCATTGATTGCGTATTGCCTGAGTCACAACTGATATTAACCGTTCGAATTGCGCTTTCATCGTTGCCGCTGTTGGCAATTAACGTCTTGATGGTGCCGACGTCAGCATCGCTAAGAAAAACAGCGGGACAAACAGTGGTCAAGGCCATATCCGTTGAGGACACATCAATTCCAAAATGGCTGGAATAGTGTACTGGGTCTGGCGAAGTTGTCACCCTGGGTAAAACCCCGAGTCGTTGCCCTTTGGACACACGAGTCCCGGCCACAAAACCAGCATCTAGTTTGAGTGGAATAAATTTGACGACGATACCGCAGTCCGCTTTGATGGTTGTAAAATGAACAGCCGGGTCTGTCATATCGTATTCTCTTGCCAGGCCACCCGAAGAATCTTGCGAGTTGTCGATAGAAGTAATCACTCCGTCGACCGGAGATGCCACTGGGATGAGCGGATCGTTGCTGCCTTTGGATACAATTACAGAAAAATCAAGACCGCGGTGTCCCTCCGTATGGCCATTCTGCGCATGCACACCAAAGGGCCATACGCTCAACATTCCCGCCAATAAGGAAGGCGAAAAACGAGCCGCGTCACCTGTCTGGTAGTTGGCGGGAACCGGAATACTCGCCTTGGGAACTGTTGTGCTTAGATTGACCGGCAGGCCCACACTGCAACCACAATGTGAAGCAGAAGTAGCATCTGTATAGGTGCAAAAGGTCCCTGAGGTTCCCGAGGACGCGTTGAGAGCAAGCCCCCCATTGTTGTTGGCGCTCTTGTCACAGGCGAAGGTTATGAAGACAATGCTGATAATTCCAAGAATTTGGATCGTTTTTTTCATGTCCAAAGCTTTCAGTTGCCCGTTCCAGCAGTTGGACAGACCACAACGCTGCTGCCTTCACCTTGTGTGATGGAAACATGGCAGTTGGAGTTGATATCGGCGAAACAACTCCCCTCTTCATCTTCCTGGCATAGGGTACTGTTTGCTCCTGGGGCCTTAAAACAGTTGTCGCCCTTCTTGTTGCAGGCAAAACCACTTCCAGGTCCCCATCCCACGTTGGCTACATTTTTGTACGTTATGTTCTGGGTGACATAATAGGTTCCTAGACATACGCCATGAAAATCGGTTCCAAAGTTGTTTTTTGAGTTCTCGGCCATGACGTGGCAGGTTCCGTCTGGATCGATTGAATTAACATAAGCATAGGCAGATCCAGGCCATGTACAGTTATGTCGCCGTCCCCCTGCCCAATCTCCCTGGTTGTCTGACATATAAAGAGTTCCAACTCCGTAGTCAGGGGGACCACCGGGGCAGCTCGTGTCTATTGTGTTTCCGTTCGCATTGACAATTTTGACACAAGGTTGATAGTTGGTGCTGTTGTCAACAATCAAGACCCAACGGGTAGGCTCCTCCGCAAATGCGCTGATAGCGCTGAGCAAGACCTGTAAAACAACAAGCGTAAATCTGTTCATGTGAGCTCCTTTCCCGTTGAACAGGAACAGGAAGCCATAGATTCCCGTTTGCCAGTTGGTTTGTTGCTGATAAGCCGAATCTATGATTCAGCGTTACTCACGTCCTGAAATGACAGCGATCTGGTCGGACGAAAACAAATACAAGATCTGGCTCCAAATTGAGATTCTCGCGGCTCGTGCTCAGGCCGAGTTGGGGGTGATTCCCCAAAGTGCCGTGGCAGCACTTCAAGCGATGGGCAATTTAAGTGTCAGCAGAATTGAAGAAATAGAACGTGAAACGCGACACGATGTGTTGGCGTTCTTAACTCACGTGGCCGAGACGGTGGGTGAAGAGGCACGCTTTTTGCACCAAGGCATGACATCCAGCGACGTTCTAGATACCTGTTTGGCCGTACAGTTGACTCAGGCAGCCGATATTTTGCTCCGAGATCTAGAGGGGTTGTTGGTTGTACTCAAACGCCGAGCACTTGAACACAAAGAGACCATTTGCATTGGCAGAACACATGGTGTTCACGGAGAGCCGACGAGCTTTGGGCTCAAATTGCTGGGTCACTGCGCGGCGTTTCAGCGCGGCAGAGACAGACTGATTCAAGCGCGCGCCGAAATAGCCACGTGCAAGCTTTCAGGGGCTGTTGGAACCTATGCGACGATCGATCCCCGTGTCGAGGCCTATGTTGCCAAGCAGCTCAATCTCATGCCTGAAACGGTCTCAACGCAGGTGATTCCCCGTGATCGCCATGCTGCTTTTTTTGCGACGCTGGGTATTATCGCCGGATCGATTGAAAATCTCGCGACTGAAATCCGGCACCTGCAACGCACCGAAGTTCGAGAAGTTCAAGAGCCGTTTGCTCAAGGCCAAAAAGGTTCGAGCGCGATGCCTCATAAGCGCAATCCAATTTTATCGGAGAATCTCACGGGTCTTGCGCGCGTCGTTCGAGCAGCTGTTATGCCTAGCTTGGAGAATATTGCTTTGTGGCACGAACGGGATATTTCGCATTCTTCTGTTGAACGCATGATTTCCCCCGATGCGACGGTCACGCTCGATTTTGCTCTGTCTCGTCTGAGCAATTTGATGGATGGCCTTGTGATTGATCCTGAGCGCATGAAAGCCAATCTCGAGAATCAGGGCGGCTTACATTTTTCACAGGCTGTTTTATTAGCGCTGACGCAAGCGGGCCTGAGCCGTGAAGAAGCTTACAAAATTGTCCAAAAAAACGCCATGCAGGTATGGGACGAAGGCGGTTCATTGCAAGAACGTTTAAGCGCGGATGATAGAGTCAGGCAGGCTTTGCCTGGCGAAAAACTCGCCGAATTGTTCGATTCCGGTCGATATCTCAGACATGTCGACGCTATTTTTGAAAACACGATCGACACGTAAAATTGTATCAGCTCGTTCTGGACTGGTCGAAACAACACAAATCGGTATGCCAATGAGTTGTTCTAATCGGTCGATATAGGCCTGAGCATGGTTGGGCAGAGCATTCCAACTGCGAACGCCGTGCGTCGAGCACTTCCAGCCAGGTAGATTTTCATAGATTGGCGTGACAAGTGCTTGCTCACTCTGGCCTGCGGGCAAATAATCGATTCGTTGTCCATCTAGTTCGTAGCCCGTACAAACTGGAATTAGATCGAACTCATCGAGCACGTCAATTTTGGTGAGCACCAAGCTGTTGATTCCAGCAATTTGAATTGCTTGGCGCATGAGTACAGCGTCGAACCAACCACAATCGCGTTTACGGCCAGTGACTGTTCCAAATTCTTTGCCACGTTGGCCCATCAGGTGAGCAGCCTGCTCGGGAGCGCGTGTCGGAAACGGGCCGGAGCCCACACGGGTGACATACGCCTTGGCGACGCCGAGAACATGCTGTGCGCTCTTCCCAAAACCACTGCCTATAGAGGCGTTGGCAGCGATCGTATTGCTCGAAGTCACAAATGGATACGTGCCATGATCGATGTCCAGCATGACACCCTGAGCACCCTCAAAGAGCAACCGTTTGTGGGTTGCCTGATTGAGAGTTCGCCAGCTTTGCCCCACATAGGGCAATAGCTGCGGCGTAATCGCCAACAAGTCTTTATGCAGTGTTTGAGCATCGAGTTCTTCAGCACCATAGCCGCGCAGCAGTGCATTGTGATGCATCAGCAGTTGTTCGATCTTGGTTTGCAAGAGTGCCGGATCTAAGAGATCGCATACTCGAATTGCACGTCGAGCGACTTTGTCTTCATAAGCTGGACCAATGCCTCGCCCCGTCGTTCCAATCTTGCCAGCGCCTTTGGCAAGTTCGCGAGCTTGGTCGACCGCCCAATGAGGTGGCAAGATCAAACAAGCATTGTCAGCGAGCAGCAGGTTGTCTTGAGAAATCGCGACGCCTTGTCCACGCAATCTTTCAATCTCTTCGAGTAATGCCCACGGGTTTACCACAACGCCATTTCCTATGATCGAGAGTTTTCCGGGGCGCACGATTCCAGACGGTAACAAGCTGAGTTTATAAACCACACCGTTAATAACCAGCGTGTGTCCAGCATTGTGGCCACCCTGGAATCGAACGACGATGTCTGCATGGGCAGAGAGCCAGTCAACGATTTTGCCTTTGCCCTCGTCGCCCCACTGCGCTCCGATAATGGTGATGCTCATCATAGGTATGACGAATAGACGGGTTTTGGGTTTTGTAAACGGAGTTCGCGTGAAAGAAATGCAAATGTTGCCCATATTACTTGCTGCCCTTTCAGGGTTGCGGTAGATATTTGTCATGAATCAAGTTCTCCTCGTGGGTTGTGGGAATATGGGCAAGGCCATTCTAAAAGCGTGGCTAAAAACGAGTGACCTCAAAAAGATCACGGTTATTCAACCGAGCCTGTCTTCTCGGGCGCTCTTTGCAAACCATCCGCAAGTAACTTTTTATGCACATGCCCGTTTGGTGCCGCCTGATGTTAAACCAGATGCATTGGTTTTGGCATTCAAACCCCAGCAGCTTTCCGAGGCCATGGAGCAGCTTCGTCCCCTGTTTCCAAGTCGATTGCTGGTTTCGTTGTTGGCGGGGACCCCTGTCAGCGTCCTGCGTGATTATGCTGGCAATGAGACGCAGTGTGCTCGCCTCATGCCGAATGTCGGCGTGCAGATAGGCCAAGGAGCCAGTCTCGTTTATTGGCCAGGGGGGCAGAGTGCCCCCGAACGTCGAGACCTAGAATCCCTGTTCGGCGGCACAGGAAAACTTTACTTTGTGTCGTCAGAAAAGTTACTGGATTCTCTCACTGTGATTTCGGGTTGTGGCCCGGCCTATTTTTATTTGTTGGCGGAATTGCTGACAAAAATAGCCACAGATTTAGGGCTCGATCAAACAAATGCCCACGCATTGGTACAGCAAACTTTGCTGGGCAGCGCCCTGATCACGAATACGCATGATCCGTTTAGTCACTTGATCAGCACCGTGGCCAGCAAAGGCGGTGTGACCGAAGCCGCTCTCTCTGAACTCAAGCCAGGTCTGACAGAGTCGCTCGCTCAGGCGGTTAAAGCGGCGCTTCAACGTCTTTTGGAGCTTCAAACGTGAAAATTGTCGTTAAAGTCGGAACCCAAGCGATCTTAGCCCCCGATGGCAATATTTTAGAAGCCATCATGAAAACGCTCGTGGAGCAACTGGTCGAACTCAAAGCGTTGGATCATCAGGTCGTCTTAGTGACTTCAGGGGCGGTTGCTTCCGGTCGATATGTTGCTCGGGAGATGCTCCACAAGGAATTTGGGGACAGCGTCGGTGAAAGACAGCTATTGGCAAGTCTTGGGCAACACGTGTTGCTGAACGCCTATGCCAATTGGTTTAAGCCTTTCGGGATTGCGACTTCCCAGATCTTACTGACCCGGCAGGATTTTTTGACCCCAGAGCACACCTCTAACATTGACCGGCTGATTCGTGGTTTATTGGCGACAGATCGTGTTATTCCGATTATTAATGAAAATGACAGCGTGGCCATTGAAGAACTCATGTTCACGGACAACGACGAGCTGGCTGGATTGATTGCAGCCCAAATGAACTCCGACAAACTCATTATTTTGAGCAGCATTGCTGGGGTATTCGACGGCCCGCCAGATGCGCCCAGTTCTAAGCTGATACCTGTGTTGGAGCCAGATATGACACACTGGCCAGTTGTCTCTGCCAGCAAGACACCACAGGGTCGAGGTGGAATGCTGAGCAAGCTGGATACCTCCAGAAAAGTATCTTCTCTTGGGATCACCACTCATATCGCCAGTGTCCGCGAACCCAGTATTTTAGCGCGTCTTTTAAAAGGCGAACTGATTGGAACCACAATCAAAGGAAAACCTCGTGCAACGCGCTAAAGCTGCTTCACATGAACTGAGCCATCTGGAGGATGCCACCCGAAATCGGCTGTTAGAAGCCCTTGCCGAAGCGCTGATCAAAGCCACGCCGGAGATTCTGGCAGCAAACGCCAAAGATCTGAACCTGCTGGCACACAAGGACCCAACCTATGATCGATTGCTCTTGAATGAGCAGCGTCTTTCTTCGATGGCAAGCGATGTCAGAAAAATTGCCAAGCTTCCATCGCCGATTGACCGGATCTTATTTGACACGGTCCGACCCAATGGCCTTCAGATTCAAAAAATATCAGTTCCGTTAGGGGTTGTGGGCGTTGTGTATGAGTCACGCCCTAATGTGACGGTAGACGTATTTTCGCTCTGTTTTAAAGCGGGCAATGCTTGTGTCCTAAAGGGTGGCAAAGAAGCCGAACACAGTAACCAAGCCCTGGCAAAAGTGATTCATAGCACGTTGTTGCTTCAAAAAATTAATCAAAATGCTCTGGTGCTTCTACCGCCCCACCGAGATTCAACCCTGGCGCTTTTGGAAGCTGTGGGCCTAATTGATGTTTGTATCCCTCGAGGCAGCCAAGGATTAATTGATTACGTTCGACAACATGCACGTATCCCCGTGATCGAAACGGGATCTGGAGTTGTTCACACGTATTTTGATCGTGCCGGTGATCTGAACAAAGGCCAGGCGATTATCAATAATGCCAAGACGCGGCGCGTGAGTGTGTGTAACGCGTTGGATACCTTGATTGTTCACCAGGATCGCCTCGGTGATTTGAATACCTTGGTGGCTCCTTTGGCTTCCCATCGAGTGGAGCTGTTGGCCGACGAGAAAAGCCATGGCCATTTATCCAAATTCTATCCGGCCGATTTATTAAAACATGCGCAGCCAGGTGACTTTGGGTGCGAATTTTTGTCCTACAAAATGTCCCTCAAGACAGTGTCTTCGCTGGAAGAGGCGATTAATCATATTATGAGCCATACTTCAGGCCACAGTGAGGCGATTATTACCGAGGACAGAGCCGCGGCTAAACTATTTATGCAGGCGATAGATGCTGCTGTCGTCTATGTAAACGCCTCAACAGCATTTACGGACGGCGGTGAATTCGGCATGGGGGCTGAAATTGGCATCAGCACCCAAAAGTTACATGCGAGGGGCCCCATGGGTCTTGATGCATTAACCAGCTACAAATGGTGGGTGACGGGAGACGGTCAGATTCGGGCCGAGTAATTCAGAGACAACCTGAGGCCCTCGATAGACGAGCGCCGTATAGATTTGAAATAATTCAGCGCCGGCTTCTTGCATCGATAGGAGATCTAGGCGTGTAGAGATCCCTCCAACGCCGATGATGGGTATTCTTCCTGCCAAGAGTTGGCCCATGGTTTTGACGAGGGCCAGTGCCTTAGGAAACAACGGCCGACCGCTGAGCCCATGGCTGGTGTTTCCACAAATAACTCCGTCGATAGAATGTCGAATGAGTATTTGAGTAAGTGGCTCTAGAATGACCTGGTCCCAATCGCTTGAAAGCTTGAGCAGCAACGGAACGTAACGGTCTTGCTTAATGTGAAGCTGACGCTGCATGGTTTTGAGAGAGGCGCTTAAAGCTTCCAAAAATTCTAGATTCGAACTGGCTTCGAGTTCACCCGTATTGGGACATGAAACATCGGCTACTAAATAATCTGTCACAGGGTAAAGCCTTTCTAGGCAAACACGATAGTCTTCGATGGCCTGATCAAATCGAGTGGCTGTGTTCTTCGTAAAGCTCGCGCCCAAAATTAAATTAGTGGGCCGATTGCGTAGATTACGAACCACTTGATCAATGCCAATATTATTAAGCCCCATGCGGTTAATTAACGCTTCTTGGTCAGTTAATCGCTGGAGCCTCGGTTTGGGGTTTCCATCTTGGGGCAGTGGGGTGACCGAACCCACTTCGATAGAGCCAAAACCCATTTTTGAAAGAACCTGAAGGTGTTCGGCGTTCTTGTCAAATCCTGCTGCCAAGCCGATAGGATTTGGAAACGTAATTCCAAAAACTTTGACGGGCCTCTGAATTTGAGGCTGCCGGGCCAAAAACGGCAACCACCGAGCCAGGCGCATCACCCATTGGTGACTGCGTTCAGGATCCATCGAAAAGAGAACCGGCTTCGCAAGATTATACAAGCCGTGCTTCACGCATGGCTCGCACGAGACGGGTGATTCCAATTCCGCCGCCAAAGCGCGGTATCATGGGGAGAGACAAATATTCATCGAGCTCTTCCATGACACGTTCACGGCCAAAAATTCGAAACAGCGTTTCGGCATATTCCCCATTGGAGACAGTGTTAAAATTGTGTCGCATCTCGGTGATATTAGACGACCGTTCAGCCGAACCGATGGTCTCTTGTCCATAGAGAATCACGTCGATTTTAGCGAAAGTTCCATCGCCACATTCTTTCATATTCCAAAACGGATGGGTTCGACCGGGAAATCTTTCAAGGCTGATGCAGGGTCCTAAATCTCGAGACATTTGTTCTTCTTGCTCGGCTTCTAAGATCGGGGCATCGTATTGCTTACTCATCGCCTCGTATTGTACGCGCGCGGGTGCTTTCAATCCAAGATGTTCAACGAGTTCGGATTCAAGGCGCTGTAAGTCATCGATAGAACCATGCGATTCAAATTCAAACATGGGAAATATTTTCTCATGACGTCCTGGAATTGGGTTGGGTTCATTGCGATAGCTGGTTGTAACGCAGAAATAGCCAGGTGCTTCGGGTCGTTTGAGCAACTCATACTCAAGCCACATTTGGCCCGTTTGAGGGAGAGGAAACGCCGTATCCATTTTGTAGAGCGTAATGGTTTTTGGATCTTCACAAGCCGATAAAATTGAAGTTCGACATTGACTGGGGACTTCTATGAAGCCTTTTTTGTCAAAAAAAACTGTCGTAGTTTCGAAATCGTCTTACTGTAACCGTCGGTATCAAACATGAGTGCTCCCTCGTTTTTTCGAGCTGTAAGTGCTTTTTAGTTTTGACGCAATGGGAAATGTTTGCGCGTTTTTTGTGGTTCTAGCTTTTGATGAGAGTTTTCCAAATTTTATTTTGGCTGGCCTATGCAGCATCAGGCGCGAAAGACTGGGCGCTGTCGACATCCCTGGGCAATTCTATTGGAATCGGGACGTTCGTGACAGAGTACAGCCAGACGCCATCGTGGACAACCTCGCTGATCTTGAGCCCAAGCTATAAAATCCCTCAATTTTGGGGCATGCCCAGAATTACATTGTCTGGTTGGCAAATGATCAGCGTTTGGTGGCTGAACTCGTATGTGACAACACCGGTGAACGTCGAAAATCGCATTGTGTTTTCAGATTTGATTCTCAATGCGACCATGCCTAAAATTCTGAATTTTGAATCGCCTGGTTTGTCGATGGGCGCTGGCCCCGGCCTTTGGGCACCGGTGTCCAGTTTTTCACGCAACATGAATCGCATTTTGGGATTGACTTTCGGCATGCCAATAGCCTGGTCTAAATGGGGCTTCAGTGCGGGGTGGACGCCGTCGGTGTTGGCCTGGATCTTCTCTGACACCAACATCAGTGTGCCCTGTCAAGAGATGCCTGCCGCAACGATTAATCCCTACGGTTCAAATCTTGACATTGATCAGGTGATTCAGGGCCTGAGCATCGTACGCAATGGCGATGAGAGATTGGGAGATGGTCGCTGTTTGGTTTCTGGTCGTCAAAATACTTGGACGCTCAACAATGCGTTGAGTTTGGGTTGGTCGAATCCGAGTCACGCGGTTAATTTGGGTCTCACCTGGTATATTAATTTTTTGCGGCCATTGGCTGATAGGCCAGATTTAAAAAGCGACCATGCCATCGCGCAAAATTTCAACGAAGTCACGATGGGGCGAATTGCCTACTCCTATACGATTCCTATTGAGACCAATTTGGTGGTGAGTGCAGGCATTTTGAGTTGGCAAGCTTCCTATGACAAGGCAGGAAATTTGACCTTCCCGTTTTTTGATTTTGTAACACCGGGAAATAATCAAACCCAAATTTTTGTTCAGGCAACCGTTGGAATCTAGAGGTTTTAAATGCGCCTAGTTGGCTTGGCATTGATTTGTTTTATTTTCGTAACGTGTACCAGTCGAAACTCATCTATTAATCGCGTGGTTGACCCCTACTTGGATAAATCTCAGATTAATCCCAATTGGCAAAACAGTCTCTTAAGCCCAGAATGGTATTATCGAATGACGGTGGTAGATACAGATCCGGCCAGTAAAGCACTGTCTGTCGGCGATGGTCATTGGTTGCACCCAGAAACGATTAGGTTCGAAATCACCGAAAATTTCTTGATTGGCTATCGTTCTCAAGCAGCAGTGCCAGGCAGTGAAGCGGAGTCAGACAACTATAAGGGTGCTCCCGTTGTTGCTTTTAAAATCTTAAGTCATTTTGATATTGCTCGAAACTATGACCCGATGACCTCGGCCCGTGGCAACTTAATTCAAGAAAACAAGACCGATCGGAGTTGGTATAAACGGCGGTTTTTCAAAGTCGATTTTAGTGCCAATTTAATACAAGAGTATACACGACAAGATGGGGGATCCCGTCTGTGGACACCTGAAAAAGTAGAAAAAATTACTAATTCTTACGCGGTGGGACAAAACGATCCAGCCAATCCGAAGCGTTCACGTTTTGAAGAAGGCTATTTTGAAATCACGACCCGTCAGGGCATCAAAGTCGATATCCAAAAATATTATGGCCTCTATGGTGAACCCTTTCAAATGGATCCATCAGCGCCGGTGGTTGATCTGAGATTCTCTTTCATGAGAAAGCCTGACAAGAGTAATTATCAGGCGCTTAATTATACGAACAACATGCTCGATAAATTTGGCTTTTTCCGAGTGGCGATGAACGGGCAGCAGAGATGGGATCCCCTGCGAGGCTCCCTTGAAACCAACAAAAATTACAATGTCACACGGTTTAATATTTGGAACGAAGATGGCTCCCCTAAGCCGATAGTTTATTACACGAGTGTTTCGCACCCAAAAAGTCTCATGAATGCCTCCAAACGCGTCGAATCAGAATGGAACAAAATTTTCAAAGAGCTCGTGTTTGAAATCAAAAAAGGCCAATATGCCGACATTTCAAAAGTCCCAGACATGTGGATCCTGCGAGAAAATAGCTGCAACTGGGAAAACGTTAATCGACTCTTGACGGGCGATATGAGAAGGCAAGTCGAAGAGACCGCTAAGATCACTCTCGGTGAAATTAAAACGCGTCTGGACCATGCCAATGACGATAACAATGCGGCTTCGTTAACGCAAAACATACAAGAAGAAGCCAGCGCACTCGATGACTTAGAAAAAATTTGTTCGGCATTTGAATTTCACACAGAAAAAACAGGTCAAGCATTTAAATATCAGCGTTCTGGAGACCTGCGTTATAATTTGCTGAATCTGATTAATAAACACGTGTCGACCAATTGGAGTGGGCTCGGAACGATGTTTGCAGACAGAGAGACCGGCGAGATTATCCAGTCTCAGGCCAATATTAACCTTTGGTATTTAGATCGTCAAACCGAACGGGCGGCAGACATGGTTGATATGATGGTTGGCAATATTCGCCTGAAAAATCTGGTTCTCGGGGATGATATCAAAAAATATATGACTAAAAAGATGGGGCAAATTAGACGGGAGGCCGAAATACTTCCCAGTCAAAGTGCTTTATCTAAAATGACCAGGCATCTCGAAGGTCAAAAAGAAGATTGGGTTTCAGAACCAGAGATTTCTGTTCGGCTCCATGCGATTGATTCAACACTCTTTTTGCCAAAAATCGGCGGCAGTGAATTTGACGAAGAATCAGATCCGATTGGAATGTTATTGAAAACGCAGGATCGAATCGCTCAGTTATCGAGAGGCATCGCAGATCCACCCGAATTTTTGGACAGCATGATCGCTGGCATCGCTCTGCAATACAAAAATATGGATCGTAAAAAGCGATTCAAGAAAATTCGGGAGTCTGTCTACACGAAGGTGGCCTTACATGAAATCGGCCATGACGTTGGATTGATGCATAATATGTCTGGATCTGCAGACCCGTTGAATTACGGAAAACAGTTTTGGATGATTCAAAATTTGCCGGATGATATTTATACGGCGATTAAGGCCAATCGAAAAAATCCGAAGATCCAGCAATATTTACAGAGCTGTTGGAATGATGCTCAAGAAGTGTATGGTTCAGAGGAGTTAACGACGCAAGAGTGCTTTAGACAGCAGGAGCTCATGTACTCCTCGATCATGGACTACCATGCTACCTGGAATGCAGATCTGGGCGGTTTGGGGCTTTATGACAAGGCAGCGATATTTTTTGGTTATGGGCAATTGGTTCAAGTATTCCCAGAGAGCAATTTAGCAGCACCTTCTGTACAAAAAGGCCTGAAACGATGGCTTTTCCTAAACGATTGGAGAAAGATCCCCAAAGAATTTGTGCTGAGTCTTCAGAAAATTAACCAGCGCCAATGGGTGCCTTATGATGAAAAAAATCCATCTGTTTATGAAGTCCCCTATCGATTTTGTTTTGATGGCAGTGGACAGTCGGGGCCCGAGTGTCGCGCGTTCGATTTTGGTGCCGATATGCGCGGTCGCGCAGCCTGGAATAAGACACAGTACTGGCAACACTATTTCTTAACACATTTTTCAAGGGATCAAATCTGGAACTATCGCACGGATTTCTCCAAAATTGTCGCACAAGATCTGGCCGTATTTGAAGACTTTAACCAAATCATGCGTTGGTATGGCTATTACATGCTGAAAGATCCCGAGTTTAAGGAATCGGATACAGGGAAAGATTACCTCGCCGCAGTCGTCACAGGGCTCAATCACTATTCGCATGTGATTGGGCACCCTGTGTCGGGTGAGCATGTGACGACGGTCGATGAACCCAGTCTATTACATCCGATTGATCAAGTTGATGAGTGCATCGTCGAGAATGTGACGGTATTAAATGACAGGAAGGAGCGTGAGGCAGCGCCGGGGCATATCTATTCGGATGTGTTTTTAGGTGACGGACGGCCTTTTGTGGTGGGCCTTAACAATGACTATGAAGACTATCACATGAACTATGTGGGCAGTTTTCATGCGAAGCTATTTGCCGGTTTCTTTTTGGCGTACCCAGGTGGTTCGACTTTCCCTCGGGTTGATGAGCTTAAAGATCAACGACTCTATCACATGAACTGGTATCGATTGTTCCCGCAGGAAGTCGGAGATTTGTTTTCAAAGATGATTCGTTCACAGTGGTCTGAACTCGGTCCAGTCATATCTCCGGAAGGTGAATTGATTCACCGGGATATTTTGGATCCAGCGACGTTGCAAAAGCCAGATTATACTGGGTATACCCCGGTGCTTCCGACCGGAGCCGATATGCTGCCATATCGTTCTATGTACTACGCAGCAGCATTGTTATCAGGTCCCCTCAATACAGAGTTTAACCTCCTCAACGCGATGCAAATCGATCTTCATGAACCCGGACATGTGATATCGAAAGATGAAATCGTATTCGAGAACCCAGCCGATGGTCGCAGATACTGGGCCAAGAAAGCAGGTCCTTCGCCCATAGCCTATGATTATTTGACGAAACTCAATGATTTACAAGAAAAGCTGAGCATGCTGCAGAAATGCGTCTCAAATCAGGAATTACGTGCGACATCCGCATCGTGCACCTGCTTAAAAACCAAGCAAGAAAATGAGTGTTGTTCCCCAGCTAATCCTGCTTGTAAGGAGGTTTTGTCGTTGCCCTGTTCAGATGTGGATATCAAGTTGAGGTTGGAGCAAAGCAAAACCGAGTTGGAAAATGCAGTGGGTTTTGCAGATGACATGCGTCGGCTGGTGAAGCGCTATTCAAGCTTGCAGTAGGAGTTTTCGATGAAGATTATTTTCTTGCTGGTGGCCTCTATCTTATCAAACTCCTGTCAAGTGGCCAAAGATGTGAGTCGAGTCAGTGGTGGCTATATCGATAAATCGACGCTGCAGGGCGATTGGTATTATGGCAGTTCGATTGTTGATAAGCAATTTCACAATTCGAGCCAATTTATTGGGGCCTCCTGTGGGGGCGATCGCGTGAGATTCGAACTCGCCGAAAATATGCTTTATGCGTATCGTTCTTATGAGCGAACGCCGGGAACCGAGGCTGGAAATCCAGGCTCTCAGAACATGATCGCAGCATTTTCAGTGGTCAAACACTTTGATATTAAAAGAGACTATAACGACGTCAACGGCATCGAGAGCAATCTGATCGTTGAAAATGATTTTGATCGACCTTGGTTTAAGCGTCAGTTTGTTCGTGTGGACTGGTCCAAAAATTTAGCGCCCGATACCGACTGCAATGATTGGTTTAAGACGCAGGGTTTTGCGCAAATCCAACGCGAGACACACCCCCGAGAACCCTATCGAGTACGCACATCAGGAGATTATATTGAAACCACCGAGGAGGCGCTGATCAAACCCCAAGCTGAGGCCTGTGCAGCGATTGGCGAATTTAATTGCTTGCCGTCGAGAGCCAAAATGAAGCTGTCTTTCCGAAAAGTTAAACCGAGTAATTATGCCCCTAAAGTTTACCCCGATACCGTGCCGCTTGAATATGGCCACAAGGGAAAAGGGATATGTATTAAGGGTGAAGCTGGATGTGACGATGTGCAAGCTCTGTGGACTTATTCTGGAATGAACGGCATGGAACCCTGTGACCCAACGAAACATAATATCGATGAGTGCACACAGTATAAGATCCCCGTGTTTTCGAGGTTTGGGTATTTTAGAACCGAAAGATTTAATTTTGATCGTGAACAGGGCTTTACACTGACAGGTCGTCAACAACTGATCAATCGCTGGAATATTTGGGAAGATGCCACAAAAAAAATACCGAAGCCGATTGTTTATTATCTGAACGTCCAATTCCCACCGGATCTATTTGAGGCCAGTCAAGAATTGGCTCGGGATTGGAGCAGTGCATTTGTCCAAACGGTTGCAAAACTCAAAGAGATGCCGGTGAGTGAAGTTGAAAAACGGTATGGGCAATTGTTTCAAATTCGAAAAAACAGCTGCAATATTGACAGCATTAACCAATACGCCAACGAGTTTAATTTGAGCGGCTATTTGAAAGACAATGGCTTTAATAAAATAGACATCACCAATCTGGAGGAAGCTTGCGCAACGCTTGAGTGGGCAGGTATTACCCAAAAATTATCAAAGCCTTTTCAGTGGGAGCAGCTCGGCGATATTCGTTATAACCTGCTGAATTACACACCCAAGGCGGAGTTGGCAGGGCCGCTGGGGTATGGCCCAACGTTGGCGGATCCAATTACAGGTGAAATCGTTCATGGGGTTGCCAATATTTATGGCGCGGCGTTGGATACTTATGCGGCGATGGGCGCTGATATTGTTCAGGCGATGAACAACAAACTAACCCCTCAGGATATTACGAAAGAAGATCCTCAGGCGGCGGTCAATTTTGAGAAGTTGGTCAAATCACGCACCCGGCATTTAAGAGACCAGGATTATTTTGTGCGATTGCCAGAGCACAACGTGAGTAATTGGGACTTGCTTAAAAATCTGGGACTTGAAGAACGTTATTTGCTGAAAGAAGTGAAGCCCTCTGAATGGTCGAACCAGATTTCTGCGTTGGACCGCAAAGTGGATTTCTGGGGTCAGCGCAATGCCTGCTACCTGGCTGAAATGATCGAACCCCATGTGGCTGATTTGGCAGCGCAGTTGGCGGACAAGTCGTGGCTCGAGGCCTATCAGATAATTCGGGCCGCTGTTTTTAAGGGCGTTGCCGCCCATGAATTGGGTCATACTTTTGGGTTGAGACATAATTTTGCCGGCTCGTATGATGCTTTGAATTATTTCCCCGATTTTTGGAAAGACGGTGTCAAGCGTAAATCTGAAATGCGCTACTCGTCGATCATGGATTACATGCAGCGATTTAACAGCGACTTTTCTGGAATCGGCTTGTATGACCGCGCGGCCATCCAGTTCGGCTATGGTGATTTGGTTGAAGTATTCGATGAATCAGCAGGCGAGTTTGTTCCTAGATCATGGAACAGCAACATTAATTTATTTAACTATCAGGATCTACCATATTTATATTCTGGAAATGGCTTTAGCGAGAAACTCACGGCGCACTATAAAGATGTCAAAGCAGCCTATGATAAAGGTTCTGACAGTAAGATAGACATTCATTCATTGCCAGACATCTCGGCGAAACCCGAAAATATGCATCGCAGAAAGACAGTGCCTTTCGACGTGTATTATCAAAACATGGCCAAGCGCATCTTTGGCAAGAAAGGCCCCAGCAATCTCTATGAGGTTCCTTACTTGTATTGCTCGGACGCCTATGCTTTTGGCGGAGGCTTAACTTGCAATCGTTGGGACATGGGAGCCTCAGCGGTCGAGATCGTCGACAATGCTGCCGACTTATATGACTCTTATTATTGGTTTAATAGTTTCAGGCGAGATCGTGTCAGCATTACCCCCGGTGCCTATATGGCGCGGTTATATGGCCGAACGTATCAGCCCATGCTAAACCCGTTTAAATATCTGCATCATTATCAGAGAACGTCGCTGAGCATTTGGCCATTGGTTCAAAATTGGAGTTCAGCGGCGCACAAGGGTCTGAATTTTTTCGGGAAAATACTGCAAAGTGTTGAACCAGGGCGCTATTGTCTCACGGCAGATAATTTTTATGTTCCAGAAGCCGAGGTGAGTACTTGTGAGTCGCCCATTAGTATTGGCATCGACCAAGGGCGCTATTATGACACGCATTACACTCAAAACTATTTTTATAAAGCGAATAACATCGGTCACATGTATGACAAATTATTGGCGATGCATGCGCTGACTGACAGCAGTGCGTATTTCATGCGTGATTTCTCAGACCAGTTTAACCGTGGAGCTTTTTCGATTGGTTATTACAGGGTGTTCGCGCCAGAGATGATCAAGTTGTTTACCGATTTAATGCTGGATAAAAAAACAGAGACAGCGCCGTATTTGGTGTTTGAAGATAACCAGCCGAAAATCAAGTATCGTCCGGTGGTGAGTGCGGGTGCCAAGGTGATGGAAGCCAACACACCCAGAATTAAATCGAGCAGTTCATGGGTGATGCGTCAGTATGCATTGCTCTTACCTGTTTTGAATTTTTCAAGCCCTGTGGATGGGCAGTTGGATTATATCAAGCGTGCTCGGATTACTTTGGTGGGCAGTCAGCATGATCCGGTGATTCAGAGTTCGAGTGTGCAGCAAATGACGTTCGAAGATCCGCAGAGCAAGAAGCTCTATCGGTCTGTGGTAGTGGGCTCAGAAGAGCTTTCACCAGGGTATCAAATCTTAGAAGAGGCTAAGAAGTATTCGATCGAGGCAGATCCGCTCCATAAAGATCGGGGGCTTTATGAGCGCATGAATTTTATCGATTTGCTTCGGATGCTGGGGGATGCACTCGAAACGAACGGCTGATCAGAAAGCCATAATCTAGAGGCCGAACATAAATTACTCCTGAAGGAGTAAGAATGTTCAAATTCAGAAATGGTCTTGTGTTTTTAAGTGTCGCTTTGATTTCTCTAGCGTCTACTGCAGGGGGGACGACGGTTGTAAAAGATATGCCCACCTTTCAGCAAGCGGCCGCTGAGGCCTGTAGTGGGTCAGCTGTGGGAGCGTCTTGTACGATTACATTTCAAGGTGGCTCGGTGAGTGTGGGCGTATGCGTGCAAGTACCGGGTCCGGCGGGTGGCACTTTAACCTGCCAGTTAGATGCGGGTAAACTCCCCAGTTGCAAAAATAGCGCAGTAGGAACGCCTGGGTCTGCCATGGTGTTTGCACTGCTGGCTCTGGGGTTGTTTGTGTGGCGCCGAAGACAAGTTGCCTAAAACCTCACCCTCTAACCCCCTCTCCAGCAACTGGAGAGGGGGAACTTGCACAGAGAGGGTCTTTGGTGTCATCATAAGGCATGGCAAATCCGGAAGAACTCTTATCGAATTTTCAAACTGCAGTGGATGAAGTTCAGAAGGCGAAAAAAGCAATTCTGATGCTCTCTCGCGACTCAGAGCCCGCGGTTCGAGTTCTCTATCGAATGGCACTGTATTTGCTGCATGAAGAGCATGACCTGGCGGGAGCCTCCCAACTCTTGTCCAAACTTTCTGCCTGTACAGTCGCGTGCGATGCCCGCACGGAGGCTCAGATCAGTTATGGCTTGTTGTTGTGGACACATGAAAAATATGCGGATGCGATTGCGCTTTTGAGTCGTGTGGTTGCCGAAACTGACAGCAAGAGCCATCAAGCACTGGTTCTTGATTATTTAGATACTTTCATGCGTGAAAACAGCAGCTCTAAGCTGGCGATTGCAAAAATCAACGAACAGCGTATTCAGGTCTTGCGGGAATTGGTTAAACAGGAGTCTGATAAGAAACTCAAGTCAGAGTACCAGTTGAGACTAGAAGCCGCCGAAAAAGACCGTGAATCTTAGACGTTTAAAAGCTGTTTATTTTAGAAACCTAAAATCAATTATATTGGATCCGGCACCAGGCCTGAATTTATTAATTGGCGATAATGGCCATGGTAAAACTAATTTGTTAGACGCGATCGCTGTGGGTGCCCAGCTGAAGCCGATTAGGCCAGTCAAGCACAACAGCGATTTGATTTTATTTGGCGAGCGCGAATCTCAAATCGATGCGGAGTTTGCAGGGACTTCCCCATTCACCGTCTCGGTTCACCTCGATCTCGAAGGCAAAAAAGTTCGCCTCAACAACAAACCCACCCGAGATCCCTTTGCGCTTCGAGAAAAAATTGCACAGGTTTCTTTTGTGCCGGAAGATCTCGCGGCTGTGATGGGCAGCGCAGGTTTAAGACGTCGGTTGCTGGATCAAATCACGGCCAGCTTGTATCCCAATTACGCGCTTTATTATCGCCAATACGAGAAAGTTCTCCTGCAGCGCAATCGTTTGTTGAAGCAGCCCTTGGTGGATTTGGTAGAACTCAGTAGTTTTACCCAAGTTTTAGCCCAATCCGCGCATGTGATCGAAAAAGCCCGCGTGCTTGCACTTCTACACATCAAATCTTATTACGAAGATGGCGTTTCGAGATTATCCGATGCGCAATTAACCGGCCAGTTGACCTATTTGCCTAGCAGTGCGGGTGATTTAAAAGCCAGTTTAGAAAAGCTGAAAGTGGAAGAACGTGCTCGCAAAACAACTTTGTTGGGGCCGCACTTGGACGATTTGGAATTTTCGTTGAATGGGCACCCGGCAAGATTTAGTGCTTCGCGGGGACAGGCGCGTGTGTTGATTTTGGCGCTGAAAATAGCCCAGCTACGGGCTGTTTTTGCGCACAGGTCCTTGAGCCCACTCCTCTTGTTAGACGACGTGGTCGGCGAACTAGACCCAGACAATGCCTTCAGATTGCTTCAGGTGGTGGACCAGCTCCAAACACAGACCTTTATCACGACGACACATTTGTCGGCGCTCCCGACCGATTGGCGGGCGGGTCGGGTGTTCAGGGTTCAGGGTGGAGCGGTTTCCTCTTCCATAAAGGCAGATGAGGCTCAAGCTCTGGAAGCTCATACATCCCATCAAACGTTTTTCTATACAGCTGATGGATGTCTGTGATGCCCTCTAAGTTCCACGTTGCTTTGGCGTAATACGCTTTCAATTTTTCCTCATCGACCTGCTTAAAGACCGCTTTAAATATGTGTCCGAAGAAATCCCATTGTCGTTGAGCTTCAGGCGTCAGACCTGCTTTCTCTTCCCCCTTTGCCAAAGGGGGATTGAGGGGGATTTTTTCCACCCGATAGATCTTGCACCTGTTTTGATGACGCTGGTTCAAATCGATGAGCAACCCGGCTTCTTTTAATTGCTTGAGTGCTCTGCCAATGGTTCTGCGCGAGCACTGAAATTCTTCAGCGAGTGTGGCTTGGCGAATGGGTAATTCTGTGCTGTTTTGATTCTGTAACCAGGTTAAAATTTTGTAAGCTCTTTCAGACATCAGTTTTCGCTCCTGTCAGGGTTTGACAAGTTGAGGCCGAGAAACTAATTTGTTTTTCGGCCTTATTGGGTCGCCGTTCTTCCCCAAACTTGGTTGGGCGGGGAGGAACGGCTTGCTTGCAAACGCACCATGCGTCTACAAGAAGAGTCCATGCTAAAACAAACCTAATTTTGAAAGCAAGCGAAAAAGGCTAACCTAGATTTCAAGGTTACATGGTTGATCCAAACGAAGCCGCTGGCCTTTGTGGTGGCTCAGTTCCATGGAATGGGTCGAAATCGGCGGGGATGAGTTGGTTGCTAACCAAATATTGTCGCAGCCGTTCAAATCCATCTTCCCGCCATACTTGTTCATATGCGAGTATGATTTCAACGCTAGGGTTATCAAACGCAACACTGAAGCCAGAGCCGCTCCCAAAATATTGCCGCGCGTCCTCGGCGGTTCTAAATGTAATAGTGACTATATTGGCCGATCTGGTTTCTTGGTTGGGTAAATTGATGCTCACTACTAGAGTTCCAACGGGACCAGAGCTTATTAAGGAGCCATTTTCGAGTTGTTGCCGCGTCCAGAACGTATACGTTCCGCCTGTTACATTGGGCTGGGCAGCGGTAACACGGGTCATGAATACGAACAGAAACACAAGACAGAAGAGGGTCGTGTAGTTTTTCATAACGATGCCAATATCCAACTTTACCACCAACGTCTATGAGAATTGGAGAAATGTAACACCTGTGGATCTCGCAAAAGAAACCTAAGAGTAGGATCTATGCCTAAGACCGGCTTTAAGGCCTCCGCTAACCTATCTGAAGCAAAAGTCTCCCACCCCTTTGGACCAGGCAGCTCCAATCCAACCTCTATCAGCCCGCGATGATTTATTCCAAGCAGAGCAGAATATACATTTGTATCGCGGTCTGTGTTTCTATATTCGAAGCTAAATCCCGGACGTGAAACTCGCTCTACTCGCTGCCAATTCACAGCAACAACATTTTGTCCGATCATCAACAGAGAGACATACAACCAGAATTTCATGGTCTGACCTCCAGACCTAAGATGAACAATTAGATCGCCGCTAAAACTCCGAGCGACCCAAGCGACCCCTTTTCAATTCCCGAATGACCCACCAAGGTCACACGTATGAAATCATTTGCCGCTACTTTTGTGGTTGCTGCTCTAGGCTATTTTGTTGATATTTACGATTTGGTTTTATTCGGCGTCGTCCGAATAGAGAGCCTCAAGGCCATTGGAATTCCGGCGGACCAACTATTGGATTCCGGCATGCTACTCATCAATTGCCAAATGGCCGGCATGCTCATCGGTGGATTTTTCTGGGGCGTCTTGGCGGATAAAAAAGGCCGAACCACTGTCATGATGGCGTCGATCTTGTTGTACTCGTTGGCTAATTTGGCGAATGCTTTTGTTTTCTCGTTAAATAGTTATGCGATTTTGAGATTTATTGCCGGGTTTGGGTTGTCGGGTGAGGTCGGCGCTGCGGTGACTTTGATTAGCGAAAGCGCACTCAAACATCGACGAACGCTATGGACAACAGGGCTTACATTTTTCGGTCTTTTGGGTGCTGTGGCGGCGGGATTGGTCGGGGACGGTCTGCATTGGAAAGTGGCTTATATCGTTGGTGGGGTGATGGGTTTATTATTGCTGTTTTTACGGTTGCGTGTGGCTGAGTCGTTGATTTTTACAGAGTCCCCACAAAAGCATCGGGGCAGAATCGATTTATTTGTGCGTTCGAAGGCTCGGTTGTTGCGTTATTTGGCCTGTGTTCTAGTCGGCGTGCCGATTTGGTTTATTGTAGGTATATTGATGACATTTGCCCCAGAGCTTATGAAAGCCGAGGGGATGCACGAAGTGGTTTCGGCAGGGCGAGCGATTTTATTTTGCTATGTGGGCCTATCCATCGGTGATTTGACCAGCGGGGTGATGAGTCATTGGTTTCAATCCAGACGTGGGGTCGTCGGATTCTTTTTGCTGTTGAGCGCGGGCATGATTGCCATCTATCTGAACTCCATCGGGTTGGGGATGACGGGCTTTTATGCTTTGTGTGTTTTGCTTGGTTTTTCAGGGGGCTATTGGGCAGTATATGTCACGATGGTTGCTGAGAGTTTTGGGACCAATATTCGAGGAACCGCTGTCATCATGGTGACCAATTGGATGCGCGGCTCAGTGGTTTTGATGACGTCAGGCGTACAGCTTTTGCAAAATTATTTTTCGTTGGCGCAGAGTGCATTGGTTATGGCGGTGATTGTGTTGGCTATGGCTTGCGTGTCCCTGATTTATTTGACGGAGACGTTTGGGAGGGATTTGGATTACCGCGAGACTTGATAAGGCTCATGCGTGTTCGAGCCAGCTTGACGGTGTCTTCAAACTGTTTTGTTAAGTTCGTTCTGAGAAATCCTTGAGGTAGTTTTTCTAATTCGTTTTGGATGTTTTCTGCCTGTTTTTCGATGTCTTGTGAGGTATTTAAGAAGTTTAAAGCCTCAATCGCTTTGGGAATGGTTGTTGGGGCGGCCTTCCAGGCTTTGTATTCAGCACTAGCCTTTGGGTAGTTCTGTTCTACCGCTTTGAGGGCTTCTTGTTTGAAGGCCGCTTCTTCTGTGCCCGGGAATGCAACCTCGAGCCGTTTTTTATTCTCGGCTAAAATAATTTCCGGGTCGCGGGGTATATTGCCACCAAAGCCGAAATTAATGCGTTTAAGACCCTGGATATAAGCTTCGTAAGCCGATCTTCTGCGTTCTTTCTTAACCTCATTGCCCGCGAGCATGGCATCGATTTTAGAAATCGTATTATGGAGTGCTGCATCTAAAGCGTTTAAGTTTATTGCTGAGCGAATATCTGCAATGCTGAAATTAATATCTCTGATCTCAATCTCCCATTTGAGCTGATTGAATAGCTTGGTTGCTTCATCGAGAGCTGTTTTGGCTTGTTTAGAGTCTTTGAATCGACGGGTAATCTCTTTTTTGGAAGCACGGAATCTTTCCGTCAGTGAACCAAGATTGTCTATTTGTGTTGATAAAGTCTCCGTCAGACCAAACTTCTTTGCGCGCAATTCGTTCAGAACTTTGTCTTTGGCTTGGATGGCATTACGCTCTTTTTCCATGGCAGCGATTTGCTGACGGAATTCCAAGTCTTCGCTGCCTAGTATCGCGCTTCGAGCTTGAGATTCTGCGTTTTTGAGATTACCTTGTTCAGCGACTTGTTTTTCAAGAATTTCGAGTTGTGACTTGACGTTTTCTGTTGTGTCATCAGGTCTGATGCCAAGTGCGCCCTGTACCCCAAGAAGTTGGTGCCAGTCAGCCCGAAATTGTTCTATATTTGGGTCGCTGCCCACGATGGCTTCACCAAGTTTTTCTTCGGCTTCTTGAACTGCTTTCTGAGATGCATCGATTCCATCGCGGATACGGAGCTTGTTTCTGAGCGATTGAATCGTGGGCGCTTCAGATGTCCCTGGTTTCAAAAAAGCAGCTCGGCGTTCTTTTAGATTCTGAAGTTCCGCCTTGGCATCGCCAGACATGGGTTGGATTTTTCTCGAAGACTCTTTCTTTTTTCCTAGACGGTTTTGAATCCAAGACCACAAATCCAAAATCCTAGACCACAGAGGATTTTTGGTTTTATTGGCTGTTGGCGGTGTTTCTATGTGTGGCAGCAATTTGTCTTTGAATTCATGGGGCCGGTTCGTGATGGGGGGCGGTGACGAGATATTGTCCAGATTTGGTACGCTGGTGCGTATTTCGAAGTTGCCCATAATTCCCCCATATTATTTACTAAAAATATAATAACATGGTAGTTAGATGCATGTCATGACTAATTTTGACGAAACCATTCTCACTTCCCTCGTCCGCTACGGGGAAGGTGACGCTATCGTCCGTGCATTCACACGGGAGCACGGGCGCATCAGCGTGTTTTGTCGAAATGCTTTTAGACCCTCTCAAAAACGCGGCAGTGTTGTACAGGCGCCCGCCCGAGGGCGCATAGCTTTCAAATCCAGAGCCACTGGAATGGCCGCTTTGTCGGAGCTTGATCTCGGGGCATACACGCACGCGCTTGCCAGTAATTTGAGAGGCTTTGCGCTCGCGGCTTATGCAACTGAGCTGGCTGAAATATTTATTGCAGAACACGACCCAGCTCCCCAAGTATTTGATTTGTTGGATATTTTTTTGAAGCAGGCCGCAGAAAGCGAAGTTGCAACGGCTGATATTCGAGCGTTTGAGTTTCAGCTGTTGGGGCTTTGCGGTCTTTTAGGCGAAGACGAGGCAAGTACAACCGATTTGAAACAAATGGCCGCTGTGTTTGTGAGGCATCTGAAGCAACTCAAACAAACACCGTTAAAGAGCCTGGCGTTTTTCAAGCAAACCTTGACAAAGAATCCCGTTGTAGCTACAATAGAGCCATGACAGCGACAACAATCAAATCAGCCATCGTTAGGGCCAGGATTGAGCCAAGTATTAAATCCAAGGTGGAGGATATCTTTGAAACCCTCGGCCTTTCAACAAGTGAAGCAATTAGTTTGTTTTTTCGTCAGGTTTATCTTCTAAGGGGGATTCCATTTGAGATTAAAATCCCGAATAAAGAGTTGCGCGAATCCATTGAAAAAAGTCGCATGGGAATCGATGTCATCGAGAGCAAGGATGCAGAGAGCCTATTCAAAGAGCTCGGAATCTAGATGCTGATCCCAAAGCGCACGAAGAAGTTTGAGAAAGATCTTAAACGATGTCAGAAACGTTTAAAGGACACCGAAAAACTTAAAGCTGTTATGAGCCTGCTGATTCAAGAAAAACCTTTATCGCTGAGCCAAAGAGACCATAAATTGGTTGGCAATTACGCTGATTGCAGAGAATGTCACGTTGAGCCGGATTGGCTTTTGATTTATCGGAAGATGGATGGCTATGTTGTGTTTGAAGCAACAGGAACGCACGCAGACTTGTTCTAAAAGGCTGGCGTTTTTCAAACAGATTGGTACAAAGTGACATGATTCTTTTAGGCTTAGCTCTTCTCGCAGGATGTGCTGTACTCGGTTTGGTTTGGGCGACGTTCAGCCTAGTGGCTGCGATTATCCCGGCTTTGGTGGTCGCGGTGATCGTTTATTTTGTCATGGCCCGTCGAGTCGCGGTGAAAGCACAAGGCGCGATGATGCAGGCCATCGCTGAAATCCAAAAAGGCCGTATCGACCGAGGGATTGCGCTTTTAGAAGACGTCAAAAAGCAATATGCCCACTGGCAATTTTTTACCGCCAGCGCTGTCGATGGTCAAATTGGCAGCCTCTACTACATGCGGCAAGAATTTTCTAAAGCCAGGCCGTATCTAGAAAAATCTTTTGGCAAACACTGGAACGCTCGAGCCATGTTGGCCATTTTGGCGTTTAAGAAAAAAGATTTCGCCAAAATGGATCAAATATTCGAGACCGCCGCTCGCTACTCGTCCAAGCAGGGTTTGCTCTGGAGCGTGTGGGCCTATTGCCACTGGAAAGCCGGGAACAACAACAAGGCGATAGACATTCTCGTGAACGGCCAGAAAAAATTGGGAAATTCCGACAGCCATTTGATTGCTAATTTGAATAACTTACAAAATAATAAAAAAATGAAGATGAATGGTTATGGGCAAGAGTGGTATCAGTTTCATTTGGAGCCGTTGCCTCAGCAGCAACAGCAAGTGAGATATGTCAGGCGTTAGTCAAAAGTGTAGCCACTGTAATTCCGAGTTGACGTCCGGGCGCTGCGAGTATTGCGGCACCTGGGTCGATACTAATTTTCTCGGAAAGGCCAAAAAAAGCGTCGGTATTCACCCCGCGCTCGCCAAACGTTATGCGGTTTCGAAAGAACCTACGCAAGAACAAACGACTGCACCCACGCGCGTGATTCTGTCTGAAACCAACCCGCCCGCCATTCCAGGCTATGAGCTGCTGGAACCCATTGGCAAGGGTGCCATGGGGTCTGTCTATAAGGCTAAGCACATCGCTTCGGGCCGGCCCGCAGCGGTGAAGATCTTATCGGCTGAAATGTCGTCGAGATCTGATTTGGTGGCTCGTTTCGAGCGTGAATCAGTCGCTTTGAGCTCATTTAGGCACCCGAATGTGGTCGCGATTTTTGACAGCGGCAGCGTGTCTAATATTCATTATTTTTGCATGGAATATGTGGAAGGGACGACGCTGAGGCGGTTTTTGAAAAATGGGCCGTTGCCGCTGAAACAAGCCATCGCGTTTGTGCGCCAGATTTTGTTGGGCCTCAAAGCTGCTCACGATCGCGGGATCATTCACCGAGATTTAAAACCTGAAAATGTTTTGGTGGAGAACAATTTAGAGCGTTTGGTTCTGGTTGATTTTGGGTTGGCTGGGCTTTTAAACGAGGCCACGAACCCGCATCCTAATTTGACGCGCAGCAAAGTGACCATGGGCACCGTCAACTATATGGCACCCGAACAACATATTGATGCCAAGCGCGTAGATGGTCGATCGGATTTATATTCTGTCGGTGTGCTCTTGTATGAGTGTATTTTAGGCGATTTGCCTCTGGGTCGTTTTGCATTGCCCTCTGAGCGAAATTATCCTGCGCCCTTGTCATTGGATCGTGTTTTGTCCAAAGCACTTTCGAGAGAACCTGAAAAGCGTTATCAAAATGCCACTGAATTTGACTTGGCGCTGGCTCAGATTGAGCAAGATCTGGAGCATTACGAAGCACCCGTCCCGTCAGAGAGAGCGCCGATTTATCAGGTTCCGGCGGGTGTTTTGTCTGACAACCCGACGTTGTGGGCGACGGTGCCACCCTGGGTGAAAAAACCCGGATTTTCTTGGGGGGCACTGGCCTTGGTGGCTGGGTTGATTTTAGGCATCATTGTTTCTCGGACACACCCGCATGAGGTCGTTGTTTCTTCGAAGGGAGCTGACGCGATTGGGACGGGGGTGGAACTGCAGGCGTTTTCCAAGAGTTGGAAGAGCGAGTCACCTGTCTGGGAATCTGATTCAAAAGACATCAAATATTTGGCGAAGCAGGGAAACTCGGGGCATTTTCGGCGCGATTTGTCGCTGTTGATTGAACAAGATAAGTTGGTTGGCTCCGAGTGGACTTCGAAAATAGGATTTGAAAAGCTTAAATTGCCCATGAGTGCCGCTAAGGCTCAGCATTTGGCACGCGAGCGTTTGGGAGCAAACCCGGAGCCCGCAGCGGGGGGTGTGTTTTATGTTTCAGCGCAGGGTCATCGAGCACTTGGTGTAGTTCTTTACCCAGATGGAACCTGTGCTGTTGCTGAGTTTAAAAAACAGGATGGTGTTTTAAAATTGGTCCAACAGGTTCAGGCGTTGTGTAAGAGCAAGAATCCATTGTTAACAGCCAGATTGGATTTGCACATGGGCAAGCTCGATGCCCTGGTGGAGGGCAGGCCATTGGCTTCGTTGACGGTCAAAAATGTTGCTTCTGAAAAATGGCAGCGGGCCCTGGCTTGTCGAAACATGAATTGCTTTTTTGAGCCGGTGCGATGAGAAGAGAGCTCTTGTTAGCGGTCGGCGCTGCGGCCTTGTTGGCGCTCAGTCAGCTCACCCATTGGGGCTGGTTGGTACTCGTGGGGTATGCACCGTTGATTTACGCAACGCGTCATGCCTCACCCAAGCGGGCATTCACGCTGTTTTTTATTTCAACAACCCTGCAATACATGGCGATGTTGTATTGGCTGACCATCGCGATGACCGTGTTTGGCCGCATGCACTGGCTACTCAGCGGTCTCGCTTTGTTGCTGCTTGCGATGTTGATTGGCTGCTATTTGGGCGGCGCAGCGGCGTTAGCGAGATATATCAGCCTAAAACTGGGGTGGCCTTACTATTGGCTGCTTCCTATGGCGCTGTGTTTGGCAGAGTATTTGCGTGATTATGGTTTTATCGGATCTTTCCCCTGGGGAATGTCGGGGAATTCTCTGGTCACTGTGCCCATTTTAATGCAAGGGGCATCGATTGTTGGCGCGTATGGGTTGGTATTTTATATCGGTTTGGTCAACAGCGCGGTGGTTTCGCGAGCGAGAGGCGAGGTCTGGGCCGCGTTTTTTGCAACAATTCTCTTGATGGCCTATGGCGCCTATCGCATCCAAACCTATGACCCAAGCTCTCTCAAGACAGTGAAAGTCGCTTTGTTGCAGGGCAATATTGAACAGGGTATCAAAAATCAGGCTGCGCTTTATGGCGATGAGATTTTACGTCGGTATCGCCGGTTACAAGACCTGGCAGTTTCACAGGGCGCTCAGATAGTGCTTTGGCCAGAGTCTTCCTATCCGTACAGGCTCGTCGCTGAGGAGCCGCATTTTGTGTCGATTGGAAACCCAGCGCCCATCAATATTATCCCTGCCATCGCCGAGGATTCGAAAGACCAGTTTTATAATGCGGTGTATATTTTAGATGCGCAGCAAAAAATCTTAGGACGCTTTGATAAAAATCATTTGGTGCCGTTTGGCGAATATGTTCCGTGGCCATTTGGGCTGGTCGCGAAAAAATTGGTTCCCAACATTGGCGAGTTTGCTCGAGGCAGACAGCTCACGCCCATCACGGTGGACCATGTGCCACTGGCGATTACGGTTTGTTACGAGGGCGTGTTTCCAAATATCAGCCGCGATTTTGTCACCCAAGGTGCCCAATTATTGCTGAATGTCACCAACGATGCTTGGTATGGCGTCTCTGCTGGGCCGTATCAGCACCTAAACATGTATAAAATGCGTTCGGTCGAGACGGGTCGAAGCTTTGCTCGGGCCACCAACACCGGTGTTTCAGCCTGGGTCGACCCGATTGGATATGCCCATGGGGAAACGGGGCTGTATGAAGAAGCCATGGTTTTGGCGGATATACCCCTGGCCACCGAGACAACTTTTTATGTGCGTGCCGGTGATTTTGTGCCGCTCATATGCGGGGCAATTTTATTGCTGGCATTGGTCATAATTCGGCGTCCCAGAAGCCAATCGGACTGGCTGTGGGCATTTCTGGGCCTGGCGATTATTTTGGCATCGCATGCCTATTTTGAGCCGCTCAAGCTGGATTTACAAGAGTCAGCAACTACGAAAGACAGTTTGTTTCTGATTCTGGGCGTTCTTTTAGGGCTTCGTGTATGGAAATAGGGACTCTGCAACAAAAAATCATTGCGCTCGAAAAAGCGTTTCAAATCGGAACCAAACAAAAGCGCATTGCTGAACTCGAGAAACTCATTGAGGCGCCCGAATTTTGGGCTGACCAAAAGAACGCCGCTGTTGTTCAGAAAGAAAAAGCTGGGCTTGAACGTGAAGTTGCACGGTTTTTGGCCACCCAGCAAGGCGTGCAAGACTTGGCTGAATTTATTGAATTGGCATCGGGTAATGACGATGAGCTGAAACAACTTGAGCCTGAGTATGCCAAACTGGAAAAAACAGTTCACGACTTAGAAATTGAGCGCATGTTGTCGGGTCCCAGTGATGTCTGCAATGCAATTTTGACGGTCAATGTCGGTCAGGGCGGCGTAGATTCACAAGATTTCACCGAGATGCTGCTGCGTATGTACACGCGTTATGCAGAACGTCGAGGGTATCAAGTCGAACTCATGGACATTATGCCGGCTGAAGAAGCAGGTATAAAAAGCGCGACTATTTTGGTCAGTGGTGAATATGCCTATGGCTATTTAAAGGCCGAAATTGGTGTTCACAGATTGGTTAGAATATCGCCGTTTGACTCGAATGCCCGTCGGCATACGTCATTTTCATCTGTGTGGGTGTTGCCTGAAATCGATGATTCTTTCGAAGTAGATATTAGACCGGAAGATTTACGCGTCGATACTTTCCGAGCGGGCGGTGCGGGTGGCCAGCATGTGAACAAGACGGACAGCGCTGTGCGTTTGACTCACTTACCAACCAACACGGTCGTTGCTTGTCAGGCTGAACGCAGTCAGACCAAGAACAAATCCACCGCCATGAAGCTCTTACGCTCGAAGCTGTATGATCTCGAAATGAAAAAACGCCTGGCCGAAAAAGACAAGGCTGAGGCAGCCAAAATGGAGGCGTCATTTGGGTCACAGATTCGCAACTATGTGCTGGCGCCGTATCAGCTGGCCAAGGATCTGCGAACCAATTTTGAAATCGGCAATGTCAACGCTGTGCTGGACGGGGAAATCCAGCCGTTTATTGAAAGCTACTTGATGCAGGAAGCGGGGTAAACCTCACCCCCGGCCCCTCTCCACCAATGAAGTCTAGTCCCAAATAATTGGGACAAGGCTGGAATGCGTGATACGTTCATCGGCGGTTAACAGCGGAACTGAAGAGACGCGTGCGGCAGCAACAACCAGGCGATCAAATGGATCTTGCAGATATCCAAGCAACATGAATTCAGTTGCCTGAGCCAAATCCATGGGCAGAATTTGAAAACCGGGATGGGCTTGAATCAAAGCCTGCAGTTCAGGGGGACCCGGTACACGACGACCTGTTTCTCGCAGCAATGCCAGTTCAACCGCGACAATGGCGGGGATAAGTGCCATGGCTTTACCTTGGTCTACTTGCGTCATGACACGATGAGCTGCTTTCCCTAGGCGCTTTGGGAGCGACAGGTGCCAAACGAGGGCGTGCGTATCCAGTACGAATTTCTTCATGGCAATAGTGCACCGATTTTCTGGGTGTAAATTTTTCGAGAGTCACGCAACTCTTCCAAGGTCGGAGCATCGAATTGGCTAAACATCCCTTCGCTTTTGGGGATTGTGTTTGGCTTGCTTCTCATTGGAAGCACGTGTTGTTTGATCATCTGTGCCACCTCAGCCGATACGCTTCGGCCAATTTTTTTCGCACGTTCTTTCAGAGCTGCGAGCAAATCCGAATCGAGTCGGACAGTCATGATGCTTGTATGCGCCATGTATTCAAATATAATACAATTCTTCAATCTTGACAAGTCTTTGCTTTTGCGACAGATTCCCGTGCAAATTCGTGGGCTCGTAGCTCAATTGGTAGAGCAATGGACTCTTAATCCGGCGGTTGTAGGTTCGATTCCCACCGGGCCCACCACTGAAGTGTTAGTGCGTTTCGCCGTTTCTTATGTGGGTCTCGACCTTAGTTGGTTGCCGTTTCCTATTTCTTGATCGGATTATGGAAACGGCTTTCTTACATGTGCACCATGCACGTGTAAGAAAAATCATGCTAAAACAAAGTTGTTTTGAAAACCGAGTGAAATCTGTGAATTTTTTCATAGTGCTCTTGATGTGTCAGTTGCGTTTAGATTTGTAAGCACGTTACAGTAGCCAAGTGAATAAAATATTTGTGTTATTTTTTGTCATTCTTTTGTCTGGGTCTCATTGCTCAGTTCCAAACAGCCAAAATAAAGTTTTGGTGTGTGGTGGTGACTTGTTTCACCGAGAGAGCAATTTTTTAGACCATCTGACGGACACCGTGGTGGTGGGTAATTGTGTCACTCAGCCTACCGTAAAAGATTTTAAAAAACTCTCTTTTGTGTCTTCCTCAGGAAGTCAAAATATTTTGATTCTGTTCGCTCATGGAGGCCCTGATCCAGAGGGGAATCACTATGTTGGCACGCTTCCAAACTACTCCACTACAAAATCGATTTTTCAAGCTGCTTCGAGAACGGCAAAAGGGCCGATTTTGGTTTGGGTCGATTCATGCCATGGTGGTGCCTCCTTGAAGGATGTAGAAGAATTACCAGAAGGGTCTCTTCTGTTTGCTTTGACCGATCCACATATGTTGTCAATTCGCGTGATAACCGAAAGACTGTCACGAAGTTTTTTGGAAGCAAACGAAAAAACTAACCCATTTACGATTATTGCCAATGACTTTGTTAGAGCCATTTCTGAAGGCGGAGGAATTGCAGTTTGGCTTCAAGTAAATGGGCAGAAGCAGGTTACGACCCTTCGATTTGATACTAATTTCGAAGTTGGTCTTTATCACCCTGAGACCTTTATGATTCAGCAAAAAGAAAAATTGCTTAAATTTTATGCTGATCTTCGAAACATGGTTAGAAAATACCACAAAGAAGCTCTGTTCCCTGTGAACTTTGACAGCAATCTTACTATTCCAAAATGGACTCAGTCAGACGTTGAACTCTTCCGGAAACATTGTCTCATTGCTATTATGAGTCAGTATCTATCAGACAGGCTCTATAACCGAACCGCCCTGTCGACCAACGAGTTTATTTCAAAACTGAGAGGCTATTACAAAGATGTCCAAGATCCGAAAACGCTCTTTTCTGGAATTGAGGGATATTTTAGTCCATTGGCAGCAGTTCTGTTTTCGGAGATCTTGGGACAAAAAGACCTTCATCAAATTACCCGATTTCTGGTTGAAGAAGCAAAAGTGGACACCAATCTAAAAGTTCTCAACATGGAAATAGTCGCTTCGCCACTTCATATCGCGACCGAGTTCGGGGGTCTTGAAGACGTGCAATTGCTTCTTGCCCATGGAGCTGATGCAAATGCAAAAGATGAACATGGCTACGCGCCACTGCGGCGAGCCGTGGAACTTAAGAAGGAACCTATGGTCAAAGCTTTGCACGCAGCGTCAACCTCTAATCCATAAGCCAAGCCAAATAGAAAGGTATTTAAAAACGAAATCACTTCACAAAAAATGATGGACGGTCAGGGCGTTTGACTGATAGGATGCAGCCCACTCTCCATTGTCATTCAACGAGAATCGCACCGGCACGCAGTTCCCAATGGCCCAATCATGTTCCTCGATGCCCAGCAAATGACAAATAGCCCAGTGGACTCCACCGTGAGCAACAATCAAGACGGGACCAGGCATCGAACGAGCCTGATTTAGGCCAGTTTTGACTCTGCTAATAAACTGTTCCGTGGGGTCCCCATGTATCTTAGTGTGCACCATTTCATGCCAGATTTGCGCCGAGCATTCACCGAGATTATCGATGACACAGTGATTAAATGACCGATCAGACATCACAACGTCAACCGTCTCCCTCACGCGCCGAAGCGGGCTTAAGCAGACCGTCCTAATAGGCAGTGAATCGATAACGGGTTTAGCGCGTTTCGCTTGTTCGATGCCTGTCAGGTTAAGTGGTGAATCGTCGGGGTGAACGCCCTTATCTTGTCCTTCCAAAACATTGTGATCTGTTTGTCCATGTCGGATGAAGTAAAACTCTTTTTGTAAATCAATTCGATAATACTCAAGAGATTCTCTGGCGCCTGCCATCAGCGGCATATCAGCAATGTCGAGCTGGCTAGCCCAATGATAGGCTTGATGCTCGTTGTTCAGAGAGACTTCTGGTTTTGACGTAAAAGTTACCTTAAACATATAGTAGATGTAATCGATGTTGGGCTTTCGTATGTACAGCGAGCGCAGGTATGAAACCTTCGAGTTGGCGTCCAGAGAAATGCCAGTTTCCTCCAACAGTTCCCGTCTTGCAGCATGTTCAGCGGTTTCACCCAGTTCAAGTTTCCCGGCAGGCACCCCCCATTGACCCGGCTCTGTCTTATTTGCGGCCCTCTGTAGAAGGAGGAGGCAGCCACCATGTTCGACATAACAAGCCGCAACCTGAACCTGAGGTCTAAAATCTGCAGGTTGAATTTCATACAATTCGACAGTTTTAATATGATTTTTCATACATATTAGGCCATATGCCAGATAGCGACAAAGTGCAATGAGCCCACAAAGGCGGAGAGCACCTATCGCTTTGGGATAGTTAAAATTCCCGTAATTGAAGTAGGAAAGACAAGACTACTCCCTGGGTATGCAGCGGCAACGGCTTTCCATGCGTTTTCTGGGAAATCGTATTGCTCATGATATTTATCAAGTTTCTTGAAAGATGGTTGAGCATATAGACCCATCAGCAAAAGGCTTTTAAATAAACCCATAACTGGAAGCGAACGTCCTGCTTTTTGATAGGCGCTTCTTAGTTTCCAGAAGTCACACAACAAGTCAGGTTTCATAAGTTTTTGGCCTCCAGTACTCACCATATCGGCATAAACTAACACTCCTCTTGGTTTTACGAGTTCCAATAAGCGCTCTATGTATTGCTCAGGGCTTATCTGGTCACTTACATATTCACCCATATATGACGCGATAACAGCATCGTATTTGTGAAGGTCGGGATATGCATGCAGAATGTCATCAGGAATTGCCACGACGGTTCCATTTCTGCTTTCAATGATGGTTTTAAGTCTCTTTTCAGAGGCAATCAAACTTTCCCGAGAAATTTCAACAAGTGTTACATGGCGAATGGCCTGTTTTTCTTTAAGAAGCTTTTCCATGAAAATCCCACCCGCAGGTCCAACTTCAAGGATGCTGGATGTTGTCTCCGGGATTTGATTTGCTAATAAGCCATATAAGTAAGAACTGTTATCGCCCTTTTTCTCGTTAAAGTAGCCATCTTTGAAAAGCTGATCATATGCATGACCGATTTGTTCTGTGCGTGGATTGCTCATATTGATCTTTCCCTCTTGATGCTCACCCGTTTAAAGCAACTCCCACGCAGACACCTCATAGCCCATCTTTTTGTAGGCCGCCTGTCGCTTGCGAAACATGGAGACCGTCAATGCACTTGAAGAATCCAGGTAGTCATACACCATCGCTCTTGTTTTTCCTGCGGCTGCCCGGTGAATCCGGCCTGCATATTGAATCAACTTACCCTTGAAAGAGACCGGCATCGTCACAAAAAGCGTATCCAGTGCCGGCAAATCAAATCCTTCGCCAATCAGTGACCCCGTGGCTAAAACACATGGTTTAGTGGTTGATTCCGCCATGCTGTTGATGGCATCGAGCGAGCCTGCTCTTTCTTTTTTACCCATTCCCCCAATCAAAGAAATCACTCGAAGATCTTTGATGGTGGAATTTTGCTCTCGTATGGCTTGTTCAAGAAGAACCAGATGCTGTTTGCGTTCGGAAATAACCAAAGGGAATCGACCATTTTCGAGGGCCTGCAAAATATCTGAGGCCATAAGCGCTAATCGACCTTTATCTTCGACCAACGTTTTCCAGATTTGCTGAATCTGGGGTTTTGGCCCAAGTTCTTCAGGTGGCATAAACGAAGTTTCTCGAACAATCAGCTGCTTCGTGAGTTCAACACCGTCAACTGTTGTCATGGCATGGCGAACAGGCCCACACTGGAAATGAATAATCTTCTGGTGACCATCTTTTCGATAGGGCGTAGCAGTAAGACCCAATACGAACTTGGCTGGGCATTGCTTCAGAATGGCCTCAAACGAAACTGCTGGCAGGTGGTGGCACTCATCGATAATGACCTGCCCATAGCCCTTCAGGACTTCGCCTAGGTTATCCATGTTGCTCAAAGTCTGCAGCATGCCGATATCAATTAGGTTGCTTTGTTTTCTCTTGGCCCCTGCAAAGACGCCTACTTTTTTAGGATCAATTCCCAGAAAGACCGCTATTTGAGAGCGCCATTGTTCTAAAAGCGGCATGCGATGTACTAAAATCAGCGTCGGCAATTTTCGCTTAGCCATGATGGCACAAGCCATGACTGTTTTTCCTGCTCCAGGTGGTGCGACTAAAACGCCATATTCATGAGGAAGAACTGCCTGAATGCATTTTTTCTGTTCAGCTGAGAGCTTACCTTGAAATGCAAACTTGTTCTTCTTCCCTGAATGTCTGGAGTCTTTCAAAATGACTTTTACGCCGGTCTGCTTGCAGATTTCTAAACAGGGCTCCAAGGCCCCCCTCGGGAGAATCAGGCGATTGTCGAGTAGCTCTCCACAAAAAATATAACGCGGTGTTTTCCAAGTCGAGAAGCGTAGTCTTTCGAGCTCAAAAAACTTCGGGTTTGCAAAGGTCGTTACCCGCCTGAAAGCAGCAATGAGATGAGAGGGAAGATTTTCGAGCTTGATGGCCAGCTGAGTGCAAATTTCGAATTCAATCTGCTCAGGGCAGACACTGTTTTTTGAAGCCTCTTGGACAATGTCGAGCGCTTTTTCTGCAACAACAATAGAAGTGTCCGCTTCTAAACATAGACCTGATAGGCCGGGCAAATGAGTTTCAAGCAGGGATTGAATTTCTCTTTCGGAGAGACGTTTGAAATCAGATAAAAAACGCCACTGGTCTTCAATAGGCCTAAACTCATCGTCGATAAACACCGTGTTTCCAGCTTGTCTTGGCTTATATTGAAGTGGCAAAGCAATCAAATTGCCGAAACCACCCTTGGGCAAGAAGTCCTGGTTTGGGAAGAAACGATCGTAGGTTTCTAGGCGCATGTGTCGATGTGTGCTTGCGCGGGCAACGATGAGAGTGCCCAACTGACGAGCAGTTCTTGCAGGGATTGCTTCGGAGAAGAAAATCCAACCATGTGCGCCGTTTCCAGACCTCGAGCGTTCAATGGCAACTTCAAGCCCAAGCCTTAAAGCTGCTGCTTTATAAGCAAGAACATCCTCGGCAAAACCGTCGCCATCGAAATCGGCTGCTAAAAATACACATCGGTCATCTTCTCGAATCGCATAGGTTCCAATCGTGGATTTGCCCTGCAGGTGTTCCAAGGCAGCCTTCTCGTCAAGTTTTAAAAAGGATTGATGGCGACATTCTGAACACTTAATCTTTGGCTTCTGACAGATGCCTGGCTTCCATTCGTTGGCACAGGCTGGCGAGTAGCCTTTGATTCCTTTGGCTGAGTTCTCCCATAGTTTGGGGAATACAGACCCACGGCATCGAAATAGTGACAGAAAAAGTCGAATCTTTTCAGCGTCGCTGATAGATTGAGGGGCCTCAGGCTTTTGAAGAAGTACAAGCGCTTCGAGAAGTTGCTTTTTCTCGCGCTCGATTTCTGCGAGCCGATTTGATATTTCCTGTATGGACGCCATTTGGAGGCCTCAGCCTATCATGGCAGTAGAGAAACACCACTGGCCCTTGGCAGTGTTTGTGCTCTATAGTGCGACCATGAAATCCTTGGTCAAAATGCCGCCTGGTTATCCCCAACTGCTTCGAGATCTTAAAGAGAAGATTCGTTCAGCCCAAGTAAAGGCGGCCTTAAGTGTCAACCATGAACTTATTAAGCTCTACTGGGAGATTGGGAAGATGATCGTTGATAAGCAGAAAAATGAGAAATGGGGGGCTGGTTTTATTGGAAAGCTGGCTCAGGATCTGCAGAATAATTTCCCCGGCACAGAGGGGTTCTCAAAATCGAATGTCTTTAGAATTAAGGCCTTCTATCTGAACCGCCGCGCAGTACTCCATAAACACCAGTTTTGGATGGAGGTGAAGCGCGGCATGGCGAAGCCATTAACCCCTCGAAGAGGCTGGCGCATTGCAGAATAGGCTCTTGCTTTTTAATTCTCATTGGGGCTAGGTTTCTGAAATGAGGGAGGTCAATCGTAAAGTCACCTACAGACTGTACCCCACGGCGCTGCAGGAAGCTGCTCTGTGGGCGATGCTGCGATTGCATCAATGGCTTTACAATGCAGCGCTCGAGCAACGTATCTCGGCCTATCGGATGCGAGGAATC
>JAHFEF010000001.1 GCA_023248545.1 Myxococcales bacterium | reverse complement strand
AGAAGGGCGCGGATCCAGACGTTACTTTCCCCACAACTGATTATAACCATCCAGGCTTGACACTCACGCAAGTCGCTGCAGCTAAGGGTAAGCTCGATTTGTTGAAGTTTCTGATTGAGAAAGGCGCGAATCCAAACGTTACTTTCCCCACAACTGATTATAACCATCCAGGCTTGACACTCACGCAAGTCGCTGCAGTGAGGGGTAAGCTCGATGTATTGAAGTTCCTGATCGAGAAAGGCGTGGATCTAAACGCTACTTTTCCTGCAAGGCATTATAGGTATCCAGGCTGGACGCTGAGTCAAGTCGCTGTAGATCAGGGTGGGCTCGATCTGTTGAAGTTCTTGATAGAGAAGGGCGCGGATCCAAACGTTACTTTCCCCGCAACTGATTATAACCATCCAGGCTTGACACTCACGCAAGTCGCTGCAGCTAATGGTAAGCTCGATTTGTTGAAGTTTCTGATTGAGAAAGGCGCGACTTTTGATCCGAACATTACTTACCCAACAACTCATTATAAGTATCCAGGCTGGACGCTCACGCAAGTCGCCGCAGCTGAGGGTAAGCTCGATCTGTTGAAGTTCTTGATAGAAAAGGGCGCGGATCCACAAGCAGAAGACAGCAAAGGTGTATCGGTTCTTTCATTTGCCATTCAAAGTGGCAAGCAGGATTTGGTGTTGTGGATGATTCAGAAAATCGGTGCTGAAAATCTTAAACCATCCATCTCGACAGTGCTCGCGAGTGCGCTGGATGAAAGTCATATGAAAGCACCGCCCAGTTTGGATTTAAAGCCACTGGAGAATGCACCCGATGCGACAGGCCTGAAGAAAGAATTAGAAAACTTATTCAAAACTATTTTCACAAACCCAGTCGAATTGTTTAAACTTCAAGATGAGCGTTCAAAACCCTATGGCCTCCATGAAATCGCTGAGGGTCTCGAAAATTTTTTGGACAGTGTTGAACAGAAAACTGCGCTCACAGGGACGCCGAAGGCAGACCAACCTGTGGAGTTAGATGCGTTTTATCAGAAAATCTTAATACGACTCCAGTACATTTTTAAATCTCTCCAGGATCCAGAAATCGACAATTCGTTTAAACAATCGGCGCTGCTCACCCTGTTTCAAGGCTACTTACATTGTGGAACCAGACGTTTTCAGGAAACAAACACCGCTCTTTCTTTGCTGGACCCTAGCAATTCGTCGGGAGTTATTACCCTTGAACATAGGGTGCTGGAAGTTCTGTATCATCTGAGGGTTAAAGCATTTAACGCAGCGCTGCCTGACACTCCTGACACTCCTGGCACTGATGTCCACACATACAACAGCTACATGGAAGTATTGGGGCAAACTTACGGGGTTGCAGCGCCAGGTTCCAGCTATGTTGACCCCTTAGGGCATCTTGGAGATGTGGAGGTGTTTAAGTCCAAATTCTATCAGCGCTATAACCCCCAGAAAATAGTACAGGACGTTCTTAAAGCTTCGCAAGATAAAATGCAGCTTGGTACGGGCGTGATTCCGGCGCTACTGATAGATTTGGCTCCATCATTTAGTCGAGCTGACGAATTGAGTGCACTTGAAAACATCAGGCCTTCTGTGTCGCTGACCGATGAAGAAAAGCAAGAATATAATAAACTGGGTAATGCTCAACAACGCGCTCGGGTTAAAAAAGAAGAGTTCTCCACGGTATCAAAAGCTCGACTTGCTGAGTTGGCCCGTCAACAAGAACGAGGTGGCTTAAACGATGAACAGTTCAATACATACCAAGAACTCAAGAGGCTCTCGGACGATGAAAGAGACGCTTACGAGTCTTTGGTTGTCGACCCTCAAACAGGTTACCCTACTGAACAAGGCGTTTTCTATCTTCTGATGGCCATGGGAGTTCTCAGACCGACCTCTTTTGAAGGGTTTCCCCAGACCCCCATGATACAAAAATTGATTAAGGACAAAAGACGCCAGCTTTCCAAAGCAGACCCTGGCAGCGACAGAGCTAAACAACTCGAAGGGTGGTTGAAGGGCGTGAAGGCAGCTTCTTCCCCATGATCGTCCATCACACTTTTGGGCCGTGCGCTACTTAATTCGTAATGTCATCTATTGATATTTTAAGCAAAATACTGGTATTCTAATACTATGACCAGTAGCTTACATGTTAGCCTGCCCGATGAAATGCGGAATTTTGTCGATCATCGCGCCAATGGAAAGCACGATTTCTCAACGCCCAGTGAATATGTTCGTGCCCTCATCCGCGAGGATATGGAAAAGGAAGAAGAGAAAAAGTACATCTATAGAGAGCTGCTCAAATCCGCTGCCGACATCAAAGCTGGCCGAATTTACCCGGCTTCTGTCGCCAAGGAAATTACAGATAGGGTCATCAGAGAACTGCGGACCGATGCCGAAAAATGACCCGCCCCACCTACTACATGACTGAAACCGCGCTTGTTCATTTAGAAAAAGCGATCCGTGATACAGCGCGCCGATGGAATTGGCGCCAGGCAGAAATCTATCGTGATATCTTGTTGGAAGGATTCCAAAAGATAGCAGAGAATCATCAACACTTCAATTCCCCACACCGTGCCACCCTCACAAAAGATACCAACTTTTCTATTCACCTTGTTGGACATCATTATGTGCCTTTCAAAGCTTACGATGGAAACAACGTCATTATTGCCGGCCTATTTTACGAAGGGATGAATATTCCCGAGCGGTTAAAAGAATTACAAAGCATGAACCAGCATGAAATTGCCGCCATTATGTCCTTGATCGAGACAAGATTGCGCCATTAGTTCGTAACGATCTGCGAATAATGCCCCTCCTTGATTAAACCCAATAAACCCCGTAAACTTCAAGCATCATGACCGCCCGGAAAGTTCTCATCTGGCCTGACCCTGTGCTGACCCAGGCCTCCAAGCCTGTCGAAAAAATCGATGCTTCGATCAAGGCATTGGTCCAGGATCTCATTGATTCAATGGAATATGAGGGCAATTCGGCCGGGCTGGCCGCGCCACAAATTGGCGTCCCTCTCAGGGTGTTTGTGGTCAATATTCCCCCAGAACACAACGATGGCAACGGGACCGACGGCTTTGAGGCTTTTATTAACCCCGAGTTTATTCTCAAAGAAGGCCAATTTGAATGGGAAGAACGCTGCATGTCCATTCCTGGCGAAAGCGGCCGCGTGAAACGTGCCTATCGCGTGATCATGCGCTACACCGACATTCGGGGTGCTCTGCAAGAACGAGAAGCTTTTGATTATCTAGGAGGTTGCTTCCAGCACGAATCAGATCACTTGGATGGCAAACTCTGGATTGACTATCAAAGCTCGCTCAAAAAAGAGCTTGTGCGTAAGAAAATGCAAAAATTAAGAGCTGCTTCATGAAAATAGTATTGATTCTGCTGGCCTTTGCCTGTTCTTGCACACCCAAACAAAAACCAGCCTCACAAATTAGCTACGCATTTAACCCCAAAACCAGTGAAGTATCTGTGAAAGTCAAACTGCCTGAAGGCATGCATGCCTATGCACCCGGAGAGCCAGTTGGACGACCCATTGAGCTCGTCATTCACCCCAAAAACAACTGGCAACTGGCTGGCCAGCCTATTTTACCCACCGGTAACGCCAAACACCTCTTAAACCAAGCTTTCGAAATCAAAGCCAAGCTCAAAAACGGCCACGGACCCGTATCAGGCGTGTTTAAAATGCAGCTGTGCTCTGATAACTCCTGTGAACGGCCTCAAGATTATGCGTTCCAAGTCAATCTTTAATCTGGTCTGCGACTATAAACCCACGGGTGATCAGCCACAAGCCATCCAAAAACTCAGCGAGGGACTGCTCGCGGGACACAAGCATCAAACGCTCTTGGGTGTCACAGGCTCTGGCAAGACTTTCACGATGGCCAATATGATTAGCCGGGTCCAAAAGCCAACGCTCGTACTCGCTCATAATAAAACTTTGGTCGCTCAGCTCTACCAAGAGTTTAAAAACTTTTTCCCCAATAACGCCGTCGAATATTTTGTTAGTTATTATGACTATTATCAACCAGAAGCTTATATCCCCTCGACGGATACGTATATTGAAAAAGACAGCGCCATCAACGAAACGATTGACCGCATGCGCCACCGCGCGACCTCCTCGTTGTTAACCCGAGACGACGTGATTATTGTCGCTTCCGTCAGCTGCATTTATGGCATTGGTAGCAAAGAAAGCTATGAAGAAATGACCGTTTATGCGGCCGTTGGTCGAAAGCAAAAGCGCGATTCTTTTTTGCGCCAACTTATTGAAAGCCAATACGAACGCAATGATATTGCCTTCTCACGAGGCACTTTTAGGGTTCGTGGAGATACAGTCGAAATTTTTCCACCGCACGAAGAAGAAGCAGCGTATCGGATTTGTTTCTCGGGCGACACAATCGAGTCGATCAAGTTGGTAGACCCTCTGCGGGGAAAAACACTCCAAAACCTTCCAGAAATCACCCTTTGGCCCGCCAGCCACTATGCCACTTCCAAAGACCGCGTCCACAAGGCCATGAAGGCGATTCGGATCGAGCTGCAACAGCGTCTTACTGAGCTACGGTCACAAAATTTGCTCTTGGAAGCCCAGCGTTTAGAACAAAGAACCCTCTTTGATTTAGAAATGCTCGAGACCATCGGCGTGTGCAAAGGCATCGAAAATTATTCTCGGCACTTAACAGGTCGGCAGGCCGGTGAACCCCCGCCCACTCTGCTAGACTATTTTCCAAGAGATTATTTGCTGTTTGTCGACGAATCCCATCAAACGATTCCCCAGGTTGGTGCCATGTTTGTGGGTGATCAATCGCGCAAAAAAACACTCACAGAACACGGCTTTAGGTTGCCGTCTGCATTGGATAATCGGCCTCTCAAATTTCAAGAATTCGAAGATCTGACAAATCAGGTTATCTATGTCTCCGCCACCCCTGCCCTCTACGAGTTAGACAAAAGCGAGCCTTATATCGTCGAGCAACTGATTCGCCCCACCGGCTTGGTGGATCCTCAGGTTGAAGTTCGGCCCGTTGGAAACCAAGTGGACGACGTCGTCCGTGAAGTTAAACTCCGGAAACAAGCGGGTGAACGCGTCTTAATCACCACACTCACCAAGCGCCTGTCTGAAGATTTGAGTGACTATTTCAAAGACGTTGGCATTAAATCCAAGTATCTGCACAGTGATATAGATACCCTAGAGCGCACGGAGATCCTCAAACAGCTCCGAGCAGGCCAGTTTGACGTGCTGGTCGGGATTAATTTACTCCGAGAGGGCTTAGATCTCCCCGAAGTCTCTCTGGTGGCCATCTTAGATGCCGACAAAGAAGGCTTCTTACGCTCAGCCACTGGCCTCATCCAAACCATCGGGCGTGCGGCCCGCAATATCCATGGCAAAGCCATTTTGTATGCCGATCGCGTGACAGACTCGATGCACAAAGCCATCTCAGAGACAGAGCGCAGACGCCAGATTCAGGAAGCTTACAACCAAAAACACCATATTACGCCCCAAAGCATCCAAAAAGCCATTGCGGAGCTTTCGGAACACTTTCTGGTTGAGGAAGAAGCCAAAGCCCCGAAGCTGTCCGGCTTAAAGCCTGATAAAATTGAAAAACGCATCCAGAAAGCCAGGCGGGAAATGCAGGCCGCAGCTCAAAAACTCGAATTCGAAACGGCTGCCGCCCTCAGGGACGAAATAAAAAATCTAGAACAAGAATTGCTAAAGCTAAGCACTTAGGCTTAATATATAATTAGAGGCGAGAATGAAAACGATTATTTTATGTACTCTATTTTTTGGATTAAACTTGTATGCGGCTGACACGTCTGGCAATGCAGCAACCGGCTCCACAGGCAACACCAGCAATACCAATAACAATTATACCAGTGTCAACAATGGTGGCGGGTGTAGCCAAACCACACGTTCGCTCAGTGATTTGGCCGTATTGTCAGCCTTATTTGCGGCTCTAAGCATCGCCGGTTTAAAAAAAAGAGCCCAAAAACACAAAGCCAGAAAATAGCTGTGTTAGGATATCTCCCAAAGGAGACCCTGCATGAAAGCTCAAAAAACGATTCTAGCTATTGTTTGCGTCACTGTACTATGGGCCATTATGGATTTTATCGCCCACGGACACTTATTAATGTCGGCGTATGAAGCCACCGCCCAACTTTGGAGACCCCAGGCGGAAATGAATCACGTGGTTCAGCTCGTCGCGACACTTGTCTTTTCCACACTGTATGTTCTATTCTATCTGATCGTATCTCAAGTCAGAACCCTGGCACAAGGCTTTAAGTTTGGCGTATGCTATGGGCTGATCTCAGGCTTTTGCATGCTCAGCATGACGATGTACATGCCTATTCCGATGAACATTGGGGCCGCCTGGTTCTTCATCTGTCTTGTAGAGTCCATACTCGCTGGGGCATTGATGGGGTATATTACCAAAGAGGCTTAGTCTGTTACGCCCGCTGTTTCACTGCGCATACAGCCTGGTGAAACAGCTTGGCGGTTAACTGCCTCGTATAAGCTTCCAGTTGCCGAGTTTGCTCTGTACTCAGTTGGGTATCTTTCAGAAAGCCGCTTAATTCCTGTTCAGCAATCAACAAGCTCTGCGCCTGGAGCTCTTGAATCACTGGGGCCAACCGGCGTTCAACCGTTTGAATTCGATACGATTCGATTTCTTCGTGAATAATTTGTTCAGCAAGTCCGGCTTTTACCTGGCGTTCTTCTAAATTCGAAGCAATAACCTGAGACAAATCATCGATATTATACAAATAAATATTATCTAAGCAAGCAACTCTCGGATCAATATTTCTAGGCACAGCGATGTCAATCAAAAATAGCGGCCGGTAGCGCCTGGCACGCATGATTTTTTTTAAGCTGACGGGCTCGATCAAAAAATACTCCGCCGAAGTCGATGCGACGACCAAATCAGCCGTTTCAAGCAGGGCTATTAAGTTGCTCGACCGCGTGGCTGGCTCAATCACCGCTTGCTTTTGCTTAAAGTGCGCAGCGGCCAGGCTTCCCATCTCACCCTGACCGAGCAGCAAACACCGACGACCGGACAGGCTCCCAAATACTTTTTCAGCCAACTGGACGGCCGCATAGGCCACGGTCACCGCGTTCTTCCCCAACTCAGTTTCTGTTCGAACACGCTTGGCGGTCAAAAAAGCCTGTGAAAATACGCGGGTGAGCGCAGGTCCAATGGCCCCGTGCTCTCTGGCTTGTGCATAAGCGCTTTTAACCTGCCCCAATATCTGCGGTTCACCGAGCACCAGAGAATCCAACGACGCAGTCACACGCATCAGCTGTAGCAACGCTTGTTGGCCCTGAAAATAATACAAATGCGGACTTAATAATCTATCGGGTATCCGGTGATACCGGTGTAAAAAAGACTCGAGAGCAAGCCCGGCATGTTCACGATGTCCTTGAGCATAGATTTCGATGCGATTGCACGTGCTTAAAATCGCTGCTTCTTCGATATGTTCTTGTGAGACCGCGTCTTTGAGGGCATCACCGAGCTTATCTCGAGAGAATACAATGCGCTCTCGAAGTTCTACAGGCGCCGCAGTATGATTTAAGCCCACGCAAATTAAATCAGAGCCCATAGTGCCGGCTCCAGCTAAAATAATGCAGCGTCAAAAATCCAATCAGCATCAAGGTCACGCCTGTAAGAGTTGTTAGAACGGCCAATCTTCCGCGCCAGCCAACCCAAAATCGCGCCCATAACACGCCTGCAAATACGATCCAATTCACCATCGACCAGAGCTGTCTGGGATCTAAATACCAATTGGCTCCCCATTGCTGATAAGCCAAGTCCGATCCTGCAAGAATTCCTAAGGTCATCAAAACAAAAGCGCTGATCAATAATCTTAACCCGAGTGAATCAATCGCTTGGATGGATGGCAAAGCAATAATTTGCTTTCGGTGTTTCAGGCAATAGTCTTGGCGCAAATATAATAACGACGTGACTGCTGTGAGCATGAGCAGGATATCTGAAGCAATCGCTGATAACAGGTGAATCAGTAGCACGTGGCCAGCTATCTGCTGTGTTTTTCATTCATCGTCAACCCAAGCATTGCCGGACGGGTCGACTGTATCATGCCGTGCGCCGGGGGCTTGGACTTCTAGTGGCTTCTTCTTAAAGAAGATACTGGCTATCCAGCGAAAGAATCGGATCAAAAAATTAGGTTTAAGTTTCTGTGTCATAATCCAACTTACCAGCCAGTTCTTTCACTTCTGATGGAGCGGGATGTGCCACGTTGTTCGCATCAACATCCTCATCAGGAGAATACTTAGGAAGCCTCAACCCATCCGTCTCTCGCTCCGCAACAGGCGATTTTACCTGTTCACGGGATTCCAGTTGTACACCTGGCTCTGCTCTAATACCACGCATAATAGACAGATTACTCTGAGTCCCAGCTGATTTGCTACGCCATCACCGGATCTTTTAACACGTTCCCAGTCGCCCTCTAATCTAATACAGAAGGCCAAATAAATAGAGCGGCACCTTTTTACCAAATCCAATAGACATATCATCTAGAGCCAAATAGGAATCTGAGACGCCTCGAATCTGCTCATCTGTTTTTCCTTTACCTCCCACTTCTACCACCCATTGGTCATCGAGCAAATAGTCCCCCTTTTCGTGAAGGCTTATTTTATGGGATGTAGAAAGTTGGTTGACGAAAAAAGTTTCGCGAATTCCACCTAAGTCTGTTTCCAACCTAAGATTTCCGTGAATGGCATAGAGCAGATTCGTGTTATTAATATAAATCTTTCCGGGCTTACGCACCAGAGTGTTTCCGCGGCCCGAATGAAAAACCTCGTTTAACAGCCCAGAACGGATTAAGTATTCAAGGCAGTTATAGATCATTTCCCGTGAAACACCCAAGTTTTTACTTATTTTGTCTATATTTGGAATTAAGCCGCCTGACGTCGCCACCAACCAAAGAATTTTCTTAAGGATTGGAAGTGTTGTTTGCTTAAGATTATAAACAACTGCAATGTCTTCAAATAATACTTTTTCGATGACATTGTTTAATTTCGAAAAATAATCTTCAGTGCCTTCTAGGTAGAAAGCATAATAGCCTTGTTTGAGATAGTTTCGAAAGTGTTTTAAAATTGGCAATTTACCTAGTGAAGATGAGATTGAAACATGATTTTTCAAAATCTGTTTTAATTCAAACACAGGCAATTCTACCATAGCTTCTAACTTCAGAAACTCACGAAATGACAAACCTGCTAGGCGGTGGTATACCACTCGCCTCGATAAATCGGCCTTGCTTTGGCCTAGATCGAGTGATGAGCTTGCTGAAAAAATGATTTGGCGAGTCTTGTAGGTATCCAAAATATTTTTAATTTCAATCGACCAATCTGGATATTTATGAATCTCATCGATATATAGCGCCTCTCCACCATGAGAAAAAAATGTTTTTGCAACATTGAACAAACCATAGGACGTAATATTAATGTGATCAGCTGATAAATATAGGGCTCGTTCTGGGTTTTGATAACGCTTGGCCAAATCTTGGCAGATCAACGTGGTTTTGCCTACACCACGGTCACCCAAGATACAGATTCCCTGGGCCTTCCAATTAACCTGAGAGTAAAGATAACGCTCAAAGTCTTTCGGCGTGTTTACCAATACTTCCAGATGATTTGAAAATAGTTCTTCCAACATGCCAAGCCTCTTTGTAGACTGCATCTTACATTTTTATTCTATTATTGTCTAGTGCTTATGACATCACCGGATCTTTTAACACGTTACCCGTCAGCACGCAGGCGACCACTTCGTCCGGACGCACAAATTTCTGAGCCACCAGCTTTTGAAGGCCTGCCAACGTAGCCGCGCTGGATGGCTCACACCCAATGCCACTGTGGTCGATTTGAATCTTGGCCTCTTTGATTTCAGCGTCTGTAGCTTGCTCCACGCGGCCGTTTAGATCCGAAATCACACGTTTGGCTTTTTCAAAATTCACCGGATTGCCAATATTGATCGCACTCGCCCGTGTGTCTGGATGCATCGGTGCAAAGTCTTCAAAGCCAGACAGAAAGCTTTGATAAAACGGATTGGCTCGCTCAGCTTGAATCACAGCGATGCGCGGCTTTTTCGTAATCCAGCCCGCTTCGTAAGCTTCTAAAATCGCTTTTCCAAACGCGCTCGTATTCCCTAGATTGCCGCCGGGAACGACGATCCAATCAGGCACTTGCCAATCTAATTGCTCAAACAACTCCCACATAATGGTCTTTTGGCCTTCCAACCTAAACGGATTGATCGAGTTGACCAAGTAAAGACCCTCATCGTGAGAAGCTTCTAACACTTTTGCCATGGCTGTATCGAAATCGCCTTCGATCATGCGCGTCTCGGCTCCATAAGCGATCGCTTGGGCAATTTTGCTCGGCGCTACTTTGCCTTCCGGTAAAAATATAACTGTCTTGAGACCCGCTTGAGCCCCATAAGAAGCCAAAGAAGCACTCGTATTCCCCGTCGATGCACAGCCAATCAGCTTTTGGCCCAAGCGCTTGGCTTGCGTTACAGCCACCGTCATGCCGCGATCTTTGAACGACCCTGTCGGGTTTTCACCTTCGTGTTTGAAGAGTAGTTTATCGACGCCAGCCCAACGCGATAAGCTTTCGCGTTCATACACCCGCGTAAAACCCTCCGGGTGGCTGACGATCTCGGAATCCGGAATGGGCAACACATAGTCTTTGAAGCGCCAAACGCCTGACCTCACCCCTAACCCCTCTCCACCCAGTGGAGAGGGGAACACAGAGTGCTTGATTTCGATCAAACCGCCACATTCACAGCGATAAATAATTTGATTCAAGTCATACTTTTGAAAGCAGCGAATACAACTTTGAAAACTTAGCATATACGAATTCCCTCTTTGGCAACTTGACCCATGGAGCCATTGTGTTTTTGTGCAAAAACATGTGCCTTGGATTGATCTCCGAAAATTGCAAACACCGTCGGGCCGGCGCCACTGATAGAACATCCTAAAGCACCTGATTCTAAGGCCGCTTGTTTGAGCCCGGCAAAACCGGGAATGAGCGGCGCACGCCTGGGCTCAGCAAACGGATCCTGCAAGGCCTGTGCAATGCCATGGGCATCCCCTCGTTGCCAGGCACAAACCAGCGCGCAGCTTAATGCCATTTGGCGCACCCAGTCGGCTTGCGGCAACTCTTTTGGTAAAACAGAACGAGCCAGTTTGGTTTCAAGGCGGTTTTGAGGAGTCACCACAACAATCCATACATCGCAACCCTGTGGAACTTGCGTGATAAAATCACTCGATGCGATCGTCAAACCACCGTAATAAGCTGGGGCGAGGTTGTCATAGTGGCCTTCGAATTCAGCAGCCACAGACCTCACCCTAAATCCCTCTCCACCCTGTGGAGAGGGACTTAAAAGCCGCTCAGCAGCATAAGCACCTGCCAAACAAGCTGCCGCGCTTGAACCTAAGCCGCCACCAATGGGCAGCTCTTGGTGAACACGGACAGCGAAGTGAGCATCTTCGTAACCTAAAGCACGTGCCATTTTATGCGCCGCCATGAACGTCAGATTCTGGTCTACTTGGGAAGGCACTCGATCCGCGTCGATGCCCGTCACCCCCAACAACCGACTAGGGCCTTCGCATAGGCTGATCTCATAAGTATTGCCAAGGCCTTCTAGGGCCAAGCCCAGCACATCAAAACCCGGCCCCACATTGCCAATCGTCGCCGGAACATAGAGTTTAACGAATTTCATGTGCCCTCACTGCCAATGCAACAATATCATTCAATACGCCCGCCGCCGTGACACCTGCCCCTGCACCAGGACCTGTAACAACCAACGGACTTTCTAAATAACGTGGCGTCATCATGCTCACCTGATTGGTGGTTCCAACCAAATAATAAAATGGCGACTCAGGCCCGACTTCCTGTAAACCCACCCGAATTGATTTTTTTGGAATCACCGACGCCACATAACGCAAACGCTTTCCTGCTTGATGCGCCTTTTGAACCCGCGCACCAAACTCTGCATCCGTAACGCCCACCAGCGATTCTGTTTCAATATCAGCCAGTTCCAGTTTCCAATCTAACTCGCGCGCCAGTATCAAAGCCTTACGGGCCACATCTTTGCCACACAGATCATCATTGGGATCCGGCTCGGTGAGCCCCAGAGACTGCGCTTGTTTCACTGCCTTTGAAAAATAAATATCTGAATCGAGTGCACTCATGAGATAGCCCAGCGTCCCCGAAAAGCAGCCTTCTATTTTGAGCGGCGCATCACCAGCTTGTTTGAGCTTGTCGATCGTATCGATAATGGGAAGCCCAGCCCCAACAGTTGCCTCGTAACGAATCTGACAGCCCTGTTGCTTAGCGATCGCAAACAGCTCTTCATATTCGGCGTAGGGCCCTGTTAAAGGCTTCTTGTTCGCTAATACGATGTCTAAACCGTTTTTGAGAGCTTTCACTAAAACCGCGTGACTCTCTGTGGCTGTGACATCCACACAAATGCCCCGTGGCAACGAAAGTGATTCGAATTGAAGTGGCCCAGAGGCGTTTGAAATCAATGCTCCCTGTCTTTTTTGATCAATCAGCGCCAGCAACTCTTGGGAACCCGCCGTCGATTCAAATACCCGCGAGCCTTTGGAGTCAGACAAAGCTTTAATGCCAATCGAGACACCAAACTCTTCGCGCAAATAATCTCGCTGCGAAACCAATTGCTGTGTCAACGCCTGAGCAATCTGCCCAAAGCCATTCAAGACCACTTGAACCTCGTTCGGTGTCTCGCTCCCAAAGAACTCATGGTGCAAAGTTTGCAATGCCAGCGGCACTTTTACTTCGTCGATGACCATCGAGATGTTAAACTCTGAAGATCCCTGAGCAATCGCTATGACATTCAAATCTGCCTGCCTAAAAGCGCCAAATACCTGGGCTGATAAGCCTTTATGACCCTTCATCCCCATGCCTACGACGGCCACAATGGCAACTTGTTGTAAGCCTTGAACGCGCTCTATCACTTGATTTTGAAGCTCAAACTGAAACTCCTTTTTGAGAGCATCGAGCGCCCGAACCTGATCAGTCGCTGGAATCGTAAAACAAATCGACGCTTCACTCGACGCCTGTGAAATTAAGCTCACCGAAATAGCTGCCTCGCTCATGGCTTTGAAAGTCCTCATAGCGACGCCGGGTACACCCATCATGCCGCAGCCTTCGACAGAGATCAGCGACTGACCCAATATCGCCGTGAGTGCTCGCACGGGCAATCTGCTTTTCGAAACCTCGTGAGAAATTTTTGTCCCCGGCATTTCCGGCCTAAAAGTATTCTTGAGATACAGGGGAATACGCGGCTTAATCAGCGGAATAATCGATCTGGGGTGCAGGATTTTAGCGCCGTAAAAAGACAACTCAGCAGCTTCTTGATACGAGAGTTCTGGAATCAGCTGAGCTTTGGGTACATATTTTGGATCCGCGGTGAGCAGCCCATCGACCTCTTTATAGAGCGTCACGCGTTCTGCGGAAAGAGAAGCGGCCAAAATGGTCGCCGTGTAATCAGATCCGCCGCGCCCTAGGGTCACCCATTGTCCCTCTGGACCCGACGCTATAAATCCAGGTATGACAGGTAGTTTGCCGGCTTCTAACAACGGCTTGATTTTTTCTTGAATACGCTTTGAGCATTCAACAGGGTCGTGAATCAGCCCTGTTGGACCGTTGCGTGTTTTGATGATCTCGGGTGCGTCGACATAAACAGCTTGAACGCCTCGTTTTTTGAGTAACGCCGTGACCAACTGTGCCATCACGCGCTCACCTTGGGCCACGTTGAGATCTTTCTTCGCGGACTCAAGCACTGCCTGAAAATCAGCCCCAAGTTCTAATTCATGTGCAGCTTGGGAATGGCGCTCTAAAAAAATACCAACAGGGATCGGCGTTTGCAATAATAAATCCGTGATCCCACCCATCGCAGAAACAACCACCACGAGGCCTTTGGGCGCTTGTTGGATAATATCGCAGGCCTTGGCGATATAACGCGATTCGTTTAACGACGATCCACCGAATTTAGCGATCTGAATTTGCATGCGCCCAGATTACAATAAAGCTTGGCAAACTGCATCCAGTGTCTCGTGAATATCTTTTTCAGTATGCGCTGCACTCACAAATCCGGCCTCAAATGCGCTCGGTGCAAAATAGTGCCCCAGCTCCAGCATCTTGTGAAAGAACTTCGAATAACGCTCTGAATCAACTAATTTTTTGGCGTCTTCGTAATTAGAAATTTCGCCTGGCTCTTTCAAGAAATACAGACCAAACATTGTGCCCATAGAGCTCGCCTGGACAGGTATTTTTTTCTGAGCAGCCATCTCACGAATGCCCAAGACTAACTGCTCGCATCGGGCCGCAGCGCTCTCAAACACGCCTGGCTTTAACAGCGCCCTGACCGTCGCCAATCCCGCTGCCATACCTAGGGGGTTTCCCGAGAGAGTCCCTGCTTGATACATGGGCCCGAGCGGCGCCACCTGTTCCATGATTTTGCGCTTGCCCCCATACGCAGCCACCGGTAACCCACCACCGATCACTTTGCCTAAACAAGTTATATCGGCGTCCACACCAAAATAAGTTTGGGCCCCTGGCAGGGCCGCCCTGAACCCGGTCATGACTTCGTCCATCATCAGCAAAGCACCGTGTTGTTCACAGAGTGATTTCAGGCCTGTCAAAAATTCTGGCTTCGGCAATACTAAACCCATATTGCCCGCCACTGGTTCGACAATAATTCCAGCGATTTGACCCGGATAGGCTGAAAATAATTCTCTGACGACGTCTAAGTTATTATAGGGCGCTACCAGCGTATCTTGGACGGACTTCTCTGGCACACCTGCTGAAGAACTCATAGAGAGCGTCGCCAGGCCGCTGCCTGCTTGAGCGAGCAACATATCGGCGTGGCCATGATAATTGCCAGAAAATTTGATGATCTTGTCTCGCTGAGTATAAGCACGCGCTAATCTCAGGGCACTCATCGTCGCCTCAGTCCCACTGTTTACAAACCGAATCCTATCTATCGACTCAAATTGGTTCACCAAGAGCTCGGCTAACTCAACTTCAAGCTCAGTCGGCGCCCCAAAGCTGGTGCCAAGCCGTGCTGTTTGAATAATAGACTCTACAACGCTGGGATACGCATGGCCTAAAACCAACGGCCCCCACGAGAGCACATAATCTGTGTAACGCTTGTTTTCGGAATCATACACATGACAGCCTTCACCGCGTTTCATAAACACCGGTGTACCACCGACGCCTTGAAAAGCCCGTACGGGGCTGTTCACGCCGCCGGGAATCACTTGACAGGCCCTGGAGTACAAATCGCTATTGCGCATGAGTCGTCTCCCATTGAATCAAGTTATAGGCGCTATCAAAAAACTGCAGCTCATAGATCGTCGAGAAAATATAGGCCCTCAGCATACTTTCACGGACCTCAGATGTACTGATTTCATAAATTTCGTTCGCAAAAGAAACCATGTCCTCGACATGCTTATGGGAACCAGGCTCAGAATAGGCGTCAATCCAAAATTGGTAGGGATTGTGGGGAACCGAATGTCCTTTCAGCCAATTTCCGACTTCCCAATAAACTGTGTAACACGGCAAAAGCGCAGCGATTCCAACCGCAAAAGAATGAGCCACAGAAGCCGCCTCAAAATTAGAGTAAGCCAAGCAAGAAGGACACTGGCTCATATCCGTCGGCCGAGGACCATTCCATTCTTTGGTCGAGTCAACGGCTGCTTGTTGCAAAAATGATCGAACTCTGTAATCACCTGCTTTGGCCGCTAAAACCATCAAATTATCCGAGTAGCGCCAAACATATTTTTTATCTTCGGTCTTGAAATAACTAAATCGCGCTTGGCTCAAAACGCCCTTTGACATATCTTGAACAAATTGGCTCGCAATAATTTCTTCTCGTTTTTTTTGTGTTCCTGCCGTCGCAATTTCGAAAAAAGTCACCGCCTGTGCGGCATAACAAGCTAAAAATACAGAAACACCCAACAAGCATTTTCTCATAAGATTCTCCAATGATGACAGACAGGCCCTGCCCCTTCGCCGACCGATTGGCCACTGGCCTTATTTAAAGCGCCATTTAAATACGATTTTGCTTCGCCGATTGCATCAACCAATAACAAGCCTTGCGCCAAATAAGCCGCAATCGCGGCCGAAAGCGTACAGCCAGTGCCATGCGTGTTGCGCGTTTTAATCCAGGGCGACGCAAAATAAGTCCCCTTGGTTTTACCAAAACACAACAAATAGTCTTGTGCAGCCTCATAGGCTTTTGAATTCCGATGGCCGCCCTTTACCAAGACAGCTCTGGGCCCCATCGACAAGATTTTATGCGCCGTGCTCTCGACATCAAACTCGCCCACCAGTGCTTTGGCTTCGTCCAAATTGGGAGTCAGCAAATAAGCTCTGGGAAACAAATATTCGCGCAAAGCCATCACGGCATCAGGTTCTAACAGAGCATGACCTGTTTGTGAAATCATCACGGGATCCAAAATTACTGGGATTTCTGGAAACCGCTTCAAACATAGGGCAACAGCCTCAATAATTCGCATATTACACAGCATGCCAATTTTAATCACATCGGCGCCAATGTCTTCTAATACAGCTTCGATTTGATCGGTGACAAAACTGGGTGAAACAGGAAAGATTCCACGAACACCCAACGTATTTTGAGCCGTTAGCGCTGTAATTGCCGATGCCCCATAACAACCTAATGCCATGAAAGTCTTTAAGTCAGCCTGGATTCCGGCACCGCCTCCTGAGTCAGAACCTGCTAGGGTGAGTACGCGTTTCATGAAATCCCCCTAGCCGCCTCGTACGGCGCCTCAGCTCGTCCAATTGCACTCACAACAGCCAAGCCATCCGCACCCGCTTGCCGAAGTAGGGCGGCATTCTTCGCATTCACACCCCCAATCGCAACCAATCTGTGTCGACTCATTGCACGCGCCTTCTTGAAACCATCCACACCAAACGACGAAGCTGTATCCGTCTTCGTCGGCGTCGAGAATACAGGGCTGATGGCCAAGTAATCAAGGTCTAATTTTTCGGCAGACATAACATCCTCGAAGCATTCCGCCGATAAGCCAATACTCATAAAATCCGGTAACAGACGCCGTGCCACTTCAAACGGCATATCACTTTGTCCCAGGTGCACTCCGTCGGCTTCCATTGCCAGCGCAATATCCACCCGGTCGTTGATAATTAGGGGTACCCGATGGCGTCTGCAAATGGCTTTCAAATTAATAGCTCGATGATAAAAATCACGATCATTCAAAAACTTGTGGCGCCACTGCACACAAGTCACTCCCCCTCGAACAGCCTCGCCAATCAACCAGTCATAATTTTGACCGTCTTCAAGCACCAGTTGCAACCGAATATCAAGACAGCGAGACATGAGACTCAACCGTCAGTAATTTTGAAATCCAATCTTCTTTCAGCTCGCTCAATAAATCCACATACGTGACCGCATAAGAGCCAGGGCCTTGAATATTGACTGCTGCTCGTTCACCCACGATTCCGCAATAGGCCATGGCGTGTGCAGCTGCCAGCGTCGGGTCTTTTTGAACCGCGCAAAACGCAGCAATCACAGCAGATACCAAGCAGCCCATGCCCGTCACACGCGCCATCATGGCTGTGCCATTATACACCCGCATGGCACGTTCAGGCCCTAGGATTAAATCATCGGGTCCACTGGCAACCACCACACACCCAAACTCCTGGTGGAGTTTTGACGCAGAAGCACAAGCTTCACTGGGCAACAACGACGTCTCGACACCCCGCGTTGTGGGACTGCCGCCGGCCAACGCGCAAATCTCAGACGGGTTACCCCTCACCACTGATACCCCACCTTGTGATAATAAATCACGCGCGACTTGGGTTCGATACGGCGTCGCGCCTGCTCCGACTGGGTCCAGTACAACAGGAACTCCATAGTCCTTGGCTGCCTGAAGCGCCAGCTTCATGCTTGAAACCCACGGAGCACTCAGCGTTCCGATATTCATCACCAGAGCCCCGGAAATTTTGACAATATCTGCTACTTCTTCAGGCGCATGGGCCATCACGGGCGAAGCGCCCAAAGACAACAAGCCATTCGCAACCCATTCCATCGTGACATAGTTGGTCACGTTGTGAATCAATGGCTTTTTCTGTCGAATCTGGGTGAGATCGTGAACAATCGATTCAGAATTAATATTCATCAGGCCGGCATACGACCCTCTCCCGGGAAATTCAAGACCATCCCCGCCGCGAAATCTCCCGCATTTGAAAACGTCCCCAGCGCCAGTTTATTCCCGGATTTCAAACGCCCTGACTCCATCAAAACCGACAGTGTCACAGGAATCGAGCTCTGAAACAGGTTGCCAAATTGCTCGAACGTATCGAACGCTCTGGGAACATCGATCTCAATGCCATCGCGCCATTTTTGGACCAAACCCCGATTCGGCTGGTGCGTGATTAAAAAATCGATTTGGTCTTTGGTGAGCTCGGCTTTTTGGATGCTCTTGTTGACAGCACTGACTATCAATTCGATTGAGTTCTTTTTAATTTTTTCAATCTGTTCGACGTCGAATTCGACTTCCAATGGCCCCGTGTTGGTTTCCCAATAGTTCTGGGGCTCACCCGATGGACCATGGGGACGACACTTCCAAAGAGGGTAGTTCTCTCCGTGAGACTCTTCCACGCTGGCCAAGATGCTCGCCTCGCCCGGAATAATTAGAGTTGCTGAGGCTCCATCTCCTAATACTTGAGAACGCGGCGATTTTTGAAAATCTGCCAGCCGCGAGATAAAATTAGTAATCGTCACAATGGCGATATTTTTGTGAACACCGGCTTTGATAAACGCGTCGGCAACGTTCAACATGGACACATAAGCCGCACAGCCAGTATCTATATTTAACACCTGGGCCCGGGTCGCTCCCGATCGATATTGGATATCCGGCCCAACAGAAATATTCACAAAATCTTGAATCGAACACGAAACCAAAATCAAATCTAAATCTTCGGCTTTAAAATTGGTTTGTTTCAAGAGATTCTGGAGCGCCAAGACACCTAAGTCTGCTGACGAATATTTTGGCGAAGCAAACCGGCGTTCTTTGGGAGCCTTAAAAAACTCACCGTGGTCATCTGAAACTGTATTATAAATAATTTGTTCTGGCATAAATCTAGCAATGCCAACAATATGAGCTCGGTTCATCAATCAATCACCTCCGCATCGGGTGGCAAGAAGGCTGTAAACGGCGGCACTTCTTCTCGCGAGATTCTTAAATCTAGCACACCGGGCACTTCCATGTGTTGACGATAGTCTCTCAGACAATCTTGCAACTCATCTAGACTCGAGGCCTGCCCGGTCCAAATGCTTTGGCTATTTCCAAGACCTCGGGCAATCTGGGCAATATCAACACAAGGATAAGACACGCATTCCAAGCGGCCTTCAAAATACAGCTGCTGCCGCGTCGTGCACATGCCATGTTGGTTATTATTAAAAACAACGTATAAAATCGGCAATTTGAGTGCAACCGCCGTGTGAATCTCGAGACCGCACATTAAAAACGCTCCATCGCCTACAAAAACAACCGTTCGGGCATGCTCATCTGAGCCCAGCTGCGCTCCAATAGCGCCCCCAATTGAATAGCCCATGCCACCCATCCCGAGCGCAATCGTCGAAGTTGTGTGCGCCGGAACCAGGCTGTAATGCATCGCTGCGGCAGCACAATTGCCAGCGTCAAACAACAAGTGTCCATGATTCGGCAAAATTTCTTGCAGAGCCAATATGGCTTGGCTTTGCAGCAGGCTGCCCTCCCAGTTTCGATGATCCGGCAAGTTAGACAATATGGGTTTGTAGACCTGGCGTTTATAGTTCGCAGGAAACGGCCACGTGAGCCCCTCACGCTGCTTAAACAAACGCTCAAAAAAGTCCCCAACGTCGACTTCTACCACTTGAGCTCTCGGAAAAGAATGACGAATCGAACTGCTTTCGATGTTAATAAAAATCGTCTTCGAGTGATCTAAACGAGGCCCCAATGGACCTCGGTTTAACACACTCAAACCCGAACCTGCCACCAAAATTAAATCCGCCTCTTGCTGAATATATTGGTGCACCGATGGATGCCCAGCCATGCCAATCATGCCCAAATAGTTTTGTAGATTATTCGGGTAATCTCCCCGAGAAGACAGAGTCGTCGCCACTGGAATCCCCGTTTCGATGGCAAATTGAATCACAGCATCTGATTTGGGTGACCCACGAATGCCCTGGCCAATAATCAAAACTGGCTTTTTGGCTTCGATCAATGCTGCTCTCACCCGCGTCACCATCGCCGGCTCACAGACTGGGGTTGCGATAATATCCGCCTGAAGCTGCTCAATCCAGGCTGGGTTAGGCTCTGGGACTTCCAAATCATAGACGTCCCTAGGCAACAAAACCACCACGGGTCCTGGACGGCCAGCAAAAGCAACACGCAGCGCCAGCAAAAATTCAGGCCAGAAATCTTCTGCTTTCGTGATCTTCACCATGTGCTTCGCCACGGACTCCCACAGCTGCTCGCCTTTCACGCTGCGTTCAAACCCTGAAGAATCCTGAAATGCACCTTTGCCTTCTAAACTCGTCGGTGGCTGCCCGACCAGAGCCAACACGGGTACAGACTCCATATAAGACTCGGCAATGCCTACCAATAGGTTCAGCATGCCACCCCCCGAAGTCGCACAGCAAACGCCCAGCGTGTGATGCACACGCGCATGAGCATCGGCCATAAAAGCAGCCCCAGATTCACTTTTGGACATGACCGACACCAACTTGCCCTGGCCCAATCGGTGAATCGAGTCGTGAATGTGCTCAATATTGGCACCACTTACTCCGTATATATATTTAACTCCATATTCTCTTAAAAAATATATTATCGCATCATTTATCTTCATATATATAAAATAACATAAAACAAATTTCGTTTGCTTATCAATCGGGAGTTTGTCACTCTATTTCTATGATCATGAGCGACATTTTGGCGGCCCGGTCACAGATGGCGATGTCTTTGGGGTTTCATATTATCTTTGCGGTGATGGGCATTGGGATGCCTTTGCTGATGATGATTGCGGAAGGCCTGTATTTGAAAACCCAAAACCGTGTTTATCTCGATTTAGCCAAGCGCTGGGCCCAGGGAACGGCCATTATGTTTGCCGTAGGCGCCGTCTCTGGGACGGCTTTATCATTCGAACTGGGGCTTTTATGGCCCACTTTCATGAAATTCGCTGGACCGATTATTGGTATGCCTTTTTCACTGGAAGGCTTTGCGTTTTTTTTAGAAGCAATATTTTTGGGCATCTATTTTTATGGCTGGGACAGGATCTCGCCCCGAGCGCACTGGCTCACAGGCATAGTTGTTTTCATCAGTGGCACTTTATCGGGCATCTTTGTGGTCTGTGCGAATGCCTGGATGAATGCGCCAGCGGGGTTCACACTCGCAGACGGCGTTGTGACGCAGTTTGACCCATTCAAAGCCATGTGGAATCCCGCTTCTTTTTCTCAGACTCTTCACATGACGCTGGCGGCCTATGTCTCTGTAGGCTTTGCGGCCGCGGGCATACACGCACTGGGCCTGCTCAAGTCTCCGGGTTCACAGCTGCACCAAAAAGCGATTCAAATCGCCTTCTGGGTAGGGGCCATCACCATTCCCATTCAATTATTCAGTGGGCATTTAAGCGCCGAACACGTGGCCGAATATCAGCCTTTGAAGCTGGCTGCGATGGAAGGCCAGTGGCATACGCAAGCTGGAGCGCCACTCAGGATCTTAGGCTGGCCAAACGAGCCACAAGAAAGAACAGACTACGCGATTGAAATCCCCAACATGCTGAGCTTTTTAGCGTATGAAAATTTCGATGCGACGGTTCAGGGCATCACAAGTTTCCCCCAAGAAGACCGGCCACCCATTTGGCCTTTGCACATCAGTTTTCAAATCATGGTCCTGTCGGGTTTGGCAATGCTGGGCGTGGCTTGTCTGGGTGCTTTTCTCACCTGGCGCAAAAAATCTTGGAGTTCACTGAAGTGGTTTCTGAAACTCTTGGTTTTGGCGTCGCCACTGGGTTTTATCGCCCTTGAAACCGGATGGGTGGTCACTGAAGTCGGCCGTCAGCCATGGGTTATTTGGCACGTGATGCGAACGGCCGAGGCCATCACACCGATGCCTCATTTGGTTGTGCCGTTTCTGTTATTCTCAACGCTGTATCTGTTGTTGGGGGTGGTTGTGATTTATTTGCTCAAAAAGCGGGTGTTTCATGTGGATGCCTGAATATTATCTAGCCGCGATCATGCTCTTAGCATTATGCGTGTACATGCTAACAGCCGGTGCAGATTTCGGTGGTGGAATCTTAGATCTCGTGGCCACGCGCAAACAACGCGCGCTCATCGCCGATCAATTAGCACCGATCTGGGAGGCCAACCACGTCTGGCTGATTCTGATTATTGTTCTCTTGTTTGTGTGTTTCCCGCCGGTGTTTGAGACCATGAGCATTGTCTTGCACATCCCGATTACGTTGGTGCTGGTGGGGATTGTGTTACGAGGCTCGGCATTCGTATTTCGAACGCATGATTCTGAGTCGACTAAACAACGCTGGAGTTTGATATTTGCAATCGGCAGCATTCTGGCACCCTTCATGCTGGGTGTCACGTTGGGCACGTTGTCTTCGGGCCGGATCCCAGTTCTACCCTCTCCGCTCGAAGGAGCGGGTTTTGAATTTGCCGCTTATTTTATTCACCCTTGGCTTCAGGTGTTCCCATTTTTAATCGGCTTTTTGACGCTATGGTTATGTGCCCTGCTGTCTTCTTTGTATTTGCTGCAGCGTGCGCCAGATCCAGAGCTAAACCAAGCATTCCGATTCCGGGCTTTCATATTTGCTGTTTTGACCGGCCTGACGGCTTTCGGAGCTTTGTGGGCGGCCCAAACAGGCGCTCCTGGCGTCCATGAGGCTCTCCTGCATCAAACTTGGTCTTTGGAGTTTCAGATTGCAACAGGTCTGGCGGCTCTGACAGTCTTTGGGGCACTTTGGTTTGGGTATGATCGAACGGCCCAGATTGCTGGCATGATTCAAGTGATCTGCATGATGGGCGGCTGGGCGCTGGCGCAATTTCCGTATTTAATCGTCGATACGCATAGCATCTTAGACAGTGCGGCTTCGCATGCGATTTTGAATCCCGTTTTGGCAGCGCTAGGGCTTGGTTCTATCGCCTTGGTACCGTCTTTTATGTGGCTTTATTGGGTGTTTGGGCATGGCCTGAAGACAGACTCCTAAGCCAAATGCTCCAGCAGAGCCAACATCGCCAGCTCATACCCGTAGCCCCCAAAGCCCGTGATCTGCCCTATGCACACGGGGGCAATCACAGATTCATGCCTGAAAGCCTCACGCGCAAAAACATTCGTCACATGCACCTCGATGGCCGGCTTACCGACGGCAGCGATGGCGTCCCGAATCGCGTAGGAGCCATGCGTGTAGGCCGCAGCATTGATGATCAACCCATCTTGATCTTGCACCCGGTGAATCGCGTCTACCAAAGCCCCCTCGTGATTGCTTTGAAAGAACTCCAACTGGTGGGCCGATCCAAAAACATTTTTGAGCTGTTCATGGATGCCATGCAACGTAAAATGTCCGTAGATATGTGGCTCGCGCGTGCCGAGTAAGTTCAGATTGGGACCTTGGATGATGCTGATTTTTGCCATGAACAGCATATTACTACAAACTGGGTTTGATGCTATAGAACCCCCATGATTTTAAGCGACGCGCAAATTAAAGCCGGCCTGGCCTCGGGCAAGATAAAAATAGAACCGTTTAAACCAAGCTGCCTAGGCTCCAACAGCTACGATGTCCACCTGGGTAAAACGCTCGCGACCTATGATTCCCCCGTTTTAGACGCCAAAGCCCATAACCCCATCAGCTATTTCGACATCCCTGAAGAGGGCCTGGTGCTCGAACCCCACAAGTTTTATCTAGGCGTCACCGAAGAGTACACAGAAACCCACAAACATGTTCCGTTTTTAGAAGGCAAATCAAGCATTGGACGCCTCGGAATTGATATTCATGCAACGGCTGGGAAAGGCGACGTTGGATTTTGTAATTTTTGGACACTCGAAATCTCGGTCAAACAACCGGTACGCGTTTACGCCGGCATGCCCATCGGCCAACTGATCTATTTCGAACTCAGCGGCGAAATACTCATACCCTACCATCAAAAAGAATCCGCCAAATACCGTGAGAAAATGCCTCGCCCCATGGAGTCTATGATGTGGAAGAACTTTCCACATGTTTAGGCGCATTTTAATTGCCAACCGCGGCGAAATTGCTGCTCGCATTTTACGCACCTGCCAAGAACTCGGCATCGAAACCGTATGTGTTTACAGCGACGCGGATACCCATCTAAGCTATCTCAAGCAAGCCGCACAAGCGATACGCATCGGCGAAGCACCGGCGTCCAAAAGCTACTTAAACCAAGACGCTCTGCTCAAAGCGGCCGAAGAAACAGATTGCGAAGCGATTCACCCTGGTTATGGCTTTTTGTCTGAGAATGCATTGTTTGCGACGCGCTGCGAACAGCAAAAATTGACTTTTATAGGTCCGAAGCCGCACCAAATCAGACAGATGGGCGACAAAGCCACGGCGATCAAAACCATGAAAGCCGCAGGATTGCCCGTATTGCCAGGCTCTTCGAAGCTGTTGGAATCTGAGCACGACGCGCTGGAAATGGCCAAACAGCTGGGCTACCCGGTGCTGCTGAAAGCCACGGCCGGCGGCGGCGGCAAAGGCATGCGCTTGGTACACTCTGCCAAAGAGTTGCCAGCGGCGTATGTAGAAGCCCGAACCGAAGCCGAAAAAGCATTTTCAAATCCTGAGCTTTATCTTGAAAAATACATCGAAAAAGCCAGGCATATCGAATTTCAAATCTTGGCCGATGCCTATGGAACAATCATCCACCTCGGTGAACGCGAGTGCTCGGTTCAAAAACGGCACCAAAAATTACTCGAAGAAGCCCCTGCCCCGAATTTTCCTGAATCACTGCGCAATTCGATGGGACAACAAATTATCCAAGCACTTTCAAAAATCGGCTATCTGGGTGCCGGAACACTCGAATTCTTGCTCGATGCCCAATCTAATTTATATTTCATGGAAATGAACACCCGGCTTCAGGTCGAGCACCCCGTGACAGAACGGGTCACAGGATTGGATTTGATTGCCTGGCAAATTAAAATCGCCGCCGGCGAGCATCTCGATATCCACTATCAGGGCCCCCAAGGCCATGCGATAGAGTGCCGAATCAACGCCGAAGCACCGGGCACGGTCACCCAATTAAAAATCCCCAAACATAGCCGCTTTGATAGCTACTTAGAAACAGGCACGCTCGTCACGCCTTATTATGACTCGATGCTGGGAAAATTAATCTCACACGGCAAAACGCGCGCAGAAGCCATCAAAAATTTACAACACGCCCTGGGTGAACTCACGATCGAGGGTGTGCCCACGACGCAAAAATTACACCAAGCGATTGTACAAGACAAAAATTTTATCAAAGGCCAATATTCTTGCGCCTTTTTTGAGGATTTCACATGGCCAAAGTGATTCTAAACCCGATTGGATCAGCTGCTTCAAAAGACGCTGCTTTTTTAGAAAACCAGACCCAAATTAATTCTAAAGAACAGCTGTTGGATCAAAAGCGTTCAGCAATTAAACAAGGCTGGGGCCAAAAATACCAAGAGCGTGTGCATGCTAAGGGCAAGTTAACGACGTGGGAGCGCCTGGCATTACTGGGTGAGGTTATCCCCATCGGTACCCTCGTCAGATCCGGCGGTGAAGACAAAGATGCTCCTGCAGCCGGTGTCATCACGGGATTTATTAAAATTGAAGACCGTTGGTGTATAATTATCGCCAACGACAATACGGTAGCCTCTGGATCCTGGTGGCCCAAAACCCCTGAAAAAATAATTCGCGCCCAAGAAATCGCCCTCAAACTCAAACTGCCCGTGATTTATTTGGTCGATTGCTCGGGGCTGTATTTGCCTGAACAATCGCATACGTTCCCGGGCCAGCGTGGCGCGGGGCACATTTTCAAAATGAACAGCTTACTCTCCAACGCCGGCGTGCCTCAAATCGCCGGCGTCTTTGGAGATTGCATCGCTGGCGGCGGCTACATGCCGATCATCTCCGACAAAGTCTACATGACCGAACAAGCCTACATGGTCATCGCCGGGGCAGCGTTGATTCAGGGCGCCAAAAGCCAGAACTTAAGCTCCATCGATATCGGCGGCCCAAGCATTCACGTGCACGTCTCGAACTGCGCAGATTTTCGGGTCCCCGATGATCAAACTTGCTTGGCGCGCATCCGAGAAGAAATCAGCCAATGCTGCTCGAGTGCTGTGTCTTACTATCGAAATGGCGTCGAGGCCTCCAAGCCGGCGTTCAGCCCTGAAGAACTTACCGGACTCCTGCTTCCAACCTATGATATCAAGCAAGTTATTGCTCGCCTGGTCGACGACAGCTTATTTTGGGAATTATTTTCGGATACAGGGCACGAAGTCGTCACAGGTATCGCCAAAATCAACGGTCTCTATGTTGGCATCGCTGCCAATGCCCAAGGCCTGTTGCCACACCCCAAAGATCCCAATCAAAAACGCCCAGGGGGGATTTTATACAAAGAAGGCGTCGCGAAACTCGCCCAGTTTAGCCGTGCCTGTGACGCCGACGGCATCCCCCTGATTTGGCTCCAAGATGTTTCTGGATTTGACGTCGGATTGGAAGCCGAGAAACAGGGATTATTAGGCTATGGCTCGAGTTTGATTTACGCCAACTCAATCAGCCAAACGCCATTGATTACTATTTTATTACGCAAGGCTTCTGGAGCAGGCTATTATGCCATGGCGGGGCTGCCCTATGACCCGGTGATCCAATTATCGACGTGTTTGTCCCGACTGGCTGTGATGGAAGGCAAAACTCTGGCACTCGGGGCGTTCAAAACACGCCCGGGTGAAGTCGACCAGATGCAAGTGTTGGCCGAACGCATCGAAGCCGATATGGATCCGTTCAAAGCTGCCGGGCAGATGGACACCGACGAAGTGGTTAAACTCGCCGAGCTGCGTGACTATTTAGAATGCTTGGTCGAGTGTTGCTATCAAGCGCAAAACCATCGACGCATCAAGAACCCCAGAATCTGGAGTTTGCATGATTTTGAGGCAGTTCAACAAGCAAGAGCTGTTCAATTCCCCCTCCCCTTTGGAAAAGAAGATTCAGGCTTGCCTGCCGTAGCTTCAGCGAAGGCAGGCGATATCATTCGAGCGCCATTGGATGGTCTGTTTTATTTACGAGCCAGTCCAAAAGACCCGCCGTTTGTTCAAGTCGGATCTGTTTTAAAACCTGGGGACACACTCGGGCTCATCGAAGTCATGAAATGCTTTCATCCCCTCAAATACGAGGGGACGGCAATAAAAACCGTCCAGGAAATCTTGGTGCACGATAACAGTGCGATTAAGACGGGTGATGCGATTTTGGTGCTTGGGTGAGGTCACTCCACCAATAGGTTTTGCTCGTGAAATCCCATCGGTCGAATCGTAAAGCCCGCCCGATGCAAAGTCATGACCGGCCATTCTTCTGCACATGGCAAATGCGTCACACCCAGTGTGTACCAAACCACTAAATCTTGTTGTTGAATCGATGCATCGCGCTTTGAAATCCAAATGGGGATACCGTCGTTGCCACTTTGGTTGGGGTAGTCACCCGCTGCATGCATTTCGCGTGGGTGAAATTTCGTCACATAGAAGTTATTTTCTAAAAATGGCGCACGCTCTAAAACGGACGCTCCCTCGGCGCCATAATAATCACTGGTTCTACCGGGCTCGAGCAAAAATCCTGCAAAGTGCCCCAACGAATTCTTCACCCCTCGGTTATAAATCCACCAGTGCTTCGCTTGATTGTGAACCACTTTGCTCACAGATTCTTTCTCAGTATGTAATGCACGTTCGCTGATTAAAAAGGCATTGCCATGGGTATTATCGCTCGGGTCTGCTTTGTTCAGCGTGATTTCAGCCACGCTGTTTTTGCCGCCTGCCACCGCAAAATCCAATCGCATATTAAAGTGATGCTGATGCGCAATGGCGATCAACTTCTCATCGACCACCGTTCCAAATTGGTCACCGATTGAAAAAAGCGATAAATTTTCGCAACGGCCGCATTTTTTGATTTTGCTGCCCTTGGTTAACAACACGCCAGTGAGTAACTGCTGAAAATCAATCGAACCATCTTCTTTAAACGTCCATTGAAAACCATAATCGTAGTTACCGACGGTAAAGAAAGACACTATCACGAGTTCTTTGCCGGCTCGCGCGCTTTGCGTATTCGTATCCCAGTCATAGTGGGACCACAGCGTGAAAGCGTCTTTCTCAAAAATGGCCACGGCATTGTCAATCGTACTGAGCTCTCCTGTTTCCGACGAAAAATTCGCTGGAAATGCCAACCCAGTCACCGGAAAATGCACCCCACGCATGAGTGAGTCCGTGTTTGTTCCAATGCCATATTCACCCTGGTCAAAGGCCGACTTCCAAAACCACTGATCATCGGGGTCTGCATAAGGCACGATCATCTCTGACAGAGACGCACGTTCGAGGACGGGTTTGTAAACGCCCTTGTCTTGTCGCCAAATATCATACAAAACAAGCCCTTCTCGAGGGTGTACTTGAAAACGCAGCTTCCAACCGCGCCACTCCACTTGTTGTCCTGAAACTTTGATATTGGGATGCGTATTCGTAAACCCATCCGGCGGGGGAACGGCTTTTTGAGACTGCTTGAAAAAGTCATGCGCTTTGGGATGTAACGGGGTCTGGCCAGCATCTCGCACAGAGACTTTCCCCATCGTGACATCATAAAGCGTGCTGATACCCTCTATGGGCCTGGCATAAGGATTAATTGAATCTTGTCGATAATAAATCGTCCCGCGAATAAACCGATGCGTTCGATCAATATCCTGTTCTAAACTTAGATCCCCCGCCGCCCAAGGCTCGACGTAAACATATTTTGGATCCAGGCCCCTGTCCCGCAGGGCTTTGATCACGCGTTCATCCGCCGCAATGGCTTTTTTGGCGTTGATTTGCTCGACAAATAACAACGCCGGTTGCCCACTTGTGATGGCCGTTTTGCTCTCGAGCTGTTTTTTTTCCAAATCAATCACGCACTCAAACTTGTCCGTGTTGCTCGTATTCACGATGATCGCGAACGCTTTGCGCGGTACACTGTCAAACTTGGGATACATACCCTCTGAAGCTTTGTCAGGTTCCAGCGTCGACAGCAGTTGGATATAGGAGGTACCCCCCACCAGGCCAGCTTGTTTCAAAATATCAACAGCCAATTTGAGTTCGTCGGGTGTGAGCGGGTCCAAAACATGCTGAGTACTTGGCTCACTTTGAAACTCACACGTAGGTTGCTCAGAATCAGTACAAGCGAAACTCGTTGAGTGAAGCTTCGCAGAATCACTGCAACCTAATAAACCAGCCAACAACAAGGGGGACACAAAATAAAATCGCATCCCCCATCAACAACTTGAGCGTGTGAATTAATCCCGACTTCGAAACTTGGCCATCAGCCGCAGTATTTCCAAATACAGCCATACCAGCGTCACCATCAGAGCAAACGCCCCAAACCACTCCATGTATTTGGGAGCGCCTTGTTTTGTGCCACGCTCGATGAGGTCAAAATCAAGCACGAGATTAAGCGCCGCAATACAGACCACTACCAAACTAAAGCCAATTCCGATTAAACCATTTCCAAAAATACCGGGGATCACCACGCCAAAAAATCCTAAAACCATCGACACCAAATAAATCAGCGCGACACCGCCGGTAGCGGCCAGAATACCAATGCGAAAACGTTGATTGACTTCGATAATACGTGAGCGATAAATCAGCAGCATGACAGCCAGCGTCCCCATCGTGCCAATCAACGCCTGAATCGCAATGCCAGGATATTGTGCATTCAGCATGCCCGAGATGGCCCCCAGCACCAACCCTTCAGCAGCCGCATAGATAGGCGCACCCCAGGGTGCCCACATCGGTTTCAAACTCACTGCGATGGCGACAATAAAGCCGGCAATTAAGCCGCCCCACATCGGCAGATTCAGAGCCGTGAAGTTACTGGCATGCACCAAACTCCACGGATACGCCGCCGTCACGGCCGCAATGCCGAGCAACATGCCCGTTTTATTGATCGTGCCATTGATCGTCATGCGCTCGCCACTCAAATACTCAGACTGACTCTTAGCCAGGCCTCTGGCCAAGACAGGATTCGTTGATTCCATATGAAAAACTCCCTTTGGACTAATTTATAGGCACTGCCGGTTATTTGGCAAGTTGGAGACCAAACATGTTCCGATATAACAGGGTTTTTCTATTGAGCGCCGCTCTCTTGCTCAGCCCAAACCTATCAGCCAATCGGTTTTTGGACGGGTTGTTCTCCCCTCTAGGAGCTCTCATTATTGCCAGCATCGCCAACTTTGGAAATGGGGTCGGCAATTTTATAGGTGGATTCCGCTGGAACAAACGGGCTGGTGCAACCGACGAAGTAAACGCACAAGTCCAAGAAGCAGGCTGGCTGTTGTGCTCTGCGATCAGCTTTGTTCTCACAGGTGCCATCCCCTTATGGGCTTATCTTTATGCCCTGAGACATCCTCCTCGGGCCCAGTTTAATGGAGTAGTTACTCAATGAAAATGATAGCCCTCTTGGTCATTGCGAGCTTCGCCACACACGCCGAAACTGCCGAACCGTTTGCATTTGCTAATTTTTCGTGGCTCAACGGCAATTCGCGCCAAACAGAATTCCCGTTGGAAACCAAGGCCTTTACAGGCCAATTTATCTTCGACGGCAATGCTGTTTATGACTTCGCCAATCCAAGTGATCACTCTTTGGTGGGTTCGACCAACACCGGACGCACCAACGAACTTCAAATACAACAATTAGGCATTGGCGGCGACTTTCATTATAAAAACGTCCGTGGTCGACTCATGACACAGTTTGGCCTCTACTCGACCATGACACCACGCAATGACTCCAGTCCCAGCCGAGGCCAATGGAACTTATCTGACGCTTACAGATATGTCTCTGAGGCTTATGCTGGGTATCATCTGGATATTTGGAATGGCATCAATCTCGACGCTGGAATCTTCATGTCGTATATTGGCCTATGCAGTTATTATAACTATGAAAATTGGATCTACCAGATGTCCTATGTGTCGGCCAACACACCCTGGTTTTTCAATGGCATTCGGGTCCAAACTTTTCCGTCGGACAAACTTAAAGTCGAATACTGGTTGATTAACGGCTGGCAATCCTATGGTATGTTCAACCAAACTCCAGGGCTAGGCATTGAATTTTTGTGGCGACCCACAGGCAATTGGTCGTTGGTATCCAATAGTTATTTTGGTTACGATACGGCCAACACGCCAAACCGGGTGAGATTACATACGGACAATAGCCTACAGCACAAATATTATGACAAACCAAGTTCTTGGCTGAGCAAAGCAGCGTTGAGTTTAACACTGGATGCCGGCTGTGAAGAGGGCGGTGGTGTTTCTTGTAGCAACCAATATTTCTTAGGCCTCATGGCCTATCACCGACTTTGGTTCTTGAAAGATTTATTGGCTCTCACACTCGGTGGGGGCGCGATTAAAAATCCAGGTCGCTATTTGGTTGTAATTCCTGCAATTAACGGCGCTACGGCGTCTTCAAGTATTCCAACTAATTATTTTAATACCAGTGCCGGTGATTTTTGGGCCTGGGACACTTCGGCGACTTTTGATTATCTTCCCAGCCAATTTTTGACACTCAGGCTCGAGTATATTCACCGTGAAGCCAGCACACCGTATTTTTCAGGCTCCGGCGGAATCACCCCGCCGGGTGGCAACAATGGCAACCCCAATGCCATTGTAACAGGTTGGACGCCAGATTTATCCAAGTCAGAAAACAGAATCAATTTCGCGCTGCTCGTTCGTTTTTAGCGCGCCTCTTGGCAATTATCCCCCAGAGACATTAGATACAGGGCAAGAGGCCTTAAATGGGAGGATTCTCTATGCGCGCCCAAACGGTTCAAAGCGCTGTTTTATGTGGTGGTTCCTTGGTGGTGGCACTGTTCGCTGCCACCTGCAGTTCCGGTACCAGCCTGGCTTCCTTGCCCGACTTATCCAATGCAACTACATCCAGCCCTGATGGATCTGACTGTTCTAGGATGGACACTGACAGAGATGGACTTTCTGACTTGCTCGAACATAGAATATCTGGTTGCAAGTATTCAAACGTCATCCAGGTGAGTAAAATACTTGCTCAGTTTGCTCAGGTCGAAGAATTGGACACTGATGGGGATGGGTATCCGGACTGGAACGATTTAGATTCAGATGCCGATGGCATTCCCGATATAAAAGAACAGGGTCTCGGTTACTTGGATCAAGATGGGGATGGCCAGGTTGATCCGGGAGATATTTATGTCCCCGCGAACTACATTGTCGATCATGATGGGGACGGACTGCTTGATTCGCGTGACGTCGATTCAGACAATGATGGAATCCCTGATGGTATTGACGACACTCCAACCGGTGTTGGTCCCTCGGGTGGTGGACAAGGACCCGCCGGCCCTCCTGGTTCCAGCGGCATCAGCTCCCTCATCGTGACCGAGATAGAGGACCCGGGAGTTAACTGTGCATCAGGTGGATTCAAGGTCATGACAGGTCTAGATGATGGTCTACCTGGCGGGATTGTGAATGACCTTATTCTGGATGTACTTGAGGTTGATTCAACAACCTATGTCTGTAATGGCATCGCTGGTGCAAACGGAACAGATGGAACCAATGGTACGAATGGAGCTGACGGTGCCAATGGAGTTAATTCCCTCGTTGAGACCGCAGTAGAACCTGCCGGGCCCAACTGCGCCGCAGGTGGAGTTTTGATCGAGACAGGCTTAGACGATGGCACGCCGAGCGGAACTGCCAATAATAGCATCTTGGAAGCAGGCGAGGTGGATTCGGCAAGATACACTTGCGATGGCATTGCTGGAACCAACGGGACAAACGGTACGAACGGAACCAATGGAACCAATGGAACCAACGGGACCGATGGTACTAACGGCACGAATGGTACGAACGGTACCGACGGTACCAATGGTACTAATGGAACCAACGGGACCAATGGAATTAATTCCCTCATTAAGACCACAGCAGAGCCTGTCGGGGTTAATTGCGCCGCAGGTGGAGTTAGGGTCGATACAGGCTTAGACGATGGCTTACCAAGCGGAACTGCTAATAATAGCATCTTGGAAGCAGGCGAGGTGGATTCGACAAGATATATTTGCAATGGTGCTGCCGGAACAAACGGGACAAACGGTACGAACGGTACGAACGGTACGAACGGGACCAATGGAATTAATTCCCTCATTAAGACCACAGCAGAGCCTGTCGGGGTTAATTGCGCCGCAGGTGGAGTTAGGGTCGATACAGGCTTAGACGATGGCTTACCAAGCGGAACAGCCAATAACACTACTTTGGAAGCAGGCGAGGTGGATTCGACGAAATACGTTTGTAACGGCGCCGCTGGCCCACCAGGAGCACCGGGTGCACCAGGAGCACCAGGAGCACCGGGCGCACCAGGAGCACCAGGCGCACCAGGCCCGCCAGGCCCACCAGGCCCACCAGGCTCTTCAATATTTTACATCGTGTCTGCAACATCTGTTACGAATTCCAGCGCTAAAACAAAATCTGTTGACTGCACCACTGTGGGGGACAAGGTTGTCATTGGGTTCAATGTGGTCGCAACTAGCGATGGTGCTGCCTTGGACAAACTTTACACTTCTGCCTCCTCAGCGACAGACGTTGATACTTGGTCGATAACAGTGGCGGAGGGCTCAGCTGAATCTCATGACTGGAGTTTCACTGTATATGCCATATGTTTGGATCTCACGCCGTAACTAGTGCGTCCAAATAACCCCTTCGTAGGGCCTGAGTGACTTGCCATCAGATTCTTCTGCGTAAGTACTCAAGTGCACTTTGGGCTCACTGGCATGTTCCAAACGAACTTTTTGGGCCCCGAAATTCAAGGCAACCCAAATGGTTTTGCCCTGATAACGGCGTGAATACAACAAAACATCTGGGTGATCATGTGTTTGAATCACCTGATCGCCTAGACGCAAGGCGTCTTCCCACTTTCTAAGGCCAATTAATTTTCTGTACAACCAAAGCAGCGAATCATAGTCTTCTCGTTGCTCGGACACAGAGGCTGTCCTGTCAGACATGGCCACCCAGGGATGCCCCGTGCTAAATCCCGCATAAGGCCCAGATCCCCATTGCATCGGCGTGCGACACCCGTCGCGTCCGATATGAATGAATCTTGATACAAACGGCACAGCAGACCGCACAATCCGTTCCAAGGGATCCTGCATGTGGTCGTCAGAAATCTGAGCTTCTTTCATGCCAATTTCTTCGCCATAATACAAAACGGGCGTGCCTTTGAGAGTCAGCAACAACATGGCAGCCAATCGGGCTTTCTCCCATGAATCGCCGTATCTCGTCATGTGTCTGACTTTGTCGTGATTGCTCAGCGTATAAACAGGCTGTCCTCCAGGAGGTAGAACTTGTTCCCAGGCCTGAATCACATCAGCAAACTGTTGGGCTTCAAAAGACGACTCCAGAAAATCGAAATTAAACGCAAGATTCAAAGCATCTAATTTTTCCCCGAGGTAACTGGCCGAAAGATTGGCCCGGTGATCATCGCTGTCTATCTCACCCAGCAATACAGCCTCATAGGGGTCCGTGATTTGTCGCAAATCACGATACACATCCAACAACTCGGGGGAGTCTTTGTCATAGAGATGCTTTTGCCAATGATAACCATAAAATAAAGCTGTGTGAGCCTGATTCCAAGTGATTGGGTTATCTCGAAGCGCAGGATCTTTGAGAAAATAATTCGCTAAATCCAAGCGAAACCCGGCGACGCCTTTGTCCAACCAAAAGCGCATGATTTTTTTAACTTCTGCTCGAACTTCTGGGTGACGCCAGTTTAAATCCGGCTGCTCTTTGAAAAAAGAATGCATGTAATATTGCTGCGTCTGATTATCATAAACCCACGCAGGTTCATTGAGACGCGAAAGCCAATTATTCGGCTGGTCGGCCCAGATATACCAGTCACGTTTGGGGTGATTTCTCGAGGATCGGGACTCTCGAAACCAAGGATGCTGATCCGACGTATGATTCACCACCAAATCAAGCACAACTTTGATGCCTCGTTGCTTGCAGGCCCGGATCAAATCATCGAAATCTCTTAAACTGCCATACTTTGTGTGCACACCGTAATAATCTTCGACGTCATAACCAAAGTCATAATCCGGCGACGGGTGAATGGGCGAGATCCAAATGGCGTCGACGCCAAGCTCACTCAAATGCGAAAGCCTGTCTATGAGGCCTTTAATATCACCGACGCCATCCCCGTCAGAATCCTGATAGCTGCGCAAATAAACTTGATAAATAACCGCGTCTTTCCACCAGGCTCTTAACTCCGGCAACCAAGCAGTGACCGGTTCCGTCGAATGCACCGGCACCACCACAAACTCGGGCTTTACATAAGCCACTTTGTACCAGATACCAGCAACAGCGATGATCGCGGACAGGATGCTTCCCCAAAACATGGCTAAAACCTCGCCGTCAACGCATGAACCTGCGCTCTAATTTGCGCGCGCACCTCGGTGTCATCAAGCGCTGTTAACACTTGGCCAATCCAACCAGCAATCTGTTGCATTTCTGGGGTTTTCAGACCCCGTGTCGTCACAGCCGGTGTCCCCAGCCGAATTCCAGAAGTTATTTGGGCTGGCGTTGGATCAAACGGAATCTTGTTTTTATTCACCACCATATGAGCGCTATTTAACGCCGCCTCGGCATCTTTTCCGGTGATATTTTTACTGCGTAAATCTAATAATACCAGGTGATTATCGGTTCCCCCCGAAACCAAATCAAAGCCTTGCGCATGCAAACCCTCAGCCAACGCCTTCGCATTCGCGATCACTTGCGTTTGATAGGTTTTAAATTCGGGTTGCAAGGCTTCCTGAAAACAGACAGCCTTCCCGGCGATCACGTGCATCAGCGGCCCACCTTGTGTGCCCGGAAACACCCGTGAATCAATCACTTTCTGGTACTCGGCTTTGCATAAAATCATCCCCCCACGAGGACCTCTTAACGTCTTATGGGTGGTTGTCGATACAAAATCAGCATAGGGAATTGGAGACGGGTGCAACCCAGCCGCCACCAGGCCAGCGATATGTGCCATATCGACAAATAATTTTGCACCGACTTGTTTGGCAATGGCAGCAAAGCGCTCAAAGTCTATTACACGCGCATACGCCGATGCGCCAGCCAGGATCATCTTCGGTTTTTCCAAATGCGCCAGACGTTCGACCTCGTCATAATCTATCAAACCTGTTTCGGCGCTCACTCCATAGGGGACAATGCGATACAAACGGCCCGAGAAATTCACTTTGGCACCGTGGGTTAAATGCCCACCATGGTCTAAGTTCATCGCCAAGACCGTATCGCCCGGATTCACGGCAGCCATGTAGACTGCTAAATTGGCATTCGCCCCAGAATGCGGCTGGACATTCGCATGCTCAGCTCCGAATAATTTTTTGGCACGCTCAATCGCCAGGTTCTCGATTTGATCGTGATATTCACAACCCCCATAATAACGCGCTCCCGGGTATCCTTCGGCATATTTATTCGTCAGCACACTGCCAACAGCTTCTAATATGGCTGGTGACACATAGTTTTCGCTCGCAATTAACTCTAGGCCTTCATGTTGTCGTCTGATTTCCTGCGCAATTAAATTCGCAATCATCGGATCCGCGATTGATAGAGCACTCATGTTAAGCTCCTAGGTTTTCTGTCACCAACAAACGCTGACAAAACGGACACGACTCAAGCACTTCGCCCTTGGCAACCCGATTGTAGAGTTCGGGCGGCACCGTGCGTTTGCAAGCCTGACAAATTTCTTTAGACAACACAGCAACGCCGAGGCCAGCCCTCTTAGAAGCAATTTGCTCGTAGCGTTTAAACAACGAAGGCTGCATCGATTTTGACAGCTCGCCCCTGCTCTGTTCAAGAGCAGCCAGCTCGGCCGATAGAGCATTCATATCGCTTTCGACTTTGGACCATTCTTCTTGATAAAGCGTATTCGCTGCAGCAAGCGCTTTTTGAGCAGCCTCTAAATCTTTCTTAATTTTGTCCTGCTCTTGCATGACTTGCAAAGATCTGGTTTCTAAATCTGAGATGGCTTTCTTCTGGCTGCCGATTTCAGACATCAGGGTCGTGTATTCGCGCTCGCCTTTGATTTTGTCGGCACGGGCTTCCCATTTGCGCAGATTGCCTTTTTCAGTTTGAGTCTCCAGATCGAGCTGGGCCCGTTTTAATTCCAACTCTTTGCTGTGGGCCTTTAAATTAGACTCTCGAACAGAAGCATCGAGTGCTGCACTTTTGGCCTCGTTGGCTTTCTGGGGCAATGTTTTCTGCTTTTCTCGTAGTTCTTTGAGTTGCCGGTCTTTTTTTCCTAAATCTAACAACTGACTGAGCTGCTCACGAATCATCATATCTCAAACACTCCAAACTGGTGGGCCCGGCGGGATTCGAACCTGCGCGCGGTCGGTTATGAGCCGAATGCTCTACCGCTGAGCTACGGGCCCAGACAACGATACCCACTAGCCCGATTTAGCCCAATTGTCCAGTTGGCTTCTTGAATAAATCATGCCAGGAAGCAAACCATGACGACACCCTTCAAACTTGAACATGAATTTCCGTCCGTCCCGCTCGATGTTTTTGAGAAATACTTAAACCACCCAGAACTGAACACCATGCTCGCGCACATGCCCTCTTTCAAAAGCCGAGAGCTGGTAGAGTCCCAAACACTCGGCAATGGTGAACAACATTGGGTTTTCAAAGTCACCGCGGGTGGCGAACTCCCCCCAGCGATTTCAAAACTGGCCTCTCCCGAACTCTTCACGTGGCTGGAGAAATCACGCTTTGTACCCAAAGAACACGCCGTGTATTTTACCATCGAGCCCATCAAGGCCCAAGGCAAGTTCGAAAGTTCCGGCAAGTGGACACACACGAAGCTCAAAAACGGAACCCGGCGAACGCTCGAAGGCGAAATGAGCGTCAAGATTCCGTTCGTGGGAAAAATCGTCGAGACTTTCTTGCTCGGTGAGTTTAAGAGAAACTACGAAGTGGAGCCCGATATCCAGGCTCGCTTCTATGCCAAAATGATGCGCGCTGACAAATAATGCTTCTGACTCAAGATGCCCCTTTGCGATTGCCCCCGGGGTTTCGCAAAGGCATTGGCCATACGGCCAACAAAAGTCAAGTTTTCAAGCTGCTCCGACGCTCTCGTTTGAATACTGTCTGCGAAGAGGCCCGATGTCCCAATATCACCGAGTGCTTTTCCAATCAAACAGCGACGTTTATGATTTTAGGCGATCGCTGCACACGGCGTTGCCTGTTTTGCTCGGTCAAAACGGCCAAACCTGCCCTGCCAGACCCCCATGAGCCTGAGAATCTTAAGAACGCTGTGTTAGAGCTCGGCCTCGAACATGTTGTGATCACCAGCGTCGACCGTGATGATTTGAAAGACTTAGGTGCTGGGCACTTTGCAGCTTGTATTCAAGCGCTCAAAACAATCCCCCATGTAACCGTCGAGCTGCTCACGCCTGATTTTAAAAATCGCCCCGACGCCATTCAAATCGTCTTGGATGCCAAACCCGATATTTGGGGTCACAACACCGAAAGTGTTCCCAGGCTGTACAAACAAATCCGGCCACAATCTAATTTTACAACCACCACCAGCCTGCTCTCTTATTTAGGTCGACAACCGAACTTGGCGCTCAAAAGCGGCCTCATGGTTGGCCTGGGTGAAACGGACGACGAGGTCTCACAGACGCTCTCTCTGATACGCGACTTAGGGGTCCAAATTGTCACGATTGGGCAGTATTTGCGCCCCAGCTTAAAACACTGGCCCGTCGACCGTTATGTCGGCGCAGAGAGCTATGCCCGTTGGCAACACGAAGCCCAGCAGCTGGGCTTTGAAGCCTGCTACGCCGGGCCATTTGTTCGAAGCAGCTACCATGCCAAAGAAACTTATTTTTCATCAACTCTCAAGCGCCCAGCCTGCTAGGTGGTAGAGCATTCGAGCACCCACGTTTGCATCCCACTCGGCGCTGCCAACTTCGCACAAATCAAAGCCGATAATTTTTCGGCCCGATCGAACCAAGTTTGACATCAAATAATAAGCCTCTTGAAAATCCAATCCCCCCGGTACCGGCGTTCCCGTATTCGGGCAAAACCGCGGGTCCAGGGCATCAATATCAAAAGATACCCAAACTTTCTCGGGCAAGTCGGCAATGATGCGGCTGGTTTGAGCGCCCCAAGATTGCCCTTCGAATTTGGCCCGCATCAGTTCGAAATCTGTGTGAACCCGCATTCTGTCTTTTTGGGCCTGTGCAAATTCTAATTCTTGCTCGCAAAAATCACGAATCCCCACCTGAACCAGTTTAGTCACTTGGGGGATATGTTCTAAAACATTGCGCATGATCGACGCATGTGACCAAGTATACCCCTCATAGGCATCCCGCGTATCTGCGTGGGCATCCAGATGTAGGATCCCAAAAGAATCGCACCGTTCAGAAATCGCTTGGATCGCCCCAAATGGCGACGAGTGATCTCCACCCACAATACCAACCAACTTATCTTCTGCTAAGAGTCTGTCCGTGTTCTTGTAGACATAAGCATTAACCTGTTCCCCCAAAAAATTAGCCTCCGCCTTAGGGTGCAAATTCAACGATGCAATTTCTGTCGAAATGGGCAACATATAAAGCCCTTTCTCATACACACGGTGAAGTTCGGCGTGATAAAGATCGACTTGTTTACTGGCTCTTAAAATCGCCTCGGGCCCTTCGGCAGTTCCTTTGCCATAAGAAGTTGTCAACTCCCAAGGAACCGGCACAAAGACGAGTTTTGACTCAGACTCAATACAGGGCAGGCCAAAAATCCCCGAATTTTCTTCGGAAGCCGCGTTGGGATCAAAATTTTTACTCATGGTTTTACCTGAGTCAGATTAAGTGCCGCTCGGAGAATCACAGTCAACTGGGGCCCAGTATCCTTGCCCTCCAGAAGAACCGAAAGACTGTCCAGTAAATCTTGTGGGTTGCTTGGGGTCGGCCGATACGGCTCAGAAGCCCGTGTTTTAATGCCAAAATAGTTCACTATATCGACCACACAAATATTGGTTTGAAAAAACGTCCCAAAGAATCCGCCAACACATCCCACATACTGAAACCACGGCGGGAAGTTACCTTGGTAATATCTTGGAGCCAGAGAGGGGCAATTACTGAGCAGTCCAGCTAACTCCACAAGCCCAATCATACAATCAGAGACCACCTGCATTTTGGGTGGTGCATCAGCCTGCACAGCGCTAGAAAGCAACAAACAAAGCAAACAGCAATGCAACGCACATTGATATTTCACACAGCAACCTGTAACTCAGTTTTCATGAAAAAGTTAGTTTTATTATCGTCGCTGATTTTTTGCTTCATGGCCCTCGGTCAACAGACACATTTCCTGCGGGACTATGCACAAACACGCGGCTTTATGCTGGGCAGACCTACCCAAGCCATACCCACACCCGATGGCAGCGCGGTTCTCTTTCTACGTTCAAAACCCCGAGATACCTCCCTGGCACTGTATGAATTCGATGTCAGCTCCCAAAAAATACGTGAGCTTTTGACGCCTGAGCAAGTACTGGGAGACACACCAGAAACGCTGACTCCAGAAGAAAAGGCACGCCGTGAACGCATGCGGGTGAGTTCTACTGGGTTTACCAACTATCAAATATTCGACGACGGCTCTCGGGTCTTGTTAACTCTTTCCGGACAGCTCTATGTTTTAAATCGTTCCGATAACACCGTGAAAAAACTCGCAACAGGAACCGGCACACTCCTAGATCCCAAGTTCTCACCGGACAGCAAAACCGTGAGTTATGTCCTCGACAATGATATTTATCTCTATGACTTGAGCACCCGCACAGAACGCAGGCTCACCACCGGAGGAACAGCACAGAAAACCCACGGTCTGGCTGAGTTTGTGGCCCAAGAAGAAATGTCCCGATTTTCAGGATATTGGTGGTCACCGGATAACCAGCAAATTATTTACGAAGAAGCCGATGCCTCTGGCGTCGAAGTTTGGCACATCTCAGACCCTGCCAAGCCCGACCAGGCTGCTCAGCCATTTTATTATCCCAGACCTGGCAAAACCAATGTCTCTGTAAAACTGGGGTTGATTGCAGGCACTGGCGGCGAGACCACCTGGATCCGCTGGGACACCCAAAAATATCCTTATGTGGCCCAAGTTCGCTGGGAAAAAAATGGTCCACCGACACTCGTCGTTCAGTCTCGCCTCCAACAAGAATTAGCCCTGCTCAAAATTGATCCGATTACCGGCCAAACAACACCGTTAATCACTGAGCAAGACAGCACTTGGATCAACTTGCACCCAGACGCTCCTCGCTGGTTGCAAAACCACAAAGGCTTCCTCTGGGTCAGCGATCTCGCACCGGGGCCACAACTCGAATTACGCGACCCCACGGGTAAGCTTAAAAAGATTCTCGTGCCAAGCACCCAAGGCTTCCAGCGCCTTGTCTCTACAGATGCTTACTTGGCGAGCAAAAACCCAATGTCGTCAGAATTATGGAGTCTACCTGGCCACAAGTGCCTCAGCACAACCCTGGGACAAAACAGCGCTGTGTTTTCCAAAGACAACTCGATTTTCGTGCTCACGAGCAGCACCAGCACTCAAATGCCTCAAACTACCGTGCACAAATCCAATGGCAAGCTGATCGGCGAGCTACCGTCGGTGGCCGAAACACCCCCATTTGTGCCTCAAGTTAAATTTGGAAAAACAACTGTAATTATCAGGCCAGAGAACTTTGACCCTCACAAAAAATACCCCGTGTTGGTCGATGTCTACGGCGGTCCGGGTCACAATCATGTCGTGCTCGCCATGCGCAACTGGCTGTTGGACCAATGGCTGGCCAATCAAGGCTTTGTCATCGTTGCCATCGAAAATCGTGGGACGCCAAATCGAGGACACGATTGGGAACGCGCGCTTTACCAAAATTTTGGCAGCGTGCCTCTGGACGACCAAGTGTCAGGTCTACAAGAACTCGGCAAGCAATTTCCTGAATTGGATCTCAGCCGCGTCGGAATTTTTGGTTGGTCTTTTGGTGGCACGATGGCAGCCTTGGCCGTGTTAAAGCGCCCTGATATTTTTAAAGCTGCTGTCGCCGGTGCGCCGGTCACAGATTGGGAAGATTACGATACGCACTACACGGAGCGCTATTTGGGACTGCCCCAAGATAACCCAAAAGCCTATCAAGAAGCGTCGTTGTTAACCTACGCCGACAAGCTAGAACACCCCCTGTTGCTCGTACACGGCACCAACGACGACAACGTGTATTTTAGGCACAGCTTAAAGCTCGCTGATGCGCTGTTTAAAGCCGGCAAAGACTTTGAATTCTTGCCATTGGTAGGCCAAACACACCTGGTTTTAGACCCAGCGTTCACCGAAAAGCTCTGGGAACGCATGGCGGGGTATTTTAGAAAGCATTTAGTCCAGCGCTAAGTGCACAAACTTGAGGTATCTGAGCTCCGGGCACGCATGTGGGAAGGGGTGGTCAGGCCCCTGCCCCGACACACGCAAAACCTGCCCTCGCCTCCTGGCCCCCGATAGTGCTTCTTCAATCATCCCGAAAAAATCATCGAAACCAATATGACTGGAACACGAACTCAGAAATAAATCGCCGCCAGGCTTCACGCGCTTGGCAGCGGCCGTAAACAGCTCAACATATTTCGCGATGGCCAATTCTTTTTGGTCTTTCGAATGGCTCATCGAGGGCGGATCGACAATTAGACAGTCCCAAAACTCGTTGTTCTCACGAAGATACTCAAACACGTCGACACATAAACTACTATGCTTGCTCGGATCTAGACCATTTAACATCCAATTTTGTTCAGCCAGTTCGAGAGCGCCTTTCGAAACATCCAAACTTGCGACGCGCGAAGCACCGCCCAGGCCGGCGTACACAGAAAACCCGCCCGTATAACTAAACAAATTCAACACACTCTTGTGGCGTGTGAAACGCCGAACATACTCTCGATTGTCTCGTTGATCCAAAAAAAAGCCCGTCTTCTGGCCCTTCTCTAAGTTGACCCGAAATTTCACACTGTTTTCTAGTATCAGGACTTCAGGGGACTCTATTTTTTGCTCTGCGTGACGACGCTCTTTCTCGACTACTGTTCTACAGGGTGTATTTTCCAAAAGCCATCGCCTAATTAAATCCTGGTCCCAAAATTCGCGAGGCCCCTGGCCATCGAATTGCAGCACAGCCACAGACCCATAGAGATCGCACACCAAACCAGGCAACCCATCACCCTCGCCATTCAAAAGCCTGTAAGCATCTGTTTCGTAAGCGCGAACTCCTCGCCGTAAATCCCAAGCTCGGGCGAATCGCTTTTCAAAAAATAACTCTGAAGGCGGCGCTTTGTCTACACTCAAAATACGCACGGCTAAGACGCTGTGTGGGTCATAAAATCCCCACGCGAGTTCGCCTTTTTGATCCAATATTTGGCAAAGCTGTGCCTTCTCGATATTTCCAGGAGAAACCATTGCATCTTTGTAAACCCAGGGATGCCCACGTAAGATAGACCGGCGCAAATTGCGCACGAGTTTGATTTTGAGTTTGGCCATCTGAATAAACGACCATTTTCTGGTGTTAACCGCAACATGGTCTATCAATTGTTGCTCTTGTTGCTCGGATCGCTTGGCGCTTATGCTCAGAACTATACCTGCACCCACGATGATGTCAGAAACTGGAGCACATTTCGAGACCCCGACACGATCAGGGTCCCCTACTCCCTCTGGGCCCCCGGTCCCGGGGGCCCACAACTGACCTGGTCCCCCATTCGAATCACCGTGGTGTTTGATCCCGGAGATTGCTCAGCGGGCACCTGCGCACACTGCGAAAGCATTGGACAAACCGTCACGAATTTTGAAGGAACTACCCAGGCTTGTCGCAGTGTTGACGTGCTCACACCCAGTAAAAAGACATATTTGTTAAACACCGTTCTGGCCCAAGCTCAGGCTTGGTTTCAAAACACGCTCCAGGTAAACCCCGTCATGGGTAATTTGGTCATATCGGGCTCTTCACAAGGTTCAACCTGTGGTGTCTCTCCAGGCATTGTGGTGCCCGCTGCGCACACCACCACAGGCATCCCCAATACCGATTTGGTGATTTATGTCTCCGCCGCACCTGCAAGAGATCCTAACTCCAACGTCCTGGCCTGGGCAGTCGCTTGTCGAACAGACGGGAATGGCCGACCCGTTGCCGCACAAATTAATTTTATTCCATCGGTTCTAACAAACGCTGACACTCAAAATTCTATACAAACTGACTTGGATATCGTCACAGCCAAACACGAAGCCACCCATGCTTTGGGTTTCTCTGCGCCATTTTTTAGTTCAAGGGGCTATCTTGGACTCGACGATGCATTTCATGCAGGGGGGACACTCACGATCTCTGAGCGAAGCCATATGGTGTCTAAAATTAACTCACCGCGTGTGCTGGCTGAAGCCCGGGCTCATTTCAATTGCCCCACCCTCAATGGCCTTGAGATCGAAGACCAAGGGGGAAGCGGCACCGCGGGATCACACTGGGAAAAAAGAATCTTAGTCCCCGAAGCCATGGTGGGTGAAATTAGCACGGCACGGGCTTATTTTTCCCGCATGACATTGGCTTTCTTTGAAGACACGGGCAACTACAGAGCCAACTACTCTCAAGCAGACCCTATCACGTGGGGAAAAGGCAAAGGCTGCAACTTCGCACTCTCCTCTTGCAATGACGCTGCCGTGAGAGACCTGGGTGAATGGTGCTGGACACAAAACAGTCAAACCCAGCTTTGTACGCAGGACTTGACCGCCATCGGACAGTGCTTCCTGGCTCAATACAGTTCGGCTCTCCCTAGCTACGAACAATATTTTGCAAACCCGAATTTAGGAGGAGCCATTGATTTAGCGGACTACTGCCCCCACGTGGTTGGCTATTCCAATCGAGTTTGCATCGATCCTGCGACCACAGACTCTCAAAATGTTTTTGGAGCCACCTACGGTTCCAGCAGTCGGTGCTTCGACTCCAACTTGATTCAAAACGGCTTTGTTGCTGATTCACAAGGCGCCCGTTGCTTGAAGTACTCCTGTTCTGGAACAGGCTCACTGCTCCTCAACATTCAAGGAACAACTGTGTCGTGTCCCAGCGACGGTAGCGCAGGGGCAGCCAATCTATCACCCATCCAATCTGGCTATCAGGGTTATATTAACTGCCCAGCCGCTTCGACGCTGTGCGCTCAGTCGAGCATCCCAGGTCCAACGCCGAGCGCAAGCAGCAGCACGGCAGCACCTGCTCCGATGCCACCGGCACCACCGCCCAGCACCACAACGGCTGCGCCGACCCCAAAACCCATACCCCCGGCACCGCCGCCACCCGCACCGAGCAGCGCTCGTGGCTTCGACACAATTATGGCCTTCACGGTTGCCCTCGTTTCAGCCATCTATGCTATGGTCGGTCCATGAACGACGTTTCAACAACCACGGTCAAATTTTCATCCCCCGTCCGTTACGAGGGCAACTTGTTTTTTCTCATCTTTTTCTTGATCATTCTGCTGCCACTCGGCGTCTTGATGTTCATCCGAAGAGGCTACTTTGTTCATGGCGGCTCGCGATTTGGCTTTCGATATCACGGCAGTTGGTTCTGGCTCTATTTCTGGGGGATTTTTCTATTCCCCGTGGCCGTTTTGCTGCTGATCTTCAAAGGCGTGGATATTACGCAAGAAGCAATACGGCCATAGTTTATCCAGGGGAACACAAGTTGAAAGGAGATGGCGCCCAAGCACACCCCAATGGACTGTTTGTGCAATCGTTTGGGTTGGTATAGCAACTGCAACCCGTGCAAGGTTGGGAAGGTTGGGTCTGACAGGTACACGCAAGCCCGGTTGCGCATGCAGTCAACGACTGACCCGATGAATCGGCGCAGTATTGGTATTGGCAATCTAATGAGGTTTTGCAGGAACAACCATTGGGGAAGTTGCCCGCGTTACGAAGATCGCATCCTGTGGGAACGCTCAAACAGAATTGGAGTCCAGTCTGAGGATCTAGCTGACAGGTTAATCCGCTGGCGCATTGCGAGCTGGACGAGCAACTGCACGCATAGCCGGATGGGCTATCACCCACAGGTACGATAAAACAGGATGCTTCAGAGGAACATCGCACACCATTGTCACCACACCCACAGCCTACCGATGAACAAACTGGGGCCGAGCGGCTGTTGCAAGGTTGGTTGTTGTTTGCCTTGCAAACGCAAGACCCATTGATACAGGTGTCTGTGGTTCCAGTGCACGCGGGGCCAGTGCCACAAAAACAAGCACCCTGGGTACAAGTGTCTGTGGAGCCGCTGCACGCTGGATTGCTGCCACACAGGCAAGCTCCACCTGTACAACCATCAGAATTCTGACTGCCACACTGGGGCCCAGTTCCGCACTGACAACTGCCATCGGTGCAATTATTCGAAAAAGTGGCGCCGCAAACAGGCCCTGTACCACAATGGCAAGCGTTGTTAGTTTCTCGGTCGCTTAATGGGCCACAGGTTTGGCAGAGGTTTTTCACACTGATGCTATTAGCTGGACATACCTGACAACTGGCTCCGCTCGTTGTGGTGACCCAGCCGCTGACCGTCGACCCGTTGATGGGGCAATCAGGGATGCTGCACGCAATGGCACTGCCAAAAAAGTCTTCCAATGGGTTTTCCCCCACTAAAAATGCGATTGAATCACCCGGAAAGGCATTGGTATACGTTACCCGTGCTACTCCATCTGATGAACCGGTTGTAAAATTGTAAATAGAGGTCTGATTGATGTTAACACTGACGCCAATTCCGGGAACACCCAATGGAACCTCGATGGGTAGCTCGCTACACTGTATCTGAGACTGCGTAGGTGCTGTAACAAATTCAAAAAAAACAGCGGGGTTTTTACTCAAATAGGTGCCCAACGATGTCAAAGTAGGGGTATTATTCAAATTGGTGTAGTAATAGTCCTCGTAAAACATTCTCAATGGGTTCGCATACTGTGTATTTTTGGAAACAAAAGCCGTCTGAAAATCATAACTTCCGGTTTTCATCAAGCCCAGAATGTACGTGCTGATGTTTTCATCAAATGTTGTAATTTTGACGGGTTCCAATTGAGTGCCCGCGGTGGTATGTCCCGTCCCCAGGGTGAATAAATGGGCTTGTTTCGGGTTAGACTTCGTTGAATCGGTTGTTACCAGGTAGATGCCATCTGGCAATGGATTATTCGAAGTACAATAAAAGTTCTTGGTACAGTTAAATAAAACGGTGGAAAGCGTCCCTTTGGAGTCAACGGCTTGGACTGTTACAGTCGAAACGCTATCATCGGGCAATAGGCTGTTGCTTGTTGCATACCAAAATTCGGCGTAAAAACTCAATGGGTTGGATGGAACGTTGTCAGCGCTTAGATTGTCACTTGCACCGTTACTACGGGGATCGCTGCAGGAGCAAACTAGGAACACCATCATGATTATTCTGAGCATAAGCCCTCGCTAATTTCCGTTGGTGCAAATACTGTTAAGACATTTTAAGGCCCCACCGCAGTCTTCTTGAATATCACAAGGAGAACCCGTTAGACCGGTCGTACACTTGTTTGGAGTAAACGATAAATGGTGTTGGGCTGAAGGACATGCCGCGCAGGTACCGGATTGATTCGTTGTCGCCGGGCACGTGAAGTCAGGCGCGCAGTCCGAGTTTTTTCCACAGCCGTCATTGGTTTGCCCTGCAGCGCATGTGTTGAGCGAAGTCGCTATTTGGCCCGCGGGGCAGGTGGTACAAGCATTGTTAGTTTCAATTTGTCCATAACCACAGGGAGTGCAAGTAGAACGGCCCGAGGCTACACTTCTAGGGGGACAAAGTGTGCACGTGTTGGCAATGACAATATTGGCCCCACCGCAAGCTATGCAAGTATTGGAACCTGAAGGCAAGTAGGTGGTACCCTGACACTCTGTGCAGACATTGTTGTTTGAATAATAGCCCAGCTGACATGGCTGGCACTCGTTAGAGTTTGCGGGCAAGGTATGCGCGGCAGGACAGTGTACACAGACGTTATTGCTTTGATAATGGTTCTCGGGACACTGCTGACATTGGTGGTTTTTTTGAATCTGTGCCGGACCACAAGCCTGACAGGTATTGCTGCCTTTGGGCAAGTAATTCGGACCTGTACAATATTGACAAACATTTTCTGCTTGGAATTGTTCGCTGGGACACGGTTGACAGGAATTTGAACCTGCAGGCAAATAAGTTGCACCAAGGCAGCGCTTACAAACGTTGTCCTCTTCATATTTGCCCGAACCGCAATTTACGCACTGATTGTTCTTTTGGATTTGGGCGGGAGCGCAGGGTATACAGACACTCGTTCCGGTAGGCAGATAGGAAGCTGCGGGACATAATGTACAGACGTTATTTTCCTCATAATAGCCCGTCTGACATAGCTGACACTGGTTAGAGTTTGCGGGCAGATAGGCGGCCGGATCCTGGGGGCCCGGCGTACAGGGTATACACACGTTGTCTTGTTGAAACTGTCCTAGCGGGCAAGCCTGACAGACGCCATCTGCAAAAATGATCGGCTGATTGGCTGCGCAAGCTGGAATTGTGCAGGAGCCAAGTGGGATAGCACCGGTTGTAAACGTCACCACGTCCCCTGCTTGGAACTGAGTCGAGCCATAACCCACGACACCCGATGAGTTGGCCGAGGGTGTTGTGCCACTGAACCCACTCTTGCTGGTCGTGAAACTGACCTGGGCTCCAGGAACGATGGCTGGCACGATAAAATTGAAGTCATCTCGCCCATCCACAATCGAATCTTGCTGATAAGGGTAGCTCCACAAGGACCCGCATAAACACCTTGACGATCCAATCCACTCAGCCAGCTGTTTCCTTCCATCATCTGAACCTTGTACCAGAAGGGGCCAAACTGGGGAGAAGAAGTGACTTGGCACCTGGGCGAGGTTGGTCAGGTTGTCCAAACAAGCAGTTTTCAGATCGCTCAATCTCTCGTCCGTAATTTTTACAACCAGCATCTGCAAATGGCCTCTCTTTCCAGAACTCAAAATGGGAGCATTTTTTGACAAAGTGAGTGAAACTGTTGTCGAAGCAGGTGTATAGCCCAATTGCAGATCAGGTCCGTTGTTACATTTGCTAAACAACCAAATGTCTTTATTGGGGTTTACAGCCGCAAGATACGTTTGTTGGGGTTGATCGGACAAAATCATGTTTCTGGCGATGTTATCGGGTGAAAACGTAATGCCGTCGGTTTTCTGAAATTGGATACTGGGGGCGGTCCCGGACTCTAAAAATTCGCCCAATACAAACGCTGGCAAATCAGATTTTCTCAGAGCATACCAACCGAGATTGGTTTGGGTTGCTGCATCCAAGACCGTCGTAGCAACGACACCGAAATCAGGGTGGGAATAATCTTGGCATAAGGCAATGGAACTGGCTAGGCTACTCTCGTTATAAGCCCCTCCATAGACCTGATAACTCAGTTTGCTGATGGGGGTATCTAAGATGGTCCCCAGAGTACAACTGTTGTTGGCTCCGTTTAACCCAACAGCAGTCGTCAACTCATCCGGGTGCCCGCTGTCCAACTGCTGTACAATTTTGCTGCTCGCACTCAAAGACCCGTGCGGGCTCCACGGTTTGGACGGAAACAATTCGGTCGACGAGCAGGCGGGAGAAGAAAAAGTAAATAATTTGCTATTGCTCGTAAGGAAGGCAGATATATCGGTTGAATCAAAAAGGCTAAACGCAGAATAGACATCAAAAAATGGATCGGTAGACTTCGAATTGTCCACCAGGCTGGCGAATGCATCGCCACTGATAGATCCCAGCAAATAATTGGTCATAGCAGTGTCTGACGTAATGAATTTAATCGGGTTGGTGGCAGACCCAGCTGTTGGGTAGGCCGAAGTGAAAATCAGAATATGCGCTTGTGGAGGGGATGAGCTTGTTGAGTTTGTGGTGATCAAATATGCCCCATCTGCAAGTGGATTCTTCGAAGTACATTTCCAAATCCCGCTCGCAGTTATCGGAGGATTGCAAGTAAAGCTCGTATCAAGCAAACCTGTGTTGGTGATTTGCGAAACGGTGAAAGCGGAGACACTATTGTCACGGGGTATACTGCCACTGAGCCCCCCACCACCGAACCTAGGTTCAGCAAAGAACTTCATCGTTGTTCCACCGGCCGCTGCGAGATTCCCACCACCGGCATCTGTCCCATAGCCAGACCCGCAACCAAACGATGTGAAAACGATGCTAGAAAAGAGCAAAACAGCCGCGATTTTACAACAGTATCCGAAGCCCATTCCTACCTCCGTTTGGGTATATAGCAACCAACCCATTAAACCGCTTTCAAAGGCGCGGATATTACGCAAGAAGCAATACGGCTATAGCTTACCCAGCTTCGATACCAAATTTTAACGCACCAGCGCAACACCAAAGCGTAACATGCTGCTAAAATCTCTGTACGTTTGGATGGTGTCGCCATAACCAACAAAATATTGTACATCCAGCGAAACATCGAAGTTTCCGTCGAAGATCTTGGTGAGAGCATAGGTCAAATCCAGCTGGAGGCTTCCCTTATCAAAATGACTGCCAACCCGGCCTAATACCGCCAGTTGCAAGCCATCGCGTTGGCCCAAGGTCACTCGTAAGTCGCAATAGCCTCGATAGTTTGCGATATCCGGATTCAAAGCAATCGGCCCAAAATAATAATAAAACTTAGGGGCAACCGTCAGGAAAAGACCCTTCGATTGGCTACCTAAGGTGAATAGAGGCCTCAGGAAAAAAATATTGAGCGAACGGTGGTCAGATTGTTTAAAACCATTCGATTCATGGCCGATGCCACCTTGAAGCCCCAATTGCTGAACGGGTTGTGAAGCCGTTGGCAGAAAGTTTTCAAAATAGTAAAATAATTCCGGGCGATAGCTGCTGTCTGCAAAAAAAGAATCATCCAGCGTCGTAATATTCATCCAAGAGGTTTGAGAGAAACCAAAATTAAATCCCTTCATCCACGCATGTTTCTGGACCAGTGAACCCGTGGGATTGAGAATCATGTACCGAAAACTAATCTGAAATTTGACCTGCGGCGACAGCCATCCAGCCAGAAAATAATTCGGCTCATTGGGAGCAAAATGGCGGGTATATTCTTCCAACCCGAACGATCCACCGATGCTGGAAAAGTGGCCAGCAGCTACTGATGCTGCTTCGGGTTCTCGAATGGCATCAGGAGACTCCTCGACAGCGCGCCCCTGCGCGCAAAACAAAGTGGTCAATACAAGCACCCGCTGAAATATTTTATTCACAATCGTTATTGCAACAGTAAATCCTATTTGGACATGAATTGGGCGAACAACCTTGACTTCACATCTAAGCTTGCTAGACAGAGCGTTATGAACGCGACAAAAATTGCAGAAGGCCGCAAACACTTCGGACGTCCTCTCACCCTCGCAGAAAAAATCTTGGTCAGCCACATGAAGGCAGTCTGCGACGAAGATGGAAACCAGCTGAAACGCCGACACTCTTACGCTAATTTTTACCCGGATCGCGTCGCCATGCAAGATGCCACTGCGCAAATGGCCGTTTTGCAATTTATCACCGCTGGCAAAAGAACCACCGCTGTTCCGACAACCATTCATTGTGACCACTTGATAGAAGCCCAACGTGGCGCCGATCCTGATTTAAAAGAAGCCTTGGTCACCAACCGAGAAGTCTATGACTTTTTGAGAACGGCGAGTCAAAAATACGGCATGGGTTTCTGGAAGCCCGGCTCAGGGATTATTCACCAGGTGGTTCTCGAAAATTACGCGTTCCCCGGTGGCATGATGCTTGGCACAGACTCGCACACCCCCAATGCCGGTGGCTTGGGCATGATTGCCATCGGGGTGGGCGGCGCTGATGCCGTCGACGTCATGACCGGTCAGCCTTTTAGTTTGAACTGGCCGGGTATCATTGGCGTCAAACTCACAGGCAAACTTTCGGGTTGGACGTCGCCCAAAGACGTGATCTTGAAGCTCATGGGCATTCTGACCGTCAAAGGAGGCACGGGTCATATCGTCGAGTTCTTTGGCCCCGGCTGCGAAAGCATCTCGGCCACCGGCAAAGGAACCATTACCAATATGGGTGCTGAACACGGCGCAACGACGTCTGTGTTTCCCTATGACAACACCATGGCAGCTTATCTTAAAGCCACTGCCCGGGCCCATATTGCCGAACGTGCCGAAGCTGAACGCGAGCATTTACAAGCTGACCCTGAAGTCTTAGCCAACCCCGAAAAATTTTATGACCGCGTGATTCATATCGACTTAAACACATTGGAACCCCATGTCGTCGGACCCCATACGCCGGATTTGTCGAGGCCGATTTCGGAGCTTCGCAAAGCGATCCAGACCGAGCACTATCCAGCCATCCCCAGTGCGGCTTTGATTGGCAGCTGCACGAATAGCTCCTACGAAGACATTGGGCGCGCAGCGTCTATTGCCCAAGCAGCGCTCAAAGCTGGCCTCAAAGCCAAAATCCCGTTTTATATTACCCCTGGCAGCGAAACCGTCTATGCCACCGTCGAGCGAGATGGCCAGCTCAAAGCTCTCGAAGCCATCGGGGGTATCTTGCTCGCGAATGCCTGCGGCCCGTGCATCGGCCAATGGCGCCGTACAGACATGAAAAAGGGCCAGGTCAACTCGATTATCAGCTCTTACAACAGAAACTTCCCCGGGCGAAACGATGGCAGTTCAGCCACGCTGTCTTTCTTAGCCAGCCCCGAAGTCACCGTGGCTTATGCACTCTCTGGTACCCTCGATGGCGACCCAACAAAAGATTTGGGCCTTCCGGTCCCAGCCTCAGATGCTTTGCCTGCACAAGGCTTCAAAATAGATCGCGCTGGCTTTGTCGAGCCAGTCTCAGATAACTCGACCCTCGAAGTCAAAATCGCTCCTGATTCTAAGAGACTCGCTTTGTTAGAACCCTTCCCGGCTTGGGGTGGCCACGATTTTCTGAACCTGCCGATTTTACTCAAGGCCAAGGGCAAGTGCACAACAGACCATATTTCTCAAGCCGGTCCTTGGCTACAATATCGGGGCCACTTGGACAAAATTTCTGGCAACACCTATATGGGTGCCATCAATGCTTACACCGGCGAAGCCGGCAAAGGCTATCAAGGCAGCTTCCCGGAGCAAGCACGGCGCTACAAAGACAGCCATACAGATTGGTGTGTGGTTGGGGATGAGAATTTCGGGGAAGGTTCCAGCCGTGAACATGCTGCCATGCAACCTAGACACCTCGGTTGCAAAGTAATTATTGCCCGCAGTTTCGCTCGCATTCATGAAAGCAATCTTAAAAAACATGGCGTCTTGCCACTGACTTTTTCCAATCCAGCCGACTATGACAAAATCGGCGAGAAAGATACCCTCAGCGTCCTAGATTTGGCGCATTTGGCTCCCGGAAAACCCGTGCAAGTACTCATCTCTGGCAAAGAGCCGATTATGTGCAAACACACGCTCTCTGATGACCAGATCAAGTGGTTTAAGGCCGGGTCGGCGCTCAATTATTTGAGCGAGTAATTTAGACCAAAGTCAAAAATACACGCGAGTTTATTTGACATCAGTCAAAAAAAACCATATGCTAACTCTATGAAAGAACGCTATTTAACGAACCAGATTCAATCCGACCTGATAAAAAAGATGGTTTTTGTGGGCGGCCCGCGGCAGGTTGGAAAGACAACCCTAGCCAAAGAACTCCTAAAAGCAGCAGGCGGAGGTTACTTGAACTGGGACATCCCCGCCCAAAGACAACGCATTTTGAAAGGCGAATGGCCTGTTGGACCACTTTGGGTTCTCGATGAACTCCATAAATATCGTTTATGGCGCAATCTGCTGAAAGGTCTTTACGACGACAAATCAGAAGCACAGCAGATTTTGGTCACAGGAAGCGCCCGTCTCGATTATTATCGATTTTCTGGTGATTCTCTTCAAGGGCGATATCACTATCTTCGATTACATCCGCTGTCATTGGCTGAATTAAAATCTTCGTCGCAAAAAACGCTCATGGATTTGCTGAGGCTGGGTGGATTTCCAGAGCCATTTTTGGGAGGCAGTGAAATTGCCGCCAAACGATGGTCCAGGGAATATCGATCCAGATTAATTCAGGAGGACTTAACGCCGATTGAAAGGGTTCAAGATATTGGCTCGCTGGAGTTGCTCTCAATGCGATTGCCAGAGATCGTTGGTTCGCCCTTGTCGATCAATGCCCTTCGAGAAGATTTGCAGATTTCGCATAAGACTATTTCGCGTTGGGTCGCCATTTTAGAACGCTTGTATTCAATTTTTCGGATTCCTCCGTTGGGGGCACCCAAAATTCGAGCTGTGAAGAAAGAACAAAAACATTATCAGATGGATTGGACATTAGTCTCCACCCCGTCATTTCGGTTTGAGAATTTGGTTGCCTGTCACCTGCTTAAGTGGGTTCATTTTGAACAGGATTGCTCTGCCCGTGATTTGGAGCTGCGTTATTTCAGGGATATTGATGGCCGGGAAGTAGACTTTGTGGTTTTAGAAAATAGAAAACCAATTTATCTCATTGAATGCAAGTGGAGCGATGTAGACGTTGAACCACCGCTGGCCTACTTAAAGGCCAAATTTCCCGAAGCAAAAGCCTATCAACTCTACGCCGAAGGCAAGAAAGACTACGTTAACAATGCCGGAATTCGAGTTTGCCCAGCAGCAAACTTTCTGGCAGAGTTGAGTGCCTAGAGGATCCAGGTTCTAACGATTCAGATGGAAACAATACGGCCATAAATTCCGAAAAAATGGCCGTATTGCTTGAAAAAGTGGCCGTATTCGTATGACCACACGTGAAAAAAGCTCGCTTTCGAACTTAAACAGGCCTTCAACTCTGCATGGCTCTTTTTAAGAGTATGCTATTGATTACTGTTTGATAGCCTGTGCCAAGCCGTTTGGCTTCTTTTTTGGCCCATTCAAGAATTTTTGGATGCAGCCTAATAGAGATAGGCCTAAATTTTGCATCCCCCTTTGGACGGCGACCTCTTGGCGTTCTTTTTACTCCAAGTTTCTTTTCAATTGCTTTGCGAGCAGTTGTTACTTCTTTCTCGGTAATCGAACGTGCTCGTTCAAATGGGAATTCCTCTGTTTTCGGCATATAACCTCCTTTCTCGACGACTTGCTGGGCGCGCACTGATAATTCGATAGACCGGACGAACTCCATTTACAGTATATACCAAATTTATAGGCCTGTGTCAAGGATTTGATGATTGATTTGATGATTGATTCGTTCACCAACAAGCTGCAGCATCAACGTCAGAAAGAAACAGAGCAAAAATAATCAGCTCTAGCCTAAACCAACTCCAGCACCGCCCGATCAAAATTAAGCCAAGCAGGCACCCTCGAGCTCTTCAAGGCTCTGTCTAACTCCAACAAAGCTTTCAGCCTGCCAATCTGGCCTGCCGTGTCTAACAGGCGCGCCGCTCGCATCACGAAATCCAGTCTATCGCCAAATAAGTTTAACTTGCTGCCAATTTCAGACCCGCTGCGCCGGTCATCGAGCATCAACCGTGCTTTTAAAACCACCCGAAACTGCCACGCCAGCACACCGAGCAGTCTCAGAGGAATTTCTTGCGCTTTTTTGAGCTCACACAAACTCTTGGCCACTTGAACCCGATCTTTCAGCACGACAGCGCGAGCGAGTACAAATGCATCTTGAAACGCCGTCTGGGCCACTTGTTCGCTGATTTGCTGCGTCGTGATGGGCTGTCCTTCTGAACTGAGCTCTAACTTTTCAAACGCCCGATCCAGCATTAATAAGCTATTGCCGATTTCTAAGAACAAACTCAAAGCTGCTTCATCATCGATTTTGAGGCCCCGTAATTTGCCACGAGATTTGATTAGTCCAAGCATTTCGCGTTCTTTGGGATGATCAAACTTATAAAATACAGCCTGAGCATCAAGCAATTTCTGGAACTTGAGCCGCGTGTCTACTTGGTCAAACACAAACACCAAGACGGTACTCGGGTTCGGCGTTTTGAGCGTTTGCTCGATCGTCGTCAAATCGTCAACTTTGACCGACTCAGATTCAGTCACCAAGACCAGTCTATGCGAAGCCATCACAGGCAACGCTTTGGCGGCTGATAAAATGGCCTCGATCGAACTGGACTTGGCCGACAAAATATCTAAGTTAAAATCAACCAGTCCTGAATTCAAAACGCGCTTTTTGATTTCAGCCAACGCCTCGTCCACAAATGCCCGTTCTTCACCACCCATAGCGATAACCGGTGGCAATGCAGGACTAGTGACCTGCTTGAGCCAATCCTGATAATTCTTTGCCATCGGTTTTCTCTTTCAAAATAGGTAGGACCAAAATCACCGCCATCAGCACGCTCACGCCTGTCATCATACCAATCGGTGCATAGAAACCGTTATAAGCCGAACCCGCAATCGCCGTCCCGGCCGCCAACATGAACATGCGAATGCTCTGAAACAAAGCGCTCGAACTGCCCTGCAATTCGGGGTAAACACTCACGGCACGCATATACAAAACCATACAGGGCACCACGCAGCCTGCCGCAAAAAGAGCCATCAACCCTGTTAAACTCAATGCACTGTCTGCTAAAAATAAGCCGTGGATCACCAAACCAGTAGCGGACACTAAGCAGGCTAGAATTCCCTTCTTCATCAACCCACTTAAGTCTAGCTTTGCCCCCCAGATCGATAGCATCAAACTACCCACCGCAAAAACAGCCACGATAGAACCTTGATAATAAACATATTCGTGCATGGGAAGCTTTAACTCATTGATAAAGAGCAGCGATACAACACCCATAAAAATAAAATAAGGCGTAATCAAAAAACACATACCCATCATCGGGTTCATAAATCTTTTGCTCATCAATAAACGCTTGTAATTCGCAACAAGCAATCGTGCATGAAATGGCTTTCGTTTGTGTTGTGGCAACGTTTCAGGAACAAACAAAAAAACCAAAATAAAGCCAATCAGCGCGCAAACTGCAATCACAGCAAAATTTGAACGCCACCCAAAATACTGTGTCAAATACGCACCGACCATCGGTGCCAAAGCCATGGTGGTCGTGATCATGCTATTCATCAGCGACGTCCACCGAACAAAGGTGACGCCTTCATATAAATCAGCCATGATCGCCATCGTAATCACGGCCGGCGCACTCACGCCGATGCCTTGAATGAGACGACCCAACAAGAAAAATTCGATTTGGGTCGCACCCACTGTAAAAAACGATCCCAACACAAACAAAGCCGTGCCAGCCAATAACACCACCCGTCGACCCAAAGCGTCAGAAAGAGCCCCACAAAATAAACTCGAAACAAAAAATCCAAAAAAATTAAAACTAAACGTCCACTGAATCACCTGCTCCGTTGTCGAAAAATACCGCATGACCTCGGGCAAACTCGGCACAAACAGGTCCATCTCAGTCCAAACTGCGACAGATAAGAGAAGCAATAAAAATGGAATCGCCGGGGAGCCAATTCGAAGAGGCCTGGTCAACATAAATACTTTATCTGACATAAATTCCATGTTAGCAACATGCCATGACAGACTTTGCCAAACTTCTCCTTCGCTTGTCTTTCGGTCTCTCACTCGCACTCGCCCATGGGTTACCCAAACTCATGAGCTTTTCAGAAAAATCGCCTGATTTTTCGGATCCGTTTATGGTGGGGCCAGTCTTAAGCATGGCATTTGCCGTATTTGGCGAATTTTTCTGTGGACTCTTGGTGGCATTGGGTGCGCTGACACGCGTCGCGGTCGTGCCAATCGTCATTGTTATGGCCACGGCATTTTTCAAGATTCATACGGGCCAAGATTGGAGCGTTCGAGAGCCCGCTGCGCTGTTTGGGATCGCCTTTATTTGCATTGGGCTCTTGGGCGCGGGCAAGTTCTCGTTTGATGCGCTGATTTTCAAAAAACGTTAGGGAAAGATGGTACAATAAAACCAGCAGGTGTTTTATGTACCCCAAAATTGTTCTTGCTTTGATATTTTTATCTGGATGTGGTAGCTCTAATGACGGAGCTCAGACCGGGAACAGTAACCTGGCAGTGACCAGTACACCGTCGTTAACTTGTTCCCTGTTTCGACCGTCTATCACATCCTATGGAACCGCGGGAAAGCTTCCCTATGGCATCGCTTCTGGCAATTATGCCGGAAAACTCAGCTTATTGGTCGGAAGCAATGACACCGTAACAAATAGCGGCACCTTCCTGGTAACCAGTGCAGATGCTGGCTTTTCTGTCCCCCCGAGCAGCGTCCAACTACCAGGTGCCTCCTCAGAAGTTAAATCCACTGCCTACAACAATGTCGACTACTGGTTCATGTCGCTCAGCAATTCGGTTGTTTACTTTCCAATGCCCCAGCCCTTAAGCAATAGTACTCCCATGGTACCCACCCTGACGACCATCCCCACCGGTTCATTGCCACGAGGTATTGTCATCCATGATTTAAACGGAGATCAGAAACCTGACTTGATTGTTGCAAACCGCGGCGCAGACTATCTGAGTGTTGTCAGCGACGTTTTTGCCACACCAACACCCAGCGCCATTCAGGTAACGACCGGCGGGAAAGGACCTGGACATGTTCAGCTGATTTCTCTCGATTCGGGCTCTGGTCCGGGTCTCGCCGTGCTCAATTACGGCGACAAGTCGCTCAGTTTATGTGTCAATAACAGCACACCTACCAGTCTGAGCTTGAGCTTTTCGTGCAATGCCACCCAATTGCCAACCAGTATTACTGTGCCAGACAGAATTCTTGTCGGGAAATTTGGCATCGCCATCAGTGACCTCGGAGGAACAACCGTTTCGTTCTTCACGGTTTCAAAGGGCAATGTCCCCACTCTCTCCCAGCAGGTCACAGTGGGAAGAAGACCGGCCGATCTCATCGCATGGGACAAAAGCATCGTGGTGGCTAATTTGCTGGACGATACCGTTTCAGTTTTGCAAAGTACAAATGGTACTTTTAGCCAAACAGATGTTTGCGGAACAGGCGGGAAAGCTCCTCGCGGTATCGTGAGTGGCGATTTCAATCAAGATGGAAAATTAGACATCGCTGTCGCCAATCAAAACAGTGACACTATATCCATTCTGCTCCACCAATAACGCCCTCCTAAAAAAGCGCTAACTGGTTTCGGGTACTGGCCACCATCTGAAAGTGATCCAGCTCTTTCAAAGCCGCCTGTTCTTGGCGACTGAGCTTAATTTCTTCTTCGACCAGACAGGGAAAGTAAAAATCGCGCTGCGCAAGAGCAATCAAATGCCGACTCCACAAATCTTTGCCCCATAGAATCTTGGACCAGCTGTCAGGCAATACGGAAACCCCTTGTTTAAATCCCACCAACGAAACCAATAACGGCGCTAAAATATCACTGGTGCCGCCTTGTTCTAAAATTAAATCAAAGTCACGCTCTAAGGCATTCTCGCCGCTGGCCAACGCCAGCACATAAACCACCAATTGCTCTGGGCAATCTCGGCCATCAAACCCCAGGGGCACTTGCAGATCTCTGGGGTCTGTAGCACCTTTGGCCAAAGCCACATGATGACGCAATGCCTGGTACGCAGAATAAATCGCCTGTGGCGTGTCGGCCTCGCGGCGTTCAAAGAGCAAATGCAGCGTCTTGTCTGCCAAACGCTCGCCTTGTTCTAACTGACCTTCCAACGACAATTTGGGGTCTATTAAAAGCGCACGCAACGCGCCTACCAACAAAGCCACAGCGGATATCACACGCGGGTGCCTGTGTGTGACCTGCGTCCATTCAATAATCTTTTGAACCAGCTCGTTCTCTTGGGCATAAAACGCCAGGGGCATCATACAGGGCAAAATATCGCCGAGTAATTTTTGTGTCGGGTGATGCATCGAAACTTCATGCAACGTATGCGCGAGCGAGGGCTGCGAGCCTCGAAGTGCCAGTGCATAGTGCGGCGCGGATAAAATCTCGAGCTTCAGTGCCAAGTCTGATTCTTGAAACACAGCCTGAAAAACAGACAAAAACCAAGTTCCTGTCGCTGAGTGCAATAAAAATGGCGGTTTTCTAAACCGATGCATTCTGTTTAAGCCATCGCCCAGGGCCATTCCCCACAGCAGGCCTTCTAAAGCTTTCAAATTCGAAATAATCATCCAATCACTTCCAATAGTTTGTGGTGGATCCCACCAAACGAGCCATTGGACATACACAATAAAACGCTCTTTGGGGAGAGTTCTGCCTTCACGATGTGAATTATTTGTTCATACGAATCACAAGCAGTCGCTTTGGGACCCATATCACGCGCCAGCTGTTTGATGTCCAGCATGATACTGGGGTCTAAATGACGTCCTGGGGGCGCCAACAAAACTCGGTCAGCCACGTCAAAGCTCTTGGCATAGTCATCTTGAAATATCTTGCGACAGCTGCTGGCCGATCGCGGCTCAAACAGCGCCCACAACGGTCTGCCAGCGTAGCGCTGATGAGCACCTTCCAAAGTCGTCTTCACGGCCGTGGGGTGATGCGCAAAATCGTCTATCACTGTTATGCCATTTTTTTCACCGACTACTTCCAAGCGACGCTTGACACCGGCGAAACTGGCGAATCCAGCTTTAATTTGCTCGTGAGATAAGCCTGCAGCTTCTAAAATTCGATAGCACCCCAGTGCATTTTGAGCATTGTGACGACCTGACAAAGGCACAAAAATGGGTTTGCCATCAATTTCAAATTTCAAACCTTCCTGAGATTCATGAATATTTTCAGGCTCGGCGTATTTAATTAACCTGGCTTTGAGATCGCTTTTCTCGAGGGCCTTTAATAAATAGGGAAATTGCGTATTGAGCACCACAAAGCCGTTTTTGGGTACCAGTGCAATCACCTGCGCAAATCGTTCTATTATCTCCTCAACATTTTGATAAATATCAGCGTGGTCATATTCTAAAGAGCTGCAGAGTAAATAATAAGGCTGATAGTGCAAAAACTTAGGGCCCTTATCAAAATAAGCCGTGTCATATTCGTCGCCTTCAAGAACAAAATAATCTCCCTGCCCTAAGTGAAAGCTCTCCTCGAAATTCCGAGGAATTCCACCAATTAAAAAACTGGGATCTTGGCCAGCGTGTGTGAGTGTGTGAGCTAAAAGTGCACTGATGGTTGTTTTGCCATGGGTTCCTGTTGCAACGATCGATTTTTGGCGATTTAAAAAAAGTTCTGATAAAGTCTCTGGAAAAGATTTGTATTTTAAGCCTAGGCGTTGAACTTCTTGGACTTCGACGTGATTTTTACTGACCACGTTGCCAACAACCACCCAATCTATGTCGGGTGTCAGATTTTTGGCCGCATAGGGTGTTTTTACCTCGATGCCCCAGTCTGCAAGCTTCTTATCCATTGGAGGATAGGTGGCCGCATCTGAACCTGTCACTTGGTACCCTGCTTGTTTAAGCAAGCCTGCGAAAGCACCCATGGCCGTGCCGGCAATTCCAATCAAATAAATTTTCATCGTACGGGTCAGTTTAGGATAAACGGTCTATAAACTCAAGCGCCCGGGTCTCAGACCAATACTGACCGTTGTGATTAAACGAGATAAACCCAATATGACCGCCATGGTCCGGCCTCTCAAAATAAAAATTGGTGCTTTTTTGAGCCAATTGCGTGGGATAGCACTCTGGGGCCAACAAGGGGTCATCCGCAGCCGTGATCAGCAGAGTGGGGACTCTGATTTTTTCAAGATATCCAATGCTACTAGAATCCGCCCAGAGCTCCTCCGCGTTTTCAAATCCAAATAAGGGCGCCGTTAATAAATCGTCGAGTTCTTTAAAAGAGGCGATTTTTTTAATTTGGGCCATGCTGGCCGGCAAATTAAACACCATCGATTTGGCACTGATTTTTTGTTCAATCGTCCACATGAACTTCCTAAAATAGACCCAATTTTGATGTGCCGTGACTTTGTTTGAACAGGCTTTGAGATCAATCGGTGCTGAAAAAGTCACGGCGGACTTAACTCGAGAACTCACTTGTTCGGCGCGTTGGCCTAAATATTTAAGCGTTAAGTTTCCACCCAAACTAAAACCAATCAAATAAATCTCGTCAAAATTGTCTTTCACGTGATTGATTACGGTTTCTAAATCGTCTGAGATCCCCATGTGATAAAAATATTCTTTTCGATTCAGCTCACCGCTACAGCCTCTTAAATTCCAAGCCAGCGCACTAATTCCCTGCCGGTTTAAGGCTTTGACCATCCCGAGCATATAAGAATGCCCTGAATGCCCTTCGAGGCCGTGCGTTAAAATTGCCAAGCGCTTGGAGCTGACAAAAGACCAATCCAAATCTAAAAAATCATCATCTGGCGTCGTGATGCGTTCGCGATAATAGCGCACACCCCACGTCTGCCGAAACAGCGCCGGATAAATCGTCTGAACATGTGGATTCTTAAACAAAATAGGTGAAACATAAGACGAACTTTGAACCAATGGCATCTTATTCGCCTCCTAATTTTTCTTGCGATTTCTCTCGAATCACTTTTTTAAAAGGCTTTTTAGGCTTGGGTGCATTCGCCCGTTCTTTGCGAGCGATTTCGTCTTGCAACTCTTGGATACTTTCCGGGTGGGTCGCAATTCCGCGACCGATCAAATCCAATCTCGGTTCAACACGTGGCATAAGCAAACTATATAACAGACTAGCTGGAACTGCTAGCTCCAAACAAATTGCGCACCACCCCTGGAGACGACAAACCTGGATTTGAATTCCAACCCCTGGCCGTCGTCCCTCCAAACAGTCTAATTAATCTAGACTCCACCCAGCGGATTTGCTCTGGATGAATCCCGGCCACCAAGACATGCATTTGAACTGGCCCTGCTTCCTGGTTCACCCGATCGATGGCCAAGGGTAATCTTCTAAATGGGTGTTCAAGAGCCGCTCGTTCATGTTCATGCGCTCGTGTCTGCGGCGTTCGATCTTGATGCACACCCGCACCCGCCAAACCTACATAAACTTCAAAATCAGTTCTGCCATCGAACCAGGCTCGGATTCGGTCCTCCAAAGATGCCATCTGCTCTTCGTTGATTAACTGCTGATCCAAATAGACAATTGGCAAATCAATACGAACACCCGGCTCTGTCATTAAATAGACTATATTTTGCCACGCCGCTGGTAGATGTTCTTGCGGCAATGGCGTGAGTCTGGAACCCTCAAATTGCAAAATATCTCTCCCTTCTTCAGTCCGGGGAACGGCTGAGTGAGGGGTGACTTCGACCTGACCCCGAGTCCCACGTTCTCGGCGACCTAAATTACCAACATTTCCATTTAAGCCCTGCTGGCCCGTAGCCTCCAATACTCGAATCAATTCGGCTTCGATCCGGGTAATTTGTTCCGGATGGATTCCAACAACCAGCGTATGCATCAATGCCGGATGGCCCTCGGCATTTTCGTGCCGAATGGCCAGGGGCAGGCGGCGCCCTGGAGCACTATCTACTGCACGCCGATGTTCACCTGCGCGCCTATAGATGCCCCTAATTGTGATTCCGACATAGCGATAAAAATCTCCTGCCATAAAGCCCGCAGCGATCTCACGCACCAATATATTTATCTCTTGTTCCGTCAGTAATCTATCACCTAGATCACGAATTGGAATTTGGGATAAATCGGCCGTTCCTGTCGTCACCATATAAACCAGGTGATTGGAAACGCCCTGAGCAGTGGCATCGCCCCATAGCCTAACAGGCCGAAGTTCTCGGTCACCATATCGATTTTGTCGCTGACCGATTCGGTCAGAACCCGGCGTGATTTCAATGTGATGCCGAACACGTTGTTTCCCTGGCGTGTCCGTGTTCGTGTTCTCGTTGGCCAGTAACGCTGTCGACAACAGAGAGAATAAAACAATTGCAATTTTCATAATTTGCCTCAAGAAATAAACAATTGCAATATCGTATCGAATATTACGATTAATTCAATTGCTTTATTCGTTTTGTCCATTTTGAGGCCTTGGGCGCTAATACAGACCAATGCTAGCTAAAATCCTCAAGATAACGCTCACGCTCGTTGGTTTATTCTTTTTACTGCTCGGCCTATGGATATTTTGGGCCGTAGGGAAAGGCCTGCCCAGAGAAGCCTCACTGGATATTCAAATAGGCAATCCAATTGTGATAACCCCTCAAAACCAGATTAAAATTATGACCTACAATATTGGACACGGTCAGGGTGTCAAAAATAAACCTACCGATTGGCGAGGTGAAGCCTATACGCGTCAAAAAATGGCCCAGGTGACTCAAGTGATTCAGCACGAAAATCCAGATATTCTCACGATGCAGGAAGTGGATCTCGATTCAGACAGAACCCATCATATTAACGAAGCTGCATGGATTGCTCGGGGCGCGGACTATCCCTACATCGCCTGCGCTGTCGTCTGGGACGAGAATTACATCCCCTACCCCTATTGGCCCATCGAGCACCAGTTGGGAAAAACCAAGAGCGCTAATTGCATCCTGTCTCGCTACCCTCTCTCAAACCACCGGAGAACCCTGTTTGAAAAACCCAGAAATAACCCATTTTGGTACAACTGGGCTTACTTAGATCGCGGTGCTGAATCGGTCGAAGTGCAAGTCGGAAATCAACACTTCACCTTGCTCAATGTCCATTTGGAAGCCTTTGATATCAATACGAGGCAAGAGCAAGCGCATGAACTAACAAAGCTATTAAGCACGCTGAAAGGCCCCGTGGTCGTCGCCGGTGATTTTAATTCGATTCCCCCGGAAGCCACGCAAAAAACCGGCTTTCAAGATGATCCTGAGACCGATTACACCGCTGATCACACGATTCAAATTATTCGTTCGGCCCTTCCCAATTTCTCTGAAGCACCTCTGACAGGCTTCAGTTTCCCCTCCAACAAACCGGACCAACGCTTAGACGCCGTGTTTGCTTTTGGGGGCATCACCGTTCTGAGCGGCCAAGTGGTCAATGAGACTCAACAGGCTTCGGACCATTTGCCGGTTTTGGCGACACTAATTTTCCAAAAATAATTTTTTGAAACGTCCTATTTAACGTCTTCGAATGAAAATTATCGAACACAGCCTGTTCTTCGATTTTCACTTGTCGACCGGCTTTAAGAGACACGCCCACCAAGGCAAACCAGTTTTGTCCGATGCGCACGTAATCAAATTGATCACGCTCGATCACCTCGTCAATCAAACCCTCGTAAATTGGATTGGGCGATATTTTGTCTGAACCCGCGAGACCCACAGCTGGCACAGGTTCTGGTTTTTGGGGTTTGGAACAAGCCGCACTGAGTAACAGCAAGAAAATTAGAATTTTCATAAATCCCGGTCTATCTCCACTTGCAAAAGCTGTTTAATGTCCTCGAGCGTCAGTGATCGCTGCCCTGCCCGATCGGCCAACAAAACGTCGTCAGCAACCGCGCGTTTTTTCTCACACAAAGCCAATATTTGCTCTTCGATGCTATTGTGGCAAACTAATTTGATCAAGTGCACCGTCTTGGTTTGACCAATCCGATGAGCCCGATCAGCCGCTTGATCCATCACGGCTGGATTCCACCAGGGGTCGTAATAAATAATCGTATCGGCCGCTGTCAGCGTAATACCCGTCCCACCGGCTTTCAAACTCACCACAATCACTCTGGGGCCATCTGGTTTTTGAAACTCCGCGACGACCTCTCCTCGATTTTGCGTCGCACCGTGCAGCCAAAGTGTATCTTTGATGCCATGCCTGGCCAGCGCATCCAGCAAAATACCCTGCATTTTGACAAACTGGCTGTACACGATCACGCGACGGCCATTGGACAAGCACTCTTGGATCATCTCAATAAATAAATCCAGTTTGGCCGAACCCAAATTACCCCGCTGATCCGGTATCAAACTCGGATCACAGCAAACTTGCCTCAAACGCGTCAATGCGGCCAATAGAGGGATACTATTATAAGCCGCATGGTTAAGTTCTTTCTGAGCAGCCCGCAAAATCTCCAAATAGAGCGTTCGTTGTTCGGCCGCCATGTCACAGCGCAAAATATTTTCGATTTTGGGCGGCAAATCGCTTTCAACTTCTTCTTTTCGACGCCGTAAAATCATGGGCCGTACGCGTTCACGCAACTCAGCGTTTTTTTCACCCGCACCATAGCGCTTCACAAAAGCTCTCTCGTCACCCAAAATACCTGGCGATACTAATTCTAAAATACTATGTAAGTCTGAGATCCTGTTCTCGATGGGCGTTCCAGACAATGCCAAACGCTGTTCAGATCTAATCAATCGTGCCGCTTTCCAGCTTTCTGTTTTCGAATTCTTAATAATCTGCGCTTCGTCCACCACCAAATAACGAAAATTAATCTCCGACAATGTCTGAATATCACGGCGTAGGAGCGCATAGCTGGTGATCACCAAATCAGCCTTCTTCGCCTCTTCAATCTGCTCCGCCCGATCAGCGCCGTGCCATTTGACCGTGTTTAAGCCCACAAAATGCTGTTTGGACTCCGCCATCCAAACATCGAGCACACTCGTTGGGGCAACTACCAGACTGGGTTTTGCGCCTTCATGTTCTTTAATCTTTACCAACAAACACAAGACCATCAGCGTCTTACCCAGACCCATTTCATCGGCCAATAGACGCCCCAGGCCTGCTCGGTGCAGCTGCGACATCCAGGCAACCGCGTCGTGCTGATATGGCCTCAAAGCTGTCTGGAGTGTTCCGGGCAATAAATGATCTTCTGGCAATAATTCGGGCACAAACTTCGACAAACGTTCATATAAAGCTTCTTCTGCTTGAACTTCTATGTTGGACTCAAGCATGCGTAACAGCAGTGCAATTTCAAAAAATGAGTATTCTTTAGATTCAGAGAGTTCACCTATTTCTAAAGACTCTGTCAAAATTTTAAGGGAGCGCACGGCTTCTTTTGAAAAAGTCAAAACCGTATCGTCTTCGACCAACAGGGCTTGGCCATCCTGATGAGCAATTTCAAATAGCTTTTCAAGCGAAAAAGAAACATCGCCCAACTGAACTTGAACTTTCAAAGCAGCCCCAGCGGTCTTTTCGACCCACAGAGCTGGCTTTTGTGGCAGCGCGATGATTTTTGGCAAACAATCAGGGTCTACCCACAACCATTCAGGCAAATTTTTTGGATTTGAAATCTGCGACAACAGATTCAGCGCCTCTTGGCCCTTGGCTGAGAAACCCTTGTGTTTTTGGCTGGGCAAAGCACCCAACTTAAACAAGGCCTGACGCGCTTGTTCTTCGAGCTCAGTCGGCCGCTGTATTGCAATTTGATTGGGCAGCCAAAAAATCGGTTCTAAGGCTCCTTTAGACCTAATTTCAACTTCGTCTTCGACATCCCCATCAGACAAAATATTCACCAAGTGCAATCGCAACTCAAGAGATTTACCCAGTAACGCCCTCAAAGCTATCTGCGATTTGGCTTGCCTTCCCAGCGACTTTAAACAGGACAAATCAACGCCCAGCTTCGCCAACTGCGAACAGACTACACGGGACTCGTCGTGTGCCAAAGACTCAAGAGCCAACGCGGGAATCGATAACAACGCATCGGCTTCGCTTGGCAAAAACACTGGTTCTAGATTATAAACCTTCAGTTTTGAATCTAGCAAAAATGCCCGATCGACGCCGAGGACAACCGGCTCATTAATTGGCTTTTGATTTGCATCGACTGCCTGAAATAAAATCTTATCGGCCTCCAAAATGGCTTTCAAATAAGCTGGCGTGGGGCTCAACGTAACAATGCCTCGATTTCTGACTTCGACCCCCACATCGTTGGCCAGTAAAAAAACACTCATGGCCTGAGCGGGACTCAAAGCATAGACATCACGTTTGGCTGAAAATGCCGTGGACGCTACAAAAATCTGAACACAAGCCAGCTGCCTTGGAGAAAGATTTAATTTGGGGTCGAGCAACTTACCAGGCTCGCTCACAGCGCCTTCAATGTGCTCAATATAAAGTTCTGCTAGGCACTTGCCTTCACGCCGAGGCAACTCGTGAAACATCACCCTCAGCGAAACTTGTTCTGGCCTCACAGCCTCTAATAAACGCAGCCAGGGAAGTTCTAGCATTGGCTATCCCTAATATAGTTCGGCACCAGCGTGAGTGTCTCATCGTTCATTTCTGACGGCAACAAAGCCAAGATTTGTCGAGCCACAGGACCTTTTGATTCTAAATATGTATTTTCTGGGAGTGATTTCAAAATAACTGCCTGTTTCCTGCCTATTTCCAAACCATAATATTCGCCACGACGGGCATCAATCGCCACCCAATTCGCTTTCTGAGAATCAATACCTGCCAACGTATTAAAACCTATGAGAGGGATTTGCAACGCGGTACACAAGCCTTTCGCATGGGCCATCGCGATGCGCACGCCGATAAACGACCCGGGCCCCGTACCCACTGCCACAGCTGTTATATTGCCAATTTGACAGCCAGCTTGAGCTAGACACCTATCAATCGCACTGGCCAATTTTTCGCCGTGTCGCTTATATTCATCGAGATAAACTTCGGCCAAGACTTCTCCATTCTGAGCCAGTGCGATGAGCGCCCTTGGGCAGGCCGTGTCTAAAATAAGCCAAAGTGGGTGCATGAAGGGCCCAATCCTAGCAGAATCGGGGGGTTATTCAAGTAGGCCTAGAGTATGGAATTAAGCCAAAAACTCCCACTTGTCATAAAGTCCCACAAATGTTAAAATGGGAGCATGGAACACACTCTACAAGCAGATTCTAAAGGAAGAGTTAACTTGGGCACCGCCTTTGCCTCGCAATTTTTTCTAGTTGAGGAGCTGGAACCTGGTGAGTTCGTGTTCAAAAAGGCCTCCCTCATCCCAGAAAGAGAACTATGGCTCCATCGAAATCCTGAAGCCAAAGCGCAGGTTTTAAGAGGCATAGAGCAAGCAAAATCCGGAAAGCTCACTAAGAATGCGGTCTCCCTCTAATGTTTGATCTTCAATGGACTGACGCTGCCCTCGAGGTTTATCGCTCGCTTGAAAAAAGCTCCAGGCCTGGGCTTTTCAAGCAGGTTCAAAAAGCTCTCAAGTTTCTGAAGCAAAATCCTAGACACCCTGGTTTAGAAACACACCCGTTTCATTCGCTGGAAAATCCATTCAAAAAAGATGGCAAAGTATTTGAAGCATACGCTCAGAACAATACGCCAGGCGCTCATCGAATCTTTTGGTGCTATGGACCAGGTAGCAATGATATTACGATCCTAGCCATTACAAAACATCCAAAATAAATCCCCCTGATCACCAGGGGCGAGCTTTGAAGCCGTTTTCACCAGGCCTGCCGAGCCCCCGAGCGGCAATATATCCATTACCTAAATGGCACTTTTTCATACCGATAGTTACATAGCGGCTAAAGGGGCATAAAATGAGCTTTGAACACTGTTGTAGATTTGCGACTGTTTTGGTTTTTTCGGGCATCCTCTTCACTTCATTTGGTTGTGGGTCTAGCGATTACGGAGCAGGCAATGCGAACCTTGCGGTAACTGGCACAGCCGGACAATGCCCCAGCGGTCAAGTTACTTGCACCAGCCTAATCGCCTCCTATTGCACCAACCTTACCACTGACGCCAATAACTGCGGCAGCTGTGGAAATGTTTGCTCGAGCGGCGCCACTTGCATGAATGGCTCTTGCCAATGCCCCACCGGTCAAGTTACTTGCCCCGCCGGCCAAGAAGGAAATACGATTTTTCTCTCCCCCTATTGCGCTGCCCTTGCCACTGACGCCAGTAACTGCGGCAGCTGTGGGAAGGTGTGTTCGAATAATCAACAGTGCTCAAACAGCGCATGCCAGGAAATCGCCAGCCCTACAACCCTCCAAAGCACGGCCGCGCCAGGCAAGACGGCGCCATCTCTCGCCTCCGGTACAACGCTTACGTCCCAAAATGGCGTCTATAGGCTAGTCATGCAAACTGATGGCAATCTCGCACTGTATCAATCAAGCACTGCTATTTGGAGCTCCAATACCACGAATATCGCCGCGGGCGGAAGCGCATACATGCAGACGGATGGCAATTTTGTGGTCTATGATGTCAATAATATACCCAGATTTAGAACAAACACAGATGGCAACCCTGGCGACAAACTCGTCCTGCAAGACAATGGCGATCTAGTTATATACAGCAGTACAAATGTTAGCCTGTGGCACGCCAACACAGCTACACCGGCCACTACATGCTCTGCCAATCAAACTACCTGCTACAACAGCGGTGCAGACGTTGTCGACGGGTTACCGGCAGCTTATTGCGCCAACCTTGCCACTGATGCAAATAACTGCGGCGCCTGTCGGAATGTTTGCCCGAGTGGCAACACCTGTCAAAATGGCCCTTTTGGCCCTTCTTGCCAGCCGCCTTCACACTAAATGACCGACCCTCTTTAAAACTGAGCGGCAGCGACGAAGTCATACCAGAAGATTTGAGCTCCCGTCATGCCGTTCATGGCCATTTTGACAAAGCCACCTTCCCCCCAGTTTGAACCCCAATTGTTGGCGACGATCCAATAGTTTTGATTGCTCGTCGAATCCGTTCCCCAACCCACGATCGACACCGCGTGACCTCCGACGAAGACATCTTGCATCGCGCATATGCCAGCGGCTGTACCCGTTACGGGTTGCCAAGATGTCGAACCGACACAATTGGTGGGCAGCGGTGAACCTCCGATATTACTTAATTCGGTATAGATTTTATAAACGTTTGGACCCGAATTCGCACTAATGGCGCACGCGGTAGAAGCTGTGGACGCCGTACAAGTTACTGGTTTGCCCGGTGCACTATCCACCGCATAGGGTACCCAGCCTGTGTAGCTATACACCCCGCCTCGATAGTTCATAAACGAAAACGGCTCCCTAAATCCGACTGTGACCGGTCCATATGTTTGAACCAAGGTTTTAATCTGACTAATCGCGCCAACATAGGATGGATCCGTTGTGTCGACGGGAGGAGTTGCTGAAGCCTGTAATGTCGAAATCGCACCGAGTGTCGTCTTATCGATTTGATGAACAGACGTTACTTTTATTGAGCTATTCGATGATATGGCTGTTCCATTGTCACAGGTTGTGGAGAAGGTACACGGTGTAGGCGTTACGTCAGCGGTTCCAGGAAAACACGAATAAGAGCCTGTGAGTGTAAAAAAATTATCCATTGGATTAGCCATTCCAATGCCCAAGAACCCACTATAGGGTGCCGACAACAGCGTTGGTGAACTTGATTGTGGCAGGTTTGCCACATCGAGGATCGTGGTACTTCCAATTTGAGTCTGCACGGTCAACGCAAGATTCGATTGCGGCGCAAAACCAAAAACAACCGGAAGCCCAAAAAAGTATGCTGATGGTACTCCGCCTACTGCTAATACAGTCGTCGCGGCTGTTGCATAGTCAACAGCCTGGGCTTGGGGTTGGGCCTGACCAGCCACCGTTGAGGAAACACAAGAGCAACGCGAACACGTATCGTTTCCCATGCAAGCCAATGAACCGGCAGCGCTGTTGTTAAACAGTGAGCCACGACAAGAATTAGTAGGAACTCCGAGCGTTTCTTTGGCAATACTCATGGCTATAATAGGTGATCCACCCGCACATCCAAAGCTACCTGGAACAGCAATGCCCTCCGTAGAATTAGAATACCCTATCGCTGAATCAATGAAATACTGCGCTGACAACATGCCTGGGTTGACACCTTTCTGGACACAATAGGCATTACCTATTGTGTAGGCCGACGAGTTCGCCCAGCAAGACCCACATTGCCCTTGGTTAAATACCGAGTTAATATTGCACGCACTGGCCTTAGAGTTGCTTCTCCAATCGAAAGCAACTGGAGGCGCTGTGCTGGGTGTGCTTGAAACCGGCTTACTGCTCGTCAGCGGCAGCGGAAGATGGGTTGAAATTTCTGCACCTTGCCTCGCAAAAGTTCTGAGAATTTCATGGTTGGGTGCCCATTGACGCGATCCAAAAACGCGTCAAAACCTTGCAGGTAGGAGGCAGTGCCCGTCTTAAAAACACCGCCGACTTGAGACACTAGAACACTGTTCTGATCAATTGTTTGAGAATTGGTGACCCTCGCCGCAAGATTGGAATCAACCGAGGCCTGCGAAGTAGAATTCCCTCCACCACAAGAAAACGATAGAAGCATCACAAAACCTAGACCGCAACCAAGTAAAGTTTTTTTCATATAAATCAGGATAGTTCAGCAGCAGAAAAAAAAGCAATGAGACGCACGGTTTTTTTTTAATTAGGCCAATAACTCAGGCAACTCGTACCATGGAATCGCTGTCACACGGTCTGAAATCTGAAAAGGTCGTTCGGTTCGACAGACGATATAACCGTTCGAGCTGTTGGGATATTCATTTAAAAATGTTTCCAGGTGTCTAGCGTCGCTTTTGCCTGGGGCTTTGGAATATTTGACTTCAATCGGGGTAAAATGCTGGTTTCTCTCAATGACCCAGTCCACTTCCGGGCCACTGGGGTCTCTCCAAAATCGAATTTTAACCAGTTCAGCTGCAAGCCTTGCGCAGCGAATAAGTTCTAGGCCTACCCAATGCTCAAGAAGGTCACCCAGAGCACTTTGAGATAATGTTGCCGGTTCTCCTGCTGCAACGCGCCTGACTCCGAGATCAAAAATGAGAAACCTCTGCGTTCGGGTCAATCTTGCTCGGGTCTTTGACTCACTGATAGGTTCTATTCTTTCGAGCAGGAGGCAGTCTTCTAAAATTTGGTAGTAAGACGCAATGGTTGTATGCGCCACGCCAATCTCCTGGGAGAGCTTTTGAAAATTGATGATTTTACCGGATTCCGAACAGGCAAGTTCTAAAAATCTTGAAAATTTCGATAGATTGCGAACCACGGATTCGGCTCTAATTTCATCTTCAATGTAGGTCTCGACATAGGATCGAAGATCTGTTTCTTGATCCAAATGATCATCTTGAAGTAAAATTCCAGGCAGGCTCCCATAGATCAGTAAATTTTCGAGATTTCTTTTAGAAATTGGGGTTTCGTTCAGTGTCAAAGGATCGAGGTGCATAGCAACAACGCGACCTGGGAGAAGATTCGCTTTTTGCTTTCGCAATTTTCTCGCAGAAGAGCCTGTCAGAATAAATTGGGCCAGGCCCGAGTCATAAAAATCCTGTGCCACATCTAACAGCTCAGGGACTTTTTGCACTTCGTCTAATAGGATAAGAAGCTTTTTCTTTTTTTGCTTGGCTAATTCTTGGATTTCGCCTTCCAATAAACTTGGATCTTTCTCATAGCGCTGCTTCAAACCGATTTTTACCAAAGAAAGAGACAAATCACAGGGTATCTTTTGAAGTAAAGTAGTTTTCCCAGTCTGTCTGGGGCCTAGCAGCAGAATGCTCTTGCCACGGACCAAGGCTCGCTCAATGTTTGGACTAATCAATCGCTCTAATCGCACCATAACTTCAATATTCGCCGAAATCTGAGTGTTAATCAACAAAATTCGCCGAAATTTGAGCGATTCCACTCATTTTCCTGCCTGGCTGGCTAATCGTTCACACCAATCCATGCGGATTCAAGGCCATCGAGCAAGATCTCTGAAGCCATTCTGAGCCTGGCTAGCCCATCGTGATTTCCTAGATACGTTCTCCGCCAGACTCTTCATAAGCGCTGTCGTGATCAAGATGCAACGAGATGAAGCGCATAAAAACACCATCACGTGTCACCCGTGCACGAAATTTTCTGGTGACTCTGATGGTGGCAATCGCTGATCCTGTTTTCGTTTTTTGCCTAGTGATCGGTTCCCAATTCAGTCCACGTTTTCCATGTTTTGAAGCAGTTGCCAAAACCTGTGCCCAGGTCATTTGTTCTATTTTGTCTACACAACGATCAAAATCATCCAGCTGATCAAGCCCAAGTTCTTCCAATTCTCTTTGAAACCGCGGAAATTCAAGGTCGCATTGAACCAGCTCATTGTGAGTGGAAAACAGCTTTTTAATACTTTTCATCATGAGAAGCTTTGTTCCTTAGGCGCTTCATGAGAGCGATTCTATCTGTTTTTTTCGCAGGATTCTTAGCTTGCCACTGCTCGAACTCTTCTAAGACTGGATCAGGCACAAAAGCCCCACTCACAATCTTGAGCTCTGCTGGACCCAATTCTTCGATCGAAATTTGCCTGCCAGCCCATTCTCGACCGATACAAATCTGCCCATTTGAGGCAACTGTTAAGACTTTAGCCATAAGTACAAACCTCCTATTTTCATATTATAGGATCTCAATAATCAATGCAAGCTTAAAAAGTTTGTCCGATTGTCTAGTCCCGCGCCACCTGGATCACCAACGCGCTGCTTAAAATCACCACAGCGCCCACAGCCTGCACTAAACTCACCGGCTCGCCAAGCAGCATAACACCCACCAACAACACCGTCACCGGCTCCAAAACAGAGATAATCGCTGTCTTCGTGGCCGAAATCAGCTTGACGCCCTGAAGAAGCAACAATACGGGCAACACCGTCCCGACCAGGCTAAACAAAAACATATTCCAAATCATTGGCGCACTCTGCGGCACATAAAAAACCTGGCCCATCGCCAAAATATAAATCACAAACCCCGCCACATTGCCCAAACAAACCGTAAAAGTAGCCAATAACGGCGTCACAACGCCAGCTCGATTTTTACTGGCCAAAATATAGACCCCGTAAGCCATTCCCGAAATCACCGCCAGGATAATCCCCTCCCAATTCACCCGAGCCGCATCCCCCGAGCCAATCATGATACAACCCACCACAATCAATAAGAGTGACAGCCAAGTAACCCAATTCGGCCAACGTTTCTGCACCGCAGCCGACCAGGCAACGACCAACAGTGGGTATGTGAAAAACAACACCATGGCCAAGCCCGTGCCGATCATAAAGCCCGACTGAAAATACAAGACCGTCCCACCGCCGTAACAAATCGCCCCCAGCACGAAAAATAACCCCAACGTCTGCCACTGATAAGCGTTGAACTTGGCCTTCAAAAATACAGGCAATAACGGCAGCATCAGCAAGACAGACCCCGCAAAACGCCAGAACAATAAATCCGTCACCGAGAGCCCTGCCCGGAACAAATCTGTGCCGAAATATCCGATGGTCCCGTAGCACACACCCGACAACGCCACCAAAATAGTTCCCTTTATTTGCTTGTCCATCTAAACCTTTAAACCTTCCAGGGCCCAGGCGGTATCCAGTGAGCCTTTATTGAAGCCTTTTTAGCTAAATTTTCTACAATTGGCTGCAAAAACTTCCCGATATGTTCCATCACGGCCGAGAATTCTCTTGGTGCATCTGTGAGGTTATTCTTTTGGAGAAATACCTGCCATTTTTTGGTCAACCTGGGATCGCTTGCAAATGCCTCTTGAAATACAGATGGTTTAACTCCGATTTCACGCTTACAATGCTTGAATGTTTGCATGATTGCCATCATTAATTCAACGCTCTCGTATTCAAATATCGACGACAGCATCCAAATATCATAAAAATCTTTCATCCTGGAGGTTGCCAAGTCATGTTTTAGCATCGCCTCAAACTTCTCGGCAATGACACTTTCTTGTCTGTAAGCCCGAAGCCTTGGTCTTGGCATTGATAGTAGTGTGGGATAATCAACCAAAACAGGAGCCGGACGAAGACCTCCACTAAAACCAATATCGATTTTGACAGCGATATCAGCCCGACCCAGGTAGCAAAAGAGGTGCACACCAACGCCATCATAACCATCAAGATGGTTCAAGGTCTCGCAAACCAAACTTGTTGCATCAAATCGGAGTCCATCAGGTTCGACCGGAAGTTGACAAAGTTCATGAATGACCATTTTAACACGGTCTAGATGGTGGTCCGGATAGAAGCTCTGTAAATCGATATCAAGCGTTGGCCTGGAACTCGGTACGTCGTAACAAGCAAGCAGCAGTCCGCCTTTTAGGATAAAGTCGTTTACGTGAGGCGAAACAGACAGCCGATACAGAAATCGCTCCATCGCATAGCGCTTCAGGACGTGTTCAAACGTTTGGTTGGTTGATTTCGCCTGATTCAAAAGCTTCTGATGAATCGACTGTTCAATATTGATGATGGGTTTTTTCATAGAATTGACTCGATGTAAGGCATGATAATCCGCTTCACTCTGCAGATTTCAGCGAAGTATAGAATCTTATCAACTTGAATAGGCGATTTTCCTCGATAGGCCTTCAGAGCCTCAAGAAACACGTCTAAGCCAAGCCTGTTTCTAAACTTAAAACAATCAACCAGTGTTTTCTCACGGCTGTAAACTTTGACCGAAACCCCATCAAGAATATGAGTTTCGATTCCTTCCGAATAAGCCTTGTCCCCAAACAGGAACACATGGACAGGGGGCCAATCGATACGAGTTTTCAGATGTCCACGAGGAACAGCGACAAATATTTCTCGGGGGTTATGCGTGGTCATCTTATGAAACGCCAGCGCAGAGAGCAAACAAATCACCCCCCCTGGCACGCGTTCGCTGATAATCACCAAATCTTGGTGAGATAGGGGTTCTAACCCAGTTAAGCGATAAATACCCCGGGAAATCAATTCAATTAGGCCCTTATTTTGTAGACGGTTCAGCGTCATACTATAAATCCCCAACCTGACAGCCTCTCGGGCTCTGAGGACACCCTTGTTTTGACGAAATAATGCTAGGGCTTTTGTTTCAGATTTAGCTCCCATATGTTGCATTTTATCAGCACTTATAAACAAGTGTCAATAATTTGCAACATTTTATTTGCTTGTCCATCATCGGCTCCCTGTTTAATATATTTGGCATGCAAATCGATAAAATGACCACCAAGCTCCGCGAAGCCATCGAAGCAGCCCGGCAGACTTGTATTTCTAAGAAGCAACAGCAACTGTCGCTTCCCCATCTGCTCGGCGCCCTGATGCAACAGCAAGAAAGCTTGGTGCCCCAGGTTTTTGCCAGCTTAGGTGCTAAGACGCAAGCGATTCTATCCGATCTTCAAGCCCAAATCGACAATGAGCCTCAGGTGGCCGGCAGCAATGCCGAAGAAGTTTACTTGGCCCCCAATGTCCAAAAATCGCTCGACCAAGCCTCCAATATTGCCCAAAAATGGGGCGACAGCTTTATTTCTACAGAAAGCGCCCTCTTGGCACTCAGCCAGACTGGCCTGATTAAAAGCTTATTAGAACGCCACGGCGTGAAACCTGCCCAACTCGAAAAAGCCATCTTAGACCTACGACAAGGCAACACCGTCACGGACGAAAACCCCGAGTCTAAACAGGGAACCATCCAAAAATACACGCGTAATCTGACCGCTGATGCCCGGGCTGGCAAGCTAGACCCCGTGATTGGCCGCGACGATGAAATTCGCAGAACCATGCAGGTTTTGAGCCGCCGCTCCAAAAATAATCCTGTTTTAATCGGCGAACCCGGCGTTGGCAAAACGGCGATCGCCGAAGGCATCGCATTGCGTATCGCTGTCTCCGATGTGCCCGAAAGCCTCAAAGACCGTGAGTTAATCTCACTCGACTTGGGGGCTTTAATCGCCGGCACCAAATACCGTGGCGAATTCGAAGATCGGCTTAAAGCGCTTTTAAAAGAACTTCAGAAAGCCGAAGGCCAATATATTTTGTTTATCGATGAGTTGCATACGCTCGTCGGCGCCGGCAGTGCCGAAGGCGCCATGGACGCGAGCAACATGTTAAAACCTGCGTTGGCCCGCGGCGAATTACGTTGCATCGGGGCAACCACCCTCAAAGAGTATCGCAAATATGTCGAAAAAGACGCCGCGCTCGAACGCCGATTCCAGCCAGTTTATATCTCTGAACCCAGCTTAGAAGACGCTGTCACTATTTTACGCGGCCTCAAAGAACGCTATGAGTTGCATCACGGAATTAGAATCACAGACGGTGCTATTGTCTCCGCCTGCACACTCTCAAATCGGTATATTACAGGCAGGCAATTGCCCGACAAAGCCATAGACTTGATCGACGAAGCTGCCAGCGCCCTCAAAATGCAAATTGAATCGCTGCCGGAAGAGTTAGACGAGTTGGAGCGCCACATCACGCGCCTCGAAGTCGCTAAGCAGGCCCTCATGCGTGAAAAAGACGCTGCCAGCAAAAAGCGTTTGGCCGAAACCCAGAAAGAACTCGCCGATAAAAAAGAACAAGCCGTCGCTCTGAGAGCCAAATGGACCACAGAGAAAAATAGGCTACACGGCGTCAAAGACACCAAAACTCAAATCGAAAAACTTAAGCACGAAATCGAAAGCGCTCAAAGAAAAGGCGACTTTGAACGCGCGGCCAAACTCCAGTATGGCGACTTGTTTGAGCTTGAGAAAAAGCTCAAAGCAGGTGACGAGGGCGCACAGGGCTTTTTGCGCGAAGAAGTCACCGAGGAAGATATCGCCGGTGTTGTATCCCGTTGGACAGGCATCCCCGTCCAAAAAATGCTCGAAGCGGAGTCAGAGCGCCTGTTGCACATGGAAGAACGCCTGGGCAAGCGCGTGATCGGCCAAAAAGAAGCCATCACAGCTGTCAGCAACGCCGTCAGGCGCAGCCGTGCGGGGCTTTCAGATGAAAATAAACCATTGGGTAGCTTCATGTTTTTAGGGCCTACCGGTGTCGGCAAGACAGAACTCGCACGCGCCTTGGCTGAGTTTTTATTCGACGATGAACACGCCATGGTGCGCATTGACATGTCTGAATACATGGAAAAGCACACCGTCTCGCGCTTTATTGGCGCGCCTCCGGGCTATGTGGGCTATGAAGAAGGAGGGCAGCTCACGGAAGCCGTGCGTCGCAGGCCCTACTCGGTGATTTTGCTAGACGAAGTTGAAAAAGCAAGCCCCGAAATCTTTAACGTCTTGCTGCAACTCTTAGATGATGGGCGTTTGACGGACGGCCAAGGCCGTGTGGTTGACTTTAGAAATACGATTATTTTGATGACCAGCAATCTGGGCAGCCAATATTTGCTTGAAGGCCTAACAAGCACCGCTCAAGATTTGGTCTTAAAAGAGCTCAAGGCGCACTTTAGACCCGAATTTCTAAACCGCATCGATGATATTATCTTGTTTCACGGCCTCACCGCAGAAGACTTAAAAGCGATCGTAGAGATTCAGCTGCAGGGTGTTCAAAAACGCTTGAAATCGCGAGAGCTCGAGTTTGCCATTACAGACGCCGCGAAGACTAAGCTGGCTGAGATTGGCTATGATCCGGTATTCGGGGCCAGACCCTTAAAGCGTGTGATCCAGCGGCAAGTGACAGACCCCATCTCAAAAGCCATCTTAGAAGGCCGGTACCCCTCTGGAAGCACAGTGAAAGTTGCTGTTTCAGGAGACCATATCGAGATTTCTTGAGTGCTTGTGCGCTATGCTCAAGCCATGAGTCTACGCACACAAAAATTACAGTCTCTCGCTGAAGAATTAGTTCAAGAAGGGATAATTAACACAACCCAGCTCTCGCAAGCCCTGGAACAGCAAAAAAGCCAGGGCGAAGATCTGGGCGATATCCTGATTCGAAAGGGCTTTTTGTCAGAAGCTGAGTTCAATCAAAGGCTCGCTAAAAAAGCGGGCATCCCCGTGGCGTCGTCCATCGAGTTGACCCCCAGCGACCAGTTGCTCAAAATCCTCGAGGCCTCACAGGCCAGTCGTTGGCAAATTGTGCCAATTTTTGAGCATGGCAACAAACTCACCGTGGCAACGTCCGATCCATTTGATTTTTCTGTACTGGATGAGATTCGCTCTGAGCTGGGTCGAGAAGTCAATTATGCCTTGGCGTCTCGTCATGAAATCCGAAAGCTAATTGAAACTTATTATATGCCTAACTCTAAAAGCGCCAAGGCGCCCGAACCAGACACGGGTGTGTTAAGCGCCGTGACGTTGGTAGATAGCTTGCTGGAGCAGGCTTTCGAAGAACGTGCCAGCGATATCCATATTGAGCCCATGCGCGAAGCGGTTCAAATTCGCTTTCGAATTGATGGCATCTTGGAACACCGTAAGACCATCCCCCTGAGCCTGCACCAGAGCGTACTCTCGCGTATTAAAATCTTAGGTGGCATGGACGTCGCTGAACACAGAGTCCCGCAAGATGGCCGCATGCGTCGCAAAATCGGCGGCAAAGATTTAGACATTCGAATTGCCAGCTATCCAACTATTTTAGGAGAATCCGCTGCGATTAGACTACTTTCCAAAGAAAACTTGGTCACGCTCGAAGACATGGGTCTCTCCCAAAAAGATCGAAATACCTTCGAGCAACTCATCAAAAAGCCCCATGGGATTTTTCTGGTGACAGGCCCCACAGGTTCCGGAAAAACGACCAGTCTATACACGGCGCTGCATAATCTAGATCGCACGTCTAACCATGTACTCACGGTAGAAGACCCCGTCGAAAACGAAATCGAATTCACCAGCCAAACTCAAGTCAATATTAAGGCCGGCCTCAATTTTGCATCCGTTTTAAGATCCATGCTCCGTGAAGACCCGGATATTATCATGGTCGGTGAAATTCGAGACGAAGAAACGGCTGAGATCTCATGCCGAGCCGCCATGACCGGCCACTTGGTTTTATCGACGCTGCACACCAACACAGCCATTGGTGCGATTTCCAGATTGGTCGACTTGGGATTACAGCCCTATTTGATTTCGTCCACACTCGTTGGCGTTATGGCGCAGCGATTGGTCCGAAAGATTTGTCCAGCTTGCCGAGTCCAATGCCCTGTCCCACCAGACTTGCTATCGCAGTTAGGCAACAAAGCCGCAGGGGTTAAAAACCACAAAGGCAAAGGTTGCAGTGTCTGTCGAGACAAAGGCTACAAAGGCCGTACCGGCATCTACGAAATTATTCCCATCGACGACGAATTCAGGGTTTTAATTAACACGAAAGCCCCGGAAGTGCGTTTAAGAGAACGGGCCGCAGTCGCGGGCAGCAAGACTATTTTTGAAGACGGCCTCGATAAAGTGTCCAACGGAATCACAAGCCTAGAAGAAGTTTATCGCGTTTGTGGCGAGACCATCTTATGACTTCTTTCTATTATCGAGCACGAAACCGTGCAGGCCAAGAAGTCATTGGCAAAATGGATGGCCCCGATGAGCCTTTTGTTCAAGCAGCCTTGTTTGAAAAAGGCCTGTTCCCGGTTTTGATCGAAACTGGACCCATCAAACTATCGCTGCCTAAACACAAAAAAAGCACGATCAACTCCAAAGAACTGGCCAGTTTCACCAAGCAATTTGAAGTCATGTTCCATGTCGGGATGCCCATGGACAAGATTTTAGCTACCCTCGCCAAACAAGCCCAAAACCCAGCATTTCAAGCCATCTTGAATGATATCCAAAAAGACATAGCAGGTGGCATGCGACTTTCTGAAGCGTTTGCCAAACATCCGGGACATTTCAACAAACTCTATGTCAGCATGATCGAAATGGGACAAACTGCCGGTGTCTTAGATAAGACCCTCAGAGAAATGTCCCTGATTTTGCGCAAAGAACACGATATCCATTCAAAAATCAAATCAGCGCTTTTATACCCCAAAATAGTTCTGTTTACGCTCTTGGTTGTCACGTGGGCCATGCTGGTTTTTGTGTTCCCACCCTTCAAAACTTTCTATGCCAACCAAGGCGCCCAATTGCCCTTGCCTACACGCATCGTCATGGGTGCCAGTGATCTATTTGTGCAATATTGGTATTTACCAGTTTTAATTGCCCTCGCCGTTTATCTGGGCTGGCGTCAGCTCAAAACCTATCCCCTGATTCAAAACTGGTTAAGCCGGATGGAATTTCGTATCCCCGTCTTTGGGCATCTCAACTTGTTGAGCTCAAATGCCCGCTTTGGACACCTGGTTTCGGCTTTATATCGCGTCGGTTTGCCACTCCCCCAAACACTGGCAGTGGTTGCCAATACAATTTCAAATTCTTGCTATTCCAGCGAAGTTCTGGCTCTCAAAACCAATCTTGAACATGGGCAATCTCTCTCCAAGGGCATGGAGAAAACAAAATATTTTTCACCCATGGTCAAAGAGACTTGCGCGGTCGGCGAGCAAACTGGAAAACTAGACACAACCTTGGATGCTACTGCCAATTTTTACGACGGTGAAGTCGACGAAATTTTGGAAAATCTATCGACTTTGATAGAGCCATTCATGCTTTTTATGCTTTTTGGCGCTGTCTTGCTTTTAGCGCTCGCTGTGTATTTGCCCATTTGGAACATGTCCAAAGTGGTGTTGCATTGAGCTCACCGGTTCAAAGCTTCTTCGATGGATCTCACATGGCCCAAACTGCTCTAAGGCCAAAAAGTGCGCAGCAGTTCCATAGCCCTTATGTTGCTCAAACCCATAATTGGGGTATGTCTTTGCATAACTGAGCATTAATTGATCCCGATGCACTTTGGCAACAATTGACGCCGCCATGATACACGCGTGCAAATTATCGCCGCCAATAAAAGTCTTTTGAATAATTTTTGGATCTAACGGCGCTTTCTGATTACCATCTATCCAAGCTTCATGAATTTGTAAGCCAAGATCATCGACAGCCAATTTCATCGCATAAAGGGACGCCCGCAAAATATTCATGCTGTCTATAAGTTTGTGCGAAACAACACCGATACCCACGGAGAGAGCACGCAAAAAAATAGGCTCCACCAAAGCCTCGCGTTTTTTTTCAGAAAGTTTTTTGGAATCACCCAAACCCAAAATCGGCTTTTCAGGGTTTAAAACCACCGCTGCAGCCACCACAGGGCCCGCGAGCGGCCCCCGCCCTGCTTCGTCGATTCCTGCAACAACCAGCCTATTCGCGTTCACGAATACGGGCTTTTTTACCACGTAGATCGCGGAGATAATACAGCTTAGCGCGTCTTACATGGCCGCTTTGAGCCACTTCGATTTTTTCAACTCGAGGACTGTACAGCGGAAAAATACGCTCAACACCGCACGAGAAACTAATCTTACGAACCGTAATCGCTTTACGATTTGCAGCCCCCCGTTCACCAATCAGCACGCCTTCAAATACCTGAACGCGCTCTTTGTCGCCTTCTTTGATCTTAAAAAATACGCGCAGTGTATCGCCCACTTGAAATTTGGGGTGATCCGTACGAACTTCTTTTTGTTCCAACATGCTGATGAGATTAGCCATGCTGGGTCTTGTGGCAGAATTTAGGCTGCTTGGCAACTGGAAAGGGTCAAAAAATCAGCCCCACCGGATAACTTCAGCGGTTTGGACAAATTGCCAATGGCTGGTACACCTTGATTTCCAAGCAAAATGGGCGCGGTAAACCAAGCGAGTTCGTCTACCCTGTTTTGTTCCAAGAAAGAGGTCAAGACCTGGCCTCCACCTTCCACGAGAACACTCATAAAGCCCAGGCTATCAAGCTCGTCCAAAGAGCTGATGCAATAACTTGGGACACTATCTTTGGCATAGACCTGGTGCGTGGGGTTCGTTCGATGGCGTCGGTCCAATACAATGCGCGCGGGCTGTCTTTGAGCCGGCCGGTCATCAAATCGAGCAGTCAATTGTGGATTGTCTACCAGCACTGTCTCAGAACCTACCAAAACGGCATCGCAAGCTTCGCGCATCCGGTGGACCCGCCTTCGGCTGTCCGGGCCGGTCATTTGAGTTTGTTCACCCGGCTTAAACGCAATTTTTCCATCTAAAGACGTCGCAATTTTGGCTATCACATAAGGCTTTTTATGACGAATAAACTTGGTAAACGGCTGTATCAGCGCTTCGGCATCGGGGTGAGAAATCGCATGAACTTCGATGCCTGCCTCACGCAAAACTTGAGCCCCATGGCCAGTTACATGCGGATTCGGATCTGCTACGCCATAAATCACGCGTTTGACACCGGCCTTGATAATCTCCTGTGTACACGGTGGCGTGCGACCAAAATGATTGCAGGGTTCGAGCGTCACATAAAGCGTGCTCCCTAAAGCAGTTTCACCCGCTTCTAAAAGCGCCTTGGCTTCTGCATGCAACTCGCCGGCCTTGGCGTGGTACCCGGTGGCAATGAGCTGATTATCTTTAACCACCACACAACCCACCGGTGGGTTTGGGTATGTGAATCCAATGCCTTTGCAGGCTTCTCGCAAGGCTTGGTCAAACCAGCTATTACCCTGAATGCCCTCACAAATCAGCCTACAAAAACTCATGAATCTCCCGAGCATGTATCCCCAAAAGATACAGAATACGCTCTAATCCCCCAAAACTAATCGTCGTATCGGCTGATTTTTTCAAAATAGGTTTCGCGTGATAAGCAATCCCTAAGCCTGCCTTTGCCAACATCAGGGCATCGTTGGCGCCATCTCCAATAGCGATTGTTTGTTCAAGGGGGATTTGTTTAGATTGGGCAATAATATCCAGCAAATCAGCTTTACGATTGGCGTCGACAATCGGCAAAATCACTTGGCCAGTCAGGCGGCCCTCTTTTTCTTCCAGCTTATTGGCATGGGCAAAATCTAAACCCAGCTGGTCCCTCAAATAAGACGCTGCTTGTTCAAAGCCGCCCGAGATAATCCCGATTTGATAGCCGAGACTTTTCAAAACTTTCACCAGCTCGCGCGCGCCCGGTGTTAGCTGCAGGCTGTGCACCAACTTCTCGAGCTTGGCCGTCTCGAAGCCCTTCAGCAACGCCACTCGACGCTGGAGGCTTTCGGCGAAATCTAAACCCTCGTGCATGGCTTGGTGTGTGATCTTGCTCACTTCTGGCAGCACACCGTGCAACTTAGCCACCTCGTCGATCACTTCGACTTGAATCAGGGTCGAGTCCATGTCCAATACCACCAAGCGTTTGTTGCGCCGGGTTAAACTTTCACGTTGCAATGCAATATCGACTGAGTTTTCAGACAATTGACGCAGCAGCGCTTCTTTGAGTTCAGAAATCCTCGATTCTAAAATAGACAGTGCGATTTCTAACGACGACAAGTCGCCGTGGCTCAAGCGCCGAATCCCTTCGATATTGGCGCCATGTGAAGCCAACAAGCTTGAAATATGGTGCATGACTTCGGCAGTCACCCGATCCGCCATGACGGTCAACACATAGCGGCGTTTATTGGCCTTCTTGGTCACGGCTTCAACTTGACGATAAGTAAGCTCCTGGCCGTATTTGCGGGCACTAAACAAGAGCTCTTTCAAAACGGCTTCACCGGACTCACTTTCCAGATCGAAATTAACAAGCATGCAAAGCGTCAGTTGCCCCTGCACCACCACTTGTTCAATATCGAGCAACTCAATTTGAGCTTGAGAGAGTACTTGTGTGAGGGCAGCCGTGATACCCGGAGCATCTGGGCCAGTAAAAGTTAATAAGCAATTCACGTTAATCCTTTGCTCCAATCTCTACCACTTCTACTTCCCAAAGTCCTTTAGGTCGATAAATTTCAATCCTATCACCCACTTGTTTGCCCAACAGAGCCTGCGCAACCGGCGATCGCTCAGAGATACTCCCCGCATAAAAATCTGTCTCGCCTTCTCCCACAATCATAAAATGCTTAAGCTCCTTCGTCTCATCTTGCACCGTCACGGTCGTTCCAAAACATACCCGGTCCCGCGGCTGTTTGGCCGGATCAATCACCTGAACATCTTTGAGCAGCGAAGCCAAATATTGCAAACGCTTGTCCATTTCGCGCAGGTGCTTTTTGCCATAGATATACTCGGCATTTTCAGAGCGATCTCCCTCGGCAGCGGCGTCAGAAATGCCCTTGACAATTTTTGGCCTCTTCTTATGAAGCAGGTCATCGTATTCAGCTTGGAGGCGCTCATGGCCCATTCGAGTTAGTTTTTTTGACATAGAGACTCTTTCGTGGCTATTTTATACGAATGTTTCACGAATTAATACGCACTTGGTTTGAGTGGGTCGAAATGGGTGGTTATCTGGGCATATTCGCGCTCATGGCCATGGAAAGTTCGATCATTCCAGTTCCCTCAGAAGTTGTGATGGCACCAGCGGCGTTTTGGGCTGCACAAGGACGCATGAGCTTTTTGGGCGTTGTCTTGGCCGGCACCGCTGGAAGCTACGTGGGGTCGTTGCTCAGCTATTGGGTGGCCTATTGGATCGGCCATCCGTTTTTAGAAAAATATGGCAAGTATATTTTAATCTCCCCCAAAAAATTGCACACGGCCGAACGGTGGATTCGACAATATGGAACCCTCGGCGTTTTTATTGCCAGATTTTTGCCCGTGATTAGACACCTGATTTCGATTCCAGCGGGCATATTTCAAATGCCAGTGTGGCGTTTTAGCTTGGCGACAACTCTGGGCGCAGGCATCTGGTGCTGGATCTTAGCCTGGTTTGGCCAAAGAGTTCTGGGCGAGAATCCAGAATTATTAAACTCGCCTGAAACCATGGTCTTTGTGGTTCAGTCCAAAATGGGCTGGTTTGTCGGTGCGGCAGTCTGTTTGGCGATTTTATATGGCGTGACCGTTTGGTTTAGGTCTTCCGACACACCCAAACACCCGCCAACAAAATAAACACGCTGAATAAACTGAGTGCCACCAAGCAGTATTCTAAATTCAGCGCGACGGTGACACTGCCAAGCGGCGCGATGCCGCCTGCAAAAGCAGCTCTTAAACCACCGACCAACCAGGCAATCGGATTACACAGGACCAATATCTCCATCCACGGAGTGTTCGGCGGAAACATCGCGCCGGACAAGATCCACAGGGGAATCAAGATCACACTCATCAACGCATGATACGCAGCCGACGACGAGCTCACCCAGGCAAATACAAAACCTAGGCCTGCCAGAGAAATCCCACCCAGCGCCAAAAATACAGCCACCCAGAACCAATGGGTTGCCGCAATCGAAAAACCAACCCACGGGCCCACCAAAATAAATAAACCTGCCTGCAACAACGCAATGTTCGTCACGCCTAAAATTTTGCCGAGCACCAACGCCAATCGGCTTCCCGGTGCCACCAAAACAGCTTGCATAAACCCAGACGCGCGATCATCTATCAGCGTAATAGTCGAAAAAATCGCCGCAAATAAGACCACCATGGCAATCACACCGACAAAAAAGAACTCTTGATAATTTAAGCCGGCATTCTCAGGAACTCGAAAACTCGGAACAAATCCAGCCCCAATCACCAACCAAAAAATCAGCGGCTGAACCACCACGCCCAATAATCTAGAGGGCTCTTTGGTCATGCGCAAAAGCTCCCTCGACCACAGGACAAAAATGAGTCTCAAATCGCTCATGTGAGGTGCACCCCTGTCACTTTTAGAAAAGCTTCTGCCAAGCCAGGCACCCTGGGTTCCATGATCACCGGATCCCCTGCAACGCGTTGTTTCAATTCAACTGGCGACTCAGACAAAATAATTTTGCCCTGATGAAGCACCAACAGCCGATCACACTTTTCAGCTTCTTCAGCCTTATGCGTCGTCAAAATAACCGTCTGCTTGCGCGCACGCAGACCCGCCCAAAACACTTCGAACGCCCGCAAATCTAGGCCGGTTGTCGGCTCATCCATCAGAACCAACTTCGGCTGGTGCAAAAATACCCGCGTGAGTTCTAATTGCCGCTTCATCCCACCCGATAAATTTTTAACTGGCTGGTTTAAATCTAAGCCCGGCACTTGGGTGGGCACCGGCACACCCGCATATAACGCCGCGAACAGCATTAAATTTTCGCGACAAGTTAGTTTAGGATCTAGGCTCGACTCTTGAAACACAACACCTAGTTTGGTTTTAATGCTTCGATCAAGCACTTGGCCATCATATAAGATAGACCCAGCTTGCAGTGGCATTAACCCACAAAGCAATCTAAACAATGTACTTTTGCCGGCGCCATTCACACCCAAAATACCAAGTACTTCGCCAGGCTTTACGTCGAAAGACACGCCATCCAATACACGGGTCTTGCGATAGGCAAAAACCAAGTCTTTTACAGCAACTTGCATAGCAACCCATCGACCGCCAAAGCGACAAACAGCACCGCTTGATACACCAGCGACGCCATAAATAATTTCCGGGCCCAAATTTTTGTGTCGGCCGAAAAAAATCCCAGACCCGCAATAACCAAGAACCAAATGCCCAAAAGCGTACTCACACAGCCATAAAAGACGCCGCCGATTTCAAGCCACCACAATAATCCTGCATTGAGGACAATCAAAACCGTCGTGAAAACACTCAGCAAAATAGCAGCAGGTTCGCCGGTTACTTGAGCAATCACGGGAAAACCCGCCCGTGTGTATTCGTCCTTGCGAAAGATCCCAATCGCAATAAAATGCGGCAGTTGCCAGAAGAAAGCCAAACCAAACAGCGCCAGACCCGTACTGTCTATTTTACCCGATACAGCCGTGTAGCCCATCAGCGCCGGCATGGCGCCAGGAACGGCCCCAACCACCAAAGCCCACGTGCTCCAGCGCTTCATAGGCGTGTAAATCAAAACATAGGCAAGCAGCGACCCAAATCCAAGCCAGGCCGTTAACCAATTGGTGCTGGATACCAGCGCCGGAATGGCCAAAATCGAAGTTAAGAAACCAACCCACAGTGCTAAACCCGGTTTGAGTCGCCCCGACGGCAACGGCCGGTTGCGGGTACGCTCCATGTGTTTGTCGTGCTCGCGCTCAATGTACATGTTGAATGCGCTCGAACCAGATACCAACAAAGCAATCCCCAGCAATGCCAATGCAGCATCAGAAAAAGCCAATCTGGCTTCTGCCAACATCATGCAACCACCCGCGACCAACAAAGTCATGAGGGTGATTCGGGGTTTGGTAAGAGCGACAAGGTCGAGCGTCATGATGATTAACGCCAGGGCTAACAACCCGATGGGCATACGTCAACCGCCGGTTGAAAGAATGCCATCGAAATGCCACTTGTTACGGCTCTTATGTTATTTCTTGAAGGCAACATTGGCGCAGGAAAATCTAGCTTCTTACAAATATTAGCAGATCATTTAAACTGCAAAGTTATTTTCGAACCGCATCATCGCTGGCAAGCTTTAGATGACAGTGAAAATATTCTAGACTTGTTTTACAAGAATCCCAAACGCTGGGCCTATACTTTTGAAACTTACACGCTGTTGACCAGGCTGTGCGATCACCAGATGCATCTTAGCAAACATAGTCATCAGTTTGTAATCAGCGAGCGTTCACCCTATTCGGGTCGCTATTGCTTCGCATCTAACACACATGACCAGGGCTACTTGAGCGATCTAGAGTGGGCTCTGTATCAGTCTTTATGTGATCACTTGTTTGCCAAACATGTCGCCCCACCCACGGGGATAATTTATTTACGAACAGCACCAGAAGTCTGTTACGAGCGCTTGAATATTCGAAACCGCAAAGAGGAAGCCACCCTGCCCTTGAGCTATCTCGAACAACTGCACGCCAAACATGAGGCCTGGTTAATAAACAAGCTGGATATTCCGACTTTGGTTTTGGATGGCAATTTGCCTTACCTTCATGATAGCAACGCAAGAGGGCAGTTATTAAACTCCGTCAGCGATTTTTTTGGCATTGGAAGACTCGATGAAACACAAGCAGCAGTTCTTTGTTGAAGGCAATATTGGCGTCGGAAAATCAACTTTCTTACGCGTCGTCCAAGATAGCCTGGATTGTCAAATGGTCTTTGAGCCGCACGAAAAATGGCAGGACATCAACGGCGCTGGCAATTTGTTACACCATTTTTATGAAGACACGAAACGCTGGGCTTATACGTTCCAATCCTATGCATTTATCACGCGGGTCATGGAACAAGACACACGGGCGCTCAACAATCCAAATGCCGTTCAAGTGGTCGAGCGTTCTGTATTTTCGGACCGCTATTGCTTTGCGCAGCTTGCCACAGAAGCTGGCAACATGAATAAGCTCGAATGGCAAATCTACCAACATTGGTTTGACTGGCTCATCGGGGCACACATGGACAAGCCAGCCGGATTTATCTACCTGAGAACCTCTCCAGAAACCTGTTTAACGCGCCTCAAAAAGCGCGCGCGCAGCGAAGAAACCGGTGTTTCTCTTGAGTACCTCACTTCACTGCATCAAAAACACGAAGATTGGTTGATTCATGGGAAGTCTATTTCAGATAAAATCAGCGACGTGCCGGTGTTGGTGCTCGATTGTGATATCGACTTCGAGCATAGTTTGATTCGTCAGACTGAGTTGATTCGGCAAATCACAGACACATTTGGACCTGTGTTGCAAAGAGCTCCTGCAGCTTTTCCAAGCTTTTCACCCCAGGTCGCTCTTCAACTTTAGAGTTGATATCTAAAGCCCAAAAACCCAGCTGTTCAGCCTTCAAGATATTAGCGGGCCCTAGACCACCACTGAGAATCACGCGATCTTTTGGGATGGAGCTCGGGATTTTTGACCAGTCGAAACTCTTGCCCGTCCCGCCCCGAAGTTCCCCGTCAGGTGTATCAAACAGATAACGTAATCCTGGTATTATTCCCCCCTTTGCAAAAGGGGGGTCAGGGGGGATTTTTTTCCATATTTCTACACCCACCGGCAATTTCTCACGCAGCTCTTGCACATAAGCCTCGCTCTCTTCGCCGTGCAATTGCACCGCAAATAACCCCAAAGATTTCGCGGCATCAGCCACTTGCGAAGTAGGTTGATTTACAAACACGCCGACCCAACGAAGTGGCACCTGCTTTGAAATTTCTCGCGCTGCTTCAAGCTTAATACACCTTGGAGATTCTGGTGCAAAAATGAATCCCCCGAAGCTGGCGCCACAGTTATAGACTGCTTGTGCATCTGCAACACGCGTGAGGCCGCAGATTTTAATCCGCCCAAAAATCAGCTCGCGCACAGCTAAATCTAGGCGCGGCTGTTTCATGAGAGAAGTCCCCACCAAAAAGCCATCTGCCTGATTCTTGAACGCACGAATATGCTCATGTGTTTGGATCCCTGACTCGACGACTTTCAAAATGCCGCTTGGAATCAAAGGCAACAGCCTGCGTGAAACTTCCAGATCAACCTGAAGCGTCTTAAAATCTCGATTGTTCACGCCAATAATTTGAGCGCCTAAATTAATCGCCCGGGCCAACTCTGACTCATCGTGAACTTCGGTCAAGATGCCCATATCCAACGCCCGTGCTGCTTCAGCACAAGCTTGGTAAGTGGCGTCGTCTATGACAGAGAGCATCAGCAAAATCATGTCAGCTTGATAGAATCTGGCTTCGTAAACTTGATACGGAGAAATAATAAAGTCTTTGCATAATACAGGACAAGAAACTTGCTCACGTGCTTGGGCGATGTAGTTTAAGCTACCTTGAAAAAACTTTTCGTCTGTTAAAACAGAAACAGCGCTCGCAAACGGCGCATAGGCCTTGGCAATTTGCGTGATATTGAAATCGGGTCGAATCAGGCCTTCCGAAGGAGAAGCCTTCTTACATTCGAAAATAAAGCCGCCTCGATAATGCCGGTCCGTGGGTTTGAGAGCATGTCGAAACGTCGATAGAGGCTTTTGCAACTCCCGTGCGTGAACTTCCACACGCTTATTCTCGAGTATATGCGATAAAGTCGTCGAGTTTGTCATAGGTTTTTCCGGATAAAATCGTGTCGAGTGCTTCTTGGTAATCATCGCCACCGCGAGCAAGCCCCACCAACGCAGCAGCATTTAAAGCCACCGCCTGATTTTGAGCTGGCGTGGCTTGACCTTTCAAAACTCGTTTGAGCCACGCGGCGTTCTCTGCCGGTTCTCCGCCTTTAATCGCCTCGAGTGGCTCCAAATGCTTGGGCTGAATCACAAACTCTGAAATCTCGCCGTCTTTGAGTAAAACAGCTTTTGTAGGCCCATGAATCGCTATCTCGTCTAGGCCAGATCCATGAACCACAAGTACAGACTGGCTGCCTAATTTTTGGAAAGTTTCCGCCATGGGGCGACACAACGCCGGATCATAGACGCCGGTTAATTGAATCGGTGGGCGCGCCGGGTTCACCAAAGGCCCCAGCAAATTAAAAATCGTTCGCGTGTGCAAAGCCTTACGCGCGGCCATCGCATGACGCATGCCGGGGTGATACACGGGTGCCAGCAAGAAGCAAAAGCCTAATTGATCCAAACAGGCCCGCGATTTCTCCGGAGATAGTTCTAGATTTGCGCCCAAACTCACCAACACGTCGGCAGAACCGCACTTTGAAGACACTGACTTGTTGCCATGCTTGGCAACCGGTAAGCCCATTTGGGCAACGACCAATGCAGCTGCAGTCGAAATATTCAGCGTGCCTTGTTCATCGCCACCGGTGCCAACCAAATCAGCAAACTCATAGTCGGGTCTTGGGAATGGCGTAGCAGCTTTGAGCAAAGCCCGAGCTGCACTGGCGATGTCTTCGGGCGTTTCGCCTTTGGCTTTTAAGTCGAGCAAGAAGCGCTTGATTTCTTCTTCGGGCATCTTGCCTGAAATTATTTCTGAGAATATTTGTTCGATCATGCTTGGCTCCAAGCCAGAATATTTTTGACCAATTTGGAACCCTCCGGCGTCAAGATAGATTCTGGGTGAAATTGCAGGCCGAGCATTTTATATTTTTTGTGTCTAACAGCCATGACGGTATTTTCACACTCGGCTAAGATTTCAAGATCAGCGGGTATTTGGGTGCCAGCCAACGAGTGATACCGTGCAATTGGCATAGGATTTGGCATACCCGCAAACACGCTGTTATTTTCGTGTGTCATCAAAACACTTTTGCCATGAATCGTCGCCTCGGCACGACCGACGACACCTCCAAAAGCTTCGATCAGGGCTTGGTGCCCCAAACACACGCCTAAAATAGGCACTTGATTCTGGCACTTTTGAATTAACTCGATGCAGCAACCGGCTTCTTGTGGTGCACCCGGCCCAGGCGACAAGACGATTAATCTCGGCGCTGGCATCGCAAGCGCTAATTGGAGCGCTTTATCGGCGGAGATATGATTGCGCCAAACTTGAACTTGGCAGCCCAAATTTCTAAACTCGGCTTCCAAATTAAACGTAAAAGAATCAAAGTTGTCGATGAGTAAGATCGAAGACCTCACCCTAAATCCCTCTCCACCCAGTGGAGAGGGACTTGGAGCTATCCCAGGGGGTGAGGTCTCCAGATTTAAAACACTCAGCACTGCCCGCGCTTTATTATGGGTTTCCTGGACTTCAAACGCCGGGTCAGAATCATATACAACACCAGCCCCTGCGCGCACATAGGCCTTCTTATCTTTCACCAACGCCGAGCGAATCATAATAGCCGTATTAAAATTACCGTGATTGTCCAAGTAACCCACAGCACCACCATAACTAGCACGCTTCGAAAATTCGATTTGACGTAGTATCTCAGCTGCTTTGACTTTAGGGGCCCCCACCAGAGTCCCCATATTCAGCGACGCCTGATAAGCATGCATGGCGTCCAAATCTTCGCGCAATTCCCCTCGGACATTAGAGACCAGGTGCATCACATGTGAGTATCTATCGACGGTGAGCAACTCGCCCACATAGCGTGTGCCAGTCTTAGACACGCGTGCAATATCGTTGCGCGCCAAATCCACCAGCATCATATGCTCGGCCTGCTCTTTGATATCGAGTCGCAATTCGGCTTCTTTGCGGCTGTCTTCATCGAGCGTCGCCCCGCGTGTGCGCGTGCCAGCAATCGGACAAATCTCGACGATTTTTGGGCTACCAGTCACACGTATAAAAGTCTCGGGGCTACTGCCAAACAGCGTGAATTCACCCTCGTTCATGAAATACATATAGGGACTTGGATTCACGATTTTCAGACGTTGATAGGCATCGAATGGATCTTCGCAAGGCATACTAAAAGTTCTCGATGGAACAATCTGGAACACGTCGCCGGCTAAAATATGCTCTTTGCATTGTAAGACTAATTGGGCAAAACCGGCGTCGGAGATGTCTACCTGCGCCGAAGCCCCTGTAGACAAACCGACATGCCTCTCTTTTTTTGCTTCGATTTTCCCTAGCCCCCTCTCCACTTCCTCTCCACATTCCCACACCCGAACTTGATTCTTAATATGGTCAATCACAATCAAATTTTCTGGAATCCAAAACACATAGTCTGGAAATCCAAACAGGTCTTGTTTTGCAGGTGGCAGATCTTCAACGAGGTCAACATAATCATACGCAAATGCCCCAAGTGTCATTTTGACCCCGGGCAGTTGGCTCATGACACGCAAGATATCCAATGGCGATGGATGTTTCAGCTGCGATTCTAGACTTTGATTTCTATCAGGTTTTGTAAATCGCAGGGGTGTCTTTTTTAAAATCTCTTTTCGCTTTTGTTCACCAAACTCTGTAAAAGCTTCAAGTCGAACTTCGAGTCCCCGGCAGGTGGCTTTCAAAGCTGCTTGGGGCATCAAAATACTTTTTTCGCCCTTACGGGTTTTGATGTCAGCGGATTCGAGCAAAATACAATTGGGGGTTGTGCCCCCATTGGTTAGTTGCGCAAATAAAGCGACCGGATCTAAGCTGTTCATACTCTGGAAGATTTACATATCTTCAATTTTTGGGCAATCGTCTAATGAGTAAACCAATGCAAAGTGGATAGTTTGAAGAGCACCGCTAGGCATGGATTCTCTTCAGATTCTGAGTCCATTTTCTTCGTAATCACAGCCAACAGCTCCATGATGTACGATCGAGAGAACCGGGGCAGCCCATGTTCCTTTCGATATTTTATCACTTCACCCAGCAGACAGTTCAGTATCTGGGATTGTTCTCGTCGTTGGAGAACGGTCTTCTCCCATACCCTCGTATTGGCACCACATAAACCAGCTGCTCGGGCAAATTTTCTGAGAACCTCCTGGTTACTCATATCAATATCTGGCCGCCAATTACGAAACCGCTTTTCATCCGGTTTCAATGACGCCCAAGAAACCGTAAAACTACTGGTAGCCGGTTGACTGGCCGCGCTGCCGGACGACGCAGCGCCTTGGTCACCACCTGACGCCATATTCATCGCCGGGCCACCTTCGACCACACAAGTGTCGTCGACAAATTTTGAGTCCACCGGTGCATCACCCACCAAACCACCAACCACATATTTAAACAACCAAAACAGATGGGAATAACGCCCCCAATTGGCATCTTCCAGATGCTCTGGATCATATGCGGCAAACTCAGCCTGTTGTTGTAACAGACGATCAGGATAGGCTACGAAACCCATCCCGCTTTGCGCTTGAAGGCTCAGGCTAGCCATAAAACAAAGGGCGGAATATTTCGATACTTTTGACATGCCGCCGAACTAACGCATCGCAAACTGATCTGTCAACCTACTTGTTTTCTTCCACAATCCATTGAAAAGTAGCTCTTATGATCAAACACATTGGCGTCGTTGGCGCCGGCCAAATGGGCGCTGGAATCGCCTTGGTGGCCGTTCAAAGCGGCTTTGAAACCAGCATTTTTGAACCCTCCAAACAGGCGCAAGAAAAAACCAAAGCGTATTTTCAAAAAAAACTCCCCCCTCATCAACCCCTTTTTGTCACCCAGCTAGACGCCCTCTCCAATTGTGACCTCCTGATCGAAGCCATCCCTGAGCAAGAAGCTCTTAAAATTAAACTATTTCAAGAGTTAGACTCCATCGCTAAACCTGAAGCCATCTTAGCCAGCAATACTTCTTCGATTTCTATTACCAAGCTGGCTGCTGCGACGAAAAATCCAGAGCGGGTAATGGGAATGCACTTTATGAACCCCGTACCAGTCATGAAATTGGTCGAGCTGATTCGGGGCTTACAAACTTCTGACAAGACTTATCACGCTGTCAAAGCCACCGCCGAAAAAATGGATAAGACCACCACGACCTCCAAAGACATCCCAGGCTTTATTGCCAATAGAATCTTGATGCCCATGATCAACGAGGCCTTTCACGCTCTTCAGGAAGGGCTGGCGAGTGCCGAAGACATTGACACCACGCTCAAACTCGGTGCCAATCACCCGATGGGCCCCTTGACTTTGGCTGACTTTATCGGGCTAGATACCTGTGTGGCCATTTTAGAAATCATGGATAAAAAGCCTTGTGCGCTGCTTCAACAATATGTGAACGCAGGGTGGCTAGGCAAAAAAACAGGACGCGGGGTATTTTCATATGTTTGAACTCTCTGAAACCCATGAACTCCTACGCAAAACTTGCCGGGATTTTGCAACCAATAAGCTCAAGCCCATCGCAGCTCAGTTAGACCGCGAGCATAGGTATCCAGCAGAACAGGTAAAAGCCTTAGGTGAACTCGGTCTGATGGGTGTGTTTGTCCCAGATGCTGATGGCGGCGCTGGCTTAGATGTCCTATCCTACGCCATCGCCATGGAGGAGATTTCACGGGGATGTGCCTCCTGCGGCGTGATCATGAGCGTGAATAATTCACTGTTTTGTGATCCGATTCAAAAATTTGGATCTGCTGATCTCAAAAAACGGTTCTTAGGGCCCTACGCGTCGGGCCAGAAACTTGGCTGTTTTGCTTTAAGTGAACCCGGCAACGGCTCCGACGCTGCTGCCGCTAAAACAACAGCGACCCAGACTTCCAACGGCTATGCCTTAAATGGCACCAAAGCCTGGATCACCAATGGCTACGAAGCCAACGCAGCGATTGTGTTTGCCACTACCGATGCCAGTGCTGGCCACAAAGGCATTTCGGCATTTGCAGTCCCCATGCCAACACCAGGATTATCTCTGGGCAAAAAAGAAGAAAAACTGGGCATCCGGGCGTCTTCTACATGCAACCTAATTTTTGAAGACTGCCATATCCCAAGAGAAAATCTGTTAGGCGAAGAGGGCCAAGGCTTTAAAATCGCGATGTCCACGCTCGACGGCGGCCGCATTGGCATTGCTGGTCAAGCACTAGGCATCGCTCAAGCAGCTTTCGAAGAAGCCATAGCTTACTCGAAAGAACGCCAAGCCTTTGGCAAACCAATTGCTAAGTTACAAGCCATTCAAAACAAGCTCGCCGACATGGCTGTCAAAATAGAAAGCGCTAGATTGCTCACTTGGAAAGCAGCCTGGCTCAAAGATCAGCATGTCAAATTTACAAAAGAAGCGGCGATGGCAAAGTTGGCAGCCTCTGAAACGGCGACTTTCGTAGCCCACCAAGCGATGCAGATTTTTGGTGGTAATGGCTACGTGACAGAATTTCCCGTCGAGAGACACTATCGAGATGCCAGGATCACCGAAATCTATGAGGGCACCAGCGAGATCCAACGCTTGGTGATTGCCGCCCATGTCTAATTTTGTCAAAATCATGGAAGTCGGGCCCAGGGATGGCCTTCAGAACGAAAAAAGCTTTGTGCCCACTGAGCATAAAATAGCGTTTATTGAAGGTTTGGTTCAAGCAGGCATGAAGCGCATTGAGTGTACTGCATTTGTGTCGAAGCGCTGGATTCCGCCGCTGGCTGACCATGCTGAACTGGCGGCTGCCCTGCCCCGTCACAAGGGCGTTTCTTATGCAGCGCTGGTCCCCAATTTACAGGGCTATGAACAAGCCAAAAAATATAATTTCAACGAAGTCTCGTTGATTTTAGCGGCCACACAAAGTCATAACCAAAAAAACTTAAACGCCAGCACAGAAGAAGCTTTTGAGCGCTACAAGCTCGTGATTGCACAAGCCAAACAAGATAAAATGCCGTTTCGAGCGTATATTTCGTGCGCATTTGGGTGCCCGTATGAGGGAAAAACACCGGTATCCGAGGTTTTAAAATGGTCTCGAGCATTTTACGATCTAGGTGCCTATGAACTTAGTATTAGCGATACCATCGGTGTCGGAAACCCGAAGCAAACACACGAGTTGGTCAAGCTGTTGCTCAAAGAATTCTCAGTGGATCGCGTCGCGTTGCATTTGCACGATACACATAGCATGGCGCTGGCCAATATCTATGCCGCGTTGGAATTGGGCATTCGATCGTTTGATTCATCGGCCGGAGGAATCGGCGGTTGCCCTTACGCACCCGGTGCAGCCGGCAACGTCGAAACCGAAAGCTTAGTTTATATGCTGCACAGCATGGGATTTAAGACAGGTGTTGATTTAGAAGCACTGCGAAAAACTTCTCAGCGCTTGCAAGAGTATCTCCAAACTCAGGGTTCACCGACTATCACTGGCCATGCCAGCCGAAGTGTACTTAGATAATGCCTCGACGAGTTTCCCCAAGCCAGAATCTGTCTATCAAGCAGCCGAAAAATTCATGCGCTACGGTGGTGCCAGTCCAGGTCGGGGAAGCTACCCAAAAGCCCAGGAGTCTGAACGAATCTTAATCAAGTTACGTTCGAAATTATCGCAGCTCTTGGGTGTTCGGGACCCAGCCAATTTAATTTTCACCACCCATGCCACAGATGCTCTGAATCTCGCGCTGAAAGGCTACCTGAAAGAAGGCGACCATGTTGTCACCACAGACCTGGAACACAACGCTGTTTTAAGGCCTCTGACCCATTTGCGCACCACACGAAATATTGGCTTAACCATCGTCAAATCGAATTCACAGGGGAAAGTTGACCCTGATGATATCAAAAAAGCGGTCACACCCAAAACCCGTCTCGTTGCCTGTGTACACGCTTCCAATGTTCTGGGAACGATTCAACCAATTCAGGAAATTTCACGCACAGCACGCGCACTGGGAATTCCCCTCTTGGTTGACGGCTCGCAAACCGCTGGTGCAATACCCATCAACGTCGAGGAACTCGGCGCCGATCTGTTTGCCTTCACAGGGCATAAAAGCTTGCTCGGACTCACCGGTACGGGCGGCTTGTTCGTGCGTTCCGATTTAGACTTGCAGCCCCTGCGCGAAGGCGGCAATGGATCGCACTCAAACAGCCTCGAGCAACCCACTGAACGACCCGAGCGCTACGAATCCGGCACGCCCAACATGATTGGCTTGGTGGGGCTCTTAGCCGGTATTGAATATCTCCTAGAAACAGGCATCGACAAAATCAGAACGCATGAACTTGAATTAAATCGTGCACTCATGAATCGGCTGGCAGATATCAGCGGCGTCAAAATTTATGGCCCTGAAGCTCAGTTAAAAACAGCGATCACGTCGTTCACCCTCGGCTCGCTGGATCCAGCCGAAGTCGGCCAAATGTTGGGCAAAAAATTTGGCGTTTGTGTCCGAACAGGCATTCACTGTGCACCACTCACCCCCCAAAGTACAATCCGATTGAGTCTGGGCTGGGCAAACACCCGCGAAGACATCGACAAAGCCTGCCAAGCGGTGTCAGAGATTGCTACAGCCATTTATAGGAGGGCTTAACATGCGTCATTTTGTGAGTGCCGGCTGGCCGTATCTCTATGATATTCCAGGATTGCATAATTGCGTGCCTATGTTGTTTGCCGACGTCTGCGCACGTTTTAACAGATTACAAGGCCATGAAGTATTTTATCTCTGCGGTGCCGATGAGCATGGTGCTCGAACAGAATATGTCGCCCGCGGCTATGGAACCACGCCCAAAGCGCTCTTAGATTCCAAATACGACGCCACCCTGCCTCTCTTGGCCAAGCTTGAACTGTCTTTTGATGCCTTTGGGCGAACGGGTGATGAATCTCACAGAACGTTTGTCCAAGAGTTTGTTCAAGATTTATTAAAACATGAGATTATTATCGAAGGCACTCAAAAAATTGCCTGGTGCACCCACTGTGAGCAACATCTGCCCGACCGATTTTTGGAAGGCACGTGTCCCTATTGCAGCGGCAGAACTTATGGCAACCAGTGCAATAACAAAAAAACCTGCGCACGTTTGGTCGAATCTGACAAAGTTATCGACGCCCGCTGTGCCGTGTGCTCGGGCAGCGTCGAATGGCGCGAAGAGCCGCATTTGTTTTTTCGCATGGAGCTGTTTCGCGATAAACTTGCAGGTTTGGCGACAGCACCTGCAAAAGATATTTCTGAAGTCACAGAGCGTGTTCAACGTACTCTGACTGAGAATCCAACGGTTTGTATTTCACGGGATACCCAATGGGGAATTCCGATTGCAAATCTGCCAGGTAAGTCAGTTTATTCTTGGGTTGACTCCCTCTTGGCTAAGATTTCTTTTACACCTGAAATTTATTGGAAAGACACCGACACACGAAAACACTTTTTTCTCGGCATGGACGGTTCTCCATTCTATGGGGCTCTATTTCCGGCACTATTACTGGCCAGCCATCGAGGCTACTCGGTCAATCACTGGGAAATCTGTCCCAACGAAGTGTTTATCTACGAAGGCGGAATTTGTTCAAAATCTACCGGAACCGGTATTTGGTTAGAAGAAGCGCTGGCCACTTTGCCGTCGGATTTTTGGCGTTTCTATATTTTTCATGTCCACGCCAATGTCGAAATGGGTGCTGAACGCGATGTCGATTTCAGGTGGGAACGATTTTGCGAGACTGTCAATCACTGGATCTTGAAGGGCTTTCAAGCTGCCGCAGAAGCTGGCCCCGGCGAGCAAGGCCAAGAGCAACAAGCCAAAATCAGGCAGCTCATGAGCGCAGGCAAGATTGGCGAGGCATTTCATGCACTCCTAACAGCTTTGGTGGAGCAACCCTCGCGCGAGAAAACGGCCAATTTGGCACCGTTATTAAGCTGCTTCTTGCCCACCTGTGGGCGGCAGTTAGCCCAAGGAAAACGGCCCTTCGAAACAGCCTCGCTGTATGCGCCCGAAGTCCAGATGGACTACCAAGATAAAGTCGATGCACGACGTGCCAAGCGCTGTTTAGGTGAAGAAGTGACCGATGCCCGGGCTGACGCGCTGTGCGTCTGCCCGATTAACCTCAAGGAACAGTAAAATCACCCACCCATCTGCTCGTGAACTCTCATGGAAGCCAACACCAACACATTCATCATAAGGCTCATTCCTGCCGCACCCATCCAGCTTGATAACTTCGGGTTTATTTGCTTTAATTTGAATGAAGAGTAAAACAACGACGCAGCCATTGCTCCGTTGGTTGCAGTCACAACTGCATCCGTTGATTTATCAGGAAGCATATTGGCGAAAATCGCCGGCGTCACCCGCATCCCAGATTCTTCAGAAAATTCGCTACTGGCCGTGTCTCCGAAATTATTGCTGACGGGTATCGCCAACATAGCAAGTCCCGCCGGCAACATCCCAAACGTATTTTCGAGCATGTTTCCAATCGCACCCATGTATTTTGTCTGAGCGAATTTTTCCAAGCCCGGTATTTTTCCCAGAAACAAATCCGCTGCAGTCACCCACATAAACGCCTGGCCTTTGTCCATCCCCACCGTTTGATTCAGCCCGGTGATGGCCATGCCTCTGTTTGCCAAAGAGAACGCCACCGATAGTGCCACGGGATCTTGACCCCAAATTCCAACCGGAACGAGCGCAAGTGCAGTCGTAAAGGGGTATTCCAAGCCAGCTGCAAAATACATACCAAACTTAACGTCTGGTCCTACACCGTAATTGGGCAGCGCATAGGCAGCAGCAATTTGCGAACCTGATGTGACCATACGAGACCAGGGAAAAGACTCCTCTGCAGAAGCCTGCCCAACAACCACCCATATCAACCCCAAAATCATCTTTTTCATATCTAGCTCCTTAAATTCAAAAACCCCGCTCCTCCTGTTTACGAAGGGCGGGGTCTTTTTTCTTGTTTGTCTGTTTTCTAACTCATGCAAACAACCAACGACCGCACCCAGTCGGGCTTAATACGGCGAAGGTATGTAAAATGCATGAAAGACATCCGGCTCTTATATCAAATAGAAATCAAATTGCAAGCCTTTTTAAACTGCCCGCTATTTCAGCACCTGTGCCAATCATAAAACTGATCCCTGTATTGACTGCAAACGTTTTGAGAACTCCTTCTGGCATCCGCTGAGCTATCCAATACAAGGGCAACCCCAAAACTAATTTCATGGTTTCTGCACTCATCATCGAAGGCAGCAAGCGAAATCCCGTTTCCGCAACCAAAGTAGTCGCAACATTTAAATTAATTTGCCGCGCGGCTCGAAGTTGTTTTGCGTCAATTGTTCCTGGTGGTATTGTACTCGAATGAGCAATCAGAAGCAGTGCAGCGAGACCACCTGTCACAGAGCTCGTCATCAACCCAGCCGATGCGGGATCCATGCCTTGTTTCAAAAACTCTTTTTCAAGACCATTGACCAAAGCACCACAGAGTTTCCACTGAATCAGGCCTTGTCTCAGTGGCCCATCTGACAGAATCGAGATACCAACAGCATTGACGGCAGCAGCAACGACATAACCATTCGTTTCTGTTGTATTGCAACGTTCGGCTAAATTTTGGGCCAGTGCCCGATTGAACATGCTAGACGCGACGGACAACGTCGAAGGGCCTCCATGCCTCGCATACTCTGCTCCCAAGACAAGAGCAGCCGCAACAGGGTTATGAACACCCGCACCGAATTGAACCCCAAACTTGGGGCCAAACGTAAAATCATTGTCAGGAAGAAGCCCCGTCAACATCTGTAATCCCACCAAAGCCGCTGTTTCTTTGACCTCAGTCTCATTGTAGATATTGAGAGCTTGAACCGATGCCGAACACAATAGAACCCCAAAAATAATTTTTCTCATAGTCGCAATTTTTTTCACCTAAAATGCCTCAAAGTCAATACACAGGAATATGATGGCAATTTTTATTTTCTTGCTCTGCTGCCTAACCGCCCAGGCAGAACAATTCGAATTATCGCTGCAGAACGCAGAACAACAAACCCTTCAAACATCGGACCGCCTCAAAGCGGCCACGCTGGATGTCGACGTCGTCACAGAACAAGAAGGCGCCGGATTTGCGGCCATATTGCCCAGGCTTTCATTAAACGCCAGCTACACGTACCTCAGCACGCTGCCTTCGTTGTCAGTAGGACCCGGATCACCCAATATTACTTTTGGGGATCACAACAATTACAGCGTCGGTCCAGCACTTAATTACACGCTCTGGGATACACTGTCTTCGCTGAAATCCTATCAGGCTTTAAGTAAACTCAAAGAATCCCGCCAACAAGATCGCATCGGCACAGAACTCCAGTTATTGTTCTCGGTCAGAGCAGCCTATGTCCGAGTTCAGCTGGCCCTCGAAGAGCTGCGCTTGGTCAACGGATCTCTAGACCTTGCTTATGCCCAAAATAAAGACGTGTCGAATCGATTTCACGCGGGCGCAGCGACCAAACTAGATACCGTGTTATCAAGCCGCCAAGTCCTTGGGTTCAAGTTGCAATTTCAACAAAAACAAGCGGATCTCTCAGCGGCTTTGAAAGATTTGCTGGCACTGATCGGCAACAAAGATCTTAAAAATATCTCTCAGCCAGGCCCCCCGGGCGTTGAGCACGTATCGCTGGTTCTCCAATTGGATCCGTTGGCCACCACGCTGTCTCAACTGGGCCGCTTGGAAATTAGTGCGCCGACCCACCAACAGCCTCAAATCAGAAGCCTGCAGCTGTTGGCAGAATCTTCAGAACGCTTGGCGTCTGCACAAACCGCAAAACTCTTTCCGACGATTCAGCTATTCGCCAGTACAACACTCGCTTACCCGAATGGCCCTGTGTTGAATCAAATTAATCAAAATACCATTGGGCTCACGCTGTCTTTGCCTCTATATTTGGGCGATCCAACTTGGCATTTAGCAGCCTCCAAGAGACTCGAAGCGGAGTCCGCCAAACATCGGGCAGCGCAGCTCAAAACAGACATCAACCGTGACTTTTCAAAAGCGCGCGAAATGCTGGACAGTTTGCGTGAACAACAAAAACTAGCGGCTCAAGATGTCTCGCAATCCGCCGAAGCAGCCAGACTCTATTACAGCTCCTATAAAGCTGGCAAAGCCAACTTGACCGATGTAGAGACAGCCAATAATCAGGCGCTTCAATCCAAAGTAGGCGCCGCTCGAATCGATGCTCAAATTTTAAACCAGATGATTGCACTCATGGCCCTATCAGGAGAAAAAATTCATGAAAGCTTTTAGAATTATAATTGGTCTGATCTTACTTGCCGCGTTGGGCATCGCCGGTAAAATATTTTTACTCAAAGACGACTTCTCGTTTTCAGGCACACTGGAAGCGACCAAAGTAGATTTATCGGCTCAACTCCCCTCGACGCTTTCTGAAGTCAAAGTCCGTGAAGGCGATCACGTCAAAGCCAAGCAAGAACTCGTCTTGCTCTCCTGTGAAGACTTCAAAGTCGCCTCACAGTTAGCCAACGAAAATTACAATCGCAATTTGAAGCTCTTTAAGTCCGGAACAGTTTCGCAAGACACCATGGACCAATTTACCAACCGAAAACAAGAAGCTGACCTTCGAATCAATTGGTGTTCAATAGAATCCCCCATCGATGGAACCGTTTTAAGCCGATATCACGAACCGGGCGAATGGGTAAACCCGGGCCTCAAATTACTCACGCTCGCCAACATACGGGATATTTGGACTTATATTTATGTCCCACAAGCCGAAGTTTCAAAGCTCAAAATTGGCCAAAAAGTGGTCGGTGTTGTTCCTGAGATTCCAGATCGAACCTTCGAAGGAACGATTATTAAAATTAACTCTGAGGCTGAGTTTACGCCTAAAAACGTCCAAACCAGATCCGAAAGAACCCGATTAGTCTTTGGAATCAAAGTCAGTTTTCTGGGTTCCAACAACGATGAGATTTTAAAACCAGGCATGACGATCGAAATCAAATTATGACCAGTGCTCTCTCCATCCATGTTCGAGAACTTAAGAAAGTTTTTAAAACCACGACGGCTTTAAACGGCGTGTCTTTCGATTTCGAACCCGGCTCTATGCATGGAATTATCGGCCCTGAAGGCGCCGGTAAAACTACTTTGATGCGCGTGATTTTAGGCTTGCTCAAACCCACAGCCGGCCAGATCAACTTTAAACGCGATGGACAACCTATTAATTTTGAAACCATCCGAGCCCAAATCGCCTACATGCCACAACAACAAAGCCTCTACGCGGATCTGTCTATCGCCGAGCATTTAGATTTTTTCAAAGAGCTCTACGGAATTTCAGAAGATAGCTATCAAGAAAAACGCGCTGAGTTATTGCACATTACGCGCCTCACCGAATTTACAGACCGACCTGCCGGCAAATTATCGGGTGGCATGTACAAAAAACTCGGCCTCATGTGTGCCCTCCTACGCTCACCCCAAATTATCTTACTCGACGAACCGACCAACGGTGTCGACCCAATTAGTCGCCGCGAATTCTGGGATTTGTTATATAGGCTGGCAGATCAAAAAATCTTAATCTTGCTCACAACAGCCTATATGGACGAGGCCGAGCGCTGTGGGCATGTGCATTTATTAGAAAACGGCATTGTGATTGCGGATGGGGATCCAAGACATTTATTAGATAACGCCAAAGCCAAGAGCTTTGATGAACTCTTTCTGCGACGGGGGCACCATGCCAAATAGTGCCGTCGACGTTAAAAATCTCAGTGTCCAATTTGGTGATTTTTTTGCCGTTAATCATATTTCTTTTCAAGTCAACCCTGGAGAAATTTTTGGATTTCTTGGCGCCAATGGAGCTGGCAAGACAACGACGATTCGAGTTCTCTGCGGCCTATTAATTCCGACTGCAGGAGAAGTTCATGTGGCCGGCAGCAGCATTCAAGATGGCGAGCTGGCGATAAAATCTAAAGTCGGTTACATGTCTCAGAAATTCACGCTTTATAACGATCTAACGGTTGGTGAGAATCTCGATTTTATTGCAGCGCTGAGAAAATTAGACAAAGCCACTTATTTGAAACGTCGCCAAGAGCTTTTTGATTTCATTTCGTTTGATAAGCCCATTCAAACAACTGTCCAAGATTTACCCGGTGGACTCAAACAACAGGTATCGCTCGCTGCAGCGCTGTTACATGACCCAGAAATTATTTTCTTGGACGAACCCACGGCCGGGGTTTCTCCGGTATCTCGGGAACGCTTTTGGTCCTTGATTAAGCAGCTGGCTCTGCAAGGCAAAACCGTGTTTGTCACCACCCACTACATGGACGAAGCTGAACAATGCGAGCGCATTGCACTCATGCGCGATGGTAAAATTATTGCGCTGGATAGCCCCGATGGTTTAAAAACAAGCACTTTTAAAAACCCCGTATTTGAGTTTGAACCCAAGAAAAAATTAACCTTCGAAGAAGTTTTGGCCATGGACAAAGAGCCTGTGTTCTCTTTTTTTGAGCCCTATGGCTTGCGGTTTCATGCGTCGATAAGCGACCCAAACCTGTGGCAAAAAGAACGACCCCGATTTGAAGCAAGATTTCATATTAAGCCCATTAAGCCCTCTTTAGAAGATGTGTTTATTCAGTCGGTGGAGGCCAAGCACCTATGAAGTCATTTGTTTTTCGCCGCGCCGTGGCCGTCGCTAGAAAAGAAATCTTTCATGTCCTGCGAGACCCATTCACGCTGGGGGCTGCACTGGGTTTACCAATATTCATGGTGGTAATTTTCGGGATTGCCATCGAGTTCAACGTCAAAGATATTAATCTCGCCGTCAGCGATGCAGACCAGACGCAAAGTTCCAGAAGGCTGTTAGATACTTTTGCAAGCTCACACTATTTTATTATCCACCCGGTATCATCGCCCACCCAAGCCATTGATAGCCTGACTTCTGAACAAGCCCGTGCGACATTAATTATCCCGTTAAACTTCGAAAAAGATCTCTTGGCTGGCAGACAGGCCAGCGCACAAATCTTACTCGATGGTTCTGATAGTTCGACTGTGGCACCGATTTTGGGCTATTTGGGCAGCATCCAAAATATCGCCTCCGAACGGATTGGCAATCTCACATACAAAGCTCCCTATGAGATCATGCCAAGATATTTATTTAACCCGGAATTAAACAGCCGCTGGTTTGTAATCCCGGGCCTAAATGTCATGGTCATGGGTATTTTGTCTATCTTGCTTACCGCGCTGACTATTGCGCGTGAATACGAAAACGGATCCATGGAGCTTTTATTATCGACACCGATTCAGCCGCTGGAAATTATTATTGGCAAGCTCGCACCCTATGGCTTATTGGGTGTAATATCGGTCACTTTTATTTATTTGATCGCCCGGTTTGCCTTCGGCGTGCCGTTTGTAGGCAATCACGCTGTGTTTGCATTCGGTGCGTTGTTATTTTTAACTGCCTATTTGGCCCAAGGATTATTAATCTCTGTGGTCACGAGAAACCAGCAAGTCGCACTGCAATTATCGATGATGAGCGGCATGCTCCCCACGCAGTTATTATCTGGATTTATTTTTCCAATCGAGAGCATGCCGAAATTTCTGCAATATTTTACGATGATTTTGCCGGCCCGGTGGTTCATGGAAATTTCACGCGATAGTTTTTTGGAAGGCACCAGTTTGATTCAACTCTGGGCGCCGTTTTTGGGGCTCACGCTTTTTTGTTTATTCGTGATTTTTTTGGGCAAACGCAAATTTAAGAGAGACTTAGAACCATGAATCAAACGCTTCGGGGATTTATTAAAAAAGAATTAACGCAAAGTTTGAGAGACCCGCGCATGCGCATGGTCTTATTATTGCTCCCCGTGATTCAGCTCAGCTTATTTGGTTTTGCGATTTCGACTGAAATTAAAAATATCAAACTGGGTGTTCAGCTAGATTCTAGCGATTATGTTCTGCGAGATATCTACGAAAAGAGCATTGCCAGTGGTTGGTTCGTACCGGCTGATGGCCCCGAAACAGACCCGTTTGAGCAAATCAAATCGGGCCAAGCCGACGTCGTCTTAGTCCCCCCGCCTGGAGGATTCACGAAAGCCCTCGGCCGAGGGAATGCCAAGCTCCAAATGCTGGTCAACTCGACAAGCGTTACCAAAGCACTTTCTATCGACGGCTATTTAAAAGCGATTGTCCAACGGGTTGTCGGCAGCGATTTAAACTTAACCGTGCAGCCCCCGCCGATCCTCATCGAACAACGTGTATTATTTAACCCAGATTTGGATACTTCAGTTTTTATGGTCCCAGGCATCATGTGCATGGTCATGCTGATTACCACGATGGTTTTGGCCAATATTGCGATTACGCGCGAAAAAGAAATGGGAACGTTTGAAATGCTTATATCAGCGCCAATTTCCAGAACTGATATTATTTATGGCAAAACGATCCCATATGTTATTTTAGGCATCATGAACTTTCCATTGATTCTGGGTGTCGCCGTCTTTGTCTTTAAAGTCCCCATGCGGGGACATTTGTGGGTTTTGTTTATTGCTGCGCTGGCGTTTATTTGCACAGCTGTGGCATTGGGTTCTTTGATATCAACATTTTGTAAAAACCAGCAACAGGCGACGCTGGCTGGCTTTCTATTTATTTTTCCGATGATCATGTTCTCGGGTTTAATGTTCCCCATTGAAAACATGCCCGCTTCGATTCAATGGCTGTCCAGCATCGACCCTTTGGCGCACTATATGGGTTTGTTGCGCAATATTATGCTCAAAGGCGGCGGTACAGAGTATGTGGTCTTTCACATCTCGGTGCTGGTGGTCATGGCTATTGTAACCGTGTTTTTTAGCCTCAGGCGATTTCATACGACCCTGCAGTAAAACCTCACCCCCTAGCCCCCTCTCCAGCAACTGGAGAGGGGGAACAAAGGAAACAAAAATTAAATTAATTTTCCTTCATCCAGTTTCCCCTCTCCACTGGGTGGAGAGGGGTTAGGGGTGAGGTTCCCCGGTTGACAAGGTACCTAAAAATTGGTTTCTTAAGCCACACAGGCGCGTAGCTCAGTGGTAGAGCACTACCTTGACATGGTAGGGGTCGCCGGTTCGATACCGGCCGTGCCTACCAATGCATGCCCATGACACGATTTGCCACAGCGCCGAACACGTTTTAGCCGCAGCGATTATCAAGCTCTACCCAGGCGCTCAGATCACCATGGGTCCTAAAGACCACAGCGATGGATTTTACTATGATGTCGATATTGGCCGACCTGTCACCCCGGAAGATTTAGGGGTGATAGAGGCTGAAATGGCCACAATCATCAAATCCAAAACGCCATTTGAAAAATCTGAACTCACCAAGTCAGAAGCTGCGCAGCTATTTAAAAAGCTCGGCCAAAAATATAAGCTTGAAATCCTGGACTGGATCCCAGAACCCACGGTGACAATTTATAAAAATGGCGATTTTATCGATCTATGTCGCGGGCCGCACCTGCCAGACACCAGCAAGATTGGAGCGTTTAAACTTTTAGGCGTTTCTGGATCTTATTGGCGAGCTGACAAGAATCGCGAGATGCTTCAGAGAATTTCGGGCGTCGCTTTTGGTTCTCAGAAAGAACTCGAAGACTATTTTTATAAAATCGAAGAAGCCAAGAAGCGCGACCACCGAAAACTTGGCCCACAGCTCGATTTGTTCTCAATCTCAGACCCATTGATTGGCCCTGGGCTGGTGACTTGGTTGCCCAAGGGTGCGCGCGTGCGCGTCGCCATCGAAGATTACTTACGCGACATGCATTTCAAGCATGGCTATGAAATGGTCTTTTCGCCACACATTGCCAAATCTGACTTATGGAAAACTTCAGGCCATTGGGAGTTTTACCGAGACAGCATGTTTTCCCCGATGGACGTCGATGGGCAAGAATACGTTCTAAAACCCATGAACTGCCCGTTCCATATTTTGGCCTATCAAAATAAGCCACGCAGTTATCGTGAGTTGCCATTTAGATATGCTGAATTTGGAACAGTTTATCGTTATGAGTTAGCTGGCGTGATGCATGGCCTCATGCGTGTGCGGGGATTCACTCAAGATGATGCCCACCTATTTTGCCGGTGGGATCAAATTGATGAAGAACTCGATCGCGTGATTGGCTTTGTGATTACGATTTTAAATCAATTTGGCTTCTCGAAATTCGAAGTGAATCTCTCAACTCGCCCTGACAAATATGTCGGTGAATTGGCCGAGTGGAACAAAGCAGAAGCCAGCTTAAAACGAGCGATCGAGCGCCACAATTTGACCTATCAAGTCGACGAAGGCGGCGGGGCTTTTTATGGACCTAAAATCGATATTAAGCTACGAGATTGCTTAGATCGCCTCTGGCAATGCTCGACAGTGCAATTGGATTTTAATAACCCAGAACGTTTCCACCTCACTTTTGTCAATTCTGAAGGCCAGCAAGAGCAGCCGGTCATGATCCACCGAGCGTTATTGGGTTCGCTTGAACGTTTCATGGGTATTTTGATCGAAGAGCATGCTGGTGCACTGCCCTTCTGGCTGGCGCCGGAACAAGTGCGTATTCTGACGATTGCCGATCGGCATTTGGATTATGCACGCAAGCTGGAGCAGACTCTTATTCAGGCAGGCTTTAGAGTCCACGTTCCGGCCGGCAGCGATAAACTGGGTGCTAAAATTCGAGATGCTCAAATGGCCAAGGCTCCACTGATGCTCGTGATTGGCGATAAAGAAATCGAGCAGCAAGGTGCAACGGTCAGAACCCGATCGGGTGAAGACTTGGGGTTCATGTCTGAAAGCGCATTAATTGCACATTGCAAGACGTTGTGATTTTGGGTGCCACCCCTCCGGGGTTGACGTTGTCACCCGGGGTTTCCGTTCCTCAACAGGCGATGGCCAATTTTTAGTTTGGCCACCCGTCCCAAAGCTTCTAAAACACGTTTTTTGGGAACTTCACCCTGGTCCACCAAATCATGAGCAGCATTTATGGCTTCGCGGGTTTTATCTAACTCTTTGCAAACCAAAAATAAGTCTACGCCAGCCAGTAAACCTAATCTCACCAGCTCTCTGATAGAATATCGGTCAGCCACGGCGTGCATTTCCAAATCATCCGAAACAACCACGCCTTCGTAACCTAATTTTTCACGCAACAGGCCCGTTAAAATCGAGTGGCTCAACGTCGCCGGATACACTGGATCCAACGCCGGAACCAAAATATGCGCAGTCATGATAGAAGCCACACCCGCCTGAATCGCAGCTCTAAATGGGTGCAACTCAATATGTGCAATTCGATCTTTGCCGTGTGTAATCACAGGCAAATCCAAGTGGCTGTCTGTGTCTGTGTCACCGTGCCCTGGAAAATGCTTCGCACAGGCCAAAATCCCCGCTGCCTGTAGACCCTTAATAAATCTTGACCCAAATCGCGCTACTTCGTCCGGATCACGGCTAAAACTCCGATCGCCAATAATTGGGTTATTAGGATTCGTATCGATGTCCATTACTGGCGCAAAATCTAAATCGAAACCCAGTTCTTTGAGCTCAAGACCCATCGAATAGCCAATCTGATAGGGCAACTCGGAATCCCGCCGAGCTGCTTGGCCAATTTCACGCATCGGCGGAATGTCCGTGCAGAGACCCTTGAGTCTCGCAACTCGCCCCCCCTCTTGGTCCACAGACACAAGGCCCGGAATCGAGCGATTTAAATCATAGACTTGTTCTCGTGAACGAATATTGCGCTTAAATAAAATTGCCCCCAGCGCTTGGTCTTTTTCTAGAATATCGCGCGCCTGCCTGGGAAGAGAAAACCCTTCGAAACCAAACATAAACAACCGACCCAATGGCAAATCACTCATAGACACTCTCCACAGTGGCCTTTTAATAATACTTCAGAAATGGCCGCCAACTTCGTAGAAACTTGAATGTCGTTGTCAGATAAACACGCCACGTCTCCACAGTCAGTGCAAACAAAATGCGGGTGCTTCGCTTTCAGCTCAAACCGCCACGTGTGATCCCCTAGATCAATGCGAGATAATAACCCGGCTTCCGTCAAATCATTCAAGTTACGAAATACTGTCGCCCGATCAAAATCTTGCGTTTGCAAACAATCCGCCAGCTCCCCATGACTCATGGGCTTTGTCGCTTTCGACAAAATCGCCAATACGGCGAGTCGGGCTGGCGTCGAACGCAATCCGGCTTTATGAATGAGCGCTTTGAACATGACTCTTATGAAACACCACGTGCAGTAATACCCCGGCCATTAAGCCTTCAAATAATCCAACCAAATTGTCCGGCGCATAGCTGAGCCACTTTGACCCAAAGAAAAATCCAACGCCCGTCGATAATGTCATGATTGACAACGCAATATAACCCCAGCGTTTGCTAAAAGCCGACTGAGCCACCCGCCAAATGCCCAAACCCTCGGGCAATCGATGCAATACAACCGCAAAACCCAAATAGGCATCGTCTGCAAGCGCCACACCATCCAACAATGTATGCGTGATCACACCCACCGATGCCAGTGACAGCAATGATCGCTGCAACTGGCAGTTGTCCGAATGAGACGCAATCTTATAGAGCACCGGCCACAAAGCGCCCACTAAAATTGCCGCGATGGCCAACCAGCCTGCGTGTTCAATGCTCTCTGGTATCACATGAAATACAATCAGAAATAAAATCGAAGCAATCACGATGATATCGATCAGACGCAGGGCCTTGGGCGAAAGCGGCATCCACATCAATAGGCATGGACCGCTCCACAAGGCCACAAAACTCAATAATAATAGAAACATTTAGGCAGCATCCGATAAAGCTGTGGCAATTGCAATTGGATTGTAAAATTCACGCCCCAGGCTCAGTTCCTTCTACAAACGCCTCCATGATCGGCGGCTTCGGCTTATCAGGTGCATTGGAATCGGCTGTCTCGCTCTCGTCAACAGATTGGGCAGCCGCAGCGGCGGCGGCATCAGGGTCATACATCTGTGATGATGACGCTAATTCGCCAGTCTTAGGATCAATCAATCGCCAAACAACCCCCTCGGGCTGCACAAACTCGCGCGGCGGCATCACTTTGAGCGCCTGCCACATAAACTGCCCCCAAATCGGCAATGCTGCTCGAGCACCATACTCCTTGATGCCAAGCGATCGATTGTCGTCAAAACCAACATACACGCCCGCGACAATATCTTGCGAAAATCCGACAAACCAGGCGCTTCTAAACTCATTGGTCGTACCCGTCTTGCCCGCCAGCGGCCCTGTGAGACCCGTGATGCGTCTGCCTGAACTGGCCATGAGCCCCCGCATAATATTGGTCATCACATAAGCACTGGAAGCTTTGATCACGGGATGTGTTTCCGATTTGGATTGATATAAAACCTGGCCTTTTCTATCGACGACTTTTTCGATCAAAATCGGCTTTCCAACTTGGCCGGCATTCGGAAAAATCGAGTAGGCATTCACATGTAACAGAGGGATCACTTCGCCCGACCCCAGTGCCAAGGTGAGATCACGTGGCATTGGGTTCTCAGGGGTCACTTCGCCAGCCCGTTCCACCAAATCCAGCACCGACCCAATACCAACTTTTTCCATGATGCTAATGCTGCAAATATTGATCGAGCTGATCAAACAGGTTCTCAGCGTGATTTCACCCAAGAACTCGCCCTTGTCGTTCTTAGGCTTCCAGTTGTCGTATTCTTTGGGCGAATCGTCGATCAACGTCGCTGGCGTCATGACGCCTTGATCAATAGCGGTGGTATAGACAAATGGCTTAAACGACGAACCTGGCTGGCGCTTAGCCTGGGTTGCTCGATTAAAATTCGAACTCGCAAAATCATAACCACCCACCATCGCGAGAACCCGATGACTCTCAGGATGAATCGCCACCAACGCCCCTTCTACCAAGGGCTTTTGTTCCAACGAGAGTTCTATGCTGGGAACTGTTTTATCAACACGAACCCAAATAATATCGCCGACTTTCAAAATAGAGCTCAAACTCTTAGGGATTGGTGTATATTGCTCCGGATTAAAAGGCCGCGCCCATAAAGCTTTCTCAAGCGGCAAAACTCCCCTCGATGTCCCCAAGTCAATCACGGCTTGTTGTTTGGCATTGGAGACGCTCTTCACCACGCCCATCAGCAACGTCGCGGCTTCTATCTTGCGCTTGTTTTCACGAATTTTCTCGGCTGTTTGAACCGCTTCATCGCTGGGCAAGCGTGCAATGGGGCCACGATACCCTTGGCGCTTGTCTAATACGCGCAAACCCCATTTCAGCGCCTCATTCGCGGCCACCTGAATTGGCATGCTGAGACCCGTATGGATCGTCAGGCCGTCTTTATACAGCGCATCTTCACCCAACTCGTCGATCAAAAAACGCTTTACTTCATCGGCAAAATACGGCGCCTTATTTAAATACGGCTGCAACTTGGGCTTGACTAAAATCGGCTCTGCACGTGCTCTTTGAGCCATGGCCTCGGTGATAAATCCGTGTACCACCATTTGTTCCAAGACATAGTCACGTCGTTGTTTCACCCGTTCAGGATCTTTGATCGGGTTGATCTTGTTGGGGCTTTTGGGAACAGATGCCAATGACGCTGCCTGAGAGAGAGAAAGCTCACGTGCCGGGACCCCGTAGTAAGTTTGCGCAGCTTCTTCGAGCCCATAGGCGCCGTTGCCAAAATAAATCTGATTTAAATAGAGATTTAAGATTTCGTCTTTGGTGAGCGCGTCTTCGATGCGTTTGGCCAAAATAAATTCTTTGATTTTACGCGTATAAGTACGTTGACGCGTCAGCAACATGGTTTTGGCTGTCTGTTGGGTAATCGTGCTCCCACCGAGGCGCTGCCCACCAATGAGCTGATATTTGATCTCGTTCAGAACAGCGCGTAAAATGCCGAAATAATCTATCCCTTGATGGCGATAAAAATCGGCGTCTTCGGCGGCCAAAAAAGCATTTTTGACCAACACGGGCAAAGACTTTACCGGCACCGTGATTCGCTTTTCGATATAAAACTCGGCGATCAAATTATTTGACGCGTCTAATACACGACTCACTTGATACGGCTTGTAGGCCTCGACCTGATCCAACTTGGGTAAATCATGCAAAATAATTTGTATGATGGCAAAACCAATGCCCACCGTAAAGGCAACGCCCATGGCTAAAAATAAAATCAGCCCATTTAATTTTTTACTTTTCACTGACTCTGTCTTAAGACGAAGATGGCATTATGATCAAGTACCTGGGTTCAAAACGTCAGCTGATTCCCCAAATACTGCAGGCCGTGGCTGATGCAAGCCCTGGGGCAAAACACGTGGTAGACCTGTTCTCAGGCACTTCCCGGGTCGGCCATGCACTCAAAAAAGCAGGCTACCGGGTATCTTCCAACGATCACAACGAATATGCCTACTGGTTGGCCAAATGCTATGTCGAAACAGACCTACAGAAAGTCCAGTCTGAAGCTGAAACTTGGATTGATCGCCTCAATAAGCTCCCCGGTCAGGCGGGCTATTTTACCGAGAATTTCTGTATCAAGTCCCGGTTTTTTCACCCCAAAAACGGCGAAAGAATCGACGCGATTCGAGAATTACTGGCCCAAGAACACCTAGATCCCAATCTGTTCGCCGTCCTATTGGTCTCGCTCATGGAAGCGGCCGATCGCGTGGACTCAACCTGCGGGATCCAAATGTCCTATTTGAAATCGTGGGCTGCTCGAGCACACCATGATTTGAATCTGAGGCTGCCAGATCTCACCCCTCGGTCTATTCATGGTCCCAGTAAAGCCTATTGCTTGGATGCCCTAGAAGCCGCCGAGAAATTAACTGGCGATGTGATTTATTTAGACCCGCCCTATAACCAGCACAATTATCGGCGCAACTATCATATTTGGGAAACACTCGCGCTGTGGGACAAACCAGAGACCTATGGTATTGCCACCAAACGCATCGACTGCAAAACACATACCAGCGCTTTCAACTCTAAAACGCAGTTTATTCATGCGTTTACACAACTCATCAGCGCCCTCAAAGCCAAAACCCTGATTGTTTCTTTTAATAACGAGGGTTTTATCAGCCGGACCGAAATGGAGTCTCTGCTCAGTCAAAAAGGCGAGGTTTCGGTACAAACCATCGATTACAAGCGCTATGTCGGCGCTCAAATTGGCATTTACAACCCCAGTGGCCAACGCGTCGGTGAAGTCAGCCACCTGAGAAACAAAGAGTATCTCTATACAGTCAACGCGTGAATGACCGATAGGCAGTCATAAAACCTATGTGCTACGAATTCGACAGGAGTGCTTCTATGTCTAGATATTGCCTGTTGATTGCCCTGTTTTCTGTTCATCTACATGCCGACTACCATGCCCGATTCGAATCGTTCGAACATGCGTTTGCAGGCGATGCTATCACGCTTCAAGGAACTTCAGAGAAGCGATTGCATTTGCAAAATGGCCTTGTTTTGACCTTTGGAGAAATCATTGCCATGGGCGACTTTTATGGTGTTCCCGGCGCACCAATTTCTCAGGGTTCAGATCTCGAACAACGCAAAGCTCTATTTATGGAAGCTTTTAATTCACTCGTCAATATCCCAGAGTCCGTCGATGAAGCCACGCGCATTGTCACAGCGATTCACAACAACCCAACCGCTGAAGATCAAAGCGTGCTATGGAATTGCCTAACAGGAGGTGCCTGTTCTGGCAGTTTCTGGTGGCTTACTCCAGGTCGCTATCTATTGCTCGCCGAGACAGACTATGACCACTTCGGTGATAACGCTCTCAAGGCCTACGTTGCGGGCCATTCACTGGCCTTAGAAGCAGCCGTTGAAGCTGGCAAAGCACAGGATACCCAGGCTCTTGAACGTGCTTATGCCATCAACGCTTTTGCCAACCACTTCCTGACTGATCATTTTTCTTCAGGTCACCTACGGCTTCCCCGGGTCGAATTACCCAACCAGGTTACCCCAGGAGTCGTCGGATCTTTGTTGGGCCACTTCATGCACAATGAAGAGTGCATGCACGGCTTACATGTTCATAATGCACAAGGCGATCACTGGGTGGCCTATGGCGACGGCCATTATCTAGATCCCGAGAACCACAAGAATTTAACCCTCATGCAGCAGGCACTCCAAATGTCAGCCAACGACGTGTACGAGGCCTTCGTTGCCAAACAAGCTCCGACAATCTACCACGAGCTTGATTTGATCCCTGAGGCCGACGAAATAGGCCCCAACGGATCGCTCGATATCGCCCCCATGTTCTACTGGGATCCAACCACTGAACAGCTCATGCGTCGGGTTGACTTAAAAAACCCCAATGATCGTCACTGGACCAATAATTGGGTTGGCTGGAGCACATTGGCAGCACTCAAAGTATTAGCCAACAGCTTAGGTGTGAAATTCAAATAATCACAAGACAACATGCGATATTCGATCCCCCGGACATTGCCTTGCACGGCGGTTCTATGAGAACGCTCGCCGTGCAAGTGCCCATACACACAAAGTTGAACCTGAAATGCTTCTAATAATTCTGAAAAACCTGTAGGCCCATGGTTGGCCGCAAACGGCGGGTAATGAATCGCTGCAATAATGGGTCGACCCTGGGCAATTTTCTGAGCCGATTCCAAAGACATTTTAAGTCTCAAACACTCGCGCTCATAAATTTTTCTGTCTTGCTCGGTATAATCCAACGCCCCGGGCGCAGACCAACAACGGCTTCCAGCCACGACGGCAAACCCCAAATCATAGCAGTCGTTTTGCAAAGCAACACAGGTTTTTGGCAAAGCCGCTCTGACCTTACCAATGCTGCTCCACCAATAATCATGATTGCCGCGACCTAGAATTTTTAACCCGGGGCGATTACCAATCCACTCTAGGTCTAACTTGGCTTCTTCCAGGCGCATGGCCCATGAAAGATCACCAGGGCACAACACGACATCTTCAGGGGCCACCAATCTATCCCAAGATTCAGCCATACGCTCCGCATGACCTCGCCAATGAGACCCAAAAACATCCATCGGTTTGTTGGACGAAAAAGACAAATGCAAATCACTGATACCCCAAATGCGCATACCCAAACTTCTACCTTGTAATTCCCCCCTTTGCAAAAGGGGGGTAAAGGGGGGATTTTGGCTCTTATGACCCCCATTGAACTTGAAATCGGTATGGGCCGAGCCCATTTTTTATTTGAACGCGCTGCTGTTCAACCCAACCACCAAATTATTGGCATTGAATACAAAGCTCGTTGGGTGGAGCAAGCCCTTCGCAAACAACAACGTGAGCAGATTTATAATATTACGCCCCTTCACGGCCACGCTTGGGAAATCGTTCCCCAACTATTCAAACCCGACTGCTTAAGCCTGATTATCTTGAACTTCCCTGACCCCTGGTGGAAAAAGCGACACAAAAAGCGCCGCGTCTTGAATGAGCCGTTTCTCAATTTACTCGTATCGCTGCTTAGACCTGGCGGCCAGTTCTTTTTCCAAAGCGATGTTTTAGAGCTCTTCGAAGTCTATCAAGTACTCCTAGAGTCTAAACTCACCAAGCTGCCATGTGATAAAAACCCGCTCGGCGCAAAATCTCATCGTGAAAAAAAATGCGAAGAAGCCGGCTTGCCAATCTATCGCACCTTGCTCTACAAATAGGCGCATGACGTTTGTACAGGTCTGCCAATCACGTGCTAGAGAGTTCCCTCATCGCTTGGCTTACGAATTCATTGAAAGTGACGACTCAAAATACCGCCTGACGTATGCTGAGGTCGATTTAAAAGCCAGAGCCTTGGCAGCTGTATTACGCAAACACAATTTAGCTGGCGAAAGGGCTTTGCTCCTATATGCGCCCAGCCTTGATTATGTCATCGCTTTTTTCGGTTGTTTATATGCTGGCGTCGTGGCCGTTCCTGCTTACCCGCCCGATCCCAGTCGATTAGATAGAACACTGCCCAGACTCATGAGCATTATCGAAGACTGCGAAGCCAAAGCAATCTTGTCGACCTCTATGATCCAATCGTTTGGCGAGTCTAATATCCCCGGCAATTGGATTGCCACCGATCAAATTGATAGCCACTATGCATCGTCTTGGCGAGTTCCAGAAATCAGTCAAAACTCACTGGCCTTCTTACAATACACATCGGGATCAACAGGCTCGCCGAAAGGCGTCATGCTCACGCATAAAAATCTGCTGTCGCACGCGGCTTTTGCTCAGCACACCGTTGGACTTTCCAGCGAGACCCCCAGCGTCTCTTGGTTACCGCCTTACCATGATATGGGACTCATCGGCGGAATTTTACAACCCATGTTCACTGGATTTACGGGCTATCTCATGTCGCCACTGGATTTTTTGTCCAACCCATTTAAGTGGCTCAAAACACTTTCTGAGACCCGGGGTTATATCAGCGCGGCACCTAATTTTGCCTATGATTTATGCACACGGCGCATCACCGATAGCCAAATCAAACAACTTGACTTGAGTCATTGGAATATCGCCGCCAACGGTGCGGAACCCATCCAATTCAACACCCTCCTAAACTTTGCAGACCGCTTTAAGCCGTGTGGCTTTCGCATGTCCGCTTTCTATCCTTGTTATGGCCTGGCCGAGGCGACCTTATTGGTCTGCGGCGGCATGCCCACGGGGCTCGCCAAAGTTCAGGGCAATTTTGTGAGCTGCGGTAAAATTAGCAAGCCCGACATGGTCCAAATTAGGGACGGCGAAATCTGTGTCAAAAATGACTGCGTCGCTCAGGGCTATTTTAACAAACCAGAAGACAACAAACTGGTATTTCGAGATTACTTGTATACAGGAGATCTCGGTTTTATCGAAGAGGGTGAGCTCTATATCACAGGCCGAAAAAAAGACCTGATTATTATTCGGGGAAGAAATTATTATCCACAGGACATCGAACACTGCGTCGAACAAGCCAATTCCAACATTCGAAAAGGCTGTGTGGCAGCGTTCTCACTACCCGGCGCTACAACAGAGTCCCTAGGCATCGTCGCAGAAATTTCAGATGACAACCTGTCTGATCAGACAATTCAAGATATTCAACGACGCGTTAGTTTGGAATTTGACCTACGTGCTGAAATTATTAAATTACTGCCACCCAAAACCATCCCCAAAACTTCAAGCGGTAAAATCCAACGCTATGCCGCACGCGAATTGGTATCGACTGCCTCGCAAGTCAAAAGCATCCTGGGTTTAGAAAGCTTTGCTGACGTCGACGAGCACCAACCGTTGGTGAACTACGGCTTAGATTCTCTGATGCGCCAAGAACTCTTGGCAACCCTTAATTTGCCCGCTGACACCCAAATCGACGAAAAAACCACGCTGTCCATGCTGAGAAACACTCAGTCTGCCAAGCCTCAAGCGCCCCAAATAACACCTTGGAGCATTCAAGAACAATTTAAAGCACTCGAAGCCGCTGGTATTAAAAACCCATTTTTTCATGCGCTCGAGGATTCATCACTGGTCCAGTTTTCAAACTATAATTATGTCGGCTTAGCGGGCCACCCCGAAGTCTCAGAAGCGGCCAAAGAAGCCATCGACCGCTATGGCACCAGCGTGTCAGCCAGCCGTTTGGTTGCTGGAGAACGTGTTTTGCACCAGCAACTCGAACACAAAATCGCTGAGTTTATCGGCGTCGAAGACAGCATTGTTTACGTCGGAGGCCATGCAACCAATGTCAGTACGATCGGACATTTATTTGGACCTGGCGATTTAATTTTACATGATTCGCTGAGTCACAACAGCATTCTAGAAGGCTGCAAACTCTCTGGCGCGCGCGCAATGCCATTTGCACATAACGACCCCAAAAGCCTAGAACGCTTACTGGCCCAACACAGGCATCGTTTTCAGCGCACTTTGATGATTATTGAAGGCATCTACAGCATGGACGGTGATATTCCTGATTTAGGTGCCTACGTTGATTTAAAACAGCGCTCTAATTCCTATTTGATGGTCGACGAGGCGCACTCAATTGGCGTACTCGGAAAAACAGGCCGAGGTCTTTCTGAGTATGCTGGCATTGATCCCAATAAAATCGATTTTTGGATGGGCACACTCAGCAAAGCCCTTGCCAGTTGTGGGGGTTATATCGCCGGCAAGCGAGAAATTATCGAGTACCTGCGTTATACATCGCCCGGCTTTGTCTACAGTGTCGGTATTTCGCCGCCCAATGCGGCCGCTGCGCTCAAGGCTTTTGAGATTCTAGAACGCGAGCCAGAGCGCATTCAGCGTCTGATGAACAACTCGAAGCTCTTCTTATCGCTGTGCAAGTCCAAAGGCCTTGACACCGGCTTGAGTCAAAACTCGCCGGTCATACCCATTATTATTGGCAACTCGCTCGACACGCTTAAAAAGTCGGAATTGCTTCTGTCACAAGGTGTGAATATTCGGCCCATTATTTACCCTGCGGTCGAAGACCGGCTCTCGCGCCTGAGGGTGTTTGTTACTTCAGAACACCAGGAAAACCAGATCCGGCAGACAGCCAACCTGCTAAGCTCGGCAAATTAGGAGGCGCCGGCGGATAATTTCGAGGCGTACTTGCTGTGTTGCTAGCAGCCTCCTAATTTCACTCAACCGTTCTAGTCGATCTGGATACTCTCCTTCCAACTCTGTTCTTGCCTCAACGTGTTCACGCAACACATTAAACGCATTAAACACCTCAATTTGATTGAGTCCAAATAGAAATTCTCTCATCAATTGATCCACCGTCGGCCTCTCAGAAGGCATCGCCAGAGCTGTCCAGTAGCCATCTTGTTCTGCTTGAGCATCACTTGAATTCTGCGTGACCACTAGAAACTCTAGGTCTGGCAAAACTGCGAGCACTTGCATTGAAACCAACAAGCCTAATATCCAAACTCTCCACATGAAACACCTCAGCAGTTTAAACAGCCAAATTGCGGCCGTTGTTCCTACCAAGAAGCATGAGTCTATTCAGAACCAAAACCATCGACGAAGTTGGAACCTCACAAAGCGGGCTTAAACGTTGCCTGGGCGCCATGGATGTCACTTTCTTGGGGGTCGGTGCGATTATTGGCGCAGGCATATTCGTACTCACGGGTGTCGTCGCTGCCACTCATACAGGCCCCGCCATCATCGTTTCGTACATCGTCGCTGGATTGGCCTGTATTTTTGTCGCGCTGTCTTATGCTGAGCTCGCTTCCAGCATTGGCGGTTGTGGCAGCGCATACGGCTACGCCTATGCTGGCCTCGGCGAAATAATTGCCTGGATTATTGGTTGGGACTTGTTGCTCGAATATGGCCTTGGAATATCAACGGTCGCAGTCGGTTGGTCAGGTTATGCCAAAAACGCCCTTTCTTCGTTGGGGTTTGAATTACCCAAAGCGCTGATCAACAGCCCGGCTGAAGGTGGAATTGTAAATCTTCCTGCCGCGTTGATTATTTTGCTAATTGCTATTCTACTCTGCATTGGCGCTCGTGAAAGCGCTCGATTTAATACAGCGATCGTATTTGTGAAGCTCTTGGCGATCACGGTGTTTATTAGTATTGCCGTATTTCACGTCGAGACAGCCAATTGGAAAGTCTTCATGCCATTTGGGTGGGCTGGCGTGATGCAGGGCGCAGCACTCGTATTTTTCGCCTATATTGGCTTTGACGCTGTGTCGACAGCCGCTGAAGAAACGATCAATCCTCAGCGTAATTTGCCCATTGGGATTATTGCCAGCTTGGTTTTCTGTACAGCGATTTATATTATTGTTTCAGCGTTATTGACACTGGTAGCTCCGTATGGGGAACTCAACGTAAAATCTCCCGTCGCTGAAGTCTTGTTAAATCTAGATCACAGATTTGCAGCCGGGATTATCTCGGCGGGTGCGATTGCCGGTTTGACCACTGTCATGCTGGTTTTGTATTATGGCTTTTCGCGCATATTCTTGGCGATCTCGAGGGACGGGCTGTTGCCGCAAAAATTTGCGCGCGTTAACAGCAAAACGCAAACACCCATCGGGATTATTATTGGCAGTGGCTTGGTGATGTCCTTAACAGCCGGGTTTACACCGATTGGGGATTTGGCTGAGCTGGTAAATATTGGAACACTCGCAGCATTCGTGTTGGTCTGTGGCGGCGTGATCGCACTGCGCATGAAAAAGCCAGATCTAGACAGGCCATTTAAATTATCCTGGCATCCTGTGATTCCCGTTTTGGGCATTATCTTCTGTATCTACCTCATGATCAGCCTACCCGTGATCACTTGGATTCGATTCGCGGTTTGGATGCTGCTGGGCTTAGCGATCTATGCGGGTTACGGGTATAAAAATAGCCTCGCGCAGAAGCAGGACTCATAGCTCGTCGTGGCTGCCTTTGAGATATTTGGCTAACTCAGTAATTCCATCCATCGTAATGCGGGCAGCTGGCGCCATCACATACGTTACTGCAATCTTCTCGAAAAAATACGCGGCGGTCATGATGGCGAAAACAAGTGGCCCCCGCGTCTTCGCATTCTTCCAAAAGGTATCGCTGGGATTAATATGAGTACCCGCCAGCCGATTGGCCATATGAACAACGCCACTTCGGACCGTCATCCCCAATTGTGCCTTTTCGACGAGCGCACCTACCCGATTACATACCAATATCTTGGGACCTACTTCCAACAACGTATCCACCCACCAACCAGGTTCAGATTCTTGAAACAAATATTCTTCAAACGACCGCGTTGAATTTTCTTTTTGACGGTATTGACCCGCTTTCACCAAATAACGCGCCATGATATCTCCCGGATAATTCGCCCAAACAGCTGCGTGCTTCGCAGGCATTTCAAAAACGGTCACCAACATCACCGTCCCACCCCCCTTGAGAATTGTCTTTGAAAGCTGGCTGTAAACTTGACTGCGATCAAAAACAAACTCAGTACCGCCCACTCGGGTACCTGTCCCGGCTTTTACCAAAGCACTCGGAAGTTTCATGGCATCTCTTAAGACAGCTTTTGCAGAAGGGTTATGACCCAAGGCTTTCGTATAGTCACCCAAAAGCAAATCGATGGGGGCTTCAATGCCAGCGTCCAACAGAATTTCTTGGCCATTGGGCACTCGTTTCCAGCAAAACTCAAAAAAATTCTCAGCCCACGCGAAATTAGCAGCGCAAATAAAAACAAAAAACACTTTTTTCATATTAATTTAGAAACAATCCCAACAACTTCTTCAGCCTTATGTAAAAAATCCTGACGGCTGTCCACAATAAAATGATTCGGATGCCGCTTCCAAATATCGATCATTTTTTGATCTAGCTTCGCAGCCATTTCAGGTGCCTCAATCCGAGCTGGGTTGTTATTGTTATAACCGTGTTCCATGCTCGGCGTGCGCATATGGATCACCATGGCATAGCGTGCCAATTCAGCCTCTTCGGTGGTATGCAGATCTCTGAAAAATTCTTCGGGGGCACCGGGCCAATAGGCCAAACCATCGAGAGTGCCCCGATCACAAAGACCCAGGCGCGTTTGGCCGTCTTCTTCCAAAATGCGTTCTTGCTCGCGCTGAATATGATAAATCGCTCGTTGAGCTGCCCGAATGCCACTCGGGGTCGAGCGCCTCATAAAACCGCCGTTATAAATCATGCTCGCGGCTTCATGTAAAACCACCACGTTATCCATAAACATGTGCTTGACCATGTCAAGCACCGTTGTTTTTCCAGCGCCGGGACCACCGGTTAAGACAATGAGTTTTGGATGACCCTGATGTAGTTTTGGCATAATTCTTCCGACTGAGCCCAAAGAGGATGAGTATGTGAAAATAGACAAAAAGAATCGTCTATCAACTTTTGTGCTTTTTGGAAAGACCTATGCTCATAGCCTAATTTCTGAAAAAGGGTCTGTGCTGGAACTATTTTGCTTTGCCATTGAACCGCTTCTAAGCCTTGATCTTGTAATAATCTCATCGTGCGATCACGATCGGCCACGCGAACTCTGTATTTGTGATAAACAGATTGCCGACCCGGTATTTCTTGGGGCGCCAATAAGCCCGAAATTCCAGATAAACCTTCTGCCATCAACCGGGCATTGCTTAAGGCTTTTTGGTTCCAAGCCTCCAAACTACGTAGCTGCGTTCTGGCAAGGGCTGCCGAAAGCTCATTCGTCCGATACATGTAACCCAAAGTGACAGAGTCATACGAGCGCTTTAAGTCCAATGGCCGTTCAGGATCATAGGAATCTCGATCGTGAAGTTCGATATTTTCGCCAAACATTCTAAAAGCAGCCGCTTGGGCATAGCAGGCTTCATCGTTGGTAACCAATAATCCCCCCTCGCCACAGGGAAAATTTTTGGACGACTGCAAACTAAAAGCACCCAGTTTGCCAAAAGTTCCGACTTTTTGGCCGTGATAAATTGCCCCGGGAGCTTGGCAAGCGTCTTCGAGCACCGGCAAATCATGCCTGCGCGCGATTTCTAAAATGGCATCCAAATCACACGGCATTCCATGCATGTGCACCGGCATGATGGCTTTTGTTTTCGACGTGATCGCGCGCCGCACGCAAGCAGGATCCATTCCCAAACTCTGGTCTTCGATGTCCACAAAAACAGGCCTTGCACCTTGTTGCAACACAACCATGGCGCTGGCCACAAACGTAAACGCCGGGACAATCACTTCGTCGCCAGGCCCAACGCCTAAGGCTGCCAAAGCCATATGCAAAGATGCCGTGCCACTGTTTGTAGCCAAGCAATATTGAACACCGAGATATTCAGCAAATTCACGCTCCAACGCCGTGACTTCTGGCGCCAATGGACCCGATAAAATACCCCGATCCAAAACGGCCAAAACCGCCGCTTTGTCCTCTTCGGTAATCACCGGCCAAGATTGGTGTTTTACGCCTGAAGCCATGCTCGTAGCATCTCGCCTTGTTTGAACAAATTATGCTCGGGCTCTTTCCCGGCTGCATGATACGGCGCTTTGAAAAACAGTGACAACTGCTCTTGAATCCCCGAACGGCCTTGGCGCTTAGCCAGATCCATCAAGCGCGCCAAATCGAGCACCAGCGGCGCCGCCAAAATAGAGTCCTTGCACAAAAAATTAACCTTGATTTGCATGCGCTCGCCCAAGAACCCAGCAATATCGATATTATCCCAAGACTCTTTGGCATCCCCACGAGGCTTGTAATAATGGATATGCACCTGGTGGTCTTCAACCTGATAGCCCAAAATGCTGTCTAGCACACGCTGTTTGCTCGTCACTTTGGTTTTATTAGATTCCGGGTCGTTCAACACCAGCCCGTCGTTGTTACCAAGAATATTCGCCGAGTACCAACCCTCTACGTGCAAGTCTCGAAGCGCCAACACGGGAGCAACAGCTGTTTTCAACAAAGTCTGCCCTGTTTTGCCGTCTTCTCCTGCAACGGGCACTTGTTTTTTGAGCGACATCTCTAACAGCGCCGGGACATTGCTTAAACTCGGCGTGAAATTCACATAAGGCGTGTTGCTATCCAATGCCGCGTAGAGATATTTCATGGCTGGGCTGATTCGTTCGTCGTTTGAATCTAAGCCTTTTTCAAAAGCAGCCAACGTCCTGTGAACGTCTGAAACTTCGCAATACTTTTCGGTCGAAGTCAGATTGACCATGACCACTCGATCTAAATTATGCGCAGCTTTAAAATCAGCGATATCTTGGCTGATCTTTGCAATTTCTTCACGCATCGAACCCAGCTGCAAAATATTTTTACCAGCCATGCTGTGTAAAAAACGTTTACTCGCTGTTGCTTTCCAAGGCTTAAACGCTGAAAGCTCGTCTTTGACAAAGTTTAATAGGTGAATCGGGAGAACCTGGTGGCTCATCGCAGCTTCATAGGCGTTGTCTTCGCGCAAGTCCCAGCCACCAAAAACCATTTGATCCAACGAAGCCAAATCGGCACCAGCCGCAAACCGGGTCTCTGTAATCATGCCTCGTCTAGGAGCAAGACCCTTGCGCATCAATGCCACACCCGCCATGACCGTCGTCGAAACAGCACCATTGGCGCCAATTAAACATAACCCTAATTTTTGACTCACGAAACTTGCTCCTTCTCCACAAACTGACTAATTAAATCCCGCTTTTTGTCATCTACAATACGAGGAAATTTATTTTGAACACTTCTAAAACCCAACTGTTCCATAATCTGATGCGTCGATCCTGCTTTCAAACACGCCAAAGCCGGAGGCAAAATCGCAACATCGTGCGTTCTATGCTCCCGGTACACCCGGTTTAGAGCCGCCAATTCTTCGTCGACCACTCTCATAAACCGAGCCTTGTCCGAAGGCTTTTGGGCAAACTCAATAAAAAACAGGTAACGGCCTTTCCCAGAACCGTCAACACCTATGTCCGGCCCCACTGAATAATCCACAATAGAACAGGGAACACGCGTTTGTGCTTTCGCGACGGCGCGTTCTATTTCTACATAAGTGGTCAGTTCCTGCGTGAGAGACAAAACACCGCTGGGTCTACCCACAAACTCCATCCTATGCGGATACAACGAGATAAATCTGACAAAATCGCCAATATAATAGCCAAACAATCCAGACGACGTGGTTAATACAATCGAGTAATCTACACCGGGTTCTACTTCCCACAGCGCCAATCTGGTTGGATTTTCTTGACCATGATCTTCTCGGTGTACAAATTCAAAAAATACGCCCCGATCCGGAATCATGAGCAAGCCCGGATTCTCAAAGCTATCCGTCACGGAGAACAGGCCACCTTCAGTGGCGTTATAGTTATCCATGAGCGTGATATCACGACCGACTCGCGCTTTAATCACATCGCGATAGGGCTCGGCATTGACGCCGCCCCCAAATAACACGCGCAAGTTTGGCCAAATTTCGCCCACCGTCTTGGCCTGATGTTGCTTGAGCAGCTTGTCAAAAAAAATAGAGAACCAGCAGGTCGTCCCAGAAATCGCCCGGACATCATGCTGAGCGTAATTTTTAGCAATCGCCTCAAGCTTTTGGTCGTAGTTCTCCATATCTCGAATAGGCAATTTGGGAATGGTTGTGAGTCTGGCGACATACGGAATCTCGCGAAACATGATCCCCGGATTAGATCCTGTAAATACGCCGGGCACTTCTGTTTTCAAAATACTCGGCGGAAATAGACCGAGGTTATAGCCACCTGCAAATTCTTTATCGCCACTCAATAGCAAATACCGTGCCATGACATCAAACGCCGCTTTTTGTTGCCATTTGATTTGTTCCGCAGAAATGGGCAAAAATTTATGCTGTGCAGCCGTTGCCGATGTCCCCGAAGATTGTCCATAATAAGAGATTAAGCCAGGCCATAAAATATTTCTTTCGCCTCGACGCATGCGCTGCAAATACGGCTCAAAGCCTGCATAGGGTCGAAGCGGCAATGCTTGTTTGTAGTCTTTGTAAGATTGAACACTGCCCAGTGCATATTTCCGGCCAAACTGTGTTTTGGCAGCTTTTTGACAATGTGCCAGCAAGATCGCTTCTTGCGTGGCTTGTAGGTTAGTTAAATTACGATCCCATTGGGCAATACGTCGTGAAGCCAAGGCTCTTAAAGCGGGGTTCAATAGGCCCGCCACAGGAAAACTTTTCATTAAGCTATGGCTTAAAGTAGCTTCCCCCCTTTTTAAAGGGGGGTTATGGGTGATTTTATACGCCGATCTTGGGACACTTTTTGTTCACCGGACACTCTGGGCAGTTAGGCTTTCGCGCATGACAGATTCTACGACCATGAAAGATAAACACATGATGCGCTTCTAACAAGCGCTCTTTGGGAAACAGCTTGGTTAAATCAGCTTCGACTTTCGAAGGATCTTGATTTTTGGTGAGCCCCAGTCGCCTGGCCACACGTCCTACATGCGTGTCGACGGCAATGGCCGGCATTCCAAAAGCATTGGCAATAATCACGGCGGCAGACTTAGGGCCTACGCCAGGGATAGTTTCCAGCAGGGCTCTTTCTTTGGGAATCTTACCCCCAAAATCTTGGGTGATTTTGCGCGCCGCTAAAACCAAATTTTTCGCTTTGTTTCGAAAAAAACCAAGCGTTTTCACATAAGGCTCTATCTGCTCAGGCGTCGCCAACGCGAATTTCTGAACACTGGGGTAAGCTTCAAACAAAGCCGGCGTGACTTTATTGACGGCTTTATCGGTCGTCTGCGCGGACAAACACACAGCGACCAATAGTTGCCACGGATCTTTGGGGTTAAAACAGAGTTCTATTTTAGCATCGGGGAAATAAGCGCTGATAGAATCTAAAAAATACAAAGCTTTGGCTGCTAACAAAACACACGCTCCGAGTTAGGTGGTTGTTCTAATTTATTCGCAGCAGTCAGTCAAACGCCCGATATCTTTTTGAAATAACCCGGCCTTACGCTCATATTTTGCAGACATGGTGTTCGCAAAAAAATGCCGTCTCTCCGCGACTGGCCAGTTTTGGAGAGAACGGCAGCTACTATCATAGCCGGGGTACCCTAGTGCCGACGGCGAAGGATGTCAAATCGTGAGCCGTTTTGTTAAAATCCCTGTCTATGTCCTCGAAGCCAAAATCTCTCCGTCTGCCAAATTGCTATGGATCGAATTAGCGCGCGTGTCGAGCCCCAAGAGGCCCACGGTATGGCCGAATCCAGAAATCTTTGCGGAAAAAATGCGGCTTTCTGTTCGAAGCATCCGCCGTTTGGTGGGTGAGCTCGTGAAGGCTGGGTTGCTGGTTCACCACGGGTATATCCAGAAACGCCAAAAGACTTATGATCTCGTATGGGCCAATAAAGCCCCGGCGAAGGCAGATAAACCCATTCAGAGCCTAACACCGGAACTCTTTGACGAGTGGAACAAACGTTTTCCCTGTTTAGACGGTCTCTCGGGGAGACCCAAGCTGATTCACGTTGTTGAACAAGCGGTGAAGGAGGCCGAGCAGACTAAGACAAAAGATCCTCGAGGTTACATCGAAACCTCACTTAAAAATACATCCAGATTCTGGAGCGAGAGTTATCACAGCGAAAAATATGATTTGGTCCGGCGATTTGGGGCATGAACATGACGCAATAACGACATTTTGTCGATTTTAAGTCAACTTCTCGGCATTGGAATTCTGACTTAAAATCGACAATTCTCTTATGTTAAGCTTCATTTTATCGGCGAACTTGCTGTGAATTGGATTGGAGTCTTGTCAATTTAGTAAGCAGCCCACTTGCAAACTTAAAAGAAATCACTCATAATCCTCATAATATGAGACTTATTTCATACATTTTTCTATCGCTTCAGTTTTCTTTGGCTTTGCAAGCTTCTGATATTTTGATTGTTTCCCATTACAGCGGTCTTGCGGAATATTTGGAGCATACCATTCCTAATCACCAGAACTATGCCCAGCACAATGGCTATGGTTATATTTTCCGAGAAGGAATTTTGTCTGATCGATTTAGAAACGAGGGCCACAAAAACAACGCACTCGCTACTGGCGCATACTGGCAAAAAATTGTTGCGCTGAGAGAAGCGCTAGACGAAATCAATCCCGCAACAGGAAACCCCTATGAATGGGTTATGTGGGTTGATGCCGATGTCGTGTTCTCGAACATAGACAGAAAGCTCGAAACGGTGATTAACGAATACGCCAAACCGAACACAAATCTATTGATTGCGCCCGATCACTTTATGTTGGATATGTTTGGTGCCTTCGGTCTTTGCGCGGTGAATACTGGGGTATTTATTTTGCGAAATAGTTTATGGAGTAGAGAATTTCTAAGTGCAGTGGAAGAATCTTTCGAAAAATACAAGAATACCAACTTACCCGACCAAACCGCCATTGGCGAGATTTTAGGCGGATTCGACAATTCCAAAAAGCTGACACGTCTCGAAAAAGTGGCTCTTGTTAAACAAAATCCAAATGTTGTCGTGGTTCCTCAGCGCGCACTGAACCCCATGTGGGTCGGTAGCTTCACGACGCCCACTGAAAGCGTGTGGCAGGGTGGTGACTTGGCTGTTCACTTCTTAGGCCCCAAGGCCTTCAAGAGCGCCATTCCAACATTTTTGGATTGCCTAAAAAATGATTTGAGCGGCAAAAATTGCGAGTGGTCTAAGCTGGGCGGTCTTTATTATGAACTTAAGGCTGCCTGGGAAATGATTTTCGGGGAGCGATCTTATTAAAAGAAGGGGTCCAGAAGGGGTCAAATCCTTTTTTTTCAGCCCTTTTTGATTGCCTCGAGCTGTCGCACAACCGCGAGATCTTTGTCGCGGCCGATGGATTTCTTGGATGCGATAAGGTCGTCGATTGAGATGACCTTGCATTTTTTTCCATAGATTTCGATTTTCATGGCATTTTTAGAAACTTGTTTAAAAGAACCCACGCCGTCAATATTGCCGACAATATCGAGCACACCTAGATCTGTTTCAAGATAGAGATTTTTCAAATTCGATAAGTCTCCCGGATAGTCAAGAAACGATAGTCTTTTCGGAGTCATTCGGTGTTTTGGATGATAAGGCCGAAGGCATTCACGTATCTGCTCAACGTGTTCTGGATCAAATAGAATGCAGATGTCTAGATCGTGGGTTACCATGGAAGATCCGTGGATAACACTGGCGAAGCCGCCGATAAGCACAAAATCAATTTTGGCGCTGAGTAATAGATCGAGCAGGTTTCCGAGGTTTTGCATGGTCTAGAACTCCACTCGCCATTCTCAGATCGTGGATGAACCGAAGTGCATCATCGTTTTTTTGAATGCGCTGCTCGTAAGAAAGGCGTAAATTGATCCGAATCAATGACATATCAACATCTGATCGCATAAAACTTGCTGATGATGACCCAAAGGCTGAGCAGTTGTCAAGAATCACTTCCGAATAGGCTGTTGACAAAACATATACTCCAGGTTATTCATATATCCCTATTTATCCATTATTTTGAATAAACGGAGCTTGCAGTGAAAAAAATCGTACTGGCATATTCGGGCGGCTTAGACACCTCTGTGATGCTTCATTGGTTAAAGCAAAAATATCAATGCGAGATAATCGCCTATTGCGCAGACGTTGGGCAGGACGGCGAATTGGCTGGCCTGGAAGAAAAGGCACTTAAAACGGGTGCTAGCAAAATTTTTATCGTCGATCTTAAAAAAGAATTCGTTGAGAATTTTATTTTTCCAGCCGTTCAAGCCCAGGCCGTCTACGAGGGCTCTTATTTACTGGGTACTTCGCTGGCCAGACCCCTCATTGCCAAAAAACAAATCGAAATTGCACTGGCCGAAGGCGCTGACGCCGTTGCCCATGGGGCAACAGGAAAAGGCAACGATCAAATTCGATTCGAACTCGCCTACCAAGCTTTGGCCCCACAAATCACGCCGATTGCGCCGTGGCGAGAATGGCCGTTTCAGGGCCGAAATGATTTGATCGCATATGCCAAAACCCATGATATCCCCGTCAGTGCAACAGCCGCAAAACCCTACTCAACCGATAGAAACTTGATGCATATTAGTTTTGAAGGCGGCGTTTTGGAAAATCCTTGGAATGCGCCCCCCAAAGACTTGTTCGTGCTCACACACAATCTTGACCAAACACCCAACACGCCCGATATACTCGAGATCGAATACCTGCACGGAATCCCTATCGGCATCAACAACCAAAAATTGGGTCCGGTAGAACTGCTCACCCAACTCAATCAACTGGGCGGCAAGCATGGCATCGGCCGAATCGATATCGTCGAAAATAGATATACGGGCATGAAATCTCGAGGCGTCTATGAAACTCCCGGCGCGACAATTTTACACGCCGCACATCGAGCCCTAGAAAGTATTACAATAGATCGAGAGTCTATGCACCTGAGAGATTCTCTTTCCAGCAAGTTTGCTGAGCTGATTTACAACGGCTATTGGTTCGCCCCCGAGTTCCAAATGCTCTTAAGTTTCTTGAAGCCCATGCAACAAAAAGTCACTGGCATAGTCAGACTTGAGCTATTCAAGGGGAATACAAGAATCACCGGCCGAAAAGCCCCACACTCGCTGTACTCCGAAAAACTGGTGTCCTTCGAGGGAAACCAAGGCTTCACACCCAGCGATGCGACGGGGTTTATCAAACTGAACGCCTTGAGATTTGCCGGAGGCCAGCATGACTAAACTCTGGAACAAAGGCTACAACTTAGACGCCGTCATCGAAAACTATACCGTTTCAGATGACTACTCGCTGGACCAAAAGCTCGTTCAATACGATTGCGTGGCAAGCTTGGCGCATGCCAAGATGCTGCACAAAATCGGCATTCTAACGACCCAAGAACTACGAGATCTTGAAATGGGTTTGCAAGAGATTATGTCTCTCTGGGAACAAGGCAAGTTTAAGATTGAAAGATCACAAGAAGATTGTCACACGGCCATTGAGACCTATCTCATAGAGCACTACGGGGATGCCGGTCGAAAGATTCACACCGGAAGATCTCGAAACGACCAGGTTCTAGTCGCTCTGAAACTTTTTGCCAAAGATGAAATCGGACAAATACTCGAAGCGGCACAAGAGCTCGTCAAATCTTTAAATGCTTTTGCCAAAGCACACCGAGAAACGCCCATTCCAGGCAGAACACACATGCAACTGGCCATGCCGGCGTCTTTGGGCCTTTGGGCCGGGGCAATGAGTGCATCCTTGCAAGACGACGTGATATTTTTGCAAGCAGCGCTCAAAATTATCGATCAGTGTCCCTTAGGCTCAGCGTCCAGTTTTGGGGTATCGCTGCCCCTCGATAGACAGTTTGTATCAGACACACTCGGCTTTGAGAAAGTCCAACACAATGTTTTGTATTGCGCAAACTCTCGAGGCAAATGGGAATCCATGGCTTTGAGTGCTTACACCCAAATCATGCTCACCTTAAGTAAAGCTGCCAATGACTTAATATTTTTTAGCCTTCCAGAACTCGGTTATGTGTCGCTCCCAAAAGAACTCTGCTCTGGCAGCAGCCTCATGCCCCAGAAGAAAAACCCAGATGGACTTGAGTTAATTCGAGCCAAAGCCGCTACCGTCCAGGGCAACCTGAATATTATTTTAGAAATTATTAGGCCACTGATATCTGGCTACAATCGAGACTTTCAGGAAACCAAGAGACCCTTCATGCAGAGCACTCAAATTACAAAAGAGTCTCTCTGGGTCATGACACACACGATCGAGAAACTGGAAGTGCATTTGGACAAGTGCGTGGCAGCTTTTAAACCCGAGTTATTTGCAACCGATTGGGTCATGGAACTCGTCGCTCAAGGAATCCCCTTTAGAACGGCCTATCAACAAGTGGCTCAAAATCCAAACGATGCCCCACATCAAGATCCCATTCAGAATATTAGGACTAAAAATTATGACTAAAATCTATGCCCTTCTCGCTGTGTCTATGCTTTGTGTTGGCTGCTTAAAAAACAGCAAGCCTTCAGACAGCTTGGTCATGTGCACCAATCCCACCTACCCTCCCTATGAAAGCATCGACTCCAACGGAAAACCCGTCGGGTTTGATGTCGACATGGCCGAGGCAATTACACAGCAATTAAAAAAGAAGCTCGTGATCAAAGAAATGGCCTTTGATTCGTTAATTTTGGGCCTCGAACAAGGCAAATGCGATTTTGTATTGTCTGGGATGTCAATTACGCCGACTCGACAAAAAGAAATCACCCTGCTGCCTTATCAAGGTGAGCCCATCAAATCCTATTACTTGCTATTCTGGAACAAAAAACCTGTCGGTATTGAGCAGCTGAAAAACAAAACCATCGCGGTCCAGTCTGGAACCTGGATGCAAAACTATCTCGATACAGTCCAAGATATCACCTCAAAAGCGCTCGATTCAACACCTGAATTGGTCCTGGATATCCAGTATGGAAAATCCGCCGCGGCATTCGTAGAGCCTCATATTTTGAGAGACCTGCTCCCGAAACAACCCCATATCAAGGCCATCGAGATCCCATTGCCAGAGTCAGCCTGGAACCTGGGCAATGGCATCGGCATCAAAAAATCAAACACAAAGCTTGCGCAAGAAATCCAAACCGCTTTAGATAGTATCAAAAAGAGCGGACTCTCAGATCAACTCGAAAAGAAATGGTTGCATAAACAATGATCGACTCGGTACTCCCCCTCCTACTCAAAGCCTCGTTGATTACACTCGAGGCCAGCGCATTGGGTGCTATTTTTGGCATTTTAGGTGGCCTCTTACTCGGTGTCTTTAACAGCCAGCGATTAAGACAGCCCGGCATTGCTCAGCTGATCGATCTCTATGTTGCCGTGATTCGGGGAACACCGATTTTTGTGCAGCTTTTGATCGTTTATTTTGCCCTCCCCGAGCTACTGCAGGTGGATATTCCACCCCTGGCCGCCGGTGTCACAGCACTGGGTTTAAACTCGTCGGCCTATCTGTCCGAAATTATTCGAGGCAGCATTAACGCCATCCCTGTGGGGCAATGGGAAGCAGCTGAGACCCTGGGTTATAACCGAACTCAAACTTTACAACATATTATTCTGCCACAGGCGATCAAGAATGCCCTGCCGGCCATCACCAACGAATTCTCGACTTTAATTAAAGAAAGCAGCATTTTGTTATTTATTGGCGTCCCCGAACTCATGAAAGCCAGCCGAGACATCGTCGCGAGAGAACTGAGGCCGATGGAAGTCTATGGCATGACGGCTCTGATTTATTTGACCATGACCACGGTCGTCGCGATGTTCACGAAGCAGCTGGAGCGAAAAATATGAATTTAATCACCGGCAAAAATATTTATTTAAAATACCAATCCAACTTGGCGTTGTCCGATATTTCGTTTGAAATCCCAAAAGGCCGAGTGACACTGTTTTTAGGCAAAAGCGGCTCCGGAAAAACCTCCCTATTGCGATGCATCGCAAATTTAAACTCAAGCTATGCAGGCGAAATTTGTTTTGAAGAAAAGCCGATCAAACTTTTATCTAGGCCTGATCGCGTCCGAGCCATTGGGTTTGTTGCACAGCAATTTAATTTATTTCCCCATATGACCGTGTTGCAAAACTGCATGCAGCCTCAGCGCCTCGTGCTGGGACGATCGTTTGAAGAAGCCGAACAAAAAGCGCAAGAATTATTAAACGCACTCGAAATTGCCCACTTGGGCTCCCGAAAGCCCCACGAACTCTCGGGGGGCCAGACTCAACGTGTCGCGATCGCGCGAGCACTCTGCATGGACGCGCAAGCTTTATTGCTAGACGAGCCGACTTCGGCGTTAGATCCAGAAAGCACGGGTAAATTGCGAGATATCTTGAAGCTCTTGCTTCAAAAAGGTGTCTCGATTGCTATTTCTACGCACGACATGTCTTTTGCCAGGAGTATTTTTGATCGAGGCTATTTTATGGAATCGGGCAAAATTATCGAAGAGTCTGGGTCTCGAATCCAGCAGTACATGCAGCACTGACTATGAAACAAGCCGAGCGCATTCACCACCTGATCTCGTTACTCAAAACGCAGCCTTTTGAGAGCCACGAAGCCTTGCTGGAAGCCCTCGAACAAAGGGGCGTTGAAAATACCCAGGCAACACTCTCGAGAGATCTGAATCGCCTAGGGGTCAAGAAAGCCCACGGGGTCTACCAACTGCCAGGCACCCATGCGGCGATCCGAATTGTTCCGGCCGGTCCGAACCTGTTGGTCATTAAAACACTGCCTGGACGTGCCTCTGCCATCGCCGCCGAAATCGATGCGCTTGACTTGGACGGCCTGGTGGGAACCGTTGCAGGGGACGATACGGTCTTGATTGCGATTCGAGACTTAAAAGCCCAAAACCAGATTCAAAAAGCCCTTCTGGAAAAATTTACATGAATAGTGCTAGGCTATGAACGGGAGGGGACCATGATTGAAATCTACGCACCGTCCAGTGAGATAGAGGGCGAACGAATCGTCAGCTTTCTTGAAGGCGAAGGAATCGAGGCCAAATTGCAGGCAACCCAAAACTTACCCCAGATACCCACCGGCGTTGAATTCACAATTTTTGCCCCGGCCAAGTCGCGCCAAAAAGCCATCGAACTCATTGCAAACGCACGCTTAGACAAAGTCATCACTGATACAGGCATGTTTCTGTGAAAACAGGCGTCAAATGGTTTCTCGCTCTCAGCACGCTGATTACTTTCGGGCTCTATGTGATCCCGTTTGGGTCTTTCGTGGCTTACCCATTGTTGATGCTTTCTACAATGGTGCACGAAATGGGCCATGGGCTAACGGCATTGGCGGTCGGCGGAAATTTTAACTCATTTCAAATGTGGTCGAACGGATCTGGCGTGGCCCAAATTGGCGGCTATTCCAATCGGTTTGCATCCGCGTTGGTATCAGCCGGTGGCTTACTAGGTCCTGCTTGTGCAGCTGCGCTGGGCTTTGTTTTATCTCGCAAAGAAGCCTTGGCCAGGCTGGCATTCTCCGTGCTAGGTGCCTTCTTGATCGCCAGTGAATTTTTGTGGGTTCGAAACTCTTTTGGGTGGATTTTTGTCGGTTGCCTCGCTGCCATTTACTTGTGGCTGGCTCAACAGAGAACAGGCTGGTTGGCCCAAGCAGCACTCGTGTTTTTCTCACTGCAGCTATCGCTCAGCGTATTTTCGCGCGCTGATTATTTATTTACGCCGGTGGCTTATACTGCTGAGGGCGTGATGCCTTCGGATGTCGCTCAGATTGCCAATGTACTTTGGCTGCCCTATTGGTTCTGGGGTGGCGCCTGCGCTGTATTCTCAGGCCTGGTGTTGTTGTTAGGCTTGCGTGTGGCGCTCAAGTAATCTCAACTCGAACTTCTGAATCTAATTCGATTGACCCCAAATTGGCCGTTTGCATCTCAAAATGTGGCCCGCCGTCAAACGGGTCAACGCGATTCTCAAATCTAAATCCAAGTTTTGATAATAAATGCGCTGCCGGCCGACTTCCTTCGCCCACTTGCCCAATCACAGCCTGAGCATCTTGGGGCAACAACGAAACATAAATTGGATAACTTGGGAAAAGCGTCTCGATAAACTCTTTTTGTTTACGAGATAAATGATCTGCCTCATGGTATGACAGCGTCATAAAATGTCGGCCAATGGCATTCCAGAGAGGGGACTGCCCAGCGCTGTCAAAAGGTGGCAGCAGCTCAGCCAACAGCGTCTCTCTAAATAATTTTTTATTGTGCTGAATGAACCAAAAACGCACCAAGCTTAAAGCCCGGCCCAGTTTTTGTGGCACATGACGATAAGCCGGATCCAAAACCAAACCCCCAACTTCCGTCACGCCCTCTGAATTAAACCCCAGTGTTAAGATTTTTTGGTCAAAAGTCTGCTGGAGAGTTTCAGAGTGACACGTCAGATTCTCAATTTGAAAAAAAATGTGCGGCAAATCAGGTGTTCCATGCTGCGCAATGATCTGACTGCTGCCAATGACTTGCTTCGTTTGGTTATCTTCCAGAACAAAGACATACAAGCGCTCAAACGGATTTTGAATCTTGCCCCCGAAAGAATCGCAAGATTGCCTCAAGATTTCTTCAATGCCTGCTGGCTCATCCGGCAGATTAGTGCTGTTGAGCAAGACGGCAAGCCGTTGCAGACTCTTAACATCCTCCAACCTGGCCTGGCGTATCAAAAAAATAACAAACCTCTCTTAGTATGCTAAAGCGACAGACATGAATGCATTATTTCAAGGCAGCTATGATCAGTTCAAACTTTCGCCCGAACTCACCCTCGGTCTCAAAGATTTGGGATACGCACACCCCACTTTCGTTCAAAACGAAGTATTTACACCGATTCAAAATCGCCAAGATCTCGTCGTACAAAGCCACACAGGTTCAGGCAAAACAACTGCTTTTTGCCTCCCCATTTTAACCCAAGTAACGCCCAACCCCCATCCCCAGGTACTCGTACTCGCACCCACCCGTGAACTGGCCAAACAGGTCGCGCAAGAATGCAGCCGCCTGGGCCACCATGCCCAAATTCAAGTCACGGCCATCTACGGCGGTGCATCGTTTGAGGCTCAAATAGCAGCCCTGAAAGCCGGCGCTCAAATTATTGTCGGCACACCCGGTCGTGTAAAAGATTTATTTCAGCGCCATATTTTGGATCTCTCGAAAATCAAGACGGCTGTCTTAGATGAAGCCGACGAAATGCTTTCGATGGGATTTTGGGACGACGTGACTTATCTGCTCGCCCAAACCCCAAAAGAAAGACAGACTCTCTTGTTCTCAGCAACGCTGCCGTGGGTCATCGAGCAAAGCTTGGGCCAGATCGCACGAGATCCACAAACCATTCAGCTCAGCTCGGATCAAATCACGGCCGAGTCTGTCAGACATGTGATTCACATTGAAAACGAAGCTCAGACCAAGTCGCGCAATTTACTCTATGCCCTCGAATTCCACAAACCCAAACGGGCGATTATTTTTTGCAACACCAAGGACGAGACTGAACTTTTAGAAAACTATCTCAAGCGCTTTTCGTTGCAGGCAAGGGCTCTCAATGGTGACATGAGCCAAGGTGCGCGTGAAAAAGTCATGCACGAGATTAAAAGTGGCCAGCTTGAAATTTTAATCGCGACGGATATTGCTGCCCGAGGCATTGATATTCATGGCCTCACGCATGTGTTCAACTATGAGTTGCCAGATAATCCCGAAAGCTATGTACATAGAACTGGCCGAACGGGCCGCATGGGTCAACTCGGCACGGCCGTGAGTTTAATTCGTGGTAAAGACAGCTTATTGCTCGACCAACTCAAGAAATCTTTTGGGGTCGATTATGAAGAAGTCGCCATGCCACCGGACTCCGAGATTTTATGGATGCAGGGCGAGCGCTTGGCGACGCTCTTAACCGAACATGCCGATGGCGTTGAAATCAGTCAATACCGGCCGATTGCAGCCAGCATGTTGGGCAGACCCGACTTGAGCGAAATTCTCGCTTTCTTAATGCGATCGCATTTTTCCCAAGCCTCCGCCAAGGCTTCCACCTACGCCAAGGCTTCGGCGGACAGGTCGGTGGACAGGTCGGCAGGCACAGCCACGCAAAAACCACAACATCGACCTGAGCAGCGGCCCAGACGTGAACCCAGACCAGAGCCGGCTCCTGCATTCAAACAAATTTATATCACGCTGGGGCGCCAAGATGGCTTTCAAGACTTAACGGCGCTGGCAAATCATGTGAGTGAGATCTCCAAAATCGACCTGGGTCACTTTACAGGTTCAGGCAACCTACGAGACACCAGTTCACATTTGGAAGTTGACACGGAAGTGGCCGAACAAATCAAAGCGGCCGTACACGGCCAGCCCAGACCGTCTGGAGTGACAGAAACGCTCATTTGTGACGTCGCACAGCCGAGGCCCAGGAGGCCATTTCATAGAAAGAGACCTGGCAATCACCGCCCCGCTTCACAGGCTCCCTAATAACTCTTGAAGATTCAGACCTGTTTGCGCAGAGATCATCACTCCATCCAAACGCTTGGCCATCAGGCTCTGGATCGGGTCGTCGAGCAAGTCACATTTATTCACTACCAACAAACGCTTTTTGTCACCCAGTTCTAAGCTGTCCAAAATAGTATTCACCACTTGAACATGATGCTCAGCTTCTGGATCACTGCCATCGACCACATGTAACAACAAATCAGCCTCGTGCAACTCTTCAAGCGTCGCCCTGAAAGCATTAATTAAACCCTGCGGCAAGTCTCGAATAAACCCGACGGTATCCACCAAGATCACTTCTTTGCCCGTAGGCAATCTGAGCTTTCGTGATGTGGGGTCTAGTGTCGCAAACAGAGCGTTTTCGGCATACACATCCGCTTTGGTCAGCTTATTCATGAGCGTCGACTTACCGGCATTGGTGTAACCAACCAGCGCAATCACGGGGAATTGCTTATTTTGACGCCCTTGACGCGTCAGTTCTCGCTGCTCACAAAGTTTATCGATTTCTTTTTCCAACCGGGCTGCTCGGTCTTTTGCGCGGCGTTTGTCCAATTCCAACTTGGTTTCACCAGGACCCACGCCGCCAATACCGCCGGTCAGCCTAGACAATCCACTTTGTTTTTTGGCTAATCTGGGCATCGAATATTGGAGTTGAGCGAGCTCTACTTGAAGCTTGCCGGCGCGACTTTTGGCACGCTGTGCAAAAATATCCAAAATCAGCATGGTTCTGTCTAGAATTTTCAGGTCCGTCATGTCTGTAATCGCATTGAGCTGTGACGGTGATAAATCGCGATCAAAAATCAGCATTTCAGCGCCAACATGTAAAGCTTGCAGGCAAAGCTCTTCCAATTTGCCACTGCCCACAATCGTTCGAGGGTCAATTTCTTTGCGTTGTTGCACGACGGTGTCTAAGACTTGGACTTTGGCGGTGCGGGCCAATTCTTGCAGCTCGTTAATAGAAGCCTGCCATTGTTTTCTGGGCGTTGTATAAACACCCACTAAGACAGCTTGGTCGCGAGCACCTTGAATCGTCTTCGGGGCTTCGCGCGCCAAAGCTCGATCAAGCTCTGCGATGAGCTCAGCAAAATCAAAATTAATCGCTTTTACACTCGAATACTGCTCGGTTTGATAGCGTGCTTTCGGGGATAGAATCCCCGACACGCACCGGCCCGGTGCCGCATCGGGCAATACTTCAATTTGCAATACGGCATCTAAATGCAGCTTTTCTAAGTCTGTTATAAAGTCGCGATCGAGTTCGTAGTTCGCCTGCGTAGATCTTCTAGGCTTAGCCACGATCAGCCGAACGCCCCTCAGCCTAGAGGCTGAGGCCCTCGAACGACCGATTTCAGGCAAATAAAGCTGGGTTTGCTCACCTAAAACAACCGATTCAACAGACCCCTTTCGGTCCACCAAAACGCCTACCATGCGGGCTAAATCGGCAGCAGCATGGCACAAAGCTTTGGCCAACTCGGGGCTGACCATGCTGGAACTCGGGGTACTAAAATCATACAACGCCTCGAGTTCAGAGACACTGGAGGCCTTTAGTCCCGAAATCTTTCCAAAAACCGTTTTCAGGCAGGAGTCCCAACTTCTAGAACCGGCTCAGCATGACCATCGAGTTTCAAAAAGCTGCGCATTTGCTTTAAAAGCTTTTGTCGGTCATTGGCTTCGGACAAATCCAAGCGATACTCGTTGATAATCTTGGTTTGCATTTGGCGCCAGTCTTCCCAGTCTTCAAAAGACACTTTGGCCAGAATTTCTTCCCCCAGTACGCCCGGGAACGGGGCGGATTCAAGTTTCATACTCATAGGCCCCGGAGTCTAGCCAAGTCTGTTCAAAACAGCAAGGGAGTGCTACTGATGCGCTCCATGCTCAAAATTGCTTTTTTGTTTTTCTTGATATTGCTTCCCAATCTAAATGCCCAACCCAGCGGACCATTATTTGCCCCGGCAATGGTTGAACGAACTCATCCCTACGAGTTGAAAGAAAATCCGATTTTTCGGGCCAAAAAACAATTCAAAAGCATCCAAGAGATTATCAACAAGCTGTCGAATTGGTTGCCCGAGTATTTTAAATTGCTGCGCGCGTTCGAAGTTTCAAAAGCTCAAGAACACCTCGAAACCAAGCAGGATATTTGGTTCAACGAAGAGCCAGAACAAACACCCCAAACAACAACGCCTCAACAAACTGTCACAGTTCCAGGTGTCTGGAGCGCTCCAGCGGAGGGGAAAACTAGCACCCGAACACAACACAATCCTTATGCCGCAATACTGTCCCTTGGATGGGAAGAAACTCCTCCAGAATACCCCACAGATGCTTTCTATGATATAATGATACGTTACTATTCGCCACACGATGAAAATCTTCTCCTTTTGACGGCGACATTTTCGTCTAGAGAGTATTTTCAACTTGGGCAATTTGTGTGTTTGCCAGAAGAAACAGGTATCAGTTTCATCGGATGGGTGACTGATGTCGAATCAAGTCAAATAGACAGAGGACTACGCCCAATCGACAGACTTGCAACCAATGACGAAGTCGCCGACTGGAACAAGCAATTAGTCTTGTTCCAGTCTAAACAACCGATACTAGTAACAGTCCAATTCTATGGGACATCGGCTGATGGTGTATCTCAGAATTGCTACCAACAACAATTTGTTGCACCATCACATGCCTTTCGAAACAGATGGGTCATCGTACCCGGTGACCGTGGAGAAGACATGGGTCGTGTCGTCGATGTAGCGCCTCTGCCAAATTCTGAATATCCACAGAGCATGATTCGATTCGCCACCCCAACCGAAGTCGAGAACTTGAGAAAGCTGAGCGAAGAGGAGCTGGCGTGTTTGACTTTTGTTAACGGACAAAAGAACCAACTAGGCATACAAGCGAATCTCACAGGATGCCGGTTCCAGTTTGATCAAAATAAGCTCATAATTTGGCATTCCGGAAAATATTTTAACCACAAAATTCTAACACGACGTCTATTTAAAAAGTACGGATGCAGGATTTGGTGCGAACGGGATCTAGTCCAGCGGCCACGATGATCGCCGAGCTTGTTTCTGCAACCCGGCTTTCTTTTTCTGATCCAAACGCCTGGCTTTAGAAGCTTTCGATGGCTTGGTCTTGACGCGCTTTTTGGGAACCACCAGCGCCTGCGTGACCAGTTCGTTCAGGCGCTCATACGCCAGCTCACGGTTCATGATTTGGCTGCGCAGCAAGTCCACATGCAAAACAATCTCACCTTCGGTGTTCACACGCGTGTGCAGCTTGGCCAGGCAACGCTGCTTTTCTACGTCGTCCAAAACCTGTGTTTTCAAGAGATTCCACCGCAGCGTCACGCGCGTACTCGTCTTGTTCACGTGCTGCCCGCCGGGCCCACCCGATCGACTGGTCGTGATTTCAATTTCTGACTCTGGAATGATCATATTGCAGCCTGCAATTAAAACCTATTTAACACTAAAATGCTACTAAAACCTGGCCGAGAACGGTCTGTCCTAAACCGCCACCCCTGGATCTTTTCAGGCGCGTTTCAAAATATCCCAGTTAATTTAAGCGACGGCGAAATTATCGAAGTCTTGGATTCCAAAAATAATTTTCTCGGCTACGGTCACTATTGCAAAGACGCTAGCCTCACCTGCCGGATGTTTTATATCGGCGATCGAATTGTCATCAACGATCATTTTTGGCTGACACGCTTCAAACAGGCCTACGAGTTCAGAAAACAGCTGGGCTTTGCGCAAAGCACCCAGGGTTATAGGCTGTTTTATGCTGAAGGCGATAATTTGCCCGGGATTATTTGCGACGTGTTTGGCACCCATTACACGCTGCAGCTCAAAACCCAAGGCGCCCAAAATTTGAAGCCTCTCTTGGTGCAATTTTTAAGCAGTCTCGGTTTGAGCGAAGCCAATACAGAGTGCAGCTTTGTCGAAGATAATCTCAAATTTTTTGTGGATGCCGTGCAGGGCCAAAAAACAGGCTATTTTTTAGACCAACGCGACAACCGGCGACTGCTTGGCCACTATGCCAAAAACAAACGCGTCTTGGATGTTTTCTCTTACTCCGGTGGCTTTAGCCTCTATGCGCTGGCCAACCAGGCCACGCAGGTCACGACGCTGGATATCTCTGAAGACGCGCTCAAGCTGTGCGAAAAAACAGTTCAAGCGAATTTCGATAAACCCCTGAATCATGAGTTGCTCTGCGGCGATTCTTTTGATTACTTGCGTGAACTCGCCCCAGGATCTTTTGATTTGATTTGCCTAGATCCCCCAGCGTTTTCTAAAAATGCCTCGACCGTTCAGAAAGCATGCCGAGGCTACAAAGAAATTAATTTACAAGCACTCAAAAATATCGCTCCGGGTGGCCTGCTGTTTACTTTTTCGTGCTCACAGCATATTTCAAAAGAATTATTTAGACAGGTAATTTATGCAGCCGCCAAAGACGCCGGCCGATTTGTGCGGGTGATTCACGAGTTGCACCAAGCACCTGATCATCCTGTATCGATTTTTCACCCGGAGGGTGAGTATTTAAAAGGCCTTGTGTTGGCGGTTCAATCGCTCTAGATACGCAAAATGCCATCTTTTGATATTGTCTCTGAAATCGACCCACACGAAGTTCAAAACGCCTTTGACCAGACCGAGCGCGAGTTATCTCAGCGCTTTGACTTTCGAGGCACCAACGTCAAAATTGACCGTGTTGAGAAGGGCTTTTTGATCACCGCGAACAGCGAAGACCGTGTGAAAGCTGCACACGAAGTCCTGCTGGATAAGTTCGCTAAGCGCAAATTATCGCTCAAATTTCTAGACAAAAAAGAAGCCCAGCCCGCCGGTGGTCAATCTTGGCGCCTTGAAATAGATTTAAAAAAAGGCATCGACAAAGAAAATTCAAAAAAGCTAGTCCAGCTGATCAGAGACGATAAAAGCCTGAAAGTCACATCGGCCATTCAAGGTGAAAGCGTCCGGGTCACGGGCAAGAAAAAAGACGACCTCCAAGCCGTCATGGCCCTGCTGCGCGCCAAAGATTTCCCTGTCGAACTCTCTTTTAATAATTTCCGTGATTGATGCTTTTTTCTCGCAGTCCGGCCCACTGGCTTTGCTCCTAGACGCTTATAGTCCTAGGCCTGCCCAAATCTCGATGGCCAAAGCCATTGCTCGCACGCTGGATGACAAAAACGGCCGCCTCATGGTCGAAGCCGGGACCGGCACAGGAAAATCCCTCGCGTATTTGATCGCGGCGTTATTATCGGGCAAAAAAGTCTTGGTCTCGACGGCGACTAAAACCCTGCAAGACCAGCTTTTTCACAAAGATTTGCCCCTGGCTTTGAAAGCACTGGGTCAATCCAAAAATGCGCTGCTCATGAAGGGCCGCGGAAATTACTTATGCCTGCTCAAAGCCGAACAATTTGCACCGACCGGTGACTTACTAGACCGCCGTGAAAATAAACGCGTCGACAGCTTACGCACATGGATCAAAAAAACAGAGACGGGCGACCGCGCAGAGCTTAATGACTTACCGGATGACTCACCCTGGTGGTCAGACTTAAACGCCACTTCCGAAAGCTGCCTGGGCCAAGCCTGTGCATTTTATTCTGATTGCTATGTCACGCGCATGCGCCGCAAAGCCCAGGGCGCTGATATTTTGGTCGTGAATCACTCGCTGTTATGTGCTGACCAAAAAAACGACGATAGCTTTGGCCGAATTTTACCCAAAACAGATCTCTGGATTTTAGACGAAGCACATGCCTTAGAAGACGTCGCGACGAGAAGTTTTGGCATGGAGGTTTCAGGACGCCAGCTGCGTTATTTAACGCGAGATTTGCGCGCTGCTTCGAGTCAAATTGCTGGCCTCGACCAAACACAATACCAAGAAGCCACCGACTCTTTGCTGCCCTTGTTCCTCAAAATTTGTGATTCTTTTGGGACACCTGAGTGCCAAGAATTTATCGAAGACTTGAAGCCCAAACTCGCGTTTTTAGAAATCGCCCTGGGCGCCGCGAAGCTTGAGTTGCTGGCCCGACGCGTGTATAAAATCACGACCGAGTTAAATTTTATGCTGAGCGAGCAAAGCCAAAAATCCGGCTTTGTGATCTTCGTAGATAGAGACAATCGAGGCCAAGTATTAAGCGCAGCCCCCATAGAGCCAGCCGAAGTGCTCAAAAACACACTCTGGCAGACTGAGAATCCGATTATTTTGACCAGTGCAACGCTCGCTGTGGGCAATAGTTTAGAATCTTTTCAAAAACGCATTGGCTTAGCATCCGAAGGTATGATTCTTGAAGCCCCGTTTGATTCGCTGAATCAGTCGGCTCTATACACACCGGCGAAGCCTCAATTAATAGAAGACGAACTCAAGTTTTTGGTAGGTTTGAGTCAAGGCGGGACTTTTTTATTATTCACAAGCTATAAAGCCATGAACAGCGCCTATGAAGCTCTGCGTGACTATTTTGAATCACAGGGTCTTCAAGTATTTAAACAAGGCGATGCGCCCAAATTAGAACTCATACGCAATTTTATCGATGCTGATTCAGGCTTTGGGGCTGTGTTATTTGCCACGCATTCTTTTTGGGAAGGGGTCGACGTTCAAGGTAAAGCGCTTCGATTGGTTGTGATTGACAAGCTGCCGTTTAAGTCGCCGGAAGAGCCTATTCACAAAGCTCGCTGCCAAAATATTGAGCAGCAAGGCACCAGTTCTTTCTACACACTCTCTGTTCCACAAGCAGCGTTGACACTCAAACAAGGCGTTGGGCGTTTGTTGCGCACGCATGAAGACCGAGGTGTCGTGGCTATTTTAGATCCCAGAATTATTCAGAAATCTTATGGCAAAGTATTTTTGGAGTCTTTGCCGCCGATGACGCAAATTTTCCAACCTGAAAAGCTCAAACAATTTTGGGCAAGCGTTTATTAGGCGTTATTCTCTCCAAGGCATTTTCAAAACTCACCAGCCTGCGCACATACGCGTTCATCCGTGCATGAGCCGTATCTGAGTCGGTCTCCGACAGCAGCCTGTATAAATGCATCTCAGGATAGTCGTCGAGTACAAGCGGCGTAAATTTGAGTCCACAGGCCTGAAGCCTTGTCTTCGCAATACAGATTAGCAGGCTTTCAACCGTTTTTTTGCCATGCGCTAAATCATCCAAGCCCTTTAGGATCAGATCTTCACCAGGAAGCTCATATTCATGAAATGCGCCCAACAATCGCCTCCACTTTTCGTCTAAAGTCGCGAGCCTCAATCGATGGATATCGAATCAACTGTGGCTCAATCGCAACAAATAATCGCATCAATTCTTTAGGATTGACGAGGCCAGTTTCCAGCATTGATTGAACATCTTCACGGTCTCTGTCGTGCGCTCGCAAAATCTTGGCCAATGCCTGGGCATAGAAATCATAGTGATAAAACGACACGCCATGGACTTGGGTAATAAACTGACTACGTTCCTCCCAGCCTGGTAATGCAGGCATGAAATCATCCGGAGACGCTAGTTCGATATTCACTTGAAGCTCGTTTTTAAGATCTCGAATCGCCTCAAAAATCCCTTTGGGCTCAGGACCAATTTTCATATCGATATCGGCCGTATTTTCTCGCCATCCAGATATCACCGCTGTTGTTCCACCGACCACATAAATCCGCCCTGGGCTCTTGCATCGCTTAGCCAGCTCAGTGAAGACTTTTTCAATTTGTTCTTTTTGGACAGCTTGCCTCATAGGTTTCCCCAGCAATCTAGCACGATACGCTTTTCAAGTCTCGCTCTAGCCTATCGAAATTAGACTGATTCTGCCTGTAATTTAATCCCGGTTTTTGGTGCCCTATTTGGCGAATTTTTCCATCTCTTCTCCCAGGCCTGCAATCAGCTCGCAGGCTCGCTGATTTTTGCCTGGGCTACTGGCAAGTCAGCGCCTTGCAGGCTCCAAACCGGAATCGGAAGGCAAACAGGGAAGCCGCTGTAAGCGGCGACGATTGGCGGTAGCCCAGGCATACGCGGGCGCAAAGCGCACGGGCAGGCCTGGGAGAAGAATGGGCCTCGATCTTTTTGGAATCAACACTATTTCTAGAATGTTCCTGAAATCGATGCGAACACTGAGTTATTTGAACATATTTTTCCTGATCTTTTTTTTGTTAGCCTATCCCAATACAGCCAAAGCCTCGAGCAGGTGGACTTGGAAAGACGCTGTTGCCTTGACGGTGCTTAATTTAGGGGCTCTTGGGATCAGCATGGGCCCTACAATCAAAAATGCCCTTGATAAAAAAGCGTCGCTCGACGCTGCAGAGAGTGAAAGCAGTGAGATGGATGCGATTCTGAGGAATAAAATTCAGGTAACAAACGATAAGAAAGATCAAATTTCTAGCGCAATTACAGAGATTTCTGATTTGGATTGTGCTCTAGGACATCTCACATCTTTTCAGGATTACACAAGATTTATTTGTCAACCGAATTTCAGTCAAGTGAGTATCAGCAATGCCATCGAATTTATTAAAACCACCTATGGGTTAGAGACCTATCAAGCGCAAGACAGCATGAGTTCGAGCAGTGAACCGATCTATAGAACAGAAACTTATCAAGACGTAGAAACTTATAGTTGTCAAAAGCCTTACCTAACGACCTGTGCCGACTCTAACGGATACAGTTATACCTGCACTAGGTACAGGTATGATACTTGTGTGAGAACGGTGACGAAAACCAGACAAGTTTTTGATTATACACGCACAACAGATGTTTTTGATGTAAGGGCTGGTACAGCAATTCGGGGGCAAACCAGAACAGAGACAGGCTGCAATGCCTATAATGAAATCTTAGGATTTACCAGCCAAGAAGAATTTCTTCGAGAAAGTTGGGATAGAGGCGATCGAACTCACTATAAAGATTGGAAACAATACACAACCGCGGTGGTGTACAATTTTACTTTCGATGGGAAACTCCTATCCCAGGGATTGAAATTTGTGGTGGATAAAACCAAGGGTTTTAACGAAACGGCATTGTCTGTGGTTCAGTTTGTTAAGGATCGGTGTTCTGAGACACTTCCCGTCGTGATGAATGCTACAGCCGGTTTTTATGAACAGAAGAAGAATGTGACTGCGACCAATCTAGCACAATATCAACTCGAATTACCTCTTCTTGAAACCGCAGAAGCCCAGGCCAAAAACAATTCTGATCAAGCGAATTCCAGAGAAGCGCTGGCGAGAGATAGATACAACACGGCTGCCGGGATTTCTGCAGGCGCAACCGTCGGATCCGTAATTGCGATCAATGTGTTCTATGTGATAGGAAAAATCATTGCGGGAAAATGTGCTGCAAGAAGACATGTTGGGTCATCTGAACCGTGAGTCAGTTCAAAAAAACCGTTTTGGGGGAGGCAGATCTTTCTTTTCACACCGGTTTTATTAAAAAAATCCTGCCACTGAGTAAAGCCAACACCTGACTATAAATCCGCCGCTGATTTTCAAGCACATATACTTCCGCTTCCAATTGCTTATTAAACATATCTTTTTTTATTAAAACCCCTTTAACATACTGCTTCAGACTTCTTGGATTTTTATCAAAGAGCACAAACGCTTGACGGAAAATTGCTCGCAAGCGTTCGACAGTATAAGCCTGATCGTTACCTGCATCTGCCTGAAAAGCGAGCAAACAAAACAAAAATAATACCACTTTCATCAAGGACTCCTCAGAAAATAACCGTCGTCATGGTCTAAAAATGGATCTTTACTTTTCACACGGTTTTATTAAAAAAATCTTGCCACTGAGTAAAGCCGACACCTGACTATAAATCGGCTTATTATTTTTATAACACACATATACTTCCGCCTTCAATCGTCCATTTTCTTTGTTTATAACAGCCCCACCAACCTGCAGCTGCAACATTCTTGGGTTGCTACCAAAGTGTACAGCCGCTTGATTGAGAATTCCTTGCAAGCGTTCGACAGTATAAGCCTGATCGTAACCTGCATCTGCTTGAAAAGCGAGTAAACAAAACAAAAACAATACCACTTTCATAAATGACTCCTCAGAAAACAACCGTCGTCATGGTCTAAAAATCAATCCTCTCATACCTCAAATTTCTCCAACTTCAAGCGTTAGGTGACTCCTGTTGAATTTGGGCGCTTTTCAAGTCTCGCTCCATCTGTCATAGAGAACGCCATGTCAGGTCATAGTAAATGGTCCACGATCAAGCGCCAAAAGGGCGCAGCAGACGCTAAAAAATCTAAAGTCTGGACCAAAATACTCCGCGAAATCACCGTCGCTGCTAAGCTGGGTGGCATTGACCCTGCAGGAAACCCACGGCTGCGCAAAGCGTTGGACGATGCCCGGGTCAATAATCTATCCAAAGACCCAATTAACCGCGCGCTGGCCAAAGCTGCCGGCAAAGAAGACAGTGCCGATTACGAAGAACTCACCTATGAAGGCTACGGTCCCGCAGGCGTCGCCGTCATTGTTTCTTGTTTGACCGACAACCGAAACAGAACTTACGCAGAAGTCCGCGCCGCTTTTAATAAAAATGGCGGCAATATGGGGACACCTGGTTCAGTCGCTTTCGGGTTTCAGAAAAAGGGCCAAATTTTATTAGACAAGTCTGAGAATAAAAATCTTACCGAAGACCCAATTTTAGAATGGGGTCTTGAAGCTGGTCTGGAAGAACTCGTCGATGAACCCGAAGGCTTTGTGATTACCTGTGCACCCGAGTCTCTGCACGGCCTCCAAGATGCCCTGGCTGCGCATAAGATCCAATTTGCTTCGGCCGAAATTAGCATGCTGGCAGATAACCCGATTGAATTGTCACCCGAAAATTCAGACATCCTGCAGCATATTGTAGACGCCTTGGAAGACCTCGATGACGTCCAAAAAGTCTTTACAAGCGAAGCTTAAAATCCTGCTGGACTTTGCCACTGTGCTCATTTGTTAGACAGAGCGCATGACAAAATTCTCTTTTTTCTGGCTCATCGCTCTGGTTGGGTTTCCGGGCCTGGCAGCCCCAAAAGATCTCGCCCAATTGCTTGGCCACGCCAACGAATTCAAAGAAGGTGATGTTGCGGTCGGTGTTGCTGCGAAAAACAACACCGAGCGCACGCGTGCCAGAAAACGCCTCAGCCAAATCAAAATCTCGTATATTCATGACCATCCCGTCTATCGAGATGAGCAACAAGCGCTGATTTGGCAAGATACAGACCCAAAAGCTTATCAAATCATCAAAAACTGGACCCTGGGTGAACTCAAGACTTTCTTGCTGACGCAGCCTGAAGAGAAAATCAAACAAATCATGCCCGGCTTAGACAGCGATGTGATTGCCAGTGTCGTCAAACTCATGAGCAACCAGGAGCTGATCAAAGTCGGTCAAACGGTATTTAATCCCCTGCCAGACAGCAAAATCGGCTCCAAGGGCTACATGGGTGCTCGCATTCAACCCAACTCTCCCACAGATAATCCCGAAGAAATCGCATGGCAGGTCTTCAATGGCTTCTCATACGGAGTCGGCGATGTTTTGCTCGGCAACAATCCCGTCGATAGCACGCCTGAGTCGGTGTACCGGGTAGAAAGCACGCTCAAAGATATTATCGAAACTTTTAAGCTTCAAGATATTCTCGCCTGGTGCGTGCTCGCACATGTAGATGTCCAACAGGCCGTCGAACAAGCGCATCCCGGCAGTACAGACTTGTTTTTCCAAAGCATTGGCGGTGTCGAAGACGCTAACAAAACTTTCGGCATCTCTACCCAAAAGATGATCCGCTATGCGACACAACGCAAGAATTTAAAACACGGATTTTATTTGGAAACAGGCCAAGGCGCCGATTTCACCAATCAACACGGCCACGGCTTTGACATGGTGGTCCATGAGTCCCGCAAATATGGCCTGGCCAGGGCCATGAAGCACCAAACAGCCTGGGTGATTTTAAATGACGTCGCTGGATTTATTGGCCCTGAAATTTTTAAAACCAAAGAGCAATTGGTTCGAGTTTGTTTGGAAGATATTGTCATGGGCAAATTGCACGGCTTGACAATTGGCCTCGATATCTGCAGCACACTGCACATGTCGGTATCCCTCGATGATTTAGAATGGTGTCAGGATCAAATTATGCCTGCAAACCCCGCTTATCTCATGGCACTGCCCACCCGAAACGACCCCATGCTGAGCTATCTAACGACTTCTTTTAGAGATCATGTAAGAATTCGAAATCAATTTGGCTATAAAATCAACGACGACATGCAGGCGTTTTTTAACAAAATAAAAGTCTATGAGCATTTTGGGGACCCCGTCTGGGTCTATACGCAATATAAATTTTATAAGGGTGACAAACGACCTCAGGCTGAGATCTACGCCGAAGGCCAAAAAATCGCCCAGGCCATTCAAGCTCGAGGTGTCCCACTCGATAGGGGTCAACCCGAATTAGACAAGCAAATTCACGCACTGTATGACGACGCCAAAAAGAGCATCTGGACTGAGATGTCACCTGAATTTATTAAAACAATCCCAAATTCCGTAATTCTAAAAACGCTTTCAAAAAATCGGTCTGATTATATTGGACATCCGCCCACGGGTGAGAAGCTCTCGAAAGAGTCAGAAGCTCAGCTCAAAGCCCTGCGCCAGACTCAATACAACGTCCAGATTGTTATATCAGACGGCTTGAATGCCAATGCGATTATGGACCCCGGACACTTAGAACCCTATTTGATCGAACTACGCCGAGTCTTAGATAGCAACGGCTATCACGCGGCGCCTGAAAATCTCATAATTCTTGGAGGCCGCGTACGGGCTGGCTATCAAGTTGGCGAGATTTTATTTGACAAAAGCGGCCCTGATTCTCAACAAAAAGCTGTGATTCATATTATCGGCGAGCGTCCCGGCAACGGCCATCAAACTTTCTCGGCTTATATTGTTTCACCGACAGTCAAAATGTGGAGCAAGCCTGGAACGGTTGATCACAATCATGCCAAATTGATTTCCGGGATTTCCGATACAAGCTTAGATCCAAAAGAAGCAGCGAGGCAAACTGTAGAGCTTCTTAGAAACCTCACCAAACTTGCAACAATCCCGCAATAAGAGCCTATGGCTCTCAAAATTATTGCGCTGTTACTCGCTTTCTACGCCGATGCCGCCAAACAGAATATCAACTGCGATGTCCTGGTCATCGGCGGCGGACCTGGCGGATTACACACAGCCTACCAGTTATCCAAACGCCCAAATTCGAATATTTGCCTGATCGAAAAAGAAAACAGGCTGGGCGGCCGGCTCTACGACGTCGCATTAGACCCAGAACACCCAGACTGGCGCTACGGCATGGGGGCTCTGCGTGTCATGGAGTCACAGAACTATCTTCGAACCCTCGCCCAGGAAATCGGTGTGACACTTGAATATGCTCCCTATCGAGACGACTTAAACAGCGCTCGGGGATTTTTTGCATTCGGGTCGGACGATATCAACAACTCTGCCTACCCCTTGCTCACCAAAGAGTTTGTGAATCAGACAGGCCACGGCACAGAAGATGCTTTTTACAACAAACTGAGGTTAGGGCCAGAACGCAATCACGCTCAAGATTTTCCCGACTTACGTTCCTATATTCGCGCAACATTGGGGACACAAGCCCACCAGTTTTTAAGTGATATCTCCCGCTTTCGAGCCGAATTTGAAACACCACTCGATCCACGATCTTATCTTGATTATTTAGATGAAGAAATAGGTGCCTGTTGCAATGCCTATTACCCAGTGGGTGGCATGTCGGCGTTTATTCGACAGATGGCGAAATTGGCTCAGAATCAGGGCACACAAATCTATCTGTCAGAACCCGCTCAAACCATCTCAAAACATGTGGGCATGTTCCAATACTTAGTGAATACACCGCATTATTCTTTTTCAGCGAAGCGCCTCGTCATTGCTGCTGACGCACGCTCTTTTCACTTCATTGGCGGCGATATTGCAGCGAGGATCCAGGCGAAGCCTCAATTTCAAGATATTTTTGGCATCAAAGTCGTCACCGTTGCCCAAAAATGGCCTTTCCCCTGGTGGCTTCACTCAGGCTATAACGGCAAAGATGTCCGCCGAGCCTGGACCACCGAAAGCTGTATCAATGCCCTTGAAATCCCCATTAACCCTTATGCTGTTCAGCAAAATGTCATGCGAAGCGTCTACGACGACGACATGCGCTGCACTCAGTTCTGGGAGAACACGTACAAACGCCAAGGTTTAAAATCCGTCGAACGAGAAATCATGCGCGGGCTACATTATTTGTTCCCCAAAGCTGATATTCCAGAACCTACAACAACTGTGGTACAGATCTGGCCAGCCGGTTGGTATTACTTGAAAGCTGGAACACACTTTACCAACCAACAAGTCGCCGAATGGGCCAAAGCACCCTTAGAGGGCGAAGATGTTTCTTTGCTCGGCGACTCCTACTATATCAAGCGCTCTGGTTGGAGCGAAGCTGCCTACAAATCTTCCATCAATACGCTCAATGCCAACTACGGGTTCAACATCAAGGCCTCACCATAATCCCCAACTCGCGAAGCTGCTTGTCGTCGACCGGCGTAGGCGCTTGTGTGAGTAAATCCGTCCCCTTTTGGCTCTTCGGGAATGCGATCACATCGCGAATACTCGTCGCACCGGCCAGCAGCATACACAATCTGTCTAGTCCAAAAGCAATTCCACCGTGCGGCGGCGGCCCAAATTTCAGCGCATCCAATAAAAATCCAAACTTAGCTTGCTGGTCTTCTGGCGAAATTCCCAAAGCGTCGAAAACTTTAGATTGGATGATAGAATCATGAATTCGAATCGATCCACCCCCAATTTCGTTGCCGTTGATCACCAAATCATACGCCCGGGCTTTGCAAACTCCAGGGTTTGATTTCAAGTGTTCTAGATCTTGAATCTGCGGCGATGTAAACGGGTGATGCGCCGCCAAATGCGTTTTTTGATCTTCGTCATACTCAAACAACGGGAAATCCGTCACCCATAAGACCCCCCAAGAATTTTTGGGGATTAAGCCAAATCGAGCTCCTAAGTTCGTGCGTAAACCCGACAACACTGTGTGGACCATTTTCGGCTTGCCCATCTGGAACAAAATTAAATCGCCGTCTTCTGCCCCACAAGCTTGATTAATTTGCACCAAACCCTCCGGAGTGATCACTTTCGCAAACGGCGACTGTGTCCAAGCCTTGCCCTGCTCAGCCACTTTGGCGCGCCCAAGCCCAAAACCACCCAGTTGTTTGACCAAATCTTCCAGCTTATCGACTTCGGTTCGAGAAAGCTCACAGGCTTTGGGTACACGCATGGCTTTGATCATGCCGTGCTTGGCCAATGTTTGTTCAAACAAGGGCACCCCGGCGCCCTTCAAATTTCGAAGCAACTCAGTGAGATCAGTATGCTCCAGCCCAAATCGGATATCGGGCTTATCGCTCCCAAAACGGGCCATGGCTTCTTGGTAAGTCATGCGTTGAAAAGGTGCTTTGAGCTCGACGCCAATAGATTTTTTGAAAATACTTTTCAATAAGCCTTCGGCCATGGTTTGAACTTGGCGCTCGTCTACAAAGCTCATCTCGACATCGATTTGAGTAAATTCAGGTTGTCGGTCACCCCGCAAGTCTTCGTCTCGAAAGCATTTCACGATCTGAAAATAGCGATCCATCCCAGCCATCATGAACATTTGTTTGAATAGTTGAGGGCTTTCAGCAAGCGCAAAAAAGCTTTTGGGTTGATGCCGGCTCGGCACTAGAAAATTACGCGCACCGCCCGGCGTGTATTTGACCAACACCGGTGTTTCAAGCTCTAGAAAATTATTTTCGTCAAAATATTTTCGAGTCGCCTGCATGACATCGTGTCTGAGCTTAAAATTCGCCTGCAAACTAGGACGTCGCAAATCGAGAACCCGATGTGCCAGGCGCTTGTCTTCACCCGTGTCTATTTGATTTTCAATCAAAAACGGCGGTGTTTCAGACTGACTAAATATCTCGAGTTGTCTTGCGTCTACTTCGATTTGGCCTGTTTTGAGCCGAGGGTTGGGTGAACCGCCGTTGAGGCTTCGATCCTCGACGAGACCCCGCACAGCGATGCACCATTCGGAGCGCAACTCATGAGCCAATGCATGCATGCTCGCACTGGTTTCTGGCTTAAAAACAATCTGGGTCAAGCCATAGCGATCACGCAAGTCGACAAAGCGTCGCCCCCCATGATCGCGCACAGACTGCACCCAGCCCATCAAGACGACTTCTTGATCTAAGTTTTCGAGGGTGAGGACGTCACAGGTGTGTGTTCTGGGGTGCTGGGTGAGAAATTCAGACATCTGTGATACCTAGTTGATTACTGGCCTTTTTTCAAGGCAGTGACTCTTGCGAGCCAAGGCTCTGCAGTGGCCCCATCAAGGCCGTACGCCTCGGTTGATAATTATTCACAACCTGCAAATGCACAGCTGCTGTCCATAAAATTGCCACGACAGCCCCCAGGCTTGTCCCAAATGAGACGCGCAGATTTTTTTTGTAATCATCGGTTGTATTGGTTCCGTTGGTGGCCATGGGCTGCCCAATTCCGAGCCCAAAAGCTACGCCGCTGGTCACGAGTTCTGGAATCACCATCCACCGAGCTACCTTAGAAATGGCCTCCAGCGGCCTTTGAGGCCCCCCTTTCATGGCACTGGCAATCGGTGGCATGGATAGCGTCAGAATTGCGGACGTCGCAAACAAAACTGTATTGCCCATGAGGCATCTTTCAACATGAGCTGCACTGCTAGAAGGAAACTCTATGGCCAGAATATCCCGGCGAGCTAGATGCGAGTAAGCCGCAGCGACAGAACTCAGCGTCGGCGCAGCAACAGCCGTTAAAAGTCCTACGAACTGACGGCACGCCGAGACTGGCTGACTGGAAACCAAAAATAGAATCAACAAAACTCTAGACATCATGATCCTGCGCTTGACCTTTGAATAATTCGCGCCATCGTTAACCCATAATAAACCCCTGTCATAGCAACATTCGCAACCAAACTCCCAACGCTAGTGCCCAATACAACAGGAAACTCCGAATTGGCAGTGCCTTTTTTAGAGTCCGGCCCATAACGGTGCTCGTCTTCGATCCCAAATGCGCTGGAACTCGTCACAATGCCAGAAACTGAAGCCCCAGAAGCTGCCACCGAAAAGCCCGTCGCGACAGCAGCTCCGATATATCCGAAGGGGCCCCCCGCAACCATTGCCACTGCCATAGAAGCCGCTGAAATTCCATAAGCCGCTGTACTACCCATCAAGCTCCGCTCAACATGAGGCGTTTGCGCACTGTTAGGATCCTCTCTTAAAATTACTTCTCGGGCTTTGTATGAGTAAGCCGCTGTCACAGCATTCAACGCCGTGATACCCGCAGCACAAGTGGTAATGACCGCTATCTGCCAACCTGGGCCGCCGGCCTTGGCCAGGTTGGGTATACCGAGCAACAGGATCATCAAGAAAGAAAGCTTTGCATACTGAGACATCTTAAACCTCCTTGTCGAAAAGCCTGAACGCGCTAAGAATATTCCATGCGTCCAATCGCCAGCGGCCTTATTAGGCTCTACCAGAAATTAATCAGCCCCCTCTTGGGGCCGCGCTGCCGATTTTACCCGACTTGCTCCGACTATGGCCTCGTTACCCTCGAGAAACACCATTTTGGATTCGCTTGTTTTTTGATCTTAAAACGCCTATTGCGATGCCAGCCGCTATGCGAAGGCGGATTTGACCCCGTGCCGGAGAACAAACATGACCGAAAAAAGCCAGGAACGCGTCTTATTAACGGGCAGTAGCGGCGCTTTGGGCCAAATGATCGCCCGAAAACTCGCCGACTCGTTTCAGGTCATCGGCGTCGACAGACGCGCGTTTCCTAAAAAGCCTAGCCACGTCGAAGTCTTAAACTTAGATTTACGACGCAAATCGGCCTTTGTCGCGCTCAAGAAAAAAGCGCCCCACTGTATTGTGCACATCGGCGTCATTCGAAATCCACTCAAACACCGGGATAATTCGAACGCTTATCACTTTAATTTAGAAACCACGACGCAGCTCTTAAAGCTCGCCGAGCAACTCGAAGTCCGCAAGTTTGTTTTCTTATCCAGCGCTAATTTGTACGGCCCATCAGCACGATCTTCAGGGTTTTTGCAAGAAGACGCGGCATTGCATGGCGCCGATCGAAGCCCAGAAATTCGAGATCTGGTTGCGCTGGACATGATGATCCAGTCTTTCTTTTGGAAAATGCCTCATATAGAAACCGTGATTTTAAGACCTGTGCATATTGTCGGAGCTGAGCTCAACAATGCCCCCAGTCGGTATTTGAGACTTCAACACGTCCCGACGCTATTGGGCTACGATCCCATGATCCAGCTTGTCCACGCTTCGGACGTGACAGAGGCCGTCAAACTATCGCTGGATAACAGCACCCGAGGCATTTTTAATATCACTGGTGAAAGTCAGGCACCGCTGTCTAGACTCATCCAGGCTCTTGGAAAAACAGCGATTCCCCTGCCTGAATTTGCAATTCGAACCGCACTCAAAACAGCGTTTAGGTATCGCCTCAGCTCATATCCACCGGGAGAATTAGACCATCTTAAATACACGTGTTTGGTCGATGGCAAACGCGCGCATGCTGAGCTCAAATATAAGCCGGAGTACACACTCATGCAGAGCTTAATGACATTAAAGTCGCTGGATCATCGGTCATAATTCGATCCGCTCCGAGGTCAATCAACTTTTGGGCGGTCTCGATTTCGTTCACAACCCAATAGTCCACCGAAATGCCTAAAACATGACATTTTTTGACAAAATAAACCGTGTCAAGACCATAGCGCAGCGGCACCTGAGCACGACGACCTGACCAGTTAAAAAACCGGAGAATAACTTCTGGCAATAAATAGAGCGCAATAATTTCAAGGCGACTCAGTCCCCGCTCACCCTCATATTTTAAATCATGCAACCAACGGTGGACTTCGAGATGAATACTCATCAAACACACGCGCGAAGCAGCCTGATACTTTCGAACCAAATCGACCGTCAAATACGCAGACTTAATATCTCGTGATTTGATATCGATATTCAATCGGGTCGTTGGAAACGCCAATAAGACGTCTTCTAAGCGGGGCAACGCATCAGCCAGAATTTCATAACGCGTTCTTGAAATACGTTTACCATGCCACACAGGATCATGACAAACGACCATCACATCGTCACGTGTTCGTCGCACATCCATTTCCAAAATACTTGCGCCGTCTTGCAAGGCACGCCGAAAGGCCGGAAGCGTGTTCTCCGGAAAATGCCAGTTCGCTCCCCTATGCGCCACCAGTTCCATGTAAACAGTTTAAATAATATTCGACTGTTTGAGCAAGGCCAAAATATAAAGCATCGCAAATCAACGCATGCCCTATAGATACTTCCGAGATACAACCAATTTTTTCAACAAAGTATTTTAAGTTCGCCAAGTTCAAATCATGACCGGCATTGACCAATAGGCCTATCTTGTCGGCCTGATGTGCTGCTTTTGCGTAAACACCCAAAATTTCGTCTCGCACGGGCAAATCAAAACATTTGGCATAGCGTTCTGTGTAAAGCTCGATCCGGTCACAGCCTGTATCTTGGATCTCTGTTAAGTGAGATTCTTGGTATTCAAACGGATCGATAAACAGCGACACCCGTGCGCCGCTCAGCTTGATCTGAGTAATCACTTGTTTCAAAAATCGGCTATTTTCACGCACATTCCAACCGGCATTGGACGTGATCACGTCTGGAGGGTCGGGCACCAGTGTCGCCTGCGCAGGCCGAATATTGCGCACCAAATTTGTGTAATGCTCCGACGGATAGCCTTCGATATTAAACTCAGTATGTAAAACTTGCGCGAGATCGTAGACGTCTTGAGTTTTAATATGGCGTTCATCCGACCTCGGGTGAACCGTAATGCCCTGGGCCCCGTATTTTTCGATATCCAGCGCCATTTGGACTAAATTAGGCAGATTGCCCCCACGGGCATTGCGCAACGTCGCAATTTTATTGATGTTCACGCTCAATCGAGTCATTTGGAAACCGCCCTGGCAATGGCCAAGAGAGAACGCGCTTCGAGTGAAGCACCACCCACCAGGGCTCCATCTACGTTCGGTACGCCCAATACTTGTGCAGCATTGTTGGCATTCACCGAGCCACCATAAAGCAAACGCGTTTTTGTGCTGGTATGGGCACGCAAAAACGCATGCATCTCTTGAATCTCTTCTGGTGTGGCGTTTTTTCCAGTCCCAATCGCCCAGACTGGCTCGTAAGCAATCACGAGTTTTTCCGGAGGGTTAATTTTTAAAACAGGTTCAAGCTGCTTTTCTATAACTTGTCGAGCCTTCCCCGATTCACGCTCCGACAGACTTTCTCCGATACAAACAATCGGAGTCAGACCCCCGTCCAGACAAGCCTTGGATTTCTGAGCAACACTCTCGGAGGTCTCACAAAAATACTGGCGCCGCTCCGAATGGCCAATAATTGCCATCGAAACACCTAACTCTTTAAGATGCCCCACAGACCACTCGCCCGTATAGGCCCCGTGAGATGCATAAAATACATTTTGAGCGGCGATTTTGAGCTTTGTGCCTCGAACCCGCTCACAGGCCAAACCCAATAAAGTCACCACCGGAGCCACCGCGAGTTCCAAATCGCCTAACCCTGCGATGAGTTGATCCAATACCTCGAGCGTCTGGGCTTTTAAATGATTCAACTTCCAGTTTCCGATGATCATCAGGCGGCCTTAACACGATTAATCTGCCCCTGCTATTGAAAATAGAAGTCATTATTTGTTATTGTTTATTTATGAGAAATATAACATTAATTTTTATATTGTTTTGCGGTTTCACACAGGCAGGGACACCTCCCATCATTCTGCCAGCGATTGGCTGTGACCTGTTTCAAGAGCCCATCCCCTATGAGACACTGACAAAGACCCCCCTACCCCCTTCGATGATTGAATCAGATACAATCCTGATCGGTCCATTCGGAATTGCCATCAGCGATTCCCAAGGAGCGACTGTTTCTTTCTTCAGAGCCTCGCCCACTGCGGTGACTTTTCTGTATCGGGTCACGGTCGGCGCAGGACCCAGCAGTTTAATCTCTGCTGACTTCAATAACGATGGTAACCTAGACATCGCTGTGGCCAATACGACCGATAACACCGTCGCTATTCTAGAAAACACAGGAAAAAATACAGCTTTTGATCTCACCCATGTCTGCCCAACAGGTACTTTGGGGCCAAACAGTATTGCTGCGGGTGACTTTAATCACGACGGTTTGTTGGACATTGTAACGGCCAACTCACAGACTGACAGCGTTTTTATTCTACTGGGGCAAGCTCAATAGGTGTAAAATCTCGACCGAACACACCACGTTCGGTGATAATTAGGTCGACGCAAGCAAGCCCCGTAATTGGCAACGTACATTGCTGAACCAGTTTGGGATTGCCGTTTTTGTCACAGTGGCTCATCAGACAAATTACACGCTTGGCCCCAGACACCAAATCCATGGCGCCACCCATGCCGGTAATTTTTTCTCCAGGCACAGACCAGTTCGCCAAGTCACCGTTTTGGGCCACCTGCATGGCACCCAAAATAGCAACGTCCACATGACCACCCCGAATCATGGCGAAACTCAAACACGAATCAAACACACTGCCACCAGGCAATATCGTCACAGTCTGCTTGCCTGCATTGATAATCTGCGCATCTTCGGTGCCAGCTTGGGGAAACGGCCCCATCCCCAAGAGGCCATTTTCCGAATGAATCATGACAGGGCGATCTTTCAGATAATTAGCAACCAACGTTGGAATGCCGATGCCCAAGTTCACCACATCGCCATCTTGTATCTCTTGGGCGGCCCGCCCAGCCATTTGTTCACGTGTCCACGGCATAGGAGTTAGTTAAGGCAAACACACGCCCTGTTCATAACATCGATAGCCTGTTCGGCAATCACTGTTTTGCGTGCACGCTTTTAAACACAGTGTGAAATTTTCAGGTTGGATCACCATGCACCGTGCCTCTGCGCTGCATGAACTTTTTTGAGAGCAATCAAATCGGACACAATAACCCTGGTTAAACTCGGTCACGCACTGTTCTTGCTGACCGCACTGGTTGTTGGACTGACACGCATCTCCTACCGCAGCAAACACCATTCCCGATAGAGTTAATCCTGCCAATAGACCAATTAAACGCGCCATTTCGATTTCTCCCTTGCTAGAAGGAGTGTCGGCGTTCACAAGGATAAGTTTCGTGGAAATTACACAGCGCAAAAAACAACTTCGAGGCATCTTGGCTTTTATCGAGGAGTGTGAGCCCCAAATTTTTGAGGCTCTCCGGCAAGACTTAGGAAGACCCGTCTTTGAAACATCCGTACTAGAGCTGGGTTCTCTTCGAACCGAAATTGCTTACGCACTCGAAAATCTAGCCTCTTGGACAGCGCCACGACCTGTTAGAACACCGCTGGTTCACCAGCCTGGCAAAAGCTGGATCGAGTATCAGCCCTTAGGTAAAATCCTGGTGATCGCCCCCTGGAACTACCCGTTTCAATTAACCTTGGGACCGTTGGTCAATATCATCGCCGCAGGAAATTCAGCCGTGATCAAGCCGTCTGAGCTCGCGCCTTATTCAGCCGATTTGCTGGCTCAAAAGCTGCCTAATTACATCGACACCCAAGTGGTCACCGGTGGCCCTGAAGCCACCCAAAAGCTGCTTGATCAAAAATGGGACCATCTATTTTTTACCGGCGGTAGCCGAGTGGGGCAAATCGTTCTTGAAAAAGCAGCCAAATTTCTCACCCCTGTGACACTCGAACTCGGCGGCAAGTGCCCCTGTATTGTGGACGAGACGGCCCATCTTGAAGTCACAGCACGTCGAATTGCTTGGGGGAAATTGATCAACGCCGGTCAGACCTGCGTTGCACCAGACTACGTTCTGGCCCATGACCGGGTTTACGAGGCACTCACCGCCGAACTTCAAAAAGCAATCACGCACTTTTTCGGCAATAACCCCAAACAAAGCGACGACTACGCTCGTATTATTAATCGGCCACACATGGAAAGATTGATCGCATTAGCACCCCAGGCTGACTATGATTTAGAGCAACGCTATTTTGCGCCCACGCTTTTAGATCACATCCCAGACGATGAAATTTTCGGGCCCCTCTTACCCATCGTTCCTGTGAAAAACCTACCAGCAGCTATCGAGCTCATCAATTCCAGACCCAGCCCCTTGGCGCTTTATTTTTTCTCATCGAATAAATCAGCCCAGAAACAAATCACGCAGCAAACAAAATCCGGTGCTGTGTGCATCAACGACACAGTTTCGCACTTGGGAATCCCGGGGCTGCCATTTGGGGGCGTGGGTGAAAGCGGCTTTGGAGCCTATCATGGACGCTGGGGCTTCGAGCGGTTCAGCCACGCAAAACCTGTTTTTTCACGAAGCACCCGCGTGGATATGCCCCTCAGATACCCGCCTTATACAAAAATGGCCCTGAGGATTGCTAATTGGTTTCAAGGTGGTCTATAGCGTATCTTATGCAATTGTCTCTGTCCAAACTGAATTTTCTTCCGGCTCTTCTGACTCGACTCACACTGGCCATGGTGTTTGTTGAAAGTGGCTGGGGCAAGCTGCACCACATCGAGAAAGTCACGGAGTACTTCGACTCCCTGGGGATTCCATTTGCTCACATCCAAGCACCGGTGGTCGCCAGTTTCGAATTTGGTTGCGGCATTTTAATTCTTCTGGGGCTGTTCACCCGCTGGGCCAGCATCCCATTAATGGTCATCATGGCCGTCGCGATTCGAACCGCTCTGTTCGACAAGGTGTCAGATTTTTCGGCGCTCACGGGCCTGTCTGAATACTTATATATTGTCTTGTTGGTCTGGCTCATCGTCTATGGTGCTGGATTATTGTCGCTGGACCGATTACTCACAAAACGCACTTTCTTTCGAAAAAAGACTTAGCTTTGGCTTTAAGTAAATCTTTGGGGTGGAGCTCTGGGATCAGCGCTTTGATATTCTCGCAGGCCTCGTCTTCACTGCCAGATTTATAATCCAAGAGTGCTCTCTCCCACTTTTTATCAGGCCGATCAGGTTTTTCCGTCGGGACTTGAACCGGTACTTTGGGTGGCTCAGCCATGACGGCCCACATGCGTTTAAGTTCCTGATCCTGCCCCATTTGTCGATCTCGATTCACCAGCTGCATAAACAAGCTGGCTGAGGCCACCAGCAGGGCTAACATTGGCAACCAGGGCACAGACGCACGCGTGGGTTCTGCTCGGTCTAAGTTCTCCTCGGTCGCTATAAATCCTGGCGCCGAAAATACCAGCACATGATCCCCAACTCGAATCCGATCGCCATCTTTGAGCCAAGCACTGTGAACGCGCTTCTTATTCACATAGGTCCCATTGGCCGAACCAACGTCTATTAACTGCGCTTGATAGGCATAGACATCGATCACAAAATGCGTTCGGCTCAAACTCGAATCATCTAGAACCAAATGGTTTTGCGAATCTCGACCCACCCGAAACAAACCCACTGGCAATTCATGACGAACACCATCCAATAACAAAGCCGGTCTGGAAAAGATCGCCTGTGTCTGAGTCGTTTCGAGCATGCACCCCTATTAACCCATTAGGCGAGTGCTTTAATCACAGCATGCGTAAATATTTCCGTGGTGGCCGCACCGCCTAAATCAGCCGTTCGCGACGCCACGTGACTTAAAGCCTTATTCACAGCGTTTTCTATATTTTCCGCCGCTGATTTTTCGCCGAGATATTCGAGCATCATCGCGGCACTTTTTATCAACGCTGTGGGATTGGCTTTATTTTGCCCCGCGATATCCGGCGCCGATCCATGAACTGCTTCAAATACCGCTTCTTTGTCTCCAAAGTTCGCACCGGGTACGAGGCCCAGGCCACCGACCAAGCCAGCGCACAAGTCAGACAAAATATCGCCATAGAGATTTTCAAGCAACAAAACGTCAAAACGCTCGGGGTTCATGACTAATTTCATGCACAGCGCGTCGACAATGCAGTCTTCGGTCTGAACCTGAGCATATTTTTGAGCCTGCTCATAAGCCATGCGTAAAAACAGCCCGTCGCCGAGTTTAATAATATTCGCTTTGTGACCAATGGTTATTTTTTTGCGTTTTTGCTTTTCACACAGTTCTAGGGCAAACCGAGCAATCCGAGTACTGGCTTTTTCGGTCACGACTTTGAGTGAAACCACGGTGTCGGGCGTGACTTGAACTTCTAGGCCCGTATATAAACCTTCGGTATTTTCTCGCACCAAGATTAAGTCCACATGATCGAACCGTGTCTGAATCCCTGGAACACTTTTAACCGGTCTCACAGCGGCATATAAATCCAAAGATTGTCTCAATAACACATTGGCGCTTTTGTGACCCGTCCCCACAGGCGTCGTCGTAGGGCCCTTTAATGCCACCTGATTTTTTCGGATCGAACTAAGCGTTGCCTCGGGCAAAGCACTGCCCAGCGTTTGAACGGCTTTGAGACCCGCCGACTGAACATCCCAATTAATTTTTACGCCAGAGGCTTCCACAACCTGCTGCATCGCTTGTGTGATTTCTTCACCGATACCATCCCCAGGGATCAACGTAACTGCATATGACATGACTTGAACCTCTCCCATGCTTATGCCACAAGTTTGGTCCCATGCAATTTGTTTTAAGCATTGACCAGGGCACGACGGGAACCACAGCGTTGATTGCCGATGAAAATCTCAAAATCATCAGTAAGAGCAACATTCCATTTCCACAGGTTTTCCCAAAACCTGGCTGGGTAGAACACAAGGGCGACGATATCTGGAACTCTGTGCGTCAATCTGTTTTGCAATGCTTTGAGAATTGCTCTGTCAAACCCCATCAAATCGCCGCCATTGGAATTACAAACCAACGTGAAACCACAGCCATCTTTGACACCCAAGGCACCCTCAAACATAACTTGATCGTCTGGCAATGTCGGCGGAGCACAGATATCTGTGCAGAATTAAAAAACAGAGGCTTTGAAGATTTATTTCGCAGCAAAACAGGTTTGTTATTAGACCCCTACTTTTCTGGCACCAAACTCACCTGGTTATTTAGACAATATCCCGAACTCAAAAAATTCCTCTTTGGCACAGTGGATTCCTGGCTGCTCTATCGCATGACACACGGCGCTGTGCATGCCACCGACGCCACCAATGCATCCAGAACCCTCATGATGGATTTGCAAAGCTGTGCTTGGGATCCGGAATTATTAGATATTTTAGGCGTTCCGAAAAACTGCTTGCCAGAAATTCGCACCAGCTCAGAGATATATGGCCACACCCAAAATCTAGATTTTTTGCCCGACGGCATTCCCATTGCCAGCCTCGTCGGCGACCAACAAGCGGCGTTATTTGGTTTGGGGTGTATCGCAAAGGGCGAAGCCAAAGCAACTTACGGTACCGGCTGCTTTATTTTGCTACATACTGGCGATAAACCCGTTCTCTCCAAGCATGGCTTATTAAGTTCTGTGGCCCTAAAAACAAAAATCCAGACTACTTATTGCCTTGAAGCCTCAGCATTTATTGCTGGTGCAGCGATTCAGTGGTTCAAAGATGGTTTGGGTTTAATCTCAAAAGCCAGCGAAATAGAACACTTGGCCCAGCAGGTTCCAAACAGCGCTGAGTTAGTCTTTGTGCCAGCGCTCTCAGGCCTCGGTGCACCCTATTGGAACCCCGAGGCCCGGGGATTATTTTATGGCATCACCCGAGATACCAACAAGGCCCATTTTGCACGGGCCGTTTTGGAAGGCATCGCGTTGTTAAACCAAGACATGTTGGCGGCCATGAAAGAAGACACCGGTGCGCTCAAATTACTCAAGGTCGACGGCGGTGCAGCCTCCAATAATTTACTGATCCAGTTGCAGGCTGATTTGTCTCAAGTTGCCTGTTTGCGTTCGCCTTGTTTAGACACGACTGCGTTAGGAGCCTTGGTACTGGCGGGCCTGGCCACGGGTGTTTTTACAAATACCAACGCCGTGAACCAATTATCCGAGCAATCGACTGTGTTTAGGCCCCTCATGTCCGAGGAAGAACGCGACAAGCTCCAGCAAAAATGGCATCGTGTGATCCATGGATTTAGTTCACCTCGTTGAGTCTTTGCCTTTATGGCTCTCCATGCCGCTGCTTTTTGTGGCTGGCTGGATAGAATATATTTTTCCACCATTTCCCGGCGACACGCTGCTCGTTGCAGGCGGTTTTTTTGTGGCACAGGGTGCACTTCCTCCCATGCTAACTTTCACCGTTCTGACTCTGGGCTCCGTCAGTGGCTGTGTGATCGCTTGGGCATTGGGGCATCATGGCCTCGGACTGCGACGCGTGATTAAGCCAGATTATTTGGATCGACTCGAGAAAAGCTATGCGCGTTGGGGCGTTTGGCTGTTGATCACCAATCGCTTCGTGCCTGGTTTACGCGGCGCCTTCATGATTGGCGCCGGGCTCATCAAAATGCCCCTCAAGCCAATTTTAATCTGGGGAACTGTGTCGGCAATTTTATGGAACGCCGTTTTGATTGGCCTTGGCTATGTATTCAGCGACAGTTTAGAAAAACTGCTCAAAATACTCGAGGCCTATGGGAAAAGTGTCTTAATCCTCATAGGCCTCGCTGTGATTACTTGGTTTTTCTTCAGAATGGGACGTCTTCGTTCATATAGCCGTTCGAAGGATCAAAATCAGCCATCGGAGCCTGGAAAGCACCCGCAGCTGTAGCTGTAGCGCCCATCGCCGGCGCGCCTTCTTCACGACCATTGCCCAAGAAAAGCAGCTGGTTCACGACGACTTCAAGACTCACACGGTCCTTGCCATCTTTGTCGAGCCATTTGCGCGCCTGAAAACGACCTTCAGCAAATACTTGGCGGCCTTTTTTCAAAAAGCGCTGTGCATTTTCAGCTGTTTTTCCAAAGCAAACCAGCGTAAACCACTCCGTATGATCTGCGTAGTTATCCCCCTCTTTGCGACGCTCGGTGACAGCAACACGCAAGTTGCACATCGCCATCCCACCTTGAGAATAACGAACTTCAGGATCCGCTCCCAAGTTCCCAACAATCGTCATTTTGCTTACACCAGCCATTTTTACACCTCAGGCGCTATGACTTAAAATGAAAAGCCTGGCTTGTAAATGTCTTTTGCTCTGCCTTCTGGCAACGATTCAGGCATTTGGAACCCACCATGAAAACCTATCCGGCTTTGAAAAAGCGATTACCCAGCTCGCACTGGATCAATATGGCTTAATAATTGACAAAAGTCCTGAAAACAAAAAAATAAGAAAATTCCATTTTTATACCCAAGATCCGTTTGATAAATCAGACCGACTCACGGCTTGGCTCAATTATATCCAATTTAAAACAAAGTATTCAGCACTGAAAAACCAATTGTGGATGCATCCAGGCGATGTTTACGATGCCAATATCTTGATCGAAAACGAACAAGCGCTCTTAAATCCATTGGTTCGATCTTTCGCACTGATATTTCCAGTGCAAGTATCCAATGACCCCTCCAGCACTGAAGTCGATTTGTTGGTGGTCACCAAAGATATTTTTAATTGGCAAGGCACAAGCACCATCTCAACTGCCGGAGCTGCACTCGGCAATTTATCACTGGGTCTGTATCAAACCAATTTATTTGGCCTCAATAAAACCATCGGTGTCAATTTTAACCTCAACCAGGCCATTATGAATCTATCAGGCTATTATTTTGATCCGAGTTTACTCTCAACCAAAAACCAACTGACGCTCCAACAGGGTGTTTATTTGAATCGACAGGGATTCGGCTATGAAGGCCTTAACACAACTTTCTTGCTCAACTACCCATTGGCCACCGAGGACACACCTTGGGGCTATGCAGCGTCGTTTTCCTACAACAACCAACCTATGTATGATTTTGTCGGCACCGACATTCGAACTTTTGAGGGCTTCAAAAAGCAATACCGGGCGCTCCAAATCAGCCCACAACTCTTCGTCGTGAGATCCTTTGGCAAAAAGACCAAGCACAACTTAAGCTTCGGCTATGGGGCAAACTTGAATCAATATAAGCCCCTCGAGGACGTTCCAGAGAGTTTCAAGCAAGCCGTCTTGCCTTACAGTGAGTTCCAAAGCTTTTTAATTTTGCGCTACAGCACGTTTCAAAATCGCTATCAGGCTTTCTATGACTACAATACGTTTGCCTTGACGGAATGGGTTCAGCTCGGTCCCAGTCTATCACTCGCCAATCATATTGCTCTGGGGCCCATTTTAGGTAGCGATCATACTTTTTGGGCACCCATATTATCACTCGGGGCGAGCGCAGCGCCAACCCAAGACAGCCTGGTCAGCGCCAGTGCCCAATTACAAACTCGCATTCAAGACAGCTTTTTGAATAATCAAGTTACCGTGAGTCTCACAGCAGTATCACCGAGTATTTTTAAATTCGGACGTTTTGTGACCTCGAGCACGTATGCGCAACTTTGGAACAATTTGAATAACGCCTATTTTACTTTAGGCGGCGAGGCCGGACTGCGTGGTGCGCCTTATCGATATTATTTAGGCAGGCAATTTTTTCGACAAAATCTTGAATTTCGAACGCGCTCATTGCCGTTTTGGATTTTTCGATTTGGGTTGGTTGCGTTCTATGATTTGGGTGCTGCTTTTTCGGGTCAGGCAGGTTTTAATCCAACACACGATGTGGGTCTGGGCCTGAGAATTTTATCCGTCCCCTGGAATCGGTTATTAATTCGTGTCGACGCAGCAACTCCGGTGGGTGGACCGCTTGTTGGGTTTCAGAATACACTGATTACACTCGGGATTGGACAGGCGTTTTAATTTGGTCTATTGAGCCAGCATGTTTGGAAAAATCACTTTTATTCCTGCTTTTTTATTTGTGTTGGTTTCTCATGCTCAGGTTCCGTGCGAGGATCCATTTGCCGGCGAACGAACTCAGTTTGTGCTGACCGAGCCGCTCAGTTGTGATCCCACTCAACCGGTTTATCAATTGCAAGTCGACCCAAATGCTTATTTACAGCCCAGCTGCGTCGGCAACAACAAAGTCTTGGATTTATATTTGAACAATGGACAAAATATTCGGTCGTTTAGCGGTGAACAAACAGGTCAAGCGGGTTGGGGGCCACTGCAAGTTTCCAGCGCATGCACTGGAAAAACTCTGTTTACCATCATGCCCGGTTCTCAAATCCCTGGCACCGGGTTTGTGAATCCAGAAGAAGACACCGTTAACAGCGTCACCTTGAGAAACAACGAAGATCAGGTCATTGCCAGCGCTACCAAAAGTCTGATTCGATCAGGCAGCTGCGGCAACGCTTATTGGAATGTTACCAATAGTCCGAACTTGTCGCCTCAGGTTATGGCCTACTTGCTCGCTTTGAAAGACAATGCGTTATTTAGTTGCACGGCAACAACTGCACCGATCCAGAGCGAATCCATCTCGTGGTCAACTGCGCTGGTCGCCACCATAGCCGCGGTCGCAATCGCAGTACCCTTTACCCTCATCGCGTGGGTGTGTTTGAAGGGAAAACAGCCTTGGAGCCGTATTCCACCCAATGAATCGGCAGGAGCAAGCATCGTTTAGCACGGTTCAGCTTGACTTCAACTGCATCCGGATAACGACCGATAGTCAACACGAGTGAGGTGTATAACGATTGACTCATATGCGTCACATCGTCCTTTTCCTGAGTCTCCAAGTTCTATCGATCACCGCTTTTGCGCAAATACAGGCCCTCACTATTCCAACTCCCGGCGATGAGCGAGAATTTCTCGCCATCGATCGGTTAAAAGTGACAGCTGGCTGGAACGGACTTCATGAAGAAACCCGGACGCTCACTGGAACTTACGCAGTGCCCAAAGGCTGGGTGATTTTAGATATTCGCACCGTTGTTTACGCAGATGATCACGGAAACCGCAGTACCGAAGGGCTGTCGAATAACACCAACGTCGTATTAGAGTCAGAGATTCTCGATTACTACGGCAACAAAATCCGCGCTGAGGCAAGCGTCGGCAATAAGGCCGCCGTCGCCGAACTCGAAGAAAAACAGAAAAAGCACTTGCAGCTTTATGCAAACTATCAATCACGAACCAATTTCGTGCGTGCGACGGTGAGCGCTTCAGGGTATGGACACATGTGGAATCGAAAGACGAGTACCGAGGAAATTTCGGTGTACGTGAAGTGCATGTATATTGGATTGCCGGAGTAGCTCTCAGGCTATTCGGAATGGTTCGATAAATAGTTTACCGGAATCATCACCCTAAGCAAGGTGACCCAGCGAACTTGTCATCCCTGTAACGTTTGTTGCACCGCGCTTAGAATCGATTCGAAGCCAGGTTTCTCGACCCGGTACGATACCGGCGAGGATATTGCTAAGCCTGCCGGAGTACCCTGCCCGTATCTCACATCCACCGGCTGCGGCATCTATGAAGTCAGGCCAAGCGTGTGCCGACGGTTCCAATGCGATTATAAACTCGGCGCCAAAGGATTTGACCAGCATCCGCTCAAAGCCGGGTACTTTGGGAAAAATGGACACTTGTTTATAATTTAGAAATATCTTATTTTCTAAGCATGCAGTACAAAGTAGCTGATCTATCTCTCAAAGACTGGGGCCGCAAGGAAATCTCCATCGCTGAATCTGAAATGCCAGGACTCATGGCACTTCGAAAACGCCATGGCCGTGAAAAACCCCTCAAAGGCGCTCGCATTGCCGGCTGCCTACACATGACCATTCAAACGGCCGTTTTAATCGAAACGCTGGTAGAACTGGGCGCTGAAGTCACGTGGACATCCTGTAATATTTTTTCGACGCAAGATCACGCCGCTGCCGCCATCGCCGCTACCGGTGTGCCCGTATTTGCTTGGAAAGGCGAAACCGAAGAAGAATACGACTGGTGCATCGAACAACAATTAAAAGCATTTAAAGACGGCAAAGCACCCAATATGATCCTGGACGACGGTGGCGATCTCACGCATATCGTTCACACGCGCTACCCACAATGGTTTGGAGGCTCTGACCCTATCCGAGGCCTCTCGGAAGAAACCACCACCGGTGTGCGGCGTCTCTATGAGATGTCCCAAAAAAATACGCTCTTAGCGCCTGCTATGAACGTGAATGATTCTGTGACAAAATCTAAGTTTGATAATCTTTATGGCTGTCGTGAATCTTTCTTAGATGGCATCAAGCGCGCCACAGACGTCATGATGGCCGGCAAAGTGGTGGTGGTCTGTGGCTACGGAGACGTCGGCAAAGGCTGCGCACAATCTGCCAGCGGCATGGGCTCTCGTGTACTCATCACTGAGATTGACCCAATTTGTGCCCTGCAAGCTTCCATGGAAGGCTATCAAGTAGTCACGATGGAAGAAGCCGCGCCTCAGGGCGACCTCTTTGTGACGACAACCGGCTGCTGCGATATTATCCGCGCTGAACACATGAAGGCCATGAAAGACCAGGCGATTTTAGCCAATATTGGCCACTTCGACAGCGAAATTGACGTCGCTTGGCTCGAAAACAATGGCGAAATCACGTGTGAAAACATCAAACCTCAAGTGGACCAGTTTATTTTTCCAGACGGCAAACGGCTCACACTCCTAGCCAAAGGCCGTCTGGTAAACCTAGGCTGCGCGACAGGACACCCCAGCTTTGTGATGTCGACGTCGTTTACGAACCAAGTATTGGCCCAGATTGCGCTCTGGAAAAACGACAACGGTCAATTTAAAAAAGGCCAAGTTTATACGCTGCCCAAAAAAATAGATGAAGAAGTCGCCCGGTTGCACTTAGATCACCTCGGTGTCAAGCTGACAAAATTAAACGCAAAACAAGCTGCCTACCTGGGAGTGTCTGTCGATGGCCCTTATAAACCTGAGTTATACCGGTACTAATCAAGAAATCTGCGAAATTACGCTCAATCGCCCCGAGGTCTTGAACGCGCTGAATACAGCGTTGTTGACGGAGCTTGATGAGACCCTCAGCGCCCTTAAACCTCACCCTAAATCCCTAAAACCAATTCCCCCTCTCCAGTTGCTGGAGAGGGGGCTAGGGGGTGAGGTTAAAACCCTAATTATTCGAGGGGCCGGGGAGAAAGCATTCAGCGCCGGCGCAGATCTCAAAGAACGCGTCGGCATGAGCCTGGATCAAACACGTACTTTCTTAAAGCAAATTAATCATGCATTTGACCAGATTGCCAATCTACCTATGCCGACAATCGCCTATATGAACGGCTTGGCGTTCGGCGGCGGGTTAGAACTCGCGCTGGCGTGCGACATTCGAATCATGGCCCCGCATGCACAAACAGGCCTCACAGAATGCGCTTTGGGGATCTTCCCCGGTGCCGGTGGCACAGGCCGACTCCCTCAGGTGATTGGTTACGCCAAAGCATGCGAATTAATTTTTAGCGCCAAAAAAATCAACGCTCAAGAAGCCCTCAATATTGGCTTAGTAAACCAGATAAGCGACTCGCCCTATGAACTCGCTTCTCAAATTGCCGCCTGTTCAGGAGTCAGCCTCAGAGCCGCCAAAGAAGCCATGAAGACAGGTGATATCGCCCGGTGCTATGAACAGGTTTTAAAATCACCCGAGAGAGTGGCGGCGTTGAAAAAATTCACATCAAATCGCCCAGCATAGCCCACGCACTGTGCTGCAACTCCTCCAAGGCCGGTGATGCTGCAATGTCTTCCAGTTTAAGCTCTTTGGCGACATTGGATTCCATGTCTTTGAGAAGCATTTTTTCTAATCCACCCACAAATTCAGCCTGGTAAATCACCACTTCACTCTCCGAATTTAAACTCGCCGATCGGTTGTCTAGGTTATAAGATCCCACCAGACCTACTTTCGAACCATAGGCCGCTGTCTTTTGGTGCATGGTTCGACCGCCGGTGCGCTCAAAAATCCGAACACCTGCCCGGAGCAAATCTCGATAACAACTCACCAAAGCAGCCTGATTCACCTGAGGCATGTCTGTGCTATCAATGCTGTTGGTCACAATGCGAACATCGACACCCCGAGCCACAGCCAATTTAAGCGCCTCTGCATAGGGTTTCAGAGCCCCCACCGGCATGAAATAAGCCGTGGCTTCATAAGCCTTGTCGCCCTTTTTCAGACTCTTCAGTGCTTCGATTTTAAAATTGGTGACTGGGTGAGGCAAACCGCGCAAGGGGCGGCTTTGAATCACTTGAACTTCTGTGTTCCGACCTAATTTCAAACCAGAGCCTGGCTCTGCAGGTATGTCTTGACCATTCACCGTTTTCCAATTGCGCGCGAAATACTGATAGGCATCGAGCGCCCCTTCTCCCTCCACAAAAATATCCGTGTCTCGCCAAGCAGGTCGCCCTACCCCAGCTACACGAACTTGCGCATCAGATCCTCCTTTTAAGTACTCATCAGCAATATTCATGCCACCTAAAATTGCCTTTTCACCGTCGACAATTAAATATTTTTCATGCCATCGATGATTGAGATTCAGCACCTGAGTAAATAATTCTATGACTTCAGACAACTGCAATGGTTTTTCAGGTGTAATATGTGCCAATCGTTCGATTAACTCATGCGCATGATCGTCATCGCCTAAAATCATTTTGAGCGACTCACGTACTTTTTGTTGGTCTTCGGCACTCAAACCTAGATTAACAGTCCCTCGGGCGACTTTGGCCAACATGTGCAGCGTCGAAAGTGTTTGTTTCGGGTCCACGAAATCTTTCAGACTTTCTAAACCCTGCAACGCACGGTGTTGCTCCACCACCCTCAACAAATTTCCAAAGCCCTTCACAGCAGCATTGCTATAGAGCTCAAGATTGACCCCGTTTTTGCGTAAATATTCATAGACCCGGTTGCCTCGAATCAGCTCTTTCACAGAATCGAGATTTCCCAAGCTATCAACAATTACGCGAACCGCGACGTCCCGTTTGTGGGCCTCAACCAAAGCTTTCGCCGTAGCCATGCCGCATTCGTCGTCTTTAAAAATAAGACTTTGCAAACAAATCGATCGTTTGGCATTTTTAATCAATTGAAGGCGCTTAGGAAACGATGTTTTTCCATCGATCAATAGCTCAACCCGATTGTGTTTTCGAATCGGTGCGCCTGTCATTTTCTCTACATGAGCACGCCAAGCATCGTCCCCTAATTCTCCCACAGGCGGTGTGCTAGGATCAGCAAGCTGGCTGCCTGCCCAAATGAACTGATTCACTGGATCTAAGAATTCACTCACCCCGGTATTATGGGGGTTCAAAGCCAAACATGCGTCTGGAAACAGCTCATAGCCTAATTCACGTCGAAAGGGCCTCAGCCGATCGGATTCAATATTGTAACGAATCGTTCCGTTCATTAAATCTTTGGCTTGGATCAAAACCCCTGCCTGTCCTCGCACGGACGCATGCAATCCTCTCCAATCAAACTGTGGATGGGACAGCACGGCTTTGAAATCTCCGCATACAGATTTTTTCTGGCCTCGCACAACGCCACGGGCATCTAAGCGAAAACTTGCGCTTTTAAACTTGGCTTTCAGCGCACCGACATTCAGTGGTTGCACTTCCGCCACATGCGCATCCATCAAAGTATCCCCTGAAAATTTCACGGGCTGGTTTTTCTGAAAACGCGCTTGTGCCCGAACATAATTGAACTCGCCACCCATCAAAACGGGGATGTCTGTTTTGTCTTCGTAATCAACAAAAACCTGTGTTTGGGGGACAAACGTTCGAGCTGAAACTTGGCCATCCAATTCAGGTTTCAACTGGGCCAACTCGCAAACCTGAACGTCTCCATCAAGCACCGCTTTGGAATCGCCGAATTCGGCCGTGCTCTGCAACTGCTCATCTGACTTCAATTTGAGCTCGCCTTCGGGAGTGATACTCGCTCGCACGTGAACACGCAGCTCGAGATCTGAATGGGTGGTTCGAACTTTCAATCCGGTCCGAGGCACGGTGAATTCAGGCACATCCATCTGGAGACGGGCTGAGCATTTTGCTTCGCCCAGCATGCCACCGAATTGCTTTAATAATTCAGGTATACCCACTTTTTTTAAGTCGACCTTTTTTTGTTTAAGCCGTTCTAAACTTAAGTCGACGTTTGGAAACATCTCAGGTTTAAACGCGGTCTTGATATCTTCTCTCGACAAACCCTTTTTGAGTTCCCCCTGAAATAAGACTTGACCGTCAGGGCCAATTTCGACGCCCTCTATCAAAACATCCGCAAAGAGATCTCTAAAGCCATTCATGCAACCAGGTTCTTCATAGGCGCTAGAAGGGTTGGCCACTCGAACAGGTTCACTCATCTGAATCGATGTCTTGGTGATCACAGCCTCGTCGCTCACCGGGTGTCTGCCGACACAAACCGTCAACCAAGCCATGGTGTTGGGCTTCACCACGACTTTGGCTTTTTCATACTTCCCCGGCAACCAATAAACACCCTCTTTCAAGGGAACACTGACACGCACGACGGCATTTTGAATCGAGTTGAGATCAATGCTTCGGATATCAAAATCGGGCAACTCGAGGGTAGACTGAGGCTGTCCGATGTCCGGTTCAGAATGATCCGCGACAACACGAGAGGCCGCTGGAACGACTGGCTGAATGCTTACTGGCATGCAGCTTTATTTCAGGGCTGGCTGATATTTGGCTTTATTCTCGTATAACCGCATAACTGATCAGGTAGTACTAGGGGCAGTCTCATAATATAGACGGCGTGTTTGATTGGTTGACCCTATAGGCTAAAAAACCGGCTTTAACCTCATCTCAATCTTGCTAATTTTTAGTCGTGTGTTTGGAGCAATCTCACAAATATTCAGGCTGATATTTTTCGAACTCCTTGGAATTATGCTTGGAGAAAGAACGAGTTTTTTGACTCCATCAGTCGCACCATAATAGAACGTTCCTTTGGGGTGTTCGGCAAGCCAATGAACAGAACCAAAATCAGCCGCCTTAAGTGGCCTTAGAACTTCATGTCTAAAATTTAGCTCATCAAATGATTCTAGAATTATTTTCGCGAGATTGAAGTTCAATGCCCTATCAAGATTAGAGGTAAAACCATCCCAGGAACCATCAAATTCAATGAGTATCTGGATTTCAGCTTCAGTACTCTTAAAACCATGGAAAAAAGGTGTTTTCAAGAGACATCCACCTCTCCAACCAACATCCTCCTGGATAACTCCATTGTTTTTAAGATTAGGACAGTCTCCATCAGAAAAATCAGGACTATCGAACTCAATGACAATCACTTGATCTTCGTATCTAATGTGATTTGAAAACAGCGTTTGATTTGAAAAAAATATAAAAAAAATAAAAATAAAACTTCTATTCATCTTGGAGTACCTTCTAAAATAAATCCACTTTTTAGCCAGCGTTTGAGAGAAAATTGAGAATTTTTAGATACATGATCTTGTTTCTGTTTATTGATATATGAGGATACAAAAGCTGCAGCCCATGACGTACAAATTGGTGGAGGAAATGAACTGGAACCTATTCCATTTCTAGTAACATTGTATTCATACACTGAAGAATCTATGAAAACGTCAACACAATCACTATTGTAATAGTTACCATCCCGAGAGCCTACTCGAACACGATTTGGGTAGAAAGTACAATCACTTGGATAATCCAAGTCATTTTCCTTCAAATCATGATTTAAAGATGGGGCCGCCTGGACAAAAATGACCTCTGGTAAAGCAAATAGCGGTTCATAAAAATTTTGCTGAATCATTTTTAAAACCTGCCTTTGGGTGGTTTGTGATAAATTACCACCCCCGCATTTCAGAGACAAATCTGTCATCATATCCATTCCATGTCCAAAAGACATATTAACGAAAGATATTTTGTATTTTTTAATTATTTCAACAAGAGATGACGATGCCGATTTGAAATAATTTTCCAGCTTTTTAAATGATCCTGTATCTACCTCCAAAGAACACAGCTCTGTCTTTGGAGTTTTGAAAAGCTGAGCAATTACAAACTCTGCATCCAGATTCAAATCTGCTATTGTAGAAAATACTGCATCTCCATGATAAACATCATAATTCGGGAACGTCTGATGCATTTGTCTTGATATTGATGAAAGAGAACCTGCAGAAGTTCGTGGATAACGCTCCGCCAGTACCTCTGAGAGGATTTGAAGTTCTCCGCGGTAAAGCTCAACAGGTCGAACCACAGAATTATATTCTCCAGTTTCATCAGGTTCAATATCATCTAATACTCGTGTTTTATATCGTGTATATGCTGGAGTTCGCATTCCTTGATCAATAATCAGAAATCGTTGACCCAGGCTAGTCACACTAGGCTCTTTCTTTTGAAATCCTACCGAGACACGTGAACATAACCCAGTGTTTTCATTTTTTTCAGAAGAACAAGGAAGTGTCGAGTTCAGAATACTTTTAATTTCTTCCAGCGCTTCGGACTTATATGCAGAAACACTGCCTTGCCCGCATGAGACAATGCCAAACAAAGCAGTGAATACAAAGATCCTGATCATAATTTTAACGTTCAAAAATCGTAGCATTGAATTCGGACAACGAAACACTCTGCCAATACTGATCACCTACAATGATATTTTCAGCAATAACCGTATGAGAAATTTTGTTCTCCGCATCTAAAAGAATATTAAATACGTCATCATTTGTCATACTTCGTTCAATTGAAGTAATCCTTATCGGATTCCCTTGAATATCTAACAATCTATCTCCAACAACCAACAGCTCTGCAAGCACCATCTTTCCAGAATCCAGAAGAACTCCGTGCTGCGAAGTCAACCCGAGCTCTTTCCCATTCTCTGTTTTAATCATGACAAGAGGTTCCGCTTCTGGACCATGTACAACCAATTTAATAGGAAAGAATCTAAAGACCGGTCTCTTTTCATTGTCTTGATTCGCAATGGCCAAGACCTGATATAGTTCCTTATGGGCTACAACTTCTTCAATCACTTCCCACTGCTGAATACCTGTCTTGAGATTAGAAACCAAAATCTTCGTACCGCGCTTGAAACAACCAGCGAGACACCACCCCATATAAAGACCATCATCACAAAGCGGGCAATGATTGAAGGCAAGACTATTATATTTCTCTCGCGAAATACAATTTGAATCCAAGGCTCTCTGCCTCATTTGATCACATCGTTCTTGTGGTAGAGCTCTCTCCGCGCAACGCGCACCGTCCTCTGCATAAGAACTGATAGAAACTAACAATACTCCCAGAAAAAAACAAATTCTCATCCAGTACCTCCATTAAAAACATTTTTCGCTTGTTTTACTTTTTCTTCCAACTGAGTTTCACCAGAAAACACTGCCATATCCATCGTCTCAAACACGATGCTATCCAGGCGATCAAAGATCGCTTTCACACGTCCATCAAGACTGTTTTTCAAAATATTTTTTGTTTTCAAAACGGCTTCTTTCAAAGCCAAGACCTCTGTTTCCTTGGATGAAAAAATAGGATCATCGACAAGCATAGAAAGTTTTCTGGCTATCTTTTTTAACGTTTTCACAGACCAGCTTAAATTTTCTGGATTTACTTGTTCAATAGACAGCATTAAATCCACGATCTGAACATCGATTTCTCTAAAGTCCACCAGCATATCCTTGAGTCGATCTATTTCTTGTCCATAAGCGTTTAACTTGGCTCTAGAATCAGCTGATAAGGTTTCTGTGATTTCCAGAATTTTTAACTGACAACCCAAATCAAAAGTAGAAATTTTAGTCTTGCTTGGATCATCATCCACCAATGAAAGCTTCTTTCCGACAATGCTCATATTCTGTTCTTGGGCAGAGGGCTTCAATGCGTGAAAACCCCTATCTGTTTTCAAACCAATATTCGTATCATGTCCTCGACAATTAAAATCGAATCTGACATTAAATGTGCGTTCAAAACTGCTTTCAATTGTTAATGGCCCTGAGTTCAAACGACAATCGCTCAAAAACAGGGAACAGTCCGAGCAAATAAGACGATTTTCAGCGGCACTAAGATCAAAAGAAAGACCAAATAGAAACACCAAAATTATAAACATAATCTGGCGCTTTTATTTTGGTTAAGACGAGTTGTCAACTGGAAATAATCATGCAAATGTTTCTCTCATGAAACGAAATTTCTCACTGCTTTTTATTTTATTCTCGACGTCGCTTTTCGCTGTTGGAGGAAACTTAGAAACTGTTCAATCAACCTATCTTCAAAACTTACCACGCTTCATCGCAGGTAAGATTACCGATCTCTATGACCGCTTAAGCACTTTTCAGAAACAAACCCAGTCAACTTATGTTCAACAAACCCGCGAAACGCTGCGTTCTGCTACGCCCAGAGTCCTCAATCTACAAGAACAACTTGTACTTCTTGCCACACAGGTAACGCAAACCACCACTGCAGCTTCTTTGCGCAACACAACAAAACAGCTCGAAAGAGTTCAGAGAGAACAAGTTGAACTGACCCAAGTTCAGTTTCCTGTTTTAGCCTCTCAAATCAATCATTCAAACTTGTGTGAAAAGCACCTGCCATCGGTGTTTCTTCATGATTTCCCTTCCTATCACATTGACGAAGAAATAAGGCCTTGCGATCAGCCGAAACCCGAGGGACACAGCACTCCGGCAGGCGAAGAATTCAGAACAAGTGCCTATCTACCAGCAACCACGATTGGATGCGGTGCATTCCAATTTTTCATTCCTATCCCTATTGTTGGGTGTCTCATTGGTGTGGCAGTTGGAGTGGGAGTGGGTGCTGCAGTCGGTGAAGGTGGACGCGCAATAATCAACGCAGAAGAAAACAAAAAGGAATGGGCCGCCTATCATGCCGGCTGCGAATCAGATAAAAAAAACCAACTCACTGATATTTCAAGAGCTAAAGATTTTGCTTCTGAAAACCCCATTACTCTCGAAGGCGTTCAAAGAAAGACCCTCAAGGCTTGTTTAGAACACGCACCCATCATGTTCGTGGATGAGCTTGCCAACGAACGAGCTCTGTTTTTAAAACAACGCGATGAGCTGAGTCGAGAAATCTCTCGGCTTGAGCTTAGTATTGCAGATCTCAAACAGACTCTACTGGAAGTTGAATCTCAGAAAAATAGCAATCAAGTCACCAAACGTCGTCAACAAGTCCTAATCGAGCTCGAAACACTTGAAGCAAAGAATGAGCTTCTCTCAAGCAAAAGACAGGTAATTGAGTGTTTGTTAGAAGCTGGAGACTCTGTTAGAGAAGCCGAAGATTGCCAACGCATGGAATAACTATGAAAATATTATTGCTCATCGGATGCCTGCTCAGCACATTTGCTGCCGCAACCTGCAGCGAAGATGATTTGTTCTGTATCCGCTCCGGCCAACCGGATTCTCCTCAGCTTGAGCCACAGAATGGCCAACTTGTTGGCGAAAGCATACAGACAGCAATTTCTGGCTACGCTCAAGTCGGCAATCTGCTCGACCAAGCAGCCGTTCAGCGTTATAACCGTTACGCGCCCTCACGACCACCCACAGGGTATAGTCAAGAACAAATCCAACAATTTCGTGCAGATCATCAAAGAGACTCGCAGCAACGGCAAGAAGCCTTTCAGAAAAAAACTGCTGATACTTTCGCGGTTCCACGGGAACTCAAAGAGTCCTTCCGTGACGCCAATAGCAAGCAGAAAGCTATCTTAGACACACTGCGAAGCATCAAAATCCCAGAGACAAAAATCCCGGAGCCCAAGCCCGCAGACTCTCAAAAACCAGTTTTAGATTCGAGAGGTCTTCTCAAAGAACAGGCCGAGTCAGAACCGATTCTACGAGAAGCCACTTTATCGACCCATCCCCTAAGCCAAGAAGGCAAAGAAGTCCGCAGAGTCATTAACCGGGCTCTTGTGCTTAAAACGTCTGTCCGTCGAGAATTCATTATTGGTTCAGCCCTAAAAGCTGACCTTTTTTTCCTGCATCCAGATTCCGGTTCACCTCAAGCAGCACGGCGTTGGTTAGAACGCGCGAATCACGCCTACACTTATTGGACAGACCAACCCGAAAAATCACGTCTATCAACAGAATCACTGGGTGAAGAGGCCAAGCAAGCCTTGGGTCTTGGAGACATCTCAGCCGATACGTTTGAGCGATATGAAATCATTCGTGCAGCAAAGTTATTATCTTTCGAACCCAAATTGATGCAACACGGCGAACTTCGGTTGCAGGCTTCATTAAGCATCAAACAAGCGCTTATTTACGCAGATGACGGTGATACTGATCTGGTTATTCAGATGACTGAAAACGTCTATGCGATCAAAGACTTTTTGAAAGGCTTTGCCGGTGGGGTTAGACAAAATATCTACGACACTGCTACTGGCCTGTGGCACACGGTCACTCATCCTGTGGATTCGGTTGAGGCACTCAGCAACGCCATCGTCAACTACCGAGCTACCTACGACCTGATTTCAAACAAGTTTCACCAGGTCATTGGAGAATACCCAACCTATACTCATGAACAAAAAGGCGAACTTATTGGAAAGCTGACCAGTGAGGTGTTCACACTGTTCGCACCCGTTGGGACATTGAAGGTTATTTCTAAAACACTTAGACTTGAAAGCGCCATAGAGCACCTCGCTGAAAAGATGGCCTCCTCTCACGCAAGCAATATTGCTACGGCTAGGAAGTTGGCAGACCAGCTCGGGCTTGAGTCAGCCAAGTCTCCGTTCACTGAGACCGGGAAATTGACGAATGATGCGATTAAGACGTCGCGAGAAATCAAGACTCTGTTACAACTCAAAAACCCGGCGATCCCATCTGGATTTAGTAAGTTCTCGACAGAAACTTTTCATAGCCCAGCCGGGAATTTTAAAATTCACTTCTATAAGAACCTAAGAGATGGCGGGATCTTTTATGATTTAGACTATAAAACAGTCTTTAATATTCCATTTGGACAAAGGTAAAGATGAAAGTTAAGTGCATAAAGCTCATTAGTCCGCATACACAAGAAATCATCGAATCTTGCCCATGGCTAACAATTGGTAGGATTTACCATGTTCTAGAGGTATCTTTTGAACAGAAGGGCGTCTTAAAATTTCGATTTCTGGGAGACGATAAAATAACTCCAGCCCTTCATGATGCCCAACAATTTGAGCTGGTTTCAAATAAAATTCCAGAAGAATGGTGCGTCAAATTTGTACCGGATTCTTTTTTGGAATTAACCCCAAAAGCCTGGGCGTATGATAACTTTTGGGAAGACTATTTCAACGGCGAACCGGAAGCTGAGCGAATATTTCTAGAGGTGACTAAAAAAATAGTCGCCGATGAGCCTGTTGAGGACCCCTCGAAGCCAAGCTTCTTTCCACCCTGGAGTCCTTTCTAAAATCCAGCGAGAAATTTTCTTTTTTTCAGGTTCTACGTAACCGGTTGACGATGTCTAGCAATGATTTTCAGGGGGTCTAAATTGGGCGGCATGAAGCATGTAAAACTAGACCCAGCAGCCCTCCAAGCACTTTATGATGAATGGCAATACTTTTATGTTGCATTTTATCTGTATAACATGTTAGGATCTATCAAATGGGAATGGCGAGTTTTGAGTGGGATAATTCCAAAAACGAAACCAACATCAGAAAACATGGGGTTTCTTTTATGGATGCTCAGCACGCGTTTCTTGATTTACGCCGTGTGATTGCGGAGGATCATGTGCATAGCGAAGATGAAAAGCGCTATTTTTGTTTTGGCAAGGTCAACGACGGGGTTATGACCGTTCGTTTTACCTATCGGGGAAATACAATTCGTATTTTTGGTGCTGGATATTGGAGACAAGGAAAGAAAATATATGAGAAAGAAAATAAAATACACGGATGAACCAATCGGAGCGGTTACAGTAATCTCAGATTTTTTGCCTTCTCCAGAAGATCTTGTCCTACGAGAGGAGACCGTTAAGGTTACTTTGGCTCTAAGCCGCCGAAGTCTTGATTTCTTCCGGGCGCAAGCCAAGAAGACACATGCCCCCTATCAAAAAATGATTCGAGCTTTGCTGGACCAATACGCAAGCCGATTTGCATAAGAGTCCTTTCTAAAATCCAGCGGTTCTACCAGACAGCTTTTGCATAATGTTTCTGAATGGTCCTATCTGACGTGACAAGATAGCAATTGGTGGCCTTGGCATGAGCAGTGATGAGCCGATCAAAGGGATCTCTTGTCCAAGACATCTCGACGGCAGCCCTAATAATTTTATCGAGCGAATGCTCATGAATGCTTAAGCCGATCTCACGAGCAAGCACGTCTACTACCGTCTGTGCTTTCTTGTTGCCACGACCAATCTCATGCAGATACTGCAACTCCAGTTGAACCAACGGCGATATGAAACAATCGTTTTCGCTGAGCAGCTTGACCGCACGCGCTGAAAAGTCTTTGTGGCCTGAATACAAATAGATAACCGCGTTTGTATCCAGAAAAATCATGACTTGTTTCCGCTCCATTCATAGGACCAATCGATGTGATCGAATGCTTCCAAGGGCTCATCGCTATAGTTATGGGCCTTCAGATTATCCAGCTTATTTTTCTTTATTTCTGGCACCAACTGAATGATCTGACCCTTTCTTTTGACTGAAATAGGCCGACCCATTTCAATCACGGAATCAAGAATCTTGAAAATATCTTGTCTTAACTCTGAAGTCGTAATCGCCATATGATGCTCCTAACCTGTACAACAAATTTATTATAGTACGTACAAGTTTTTCTTGCAAGCGACTACGCTAACAGTCTAAAAAGACTAGAATTTTTCACCTGTAGGCTTTATTCACCGCTGCCCAATCGCTTCTCTTCGCGCTCGAGCTCTTCTTTGTAGGTCACGCTATAACGCGTCCAGGGTCTGAGCTTGAGTCTGGCATAACCAATTGGCTCGTCGGTACCTTCACACAGGCCATAAGTCCCGGCTTGAACTTTCTCGAGTGCACGCTCAACTTCGCGTAGCAACTTCGCATCGCGATCCATCAGGCGTGTTTCCAAAGAAATCTCGGCGTCCTCGGAGGCCAAATCCGCCTCGTCCCCCGGTGTCTGTTCGGCTGTTGTCCCGCCGCGGCGCTTTTTGAGTTTATCTTGGAGTTCCGAACGGGTATCCTCCAAAATTTGGATCAACTCTTTTTCCTGTGCCGGTGTCAACGATTTTTCTGTGGATTTACTCAAAGCCATGAGGTTCTTTATCCAAAAGCCTGCCGGTAATCAACTAAATCCGTCATTTCCTGATCAGCCACAGGCAGTTTGTTTGAAAAAAACGCGTCAATTGCCTCCAAAACAGCCGCTTCTTGATCTAAGTGCATGACCTGTTCACGAAACCCACCCGCGTTTTCAAACCCCTTGGAGTACCAAACCAGGTGGCTTCTAAAAGATCGCAGCGCGTTCACTTCCACATGCTGCTGAAAATGCCGCACGATCAAATCGCGTCTTTCAATAGCCGTCGGTCTAGCGCCTCCTAGAAGCTCTCGAAAGATCCACGGGTTACCCAAGGCGCCCCGGCCGATCATGATGGCATCACAGCCGCTTTCTTGAAGCTTGAGATTTGCATCTTCCACACTAATTACGTCGCCATTGCCAATAATTGGGATCTGCACAGAAGCTTTGAGGGCTTTAATGAGCTCCCAGTCAGCTCTCCCCGAGTAGCCCTGCGCCCGGGTTCGGCCATGAAGTGCAATCGCCGCACAGCCAGCATCCTCCAACGCTTTGCCCATTTCCAAGCAATTAATATTTTGTGCATCCCAGCCGGTTCTAATCTTCACCGTGATAGGAACCCCGTCGCCCACTGCCAAACGCATGGCTTTGACCAGTGACGCCGCACGACGCGTGTCACAGAGCAGCGCCGACCCTGCACCCGTTTGAGTGACTTTCTTGACCGGGCAACCCATATTGATATCGATAATTTGGGCTCCTAATTTCGCTGCTTCCACAGCCGCATGGCACATGGCCAACTCTTCACCGCCAAATAACTGCAGCGAATAAGGCACTTCTTTTTCAGGATCAAATCTCAAATATTGTTGTGTGCGTGCATTTCGATGAAAAATGCCCTTGGCAGAAATTAATTCCGTCGTGGCGAGTCCTGCGCCCATCTCAAACGCAATCACACGAAATGGCATCTCGCTCACCCCAGCCATGGGCGCCAAAAAATAAGGCGATTTAATTAGGTGTTTCCCAATACAGAACATGCTGATAGATAAGAAATACTGCCCGATTTGTCTAGCGAGGTCCCTGGATGCACCCTATCTTGTTCAGTTTGCCGTTTATCAATCAACCCATTCATACCTATGGCGCCATGATTGTCATTGGCTTTTTATTGGCCTTAAACGTCTCCAAATGGTCTGCCAAGAAATTGGGCTTGTATGAGACTGACGTCCTAGATTTTGGATTTTGGGCCTTAATCGGTGGCCTTGTCGGAGCGCGATTGGTTTATATTGCGGTCGAATGGCAAGACTATTTTGTGCAGCATCCTTGGACGGAAATTGCCCTCCTGGGCGTCAAAATTCCCAGTGTTCTGGCATTCTGGCAGGGCGGCTTGGTGTACTGGGGGGCTTTCTTAGGGGGTTTTTTGGCTTGCGCTTGGTTCACGCAAAGCCGAAAATTGCCGAAACTTCTCTTTTTTGACATCATGGTCCTCGGCGTACCTCTTGCTCAAGCTTTCGGACGCCTCGGCTGTGTGTCGGCCGGATGCTGCTATGGCCAAGCGTTGGGTTCTGAAAATTCCGTCGGGCTCAGATTTCCACCTGGTTCAGCCGCCTATGACACGCTGATGAACACGGCCCCAGAGAGTATGAAAACTTATATGATTGAGCACGCCCATACCTGGCCACTGTTTCCCTCTCAGCTGGCAGAGTCTTTTGGAGCTTTGATTATATTTGCCATTTTGGTTTGGATAGCCTCGCGCAAATATTTTCACGGGCACGTCTTGCTCACCTACGCGGTATTATACTCAGTCATGCGTTCGTGTTTAGAGCTCTTTCGGGGAGACATCGAACGCGGCTATGTGATTCAGGGCGTCTTATCTACCAGCCAGTTTATTTCACTCTGCGTCGTGCTGGTGGCTCTGGTAGCTGCTTTTGTCATGCGCCCTAGCGGCACAAAAACCATTTCCCCTTGAATTTATAATCCAGAGAGTATTTACCCGGACCCAGTAACATCGTCATCAAACACGCATAGAAAAATACCAACGGGATCTGAGCCAAAAAAGTCTCGGTTTGGCCCGTGCCATGACCCAAAAACGCCGCTTTCCCAGGATCTGTCACAGCTGCAACGATCATCGTGATCATGAGGGGAATCATGGCCAAGCGGGTAAACAAACCTAAGACCATGAGAATGCCTCCAAAAAATTCGGCTGATCCCGACAAATAAACCATAAACTCTGGGGCTGGGATATGCAAACTGGCATAAAAGCTGACATTGGACGGAATATCTGAAAACTTATACCAGCCCTCGGTGATAAATAAGCACCCCCAAATAACGCGCATCACCAACAAAACGGGTGATTCAAACCAGTGATCAAATTCCAAAAATACTTCGTGAATTTTTTTAACCTTGTTCATGCATGGCAGTGTACCTAATGATCAAACTTCACTGCAAGCATCAGGTGGCTCATAATTTGAACCCGATCTAAAATCGCCGGATTAAAAATGCTCTTAAATTGCCAATTCAGCGCCAACCAGGGCAGTAAATTAAATCCAACGCCCGCCGAAAGATCAAAGCTAAACTGCTTCGCAGAATCCACCGAGGTAATCGGCACCTGCAAAAACGACCACAGGGCGTCACAGGACAGCCTGTAGGAGAGTTTCTTTTCAAACAGATCGCCCTTGAAATGAGTTCCTATGGAAGGCCCCAGCTCATAGACATTGTCCAACTGTCGAACCGGCGTATCATTGTAAATAACTCCCACGGCCGTTAAGATACGCTGGCCCTTGGCTATGTTCTCACGTGCCGTGACACCTGTTCGAAATTCAAGCAATAAGTCGTCTTCTCGATAAGGCTGCACAAAAACACCCACATCTTGTTCGAGAATGAGGGGCAAGAAAGCCTTCGTCAAAGGAAAAATAAAAGTTCCATTGGGGCTACTTGGAGTCTCGGGATGTTGAAGTCCAGTGGCGGCATCCGTGATTCGATAGGTATAGGGGCTGGCTTCTAAATCATAGCCATCAAATAGGGAGGTGCGAAGCTTGGCGGAACCATATGGCCCAAACCAGTCGAGCCAGTGATACAAATAACTGCTCTTCAAATTGAGGCTATCGGTCGTCTTCTGAAACGCCGTTTGAGGCGAAGACAGCGCCCAGGATTCCGTGAGCGTCAATTCGCTTCGCCATTCATGCGGCAAACTGTAAAGCCTAATCACCTCTTCAAATTGAAACCCTGGATTAAAGCCCACTCCGTTGGTGGCACCAATAAACGCTTGGTTGACAGTCTGCCCTAAATTAATTCCCAAGGTCGTCTTAAACCGCCAAGGCTTTTTGACTGCTTCAGGCTCAGCAGCGATGAGAAAACCAGAAATCAAGATCAATAGAGACAGGATTTTCATAACACCACTCAATCGACTTTTGAGGCATTCGTCTAGAGGTGTATCCGATCGCCTGGTTTCGGAATATCCACTTGTTTGAAAGCCTGCTTAGAAAGCTGGGCTGCAAGAATTTCCTGCGCGTGATGCTCGCCGTGAACTAAGATCACGCGATTGAGAGAGCCCTTGGCGAACACCGACTTAGCAAACGAAATCAAATCTGCTTGGTCAGCGTGTGCTGAAAAACCATTCAGCACACGCACTTCGGCTTTGAGACGATGCATCTCGCCAAAGATCTTTACTTCGGGGCGTTTTTCAACAATGCGTCGTCCCAATGTATGCTCTGCCTGATAACCTACAATCAAGACCATGTTTTTCGGATCTTCGATCGTCGCCTGAAGATGGTGTAGGACTCGGCCGCCTTCACACATGCCGCTCGCAGACAAAATAATCGATGACCCAGCTTCCGTATCAATGCGCTTTGAGTCTTCGACCGAAGACACATAAGTTAGGCCTGGAAATTCAAACGGCGATTCTCGACTGTGCAGGGCTTCAAAAAACTCGCGATCATAACACTCAGGGTGCAACTCAAAAATATCGGTGAGTTTGACCGTCAGTGGCGAATCCACATAGACGGGGATTTTTGGAATCCGTTTTTGAACACCCAGTTTTTTCAAGATATAAATAATTTCTTGGGCGCGCTCCAACGCGAAAGTTGGAATGACAATCTTGCCGCCCCTTTTGTAGGCATGATTAATCGCGTCGGCCAAAGCATCTGCGGTGAGTTCGATGGGATCGTGCAGGCGATCTCCATACGTGCTCTCCATGAGCAAACACGAGACACCTGTTGGAATCTCAGGATCACGCAAAATGGGCAAATGCTTGCGTCCTAAATCACCCGTAAACGCAAGTCTCTTATGTTCACCACCGTCCTCAATGTCCAACACACAAATGGCACTGCCTAAAATATGCCCGGCATCTAGAAAAGTTAACTCAATACCCGGAGCAATCAGCTGCTTGTGATGATAAGGCAAACCCACCATTAAAGCCAGTGTTGATACAACGTCGTCTTGATCATAAAGCGCTTCGGCCTTGCCAAGACCCTTCACGCCACGCGCGATTAACTTTTCAATATGCTCGGCATCAGATTGCATAATATTGGCCGTATCCATGAGCATGGGTGAGCACAAATCACGCGTCGCGGGCGTCGCAAAAATGGAGCCCCGATAACCTTTTTTATACAATGCCGGCAATGCCCCAGAATGATCAATATGGGCATGTGACAGCACCACGGCATCCAATTTTTTTGTATCAACAGGAATATCGCGATTTTTTTCAAAAGCCTCCTGGCGATGACCCTGAAATAGACCACAATCCAACAATACAGATGCCTTGGAGGTTTTTAACAAATGCTTGGAGCCCGTCACAGCACCCGCAGCCCCAATCAATTCGAGTTCAATCATGTCCCAGACACCTTTGATTTGGCAATGCAAGGCGTGTCGGCACCATTGTGAATAGGTAACTTGGTTTTTAGATATTCAAACGCCGCAGGAACATCGTCGACCATTTTAAATAACTTGAGATCTTTGGCAGCAATCATCCCGTGTTTTACCAACGCATCGAAATTAAGTATCTCTTTCCAATACTCTGAGCCATACAACAAAATCACAATATCGCGATCGATTTTGCGCGTTTGTGCCAAAGTCAATGTCTCCAACAGCTCATCAAGTGTCCCAAACCCTCCCGGAAAGACCACCAAGGCTCTTGCCAGATGCTGAAACCAAAGCTTGCGCATGAAAAAATAGTGAAACTCGAAATTTAAGGACGGCGTAATATAAGAATTTGGACGTTGTTCGTGCGGAAGTCCAATATTAAATCCAATCGTCCGCCCACCCGCTTCAGCGGCACCCCGGTTAGCTGCTTCCATAATACCGCCGCCACCCCCTGAGCAGATCACAAAACGCCGATCTCCAACCAACGTGAGAGACCACTCAGTCAGCTGTTTAGCAAGCTCCTGAGCCTCTTTGTAATAGCGTCCCATGGGGCCATTTTCGGTTAAACGAGCGGATCCGAAAAACACCACCGTGTCATGAACCCGCTCATCCGATAGACGGTAGAGAGGCTCAAGGTACTCTGCTAGAATCCGGATCGGCCTGGCGTCGTCGCTGTCTAGAAAATTTTCATTGTGATATGCCGCGACTGGACTACTGGTCATGAATCTCTACCTAATACAAACCCTCCCCCCACTCAAGTGGAGAGAGGGCTGTTTCTCAAGGCCTATTACAAGAAGGCAGCGAAGTTAGCAGCCGTCAGGTTACCATAATCCGTGGAACTCATGCTGGCTACTCCAATCAACCTAACCACGTCACCCGTTTCCAGAACCGTGTTTGTACCTCCGTTGGAGTTCACTTCTAAGATCACCATCCTGGAGTTGGTTGTATCATAAAGTGTCACGACATGCACTGTAGAAGCAGTGAGACCCGTGAGAGTCGCTGTTCCAATCGCCGCATTAAACGTTGCTTGTGCACTTGCTGCAGCCGCGACAGCGGTTGTGAGCTTGGTAATATTTTGCGTACCAGCGATGGCAGCTCCTGCTGCATCTTTTGCCACAGTTTGTAGCACCACAGCCTCTGCCGAGACCGTGCTGCCAGCAGCGCCCGCACCCGTGGTCAAACCCGCCGAGTAATCACTATCACCTGCCGACAGACGGATCAAATCCGTCGTGCCGAAATCAGTAATCGTCGGAGAACCTGTGTAGTCTGCAGCACTCGCTGAGCTACCAATGAGGGTAAAGGTATCGATGCCTGTACCCCCTGTTAGCGTATCACCGGCTGTTGTGGCAGCTCCCGTCACTGTATTCGTGATGGCGTCAGCACCTGCACCACCCACAATCGTATCAGCGGCCGTCGATCCAGCCAGCGTGTCATTATTGGCAGTACCTGTGATCGTTGTGGCAGCAGCAGTACCCTTGCTAGCGGCAGCTGACAGGACCAAAGCTGCACTTCCTGTCATGCCCGAGGCATCGATCACTTCAGCTGTTACTTGACCCGTGAACGTCAGTGTTTGATTACCGAAAACATTCAGTGCTTGGGTTCCAGCGGCACTGGGGATCGTGAAGGCAACAATACTCACCGCCCCACCCTGCGTGGTCAAGTTCACCGCATCTGCACCGGTAAACGTAATGCTTTGTCCAAATGCGTTTCCTGCCGCGGCAGAGCCCATGGTCATGTTGGTAATATCGGTCGATGAAGAACCAGCTACAGCTATGGTAAGAAGACCACCCCCCGTAGAAGCCCCTAAGTTCACGCTACTGGTACCAGTCGGAACGTTCACTGTCAGAGCACCTGCTGTGGCCGTACCATCCAGAACCAGATTAGCAGCACCGAAGTTGGACAACGTATAAGTAGCACCAGCACCAGCAGCACCCGTAATACCAATGACCTCGATACCCGTCACATTGCTCTGGACGCCAACAGCGGCAGCCTCAGCACTGGTTAACACCAATCGATCATTACCAATACCACCCGCAATCGTATCACTGGAGGTGTAACCATTGACGTTAATAATATCAGCTCCTGATCCACCTGTCGCCGTCACGTTCTGAGCATTTCCAGCCGCAAATGTAGCGGTCAGAGCGCCAGTGAACATCCCCGCGTTCAATGTGGTCACTGTGGTAGGTACAAATGTGAAATCAAGGTCTTGAATACCAGTGACATTCACTGTAGCCAAAGACGTTCCCGCACCGTCATCCAAAAGCAAAGAGGCCGTACCACCGTTTTTGACGGCAAAGTCACTTTGAATGTTGAAGATCTCGTACCCGCTGGCAGCACTGACCGGACCGATGGAAATGCTTGCCGTGGTGACGTTACGCAACACCAAGCTAGCCATATCTCCTGTGCCACTGAGCTTAGCATTAGGAATCGTCACGGTGAAAGCATTGGCCCCAGCCGAGTTGTTCGCGAGTTCAAAATTTTGAACAAGCGGCGCGTTTGAAACAGTCAGATCGTTGGCGACACTATTCACGTTTCTCAAGAACTGAAGGCCAGTATCGGTATTGGTCAGATCGACGGTGACCGCGGCCCGTGCTTCGAAAATCATTTGTTCAAAACCCGAGAGCAGCAGTGGAGTCACGCTGGCGCTTACCTGAGCAAACAACGTGTCTATACCTGTACCCGCCGTGAGTGAATCCGCAGTGTTCAACGTGTCAGCCGTGAGATAGAAAGCATTAAAATTATCATCACCAGGTGTACCAACAAGAGTATCTGTCCCCGTGGTGAGCAGAATTGGAGGAGCTGATCCTGGAGGAGGAGCGAATCCACCACCACCCGGAGGAGGCAGACCACCTGGCGGAGGCAGACCACCTGGAGGAGGCACAAAACCCGTAGGAGGCACAAAGCCCGTAGGAGGCACAAAGCCGGCAGGAGCCGTAAAGCCCGTGGGAGCTACCCAGCCGGCAGGAGCCACGAAGCCGGCAGGAGGTGCAAAGCCTGCAGGGGCCACAAAGCCTACAGGAGGTGCAAAGCCTGTAGGAGCCACGAAGCCATCAGGAGCCTTGAAGCCCGCAGGAGCCATAAAACCTGCAGGAGGCGCAAAACCCACCGGAGCCACAAAGCCTACAGGAGCTTGGAAGCCTGCAGGAGGCACAAAGCCGGCAGGAGCCACAAAGCCTGGAGGAGGCGCAAAACCTGGAGGAGGTACGAAAGTTGGAGGAGCCACATAACCTGGAGGTGGCACAAAGCCTGGAGGTGGCACAAAGCTTGTAGGAACGACAAAGCCTGCGGGAGCTTTGAAGCCTTCAGGGGCCTTGAAGTCAGGTGGCGGCACGAAGCCTGCAGGAGGCACCCAACCCTGGGGCAGAGGCGGCATCACGAAAGAACCCGAGGTCCAACCCTGAGGAGCCGTGAGGGTAGGTTTATCCACGAAAACAGGTGGCTTAAACGTGCCTCCCCACGAGGGTGTTCCAACACCCGTGCCAGTTGCTGCCAAAGGAGTTCCATCTGCACCGACAGGGGGTGCGAACATCTTAAAAGTACCTGGAAGCGTAATTGTACCCGTCGAAATGCCGTTAAAACTCTGAGAAAGGTCTGTGAAGCTTGGCGGTTTTATCGAAACCGGTTTTCCACTGGCATCCACAACAGGAATAGCAGATGCACCCGCGGCAATATTAAAATTACCATTCTGAGTGAAGCTACGGGCCATGGCGTTCATCATGGCGACAGAGTCCGTGCCCGCCTGGGCTGCTTGGTAAGAAATAGCAGCCATATGAGCCATGTAAGTGGCTCCGTCCTGACTTCGACCTCCAATTGCTGGATTATCGGGGCTAACACCCACTATATTTTGGAGCGAAAAGGCCTGTGAAATTGTATAATTAGAGTCCGTAGCAATTTTGGCGATACTCCCTTGGAATGTAGAATCTTTAGAAAGGGTTCCACGAGCAGCTTCAAAAGCAGCCTTGAAATCTGGATTCCCTTGCAAGAAGCTCGGATCAAAACCTCCGTCTTGGAAAGCTTGGGCTTTGGCTTTCAGTGCTGCAGGCATCAACCCGGCTGAAAGCGATTGCGTGATCAGAGCCTTTCCAGCTTCTGACTTTTGTCTTTCGGCTGCAATATTCGTGAGAGGTGAAATGGTTGCTTGGACGATCGCTCCAGTCTGTGCATAAGCGCTGTTCATGGGGAGAACGGTGCTGAGTGGCGTCGTTAGTGTAACTTGTTTTCCAGTGCCTTCCTCTGTGTAAGTACCACTGGTAATTTGCATCACGAGAGTTTCATTACTCCCAATCTTTGCTTGAGGAATATCCATCTTGTAGCTGCCATTGCTATCCGTCGTTGCGGTCGCCAAAGGCGCTGTTTTGTCAGGTGTTCCGTCCGCCTGCATGTGGTAGGCAGTCACTGTTCCTGCAGACACGGTGCCCAACATGGCCACCCCTTGAATGGTTGTCTTTGGAGCATCAACAGCAGCCACTGAACCAGAAGACTGCGAACCAGAACCGCAAGAACTTAATAACAACGACGGAACAAACACACTAAGACTTAAAATAAATAGCCTTTTGAAATGAAATTTCATGAACAACTTCCCCCTTCTTTAAAGAAGGCTACTTCATGTAAAAATTAAATTTCAACTTTTTTATTCGAAATTAAATTTGTAGCCAGCAGACTACTGGTTATAAATCACTTTTTCTACGCGCCGATCTGGAACAATCCAAACAGTGGCTACCAGAACATATATTCCTAAAGCAATATAGGGTGATACGAATGCCAACGGAATGGCGAGTGCATATAACAAAACTGAGATCTTGCCTTTGAAATCCGTACCCAGCGCCTTGGCTAAATCTGAGCCCTGGCCATGCGAGGCCAGCAATACACGCGTCAAAATAAAATAGGCAATCGCTGAAAGCAGCAATACAACCCCATAGACTGCAACAGGAACTTCAGCAAAATGATTTTCACCCGACCAGGCGGTTACAAACGGAATCATTGATAGCCAAAACAGCAGATGCGAATTGGCCCACAATATTGGCCCATTCACATGTTTGACAATCTGAAACAAATGGTGGTGATTGTTCCAATAGATCCCGATATAAACAAAGCTTAAAACATAGCACAAAAATATATGTGTCAGAGGAAACAGCGCCGAGATTTCAGCACCCTGTGGAGCTCTAAGCCCCAACAACATGACCGTAATAATGATCGCCAAAACGCCATCACTGAAAGCTTCTAATCTGCTCTTGTGCATGGCAACCAGCATAGCATGAAATGGTGGAGGCGGCGGGAATTGAACCCGCGTCCGAAAGATCGTCCCAAAAAACTTCTACACGCTTAGCCTCTGAATGATTCCACCTTTTGCTAAGCCCAGAGACCGGCAACAAACGGCGCCTTTGGTTATCTCCTCACTGCCTTTTAAACCCCAAAGAAAAAAAGACAGCCAGTCTGGTTGGTTCATCGACCCTTCCCGCTCAGACGGGGCGAAAAGGCGATGGAGCTGCTTAACGGTTATTAAGCGTAAGCGGCTTCAGATGCAACATTGTTGTTTGCATTTATGTTTTTCCAGCCTTTTTAACACGGTGACCGGAACCCGCAGCGTGCTATTTTTTGTTCTCATCCTCCGTCGAACCCAAATCGCCCCCATAGGCAGTCTGGTTATCTTCAGTGTAGGCCGAAATCTTTTTCTTGGCAATCGCTCCCGCAGGTGTATCCCCGTAGAGCTTCACAACGTGCTCAAACCGAGCCAATGCGCCTTTTAGTTTGTTGCGCTTCACGTAATACTGCGCAATATGTAAGTCTCTCAAAGCCAGCTGCGATCGCAAATTAATACGCATTTTTTGGGCCTCTTCGGCATTTTTATCGCCCGGATATTCCGCCAAGTAACGCGAAACGGCGTCTAGAGCTTCCTGTGTCGCCGTCTGATCTTTCACATAGCTTTTGGGAAACAAGAAAAAATCTCTGGGTATCGCATGATAATAAGACTTGGCAATTTGAAACCACGCATAAGCATTTTGTTCATGTCTGGGGTGAAAACGAATATAAAAATCATAGGCATCGGCTGCTTCAAGCCACTTTTCTTGGACAAAATACGCATCCGCCAGCTTTAAATCACTCAGCGCCGCGTATTTTGAGTAGGGGTATTTGGTGCGCACTTCTTCAAAATTTTTGATCGCCTCTTCAAACGCTTCATCTTTCAGCGCTTTCTCGCCCGCTTCATAAGTTTGCTTCACTGTATCTAGATAAGTGTCCGGTTTCTGGGCAGTCTTGGTCGTTGAACAACTTGCCAGCAACAAAAACGGCAAAAACAATGTGACTCTCATGATACCACTCCTACATCAATCAGCTGAACTTGGGCATCTAAAACAGGGGTTCCTAAAAACAGACTAGATAATTCTTGGAATTTTTTGGGCGCGTCTGTGACGAAATAGTGCACGGCCGTGCCCGCCGTAGCTTCAGCGAAGGAGGGGGCCCTATTCGCTGTCGCATGGCCACTGTCGATCCAAATAGTCTCTTGAGATAGCATCTTACGTAATACAGGCAATAACAACGGGTAATGCGTACAGCCTAATACAACCGCATCGGGTACGGCGGGCAGCTGATTCAAATAATATTTCGCGATACTTTCAGCAATTGGGCCTGTCACCAAGCCTTCTTCGACCAAGGGCACCCACAAGGGGCAAGCTTGCGAATAAATCGGCCCGGCAAACCCATGCTTTCTCAATGCTATCTCATAGGCTTTTGATTCGGTCGTTCCAGCAGTCGCCAAAACAGCCACAGACTTAATCTTGGGGTTTGACACCACTTCCAAAGCGCCCGGTTCAATCACACCTATGACAGGTATGGGCAAGGCGGCCAATAAAGCCGGCAACGCATGCGCTGTAGCCGTATTACACGCCACCACCAAAAGTTTGAGTTCTGCCTGCTGCATCAACGCTTTCGCATTGGCCAAAGCATATTTGATAACCGTCTCAGGGCTTTTGGTGCCATAGGGCAATCTGGCTGTATCCCCCAGATAAACCATGGATTCTTGTGGGAATTTTTTTCTCAGGGCCGCCAAAACAGTGAGGCCGCCTAACCCAGAATCAAACACCCCAATGCTTCGGTTGTCAGTCATGCTAGGCATTCTATATATAAAAAAACAAAAATCAAGGGCTCGCGAAACAATTTGGCCTCAAAGTGCGACAATACCTTCTATGACCCATCGCATTCTGCTGGCTGACCCCAACAAGACAATCAGACTGGCTGCCCAAATGGTTTTTGCCAAAAGCCCTGAAATCATCTTGTCTACGGCCATGAATAGCTTTGAGGCGCTAGACAAAATGCATTTGTTTAGACCCACGCTCGCATTGATGGATGAAGAACTCGCCAAACAGCTTTGTACCCACTTAAAGCGCCTACCGGCGCCTGTGTTAATCCTCAATAAACCATTTACTTCTAGAGGGTTAGCCGAGCAAGTTCAACAAGCTCTGCTAAGCATGAGTCAGCAAGGCCAACAAGAGAGTTACGGTACCTAGACACGCAAACACAATGTCCACAAACACTGAAACCATAAAGGGCGCGAAAAAACGCCTGGCAATCTTCGCAATCGATTCAAGGCGCGCCTGGTCTACTCGGTAGAACCGATACGTGATTGTCTCCATGTAGCGTTTCAGCAGGAAAAACAGAAAAACTGCCCCAGCACAAGAGAACACGCTGATCGCGATGCCCAAGTTTTTCGGATACTCAAACCCGTCGTCCAACATGCCTACCACCATCGTAATCGCAATCGCATTAATGCACAACATGGCCGTCAAAAAATTGCTCAAAATATTCGATTTAATCTTTCCGAATTCAGAAACAGTTATATTTTGTAAATATTCCATGTTTTAAGTATATCATGAAATAAAATCAGGGTTAAAACTGTTTGATTCTGGTGAAACTTGTTGCTCTGATTATTACCCTGACGTGCTCCCAAAGCCTGTTCGCAAACCCCAATCGCTATTACGATTATATCTATAAAGACAATGCGACAGCGCTGTATGATGCCACGACTGAACAAGAGTTCCGCAGTGCAAAACGCCAAGCTTATCTACAAGTTGTTCTAAACGGCCGGCAGCCAGCAGCGCTGTTAGGCGCTCTCTATGGGGCCTACTGGGCCTACACGAGATATGCGCCTGCCCCACCGCAGCTTGGCGCATTAGGCTTCTTCTTTGCAGGTCTCGCTCAGAGCATCCTCGCGCCTTATACCTATAACATTCAAGAGCCCATTTCAGGTTTCATTCATTCGGTCAGAAATTACGTGTTGGGGCCCCCAGAAGATGCTGTTCATCAGCTTGAACTGCACTATATCCAAATCAAGCCCCAACTGACGCCCAGAACCCAACTGGCTGTTGAGTCTCGCTTCGAAAAAATACGAACAGCATTTGACCCTCAGGACTTAAGTTCTTCGCCTTCTCAATTCGACCAGAAGCTAGACGCCGTGAAGCAAATTTTGGCACTCCCAGTGAGCTCTAAACCCATCATATTCGATAACAGGTTGTTTTTAAACGAATTTTCTGGTTATCAAAATATGGCTTCTGCAAACCCAATCCCGGAACTACAACGTTTTTGCCATTCGCTTGCCATCGCCAGCCGTCATACCAATCCAAAACTCAAATCGGCGCTCTATCTAGAAGGTGCCCCTGGGGTAGGGAAAACTGAAGCCGTTTTTAGACTAGGCAAAGTCCTTGGCATACCTGTCATTAAAATCAACTTGGCTGAATTCCCCAATATTGGACAAATCAAAGGCACTTCCTGTGAGGATAATCATGATGAAAATTGCGGTCCCGGATTGATTGCAAGCAGCCTAATTGCCAACTCTAAATTAGGCTACACACATAAAAATGCCCTTTTGTTCTTCGATGAAGCTGATCAGGTATTAAACCGTGTTCACGAGGGACAAGGCCATGAGCTGGTCTCATTCATGCTTGATTTTCTGGAAGGCAAAACCCAGTTCATCGACAACCCTTATTTCGAAAAAGAGCTTGATGTTCGACATTTCGGCATTATTCTCGCTGGCAACAACCCGCTCGTCAACAAAGCCTTACAAAGCCGACTCAACACACTTTATTTTGGAAATTACACGGTCGGATATCGCATCCAAGCTGGCCGTGAGCGCTTCTTGCCAGAAGTTCTGCAAGACTATGCAGAGCTCCTCAAGCTCGAAGACTTTTCAGAATCTGATTTTGAAAAAATAGATTTGATTGCCAAAGCTGAACACCAAAAGCTCCTAGCAACAGGCGAAGATCCAGGCTTTAGAAACCAAATTCGCCAAATCGAGCGTTTTGTTCATCAAAAGGCGTTGGGCTCGCCATCTGAAATATTATCAGCCAACTGAAATTCGACCCCTAATTGAGCGCCTTCATGGGCCAGGCGCTGCTCTTGCTCTGCTGGCGCCCCCACAGCGATAGCGCCTAATCTACAAGCACACTCAAATAACTTACCAGTCTTATTTTGAAGCGTTACAAGCGTCTTTTTTGGACTCACCAAGTCATCTAATTGCCCGAGCACCATGCCTTGGCTGCCGATTGCTTGAGACAAAACAAAACACTGCCTGGCCGGATTGATTTTTGCCTGGGCAACAAAACCAAAAGCATCCGACAACAAGGCATCGCCTGCCAAAACGGCCACGGCCTCGCCAAAACGCCGATGCACACTGGGTTTGCCTCGCCGGTAGTCATCATCGTCCATGCAGGGCAGGTCATCATGTATCAGCGAGTAAGCATGCACGTACTCAATGGCCAACGCCGCTGGCATGGCCAATTGATAGGCCTTTGCGTCCGGCAAACACTGGAGCGCCGATTCCAAAACCATCAGCGGCCGAACACGCTTGCCTGCGCCCAGCAACGCATACGTCATCGCTTCTTGAAGCAACTTGGCTGGCAATGTCTTCGGTCTGCCCAATCGCTCATCCAAACTCTGTCTTAACTTGTCTTCAAAGTGTTTTTTTAGTTCCATCGGTCATCAACTGTTCTATTTTACCTTGCATCTCTTGGAGGCGTTTTTCAGCTTCTTTCACCATCGAAACGCCCCGCTCATAAGCTTCTAAGCTTTTTTCGAGGGGCAAGTCACCTTTTTCGAGCTGCCCAATCAAACCCTCCAGGGTCTTTAATACGGTCTCAAATTCCATCTTTTGTTTTTACCTCTACACCTAAATTTCCATCTGATAAACGCAATTTCAAAAAAGCCCCGATTTGAACTTGGGCCACTTGCGAAATAATCTTGTTGTCTTGATACACAGCCCCATAGCCACGTGCCAGGACTTTGAGCGGTGACAAGGCTCCCAATTTGGCGGCATTCGCGCCCAAGCGTTCTTTGGCTTGTTGCAGGCGCTTTTGCATGATTTTTTCCAAACGCTGCGCCTGCAGGTCTAACCGCTGCATCACCTGCAACAAAACGGCTTTGGGTGACAGTAAGCGCTTAGACAGCTGGGCCAGTGCCAGCTGGGCTTTCGAGACAGACACTTTGGCTAATTTGTGCAGCCTATTTTGGGTTTGACCCAAACGCTCGAGCAGCTCTTTTTTGTCTGGCACAACCGTTTGAGCTGCATGCGTAGGCGTTGCACAGCGCAGATCGGCCACAAAGTCGGCAATCGTAAAATCGGTTTCATGGCCCACGGCGCTGATAATAGGTGTCTGACACGCATAGATCGCTCGGGCCAGGACTTCTTCGTTAAAGGCCCACAAGTCTTCCAGAGACCCCCCACCACGGCCAATAATAATCACGTCGCAAACTTCCTGGGCTTCTAGTAATCTAAGCGCCCCAGCCAGCTCCATCGCAGACCCCTGCCCTTGCACGCGTGCGGGCGAGAGCAAGATTTCCAGGCCAGGCATCCGGTGATTTAAAATGCGCAGCATGTCCTGTAGTGCCGCTCCCTGGGGAGACGTCACGAGGCCTAAGACTTTTGGGAAAAACGGCAGCGGCTTTTTATGCGCCGGGTCAAACAGCCCCTCTTTTTCAAGCTTGGCTTTGAGTTGTTCAAACGCCAATGCAAGAGCACCAGCCCCTACGGGTTCTATTTGTTCAGCAATAATCTGAATCTTGCTCTGAGGCGCATACACCGACACACGACCTTTGATCAAAACCTGCAAGCCGTCTTTGACTTCAAATTTAACGCGCTCGCAGAAGCCCTTAAACATGACAGCCGGAACCATCGCTTGTTCGTCTTTCAAGTCAAAATACCAGTGACCCGAACGCCAGGGTTTAAACGACGAGATTTCGCCGACAAGGGTTATCGAGCGGTACTTGGTTTCTAAGTCCGCTCGAACCAGCGAAACCAGCTGACTAACTGTCAGGGCGTTTTCCATACTGAGCTATTAGCGTGCAACGGGTGAAAGAGCAAACCCTTGACGGACCCGCTTCCCTAGGTTAGCTCTGCTCCTCTCGTGCCGGAGTGGTGGAACTGGTAGACGCGCTGGACTCAAAATCCAGTGCCTTCACGGGCGTGTCGGTTCGATTCCGACCTCCGGCACCATCATCATGCAAATACTGATTACCTGCTTTGCGTTGTTCCTAGGATTGATCTTAGGGGCTGTCTTTTTCTATTTTTGGTTCACCAAACTCTCCGCCAGGGCGCTCCTAGAAAATAATCAGTCTTTCTTGAATCTCGCACAATCTGGATTTTTGTCGCCCTTCAAAGAATCTTTAACCTACTTAAACGAGCATTTGCGAGAACTCGAAAAAAGCCGAGAAATCGCCTATCACACGCTGCACCAGCAAGTAGCGTTGTTAAAATCTGAAACAGCCAGCTTAGCCAAAGCACTGAGCTCACATAGTACCCGAGGCCGTTGGGGCGAGATTCAGCTTAAAAGAGTCGTCGAGCTGGCCGGCATGGTCGCGCACTGTGATTTTGAAGAACAAGTGGTCAAAAATACCGACTCTGAAACCATCCGACCCGATTTGGTGGTCAGACTGCCCGGCAATAAATGCGTGATCGTCGATGCCAAAGTCCCTTTAAGTGCCTATTTGAAAGCCATGGAGTCTGACGACACAGCAACGCAAACCAGTTTATTTAATGAACACGCGGATCAGCTCAAGAAGCATATTCAGCAGCTCGGCAAAAAGTCTTATTGGAAGCATTTTCAGCCGTCGCCCGAGTTTGTGGTTTTATTTTTGCCCGGCGAGACTTTTTTGAGCACAGCACTTTCGCTGCAGCCTGAACTCATGGAATTAGGAGCAGAATGTGGCGTGATTTTGGCCACCCCCATGACCCTGATCGCCATGCTTCGAGCGATCGCGTTTGGCTGGCGACAAGAGGCCTCGAATGAGAACGCGCAACGCATCGCGCAAAAAGCCAAAGAGCTGTGCGAGCGCTTAAATACGCTGGCAGAATATTTTCAAAAGTTGGGTAAAAGCCTAGGTCAATCGGTTGAGAGCTACAACCAGGCCATGGCCAGTTTAGAGTCCCGTGTTCTAGTCAGCGCCCGTCAAATGACCGATATGGGCGAATTTGGCGCCGCAAACACGATCAAGACGCTAGAAGCCATTGAGAAAACACCAACATGCTAGCTCTTTTACCCACGCCCTTTAGACACCTGCTTTTTGAAGCACCTGACAACCTAAATATACTTGCGAACGAAGTATTTGAGTCGCTGGCACTGCTCATGCCCAATTCTGAAAATCTTCTGGCAGCTAAAAGAGCCCTGCTCATGCTGGGGCCAAAACCCAGAAGTGCCGACTTCGGACCCTTGGAAGAGCTGCATCAAAACTTGAATAAAATCGGCCCGGGATTTGCGGCGCTCTTAGAGAATGCCCTTGAATCAGGTGATCTCTTTGTAGAGTCACCGATTCAAATCAGCGCTTACTCTCCAGCCTTGCAAGAACGCCTGAGACCTCTACAGGACGCTGCTGATAAACTAACGACGTTGAGCTCGGGGTGTTCCAAAGAAGCGGCGCACATTGTTTTGTCTTGTATGAAAACTCTGTACCCAGACGCCGATATTGCCGGATGGCTCGAGGCACGGGGGGTCGTTACATGAAAGCCAATTGGTATCGCCTGGCCTACACAGCCCGACAAATTGACGAGCGCGCCGCGCGTTATATTCGCCGTGGCATGGGCTGGTCATATCATGCGCGTTGCTCGGGTCACGAAGGGATTCAAATCGCGTTGGGTTCGGCTTTTAGAGCCAATCAAGACTTTTTATTCACTTACTATCGAGACACGGCAACCGTCTTGGCTGCCGGTATGACGCCGTATGAACTTATGCTCAACGGCCTATCGAAAGCGGGTGACACAGGCTCAGGTGGCCGGCACATGTCGAATCACTTTGCGAAGCCGTCTATTGGAATCCAAACTGTTTCGTCGTGCACGGGTGCGCACACGCTGCATGCTGTGGGGGTCGCTCGGGGAATTCGATATTACGGGTCTGGCGGAATCGCAATGAGTTCTCAGGGCGAGTCTTCCGTCTCAGAGGGTTATTGCTACGAAGCTTATAATGGCGCGTCGCGCGAAAAATTGCCTGTCTTATTTGTGATCCAAAATAATGGCTATGGCATTTCGGTGCCTGTCGCCGAGCAAACCGCTAATTTATGCGTGGCTGATAATTTTACGGGCCTTAAGAATTTATTAATTTTGCGCTGCGATGGCACTGACTTTGAAAATTCACATCGGGCAATTCAAGAGGCTTTGGCGTATATTCAGTCAGGTCAAGGACCCGCCATGGTGCACGCACAGTGTGTTCGAATTGGCGCGCACTCGAACTCCGATGCCCAAGAACTATATCGTTCCAAAGAAGAACTTGAAGAAGCCAAGAAGCAAGACCCACTACCCAAATTACGCGCGCTCTTAACACCCAAAGAAGCCGAAAAAATAGAGCAAGAAGTCGAAGCAGAGTTAGATCAGGCAGCGTTAGATGCCGAAGCAGCTCCAGTGCCGACGGCGCAGTCTGTTTTTGATTTCGCGTTGAGTAAGAATTATTCTGGAAAAATCCCCCTTAATCCCCCTTTTCCAAAGGGGGAAACAGAAGAGAAGCTCCGCGAAGCGATTACACGAACGCTGCACGAAGAGTTCGCGCACAACCCAGATAGTTTTATGTGGGGCCAAGACGTCGCCTCGAAAGACAAGGGCGGCGTATTTAATCTCACCAAAGGGATGCTGGCGAAATTTGGACCGAAGCGCATCTTTAACGGGCCGATCGCAGAAGATTTTATTGTCGGCACGGCCAACGGTCTATCTAGATTTAGTCCTAAAATTCGAATTGTCATCGAAGCTGCGCAATTTGCTGACTATGTCTGGCCCGCCATGGAACAGATTGTCCAGATGAGTCACGAGTACTGGCGCAGCAATGGACAATTTTCACCCAATGTTGTTTTGCGACTCGCGTCGGGTGGATATATTACAGGCGGCCTCTATCACTCACAAAACGTCGAAGCCATCATGAGTCACCTGCCCGGCGTTCGTGTGGTATACCCGGCATTCGCCGACGACGCCGCTGGCTTACTTAGAATGGCCATGCGTTCAGAAGGCATCACTTTCTTTCTAGAGCCTAAACACTTATATAATCGCAATGAAGCCAAAGGGCCTAATTACGGCCCCGATCATGTGGTCGAATTCGGGAAAAGCCGCGTGCGCCGACCTGGCCGAGATTTAAGTATTATCACGTATGGCAATACGGTCTGGATGGCCCTGCAAGTAGCCGACCAATTAGCCTCACAATATGACATCGAAGTGTTAGATTTAAGATCGATTAAGCCGCTGGATATTGCTGGCATCGCCGAGTCGCTCAAAAAAACAGGCCGAGCTTTGATCGTCCACGAAGATCATCAATTTAATGGCATCGCAGGCGAAATCACGGCCCAGATCAACGAAACCTGTTTCGAATATTTGGACGCTCCGGTTAGACGCGTCGCTGCGCTGGATATCCCAATTGGGTTTTCGAAAATCCTAGAAACAGCAATTTTGCCGCAGCCTGATCAAATTAAGCAGGCTGCGCTGGATCTTCTGACTTATTAATCTGCCTTAGGAGCAGCAGCCTGTCGGCCCAACCTGGCCATGACCCACACACTGAAACCACTGGCCAAGGTAGCCCCTTGGCTAATTGCCCAGTCATTGAAGCATTGCAATTTGGGCAACTGTGAAGATGCATATTGATAGGCCATTGCAAGCGCTGCCGTTCCACCAAACCATTGTGCCACCGTTGTTTGGCAAGTTTCGCACTGCGGCTCTTCTTTTTCTTTAGCCGCCATCGAACCCGTCGCGAACGCCATTAAAATCGCAATTACTAAAAGCCGTTTCATCATTTTACTCCTGTCAGGATAAAACAATTAAGTTCGGCGGAATATTTCAGGCTGGCTGGTTTTTAAGATGGCCGCTTCATGAACCAAGACTTCCTCGACGTCTTTTTCACTCGGCGTATTGTACATGACATCCAACATCGCTGATTCCAAAATGCTGCGTAATCCACGTGCACCGGTTTTTTTGGCCAAAGCTTGTTTTGCAACCAACTTTAAGGCCTCTGGGGTAAACTTCAGCAAAACGCCGTCTAGTTCAAACAGCCGTCGATACTGCTTGGTCAATGCATTTCTGGGCTCGGTGAGAACTTGGATCAGCGTTTCTTCAGACAGATCTTCCAATGTGCCAATAATTGGCAACCGTCCAATAAATTCGGGGATTAACCCAAATCGCAGCAAATCTTCAGGCAATACTTGTTTCAAATAGTCATAAGCCTGAACAGATCCACGGGAAACCACTCGCGCCCCGAAACCCATACTCTTTTGCCCGACACGCGCCTCGATAATTTTTTCAAGCCCCGAAAACGCCCCACCACAAATAAATAAGATTTGCGACGTATCCACTTGCAAAAACTCTTGCTGCGGATGCTTTCGGCCACCCTTCGGGGGAACATTACACAAAGTCCCCTCCACGAGTTTAAGCAACGCTTGTTGAACACCCTCGCCCGAGACATCGCGCGTAATGCTCGCGTTTTCGCTCTTGCGAATAATTTTGTCGATTTCGTCGATATACACGATGCCGCGTTCAGCCTTGGCAATATCACCATCGGCATTGGCCAACAGATTGGCAATCATGGTCTCGACATCTTCGCCTACGTAGCCCGCTTCGGTTAAACTGGTCGCATCTGCCATGGCAAATGGGACTTTGAGAATTTTTGCGAGGGTCTGAACCAACAAAGTCTTGCCGGAACCGGTTGGACCGATCAGCAAAATATTGCTTTTGGATAATTCGACGTCAGAAGTATCCAAATTAGTCAGAATCCGTTTGTAGTGATTGTGCACCGCCACAGACAGAACTTTCTTAGCGCGCTCTTGGCCAACGACATATTTGTCCAAAATGTCTTTAATCTCAGACGGTTTTAAAAGCTGGTCTTCTTCTTCGTGATCGGCGCGTTTTTGATTTTCATCCGCGATAATATCGTTGCATAATGAAATACAATCTTCGCAGATATACACGTCTGGGCCCGCCACCAGTTTTTTCACTTCTTTTTGTGTCTTGTTGCAAAAAGAGCAGATTAAATTGGTACCGTCTCTGCGACCCATCAGCATAAATCAAACCACCTCGTGCCTGCTAACAATCTTGTCCACCAAGCCATACTCGATGGCTTCTTCTGCCCCCAAGAAAAAATCTCGATCCGTATCTTTTTCGACTTGCGAAAATGGCTTACCGGTGTGCCTCACCAAAATGTCGTTTAACACACGCTTGGTCTTAATAATTTCACGGGCTTGGATTTCTATATCAGTTGCCTGCCCTTGTGCGCCACCTAATGGTTGGTGGATCATCACGCGACTATGGGGCAAAATAAAACGCTTGCCCTTGGCTCCAGCCGCCAGCATCACTGCTCCCATCGAGGCCGCTTGACCCACACAGACCGTAGACACATCACAACGCACATATTGCATGGCGTCGTAGATGGCTAAGCCACCAGAAACCACACCACCGGGAGAGTTAATATAGAGTGTGATGTCTTTGGCGGCGTCTTCGCTTTCCAGAAATAATAACTGCGCTACAATCGAGTTAGAAACTTGGTCATCCACAGCCGTGCCCAAAAAAATAATGCGATCTTTAAGCAGCCTGGACCAAATATCATAAGCGCGTTCGCCACGAGGGGTTTGTTCAATGACGGTGGGTGGAAAATAGGTCATCTTTTATCTCCATAAAACAAAGGAACACCAGTCGGAATCTCTACAGAGGCTATTTCAGAATCACTGATGTGATCCAGCTCTTTGATCAGAGCCCTGAGTGAATTGCCATGAGCGACTACTAAAACAGTCTTACGCGCTTTAAGCAATGGCTCTATGGCCTGGTGATAATAAGGCAGAACACGCTCACACGTGTCTTTCAAGCTTTCCCCTCCAGGCGGCCGGATATCGTAGCTGCGACGCCAGATTTGAATCTGCTCGGGCCCATATTTTTGGGCCATTTCGGCTTTGTTTAAGCCCTGCAGATCCCCATAATTGCGCTCGTTTAAAGCAGCATCCTGGACAATCGGGCAATGCTCCTGATGGGCGGCTTTCAGGGCTATCTTGGCCGTATCCAGTGCCCGTTTAAGGCTGGAGCAAAAAACCTGATCAATGGCAACACTGGCTAATTTTTCGCCTGCAGAAATTGCTTCTTCGATCCCATTGGCGCTCAACGCGATGTCGATCCACCCTGTAAATTTATTTTCTTGGTTCCAGACGGACTGGCCATGACGTAAAAGAATTAACTGTCCCATTTGGCCTAAATGCTAACCAACGAGATACCATAAATCAATGCCCACGCTACCGCTCATCTCACCAGAGAAAAAATGGAAGCTGTTTTTAATAGGCACCTTGTTTTTTTGCGTATCCTATTTTGGTGCAGCTGTTCTCGGCAGAGACCATGCCACGGTGATCGGATTTGGTATATTAGACAATCAAATTCCATTTTTGCGCTGGACCATTTGGTTTTACGTGTCCCAGTATCTGATTATTCCGTTTTCTTTTGTGCTGGTGAAAAAGACAGAAAACTATACCTCGATGTTTTACAGCATGTTATTGGCCACGCTTTTTTCGTGTACGATATTTTTGTTGTATCCGACGTCTATCAACCGACCTGAAACACTGGATTCCAGCCTGATTGATACGGTCAGGTGGTTGTTATATCAACTGGATTCTCCAACCAATTGTTTCCCTTCACTTCATGTGGCTTTGGCCTGCCTATCGGGTGTGTTTATTGCTCGAGAATATCGATGGTTTGGAATCGTATCTTGGATCTGGTCATCGCTGATTATTATCTCAACCATGACACTGAAACAGCACTATGTCATCGACGTGATTGGCGGAATCGCGATTGCAACTTTGTCGTATTGCTTGACTTCGGTTTTAATTAAAGGCAATATCAAACCATGGCCCACGGGCAATTGAATCGCTCCACAAAAGCATACGAAAAATACAAAGCGAACCTAAATGCGCTGTTTGACGGCAAAACCAAGCTGCCAGAGCATTTGCGCACGCTCATGCCGGGTGAGCCGATCATGCCACCTGCTCCATTGCCGGTTAAACCTGCCAACCCAAAATCTGGCCGTCGCCTCTCCGGTACCCCTGTGTTTGGCTACGATATTTTCATGGAAGCGATTAAGAGATCCGCGACGCCGGACGAAGTCACACGGACCATTAACGCGCTTTTAGACTCCGGGCATCAAATCCCTCAAGACGAAGAAATCTTATCCAAAGCCTTAATTCATCGTGATGAATCGATGGTTGTCTCGATGCTTCATAAACTCAAAGAGTTGTTAGACAAACAAGGCCCCAAAAGCCCACGATTGCTTAAAACCCGCCTTGAGAATTTATTATTAATCTCACCCACACCTGAAATCAAAAAATTAGTGCATGCCCTGCAAACTCAAATAGATTAAATTATGAAAATATTAGCCATTCTTGTTTTGATCACAACAGCCTCTATTCCTGCGCATGCAGCGCGGCCGCCTACGCGCCGACAATTAACCACTGTGGTGGTTGCTGGGTGGGCGTTGGCACTGCTTATTCTTCGCATTGTATCTGCCCCAATGAATGCACATCCCTCACAAAAATAGCGCGCTGATTACTTTTTTACATAGCCCATAGAATTCTTCCTGGCCATTGTGTGTGTAAATCAGTTTCATTTTGGGCGTCAGGACCCAATTAGAGGCATTTTGTTTCACAAAGTTCGCGAGTTTTTCCGGATCTAATCTGGGTCGATCACCGAGTGAAAGCACCACCTGTGTTTTGCTGCACTCAAGCCCCAGCACACCCAATTGCTGTAGCATCTTCTTTAAGATCATCACTTGCGCCAGGGCCTTGACTTCGTCAGGCGCGTGCCCGTATTGCCCCTCCAACAGACCCACCACATCCCAAATCGCTGATTCGTCTCGGGCGCTGGCCAGGCGTTGATACATGCCCATGCGTTCATGCAAATCGGGGATATATTTCTCCGGAATCAGCGCCGCCACAGGGACACTCATATCCGGATCAATATGAGCCTCATGGTCTGTGCCCCGTAATTGCTCAACAGCATCTTTCAACAAATCAGCATACAAATCATAGCCAACAGCCGCCACATGACCATGCTGGCTCTTGCCAAGCAAATCCCCTGCCCCGCGCAACTCTAGATCATGCTGAGCAATTCTAAACCCGGCGCCAAGTTCGCTGAAGCGCTGCAAAATTTCCAAACGTTTTCTGGCAATCGGCGTCAAGCCTTCTTCTGAATTGGGAATTACTAAGTATGCAAACGCCCGTTCCTTGCTGCGTCCGATCCGACCTCGAAGTTGATACAGCTGTGCGAGCCCAAAATCATCTGCATGATCTATCAGCATGGTATTCGCCGACGGGACATCAATGCCCGTCTCAATAATCGTCGTACTCACTAAAACATTAAAATCGTGCTTCATGAACCGAATCATGACGTCTTCCAAATCATGCTCATGCATCTGGCCATGGCCGAACTCAATTCGAGCCTCTGGCACGAGGTTTCTCAAATACTCAGCACGCGCCGCAATGCTATTCACGCGATTATGAACAAAATAAACCTGACCTCCGCGCTGGATTTCTCTTAAAATCGCCTCACGAATCACTTCGTCTTCAAATCTAATTAAAGACGTCCGAATCGCGCGCCTGTCTACCGGAGGTGTTTCTATCACGCTTAAATCTCGAATCCCAAAAAAACCCATCTGAAGCGTTCGGGGAATCGGCGTCGCAGAAAGAGTTAGTATATCTGTATGCGTTCGAAGCTTTTTCAAATGCTCTTTGTCTTTGATCCCAAAACGCTGTTCTTCGTCTACAATCACAAGGCCTAGATTTTTAAACCCGACATCGGGTGATAAAATTCGATGCGTTCCAATCAAGATATCCACTTGTCCATCTTTGGCCGCTTTCAAAATATCGTTGATTTGTTTGTTGCTTTGAAATCGGCTGACCACTTCGACACGCGCACCAGTGTGCTCGAAGCGCTTTTTAAACGTAATTCCATGTTGCTGCGCTAAAATCGTCGTTGGGGCTAAGACGGCCACTTGTCGGCCACTCAAAACGGCTAGCATGGCCCCACGCATGGCCACTTCCGTTTTTCCATAGCCCACATCGCCGCAGATCAATCTATCCATGGGTTTGTCTTTGGCTAAGTCTCCTAAAACATCGTCGATGGCTTTTTGTTGGTCTGGCGTTGTCTCAAACGGGAACTGCGCTTCGAATTCAAAATAGGCGCTGTCTGGCGACTTAAATACGGGGCGTTGGACTAATTCGCGTTTGGCATAGAGATTTAATAAATCCTGCGCCATGGCCATGACGGCTTCTTGGACTTTTTTCTTCTTCGTCTGCCAACCCGATCCACCCAGTTTGTCTAATTTGGGATGCTCTCCTTCGGCACCCGAGTAAGGCTGAATGAGATTAATCCGGTGAACAGGCAAATACAACTTATCATCGCCGGCATAAGTTAAGAGCAAATAATCTTGCTCGATGCCCCGAACGTTCAGCCGCGTTAAACCCTTAAATAAACCGACCCCGTGATCCACGTGAACAATCGCATCACCGACTTCTAAATCGGCTAAGCTGGTCTTAAAGCCGCCCTTTTTGCTGACTTCACGCTTGGCTTTGACGCCGAAAACAGCTTCTTCAGCGAAAACAGCAAGCTTTAATTCTGGGAAAACAGCGCTGTCTGCCGGCGGCTCAGGCCTGGCTACATAAGTATACGCGTGAATCGCTGGGTTAAATTCCAGCGCCGTAAAGAGTGAAACAGCCGTGGCTAGGTGCCGCACTTGAAGTCCATGTGGCTCTAACAGCTCAACATAACGATGCGTTCCCGAAAGCGATGCCACAGGCAACAGCGCCGTGATTTGATCATGATGCAGCTGGTGGATTTGTTTGGCTAAGTCGGAGATAGAAATGGAGTCGGGGGGCCCGCCTGCTGACCTGTCCCCCATAGCCTTGGCGAAGGGGGACAGGTCATCCTTCGACCATAAAAATTCTTCCGGCCCAAAACACAAATCGCCCCGAACCAATGCGGTTCGATAATGATGCTCGAAATCTGCCCAGCGCAGCATGACTTGCTCCAAGACCGCGTCACGATCTTCGACAATTAATTCTGCGTCTCCAATTAAATCTAAAACAGTGCCGAAATTCTCATAAAACGCTGGCAGGAAGCTTTCGATCCCAAAAAAAGCAATCCTGTTTGATAAATCTGCCAGCTTTTCTTTGAGCTTTCCCGTCGGGTATTCTAAATCATCTGCCAAATCTCGCAGCTTTGAAACTGCCCGCGCAATATTTTGTTCCGACAAGACCGTTTCACGCACGAGCCCAAACTGACAGTCTTCCAGATCCTGAATTTTCTTCTGAGTACCCGCGTCAAAATAAAATAACCGCTCTATTTCATCCCCAAACAAATCAACTCTCGTTGGATACGGATCGCCGGGCCAATAAAAATCAACAATGCTGCCTCTCACAGAATAAGTCCCAGCATCTTCTACCTGAGTGACCTGCGTATAGCCTGCATGAATCAGCTTGCTCACCAAAGCATCTCGACCGATTAAACTACCTTGAGACAAAAACTGCACTTCGTCCTGCAAAACTTGCCGAGATAAAATCTTGCTGGCCAGCATGTCTGGTGAGATCACCAAAACTCGATAGGCCACGCCTGAAACTAATTTTTGTAAAATCGCCAGCTGGTCCATCATCCACAGGGGATCCGGCGACGTGGGCTGATAGGGATTTCGTTCTTCAGCGAGTAATAACCATGCCAAGTTTGATTCAGCGCCCAGCAAAAAACAAACATCGCGATACAAACGCTCTGCTTGTGTCTGACTGCTCGCGATCAGCACCAGAGGCTTCGAAGCGCTTTTAAAAACGGCCTGATGGGCAAGTTGTAGACTGGTCATAGGTTCACCTATGCCATAATTAGGGTTCTATAGGAACGCCTGGAAAGGGCTGCACCATCTCGATAACGTATCCAAGCACAGGAGACACGGGAGACACTGGGCCATCAATTTGGACAGTGATAACACGGGGCGCATTCCATGCTACCACCCGATTCGCTCGAGCATGTCTGAACCAAAGCAACCCCATCATTGGCATCAAAATAATCGGAACCGCTGCCATCACTGAATGTGCAACCATAGAGCCCCAGATTTGGTCTCGAAGGAATTGCTTGTCATACCCTTCAACCCTATAATCTCCACCGATATAGTTCGAAAGCGCCTCCCAATTTTTGAAGGTTAAAATATCTGCTGCAACGCCCGTACCATACGACACCATCACTACAAGCGTGAGTAAAGAAGTAAAGAGATCACGGGGTTTGTCCCCTTCACTCAGACAGGACCCCAGCGCCACCAGCGGGAGCCCCAACCAAAAAGTCAATATTGAGCCCAACGTCAATCGATAAGTCAATGCGACTTGATGACAGGCTGAGGACAATGATGGGTCATCGTGGGAATCACAATCTGGGCGGCCGGATATTACCTGATCGAGATCGTGATTGGCCAGCATATGTGGAAGCGTTGACACGAATAGAGCAAATACGCTGATAACCGCCGAGTAAAAACCCCAATCATCCGAGTTTGCAGCCTGCAGCCTAACCGGAAGCCCAACCAGCAACATGATCAGGCAAACTTGCTTCAAAAGGCCTCCATAGCGTTATCAAAAATCCCTAGGCAGAGAAATTTATTCCAGCTAAACAGCAGCCATTGTTTTTCTGCGGAATCCAAGATATGTCGCGCCACACAATGACTCAAACAGCTCCAGATTTGCGTATGACATATGAGCAATACTTAAAAGAGGAAGTGAATAGCCCAACTAAACACGAATTCTTGCGCGGGGTTGTCTATGCAATGGCTGGCGGGACCCCAGAACATGCTGCTCTCGCAGCATCAATGACCATCTCCTTAGGCACAGCATTACGTGGGAGCCCATGCCGCGTCTATTCTTCGGACCTTCGAGTGCGAATCATCGAAACGGATTTAGCAACATACCCTGATATGACCGTCGTCTGTGGCCAATTGGAGATGTCACCAGATGATCCCTATGCGACGTCGAATCCTTCCCTAATTGTCGAAGTTCTGTCTGATTCAACTGAGGCATATGATCGCGGAGCAAAGGCTGCTCATTACCGCCGTATTCCATCGTTACGAGAATATGTTTTTATTTCGCATCGTGAGAAAAAGATCGAAATATTCCGCCGAAAAGGAGAAAATGCCTGGGAACTTTCGGAATATGGACCTGGACAAAAGGCTGTTATTTTGGGATGTAACATCGCAGTTGATGAGGTCTATCGAAATGATCTCGAGCCAGCTAAACAGCAGCCATGGCAGGAACACTGAGAATCACAGGCGGCGCTTTGGTTCGCCAACGCTTTGCAGTCCCCGAGGCTGCAGACCAAAATTTAGTCCGCCCTGCAAGTGATCGCGTGCGAGAAGCTATTTTTTCGGCGCTGGGCTCATGGCTGCCTGATTCCACCGTTTTAGATTTATTCGCCGGCAGCGGCGCTTATGCATTCGAATCGCTCTCGCGTGGCGCCCAATCTGCTGTTTTGATCGAAAAAAGCCCTGAGACTCATGCCTGCATCAAAGCCAATATTCAAAAGCTCAAGTTAGATTCTCAATGCAAATTAATTCACGATGATGCGCTGAGATTTGTTGCCCAGGCTCCGCGGAAATTCGATCTCATCTTCGTTGATCCGCCTTATACACTCAAGCTGCTTGATACTTTTTGGGCTGATCTCACCCACTGGATTGCACCCGATGGCTTGGTCATCTTCCGATGCAGATCCAGAAGCGATTTTAACTTGCCTGCCGGTTATGAAATCACGCGAGAACGCACCTATGGAGGCACCTGGGTGGCGTTCTTGAAGCCAATTTAACGCCCTCGCTCATAGTACTAGAGATGCTCAAACAATCTCTGGTTATTTTCGTCTTGATCTCGCAAACCCTATGGGCTCAAAGCCCTCTGTTACTCAACCAACATTGGTTTTTGAAAAGCGATGGACTCACTGAGAGCGACGTCATCAAAATCGATCTCCAAGACACGCGGGATCGGTCAAACTGGCTGATGCAAGTTGGCAACCAAACCCCAACACCCTTAAAAACAGAGATTTCGGTCGATAACCTGAAGCCTGGCGACTATACGCTGCGCGTTTACAACCCCAATCTTGAAAACAGCGGCGCCAGTGCCAACATACACGTCTCTTACCCACTCTATGTCGTCGTATCGACGGATTGGGATGATACACGAACCGGCAATCGAGTTTTGAACAACATCGAAGCGCTCCACCGACAATTCCATGATCTCCGACTGACGCACTTCTTTGCACCGTATCACTACACGGATCCACAAATATCTTCTGCTCGAAAGCTTGAGATTGATCGATTTATCAAGAGACAACGCGATCTTTATGGCGATGAAATCGGCGTGCATATCCACGGCTGGTGTCATTTTATTCAGACTACCGGCGTCCCATGCAGAACCGCTGAAACTTTTGGCACCGACGACGGAACCGGCTACACAACCATTTTAGCTGCGTATCAACTAGACGAAATGACCCGAATTTTGGGTGCAGCCGTAGACATGTATGCCAAGCATGATTTGGGGCGCCCTCGATCTTTTCGAGCCGGCGGCTGGACGGCGGACGAAACTGTTTTTAAAGCGCTCGAGGCCAATCACTTTATGGTTGACTCCTCGGCAGTGCCTCCGAACTATTTAACTCCTTGGAAAGGCTATGCGCTGTATGACTGGAACATGGCTCATTGGAGTCATATTACTGAAACCAGCCAGCCTTATTTTCCGGGCGTGAATATTTTAGAAGTCCCCGACAACGGGGTGTTGGTAGATTATGTTTCTGTGGCTGATATGATCAACACCTACAACCTGAACCACCCAGGCGGCGGCCCGCTGGCCAAGTCGACAGTCTACCAAATTGGTTTTCATCCAGTCGATTCGTTTTCGCAGGAGCGCTATCAACGCATCGTCGATACCCTCAAATACGTTGAAAAGCATAGCTATGCACAGGATTTAGGACCGGTCAAATATGTAACCGCCCGGGAACTTACGCAGGTAAGTTTTTTTTAATTCTCCCTCTTATCCCCCCTTTGAAAAAGGGGGGTCAGGGGGGATTTTAGATTTTGGATCTCGCATGCTCACATACGATACTCGACTCAAATCTAACTCCCGCGACCTCCGTAAAAATCAAACTGACTGCGAAGCACTCCTGTGGTTTCGTCTGAGGCGAAAGCAAATCTTTGGAATCCAATTCTACCGTCAGAAACCCATCGGAAACTATATCGTTGATTTCTACGCTCCCAAAGCCAAACTCGTCATTGAACTAGATGGATCTCAGCATTTCGAACCCAGTCAGATGGTTTATGATTCAAAACGGGATGCGTACCTCAGGGATCAGGGCTTAACCGTCATGAGATTTAATAATCGTCAAATTTTAACAGAAACTCGTGGTGTACTAGAAACCATTTATCAACTGGTCGCTGGTAGGATTGGAAAAAATCCCCCCTGGCCCCCCTTTTTCAAAGGGGGGAATTTTACCCCATTGATTAAATAGGTTGCTGATCTATGGAATAAACCATGAAAATGAGAATTTTTGTGGTTCTTTCACTGTTATCGTTGAATTCTTTCGGACAGGTGGGTTCTAGGCACGCCACTCCAGTACCACTACCAGTACCAGGCCCCCTCGACCCACCAGAAAGACTGTTGGTAGCAATTCGACATGGTCTTCGAGATGATGATCGATTTATGCAGGCTTTTCAACGCTGGTTCCAAAACCAAGAACAACCGTTTGAATTCCGAGACCAGGTTCCTGATTTATTTCAGCAGTATTTAAACACCTATGTCGCTGCTGAAGAGCAACAACTCATCCATCAAATGAGGCGCCAATTTATCGAACGAAATGGCACCCCCTGGTATGATCCTGATTTAGCAGAAAGCGATCCTCAAACTGAACTACACTCAACTGCTTCAGGACTACTGACTCAAAACCTAACGCCTGACGTAATAATTACGTCGCCAAACAGAAGAGCCATTCAATCCGCTCAAATTATTCGCGCAGAAATCGTTCGAAGAACTGGCAATCCAGTTCAAATTCTCGTGGATTTTCGTCTCCAAGAATGGGCCTATGCTGCTTATGGGCGCTATAACGAAGAAATCGTTGAGATCACTCGTGAACAAGTACAACTGGGCGAAAATATGGAATTGCTCGAGCACGACCTCAGCATTGAGCAACTCAGACTTGAAAATACCGGGGACCCAGCCAGTGAATCACGTTATTATAATAGAATCGCCGGGGTGATGGAAGAACACAGCCGAAATTATCAAAGATTATACATTGTCGGCCATCTGCATACTGTTGGTGCTGCAATCCTGGAATATCCATTCGCTAACGTCATTTCTGGTGGATACGCATTACTCACTTCTTCGGGGGAACAGAGGCTCAATTTTAAGCCCGAACAGTCTCGAGGGATCAAGTTCCATAACGAAACAGAGCCCGGCGCAGCGCAATAAAAATGGGGGACTAAAATCCCCCCTGACCCCCCTTTTTTAAAGGGGGGATAAAAAAACCAGCTTATTTAACCGCGACCTTAGCGCCTTCGGCTTCGAGCTTCGTCTTCATCGACTCAGCGTCAGCTTTAGAAACACCCTGTTTCACCATCTTCGGAGCGCCATCGACCAAGTCTTTGGCTTCCTTGAGGCCCAAACCAGTCAACTCACGCACGACTTTGATGACCTGAATCTTCTTATCGCCAGCTGCTACGAGCTCGACGTCAAACTCAGTCTTCTCAGCCGCAGCTGCTGGAGCGGCACCACCTGCTGGCATTGCTGCCATCATCATGCCACCGCCAGAAGCGGCTTTCACGCCCCATTTGTCTTCCAACATTTTGACCAGCTCAGAAGCTTCCAAAATGCTCAATGCTGATAACTCATTACCCAATTTTTCAATATCTGTTGCCATATCTCTACTACTCCTTGTCTTTTTCTATTCTCGCTTGAACCACACCGACCACATGCGAAGCAGGAGCGTTGATCTGAGCCAGCAACTTCGCCGGAACAGCATTCAAAGCACCCAACAACTGCGCACGCAATTCGTCCAGACCTGGCAAGGAAGCAAACATCTTCACTTTTGCCAAATCTAATCTCATCCCGGCGTTATAGCCGGCCTTAATCTCAAATTTTTCTAAGTTTTCTTGGTATTTTACCAACACTTTCGCTGGCGCTACTGCGTCTGTGTCGCTCCAAGCGATCGCTGTTGAATTTGCAAAGTCTTCAAACAAAGATTTCACCGGCGTCGAATCCGCTGCGATTCGAGCCAACTTATTCTTGATAACTTTGAAACCAACGCCTGCCTGATGCAACTGCCGGCGCAAAGACGATACCTCCGCCGCATTCAATCCCTGCACACTGGCCAGGACGATCGATTCGGCCGAGCCAAACACGCCTTTCAAAAAGTCTATTTGTTCTTGTTTTTCTAATCGTTCCATTGACACGTCTCCTAAAAATAAATCGAGACGTGTTTTTGGCACCATCTCGGCAGGATGTTTAAGCTTTCAAAAAGCCCCTGCTGTCATCGATAAGTTCTTTTTTCTAAAAACTACTCTGCTGTTGCTACCAACCCACCCAAATCCAATTTAATCCCTGGACCCATCGTCGAAGACAAAGTGATCTTGCGCACATACTGGCCCTTCACAGAAGCCGGCTTCGCACGCATCACAGCGTCGATCAAAGTCTTCACATTGTCTCTCAAATTAGCCGCTGAAAAAGACACGCGACCGAGCGGCGCATGCAATGTCCCTGTCTTGTCCACTTTAAACTCAATTTTACCCGCTTTGACTTCTTTGACGGCTTTGGCAATGTCCATCGTCACTGTGCCCACTTTGGGGTTTGGCATCAAGCCTCTTGGGCCCAACACTTTGCCGAGTTTACCGACCACACCCATCATGTCTGGCGACGCAATCACTTTGTCGAAATCCATAAAGCCGCCTTCAACCTTGGCTGCCAGGTCTTCCGCGCCGACGATATCAGCGCCTGCTTCTTCAGCTTCTTTGGCCTTGGGGCCTTTGGCAAACACAGCGATTCGAAGGGTCTTCCCCGTCCCATGTGGGAGTGCGACAGCGCCACGAATATTTTGGTCTGCTTGTCTGGGGTCAACGCCTAGGTTCATGGCGATGTCTACAGATTCGTCGAACTTGGCGATTTTGCATTCTCTGAGCAAATTACAAGCCTGTTCGAGGCCATAGCGGGTCTGCGGATCCACTTTTTTCGAAGCATTAACAAATTTTTTACCGTGTTTTGACATCTGATTAACCCACCACTTCAATGCCCATTGAACGGGCTGTACCAGAAATAATTCGAATGCCTGCTTCAACGTCGTAGGAGTTCAAGTCAGGGGCTTTGGTTTTGGCAATCTGAGCCACTTGATCGCGGGTCACTTTACCGACTTTCTCTTTGCCAGGATTTTTGGCACCTGCACCCGGCTTTTTCTCAGTTTTCAAACCAGCTGCTTTTTTAAGCAAAATAGATGCCGGAGGAGTTTTACACTCAAACGTGAAGCTCTTGTCGGAATAGGCTGTGATCACGACCGGGATAATCATCCCTGCCTGATCTTGGGTCCGAGCGTTGAACTCTTTACAAAATCCGGGGATATTTAATCCGTGTTGGCCCAATGCGGGACCGACTGGAGGAGCCGGATTGGCTTTTCCTGCTGGGACCTGAAGCTTAATAAATGCAGTAATTTTCTTTGCCATATGTTTTCCTTAAGCAGACTTTCAGGATTATGCAATACGTTCCACCTGTGCATAATCCAATTCGACTGGGGTTGCGCGTCCGAAAATAGAGACCAAAACACGCAATTTCTGCTTATCTGGCTTCACTTCTTCTATGTCGCCATTGAAGTTCGCAAACGGCCCTTCCATGACTTTGACTTTATCACCCTCTACAAACTCAATTTTAGCCCTGACTTTAGGGGTTCCCTGCACCATCGCGCGCATGCGCTCAACTTCCGCAGGCGACAATGGGGGCGGTTTCTTGGCATTGCCCACAAATCCCGTCACTTTGGCTGTATTACGCACCAAATGCGCCGTCTCATCCGAAAATGCCATTTGGACCAGCATGTAGCTCGGGAAACATTTGCGACTTTGAGATTTGCGAACGCCTGATTTAATCTCTTCTACCATTTCGGTAGGAACCCAAATCTCGCCAAATTGATCCTGCAGCTTGTACTGCTGGATGCGTTCTTCGAGTGTTTTCTTGGCTCTGTTCTCAAAACCAGAATAGGTATGCACCACATACCATTTTAAATCCGTTTGTTCAGTCATATTTATCCTAAAAAGAAATCATGATTCGATAGCCAGCCAAAGATTGAGTCAAAAAAGCCTAATATAACAGCTGCCACCAAAGAAACAAGCACCACTGTGTAAGTCGCAGTCTTTGTTTCAGCCCAAGTGGGCCAAGCGACCTTGTCTAACTCAGTCACACACTGTTCAATAAAGTCCTTGGCCCGTTTATTTAAAAAAGCCGCATAGGACGCTATCAAGAGGGCCAAACCCAGACCGATCAAATTCGACAAGGCAAAGGAGGGGCCCAACAGAGCCGCATCATGCACCCTGGCAAAGCTAAAAACCTCGCGGGTCGCGAGCGTCAAAACCGTGGCCACCAGCGCCGTTGCTGCCACAAAAAATATGAACACCCAGGTACCTTTGGATCGCATCTATAAGACTCCCGGCAAAGCGTAAAAGAGAAGACCTGTGGATAGCACTGCTTGCGAAAATTGTCTAGTCTGTTCCCATGCGCATTAAAAAGTTGGAAATATTCGGCTTTAAATCTTTTGCAGATAGGGTTGTGATTAATTTCGACGCCGGCGTCACCGGCATCGTTGGCCCCAACGGCTGTGGCAAATCAAACGTCGTCGACGCACTACGCTGGGTCATGGGCGAGCAAAACGCCAAACATTTGCGTGGCGATCAAATGCAGGATATCATTTTCAATGGCTCCCAAACCAGAGGCGCCATGGGCCTCGCCGAAGTCACGCTCACGCTTGAAAACGACGGCCAATTAGTGCCTCAAGAATACGCCCATTTTGAAGAAATCGAAGTCACGCGCAGGCTCTATCGAAATGGCAACTCCGAATATGAAATCAATAAGCGTGAATGCCGCCTGCGCGATATCACGGAATTTTTTCTAGGCACCGGTGTGGGTACCAAAGCGTATTCAATTATAGAACAGGGCCGCGTGTCTAGTATTGTCCAAGCAAAGCCAGAGGAACGTCGTCAAATCATCGAAGAAGCTGCCGGTATTACTAAGTACAAAATGCGCAAACAAGCGGCTGAACGCAAAATGGAAAGCACGCAGCAAAACTTGCTGCGCATCCAAGATATTACGAAAGAAGTCGAGAATCGCTTGGCGTCGCTGGAAAAACAAGCCCAAAAAGCCGAGCGTTTTCAAACCCTGAGCCATCAAATCCGCGATCTCGAATTGCATGAGGCTTGCTTGAAATTCTTCGAGTTCACGAATCAGCTTTCGCATTTATCTAGCGCGCATACCCACCAAGAATCTGCCTGCAACCAACATACCGAGGCCATCGAAGAGCATGAGTCTCGATTTCAAGTTGAGCGTGAAGCCCTGGCTGATCACGAGCAAGCGCTGTCCATCACAGTCAGCATGATCCACGCGATCGAAAATACGATTTCGCTCGCCAAACAGGATATCCAGTTTACACAAAACACTCTGGCTTCGAAACAAAAACAAGCCCAGCACATCCAGACTGAAAATAAGCGCCTCCAAGACCGAATTGCCCAGTTAAACCAAGAGCAAGCCGCGCTGTTTGAGCAAAAAGCAACCATAGAATCCGACACAAACCAGCTGCGATCCAAACTGGCCAAAGCCTCTGAACATATCCAAGCGCTCACACAAAACCGAGCCGACAAACACCAAACCCAACAGGAGATTCAGTCTAAAATCATGCAAGCCTCGCGCGAAGCCACGCAAGCGCAAGCCGACATGAATTCCCTCATTCAGCAACGTGAACAAAACAAAGCCCGCGACAAAACGCTTGAACAAGAGTTGGATCTGCTCAAAAATCAACTCGCGGCTCAAGCCACCCAAAAAGAGGGCCTCAAAGTTGAGATTTCCCAGCTGAATGCCCAAAAAGCCACCGGGCAATCCAAGATTCAAGAATTTCAAACCCAGATCGCGGCCCTGACACAAACGCTGCAACAAAAAGCCAGCCAAAAGCAACAAAACGGCCAGCAAATCGCCTCGAAACAAGGCCGCCTGAGTGCACTCTTAGATTCGCTCAAAGAAGTCAAAAAGCCAGAACACGCGAATTTTAAGCACTTGGCTGATCAGCTCGATATTCCACAAGCATTTGAATCGCTCGTGGAAGATGCCTGCAGTTCACGGCTCGAAGCCTATCTGGTGTCCAGTCTGTCCGAAGGCCTAGAGCTTGCCAAACACGGCCGCATTCGATTTTTTGAACAATCTACGAAGCCATTTAAATTTGAAATAGTCAGAGACACAGCCGAAGCTTTGAAAAAATGGCCGTCTGCCATCCAATCCCAGACCATCTTAATCACCGAGTCAGGCGAGTTATTTGACATCGACCATTCTTGTGTGGCCGGCACGAGAACCAAGAGTGCCGGTTTGCTGGCCAAGAAACGGGAAATTCAAGCCTTGCAAGCTGATCTGGCCAATTTAGAAACCCTCGAACAAGAAAGTACTGCTCAAATCGCTGACTTAAACACCCAAAAAGACGCGCTCGTGAAAACACTAGAAGCACAGCGTTCAGACCTGCAAGCGCTTTCGCTGACGTTTGTGCGCTTAGAAGAAGCACTGCGCAACAAAGAATCGAACGACAAGAGCCTCCAAGCGCGCATCCAAAGTCTGGAGTCTGAGAAACAAAAACTTCATGCAGGCAGCCCCCTGTCCGAGCAAAACCTCAAACTCTTGCAAGACAAATGGGCACTGGCATTAGATGTTCACCAAAAACTTGAAAGTGATATCTCAGCTTTGCAAACGGACCTGGCGCAATTTGAGTCAGATTTTAGCATCCAATCCGAAGCCTTCACCAAACTGCGCATTGAAGCCGCCAGCGCGGAAGAACGCCAGAATAATTTCACCCGTGCCCAGGCCCAAACTCAGCAGAATCTTGAAGATATTCGTCTGCAGCTCCAAAATCTAGACACCCAGCTCAAAGAGATTGCTCAAGACGAGATCGACTTGGCTGAACAAAGCCGACTGGCTCATGAAAAAATAAGCGCTGCCGAAAAAGAGCTTAAGATACTAACCCAAAATCAAAAAACTCAAAAACAAGCTTGTGACACCCAAAAACAAGCGCTCACCGAAATCGAAAACTTCGTGTCTGAAAAGCGCCGCCACATCGACACGCTCCAAAAGGCCCTTAATAAGCTCATCTTAGAAATCCGTGAATCAGAGCTCTCACTCGAAGCTTTAAATACCCGCTTGTTTGAAAAGCATCGCGTCCGTGCTCATGAAATCTTAACCGACTATCACCACAAGCCGCTCAACGAAGATTTTGACTATGAACTTGCGGCGTTAAAGCGCCAAATTGACCACCTGGGACCCATTAATCAAGGCGCCATCCAAGAGTTTACAGATTTAAGCGAACGCTATGCTTTCTTGAAAACCCAAGGCGACGACCTGGCCCAGGCGTTGAGTCAGCTGGAGGCTGCGATTCAGAAAATCAACGAAACCACCAAACAGCGCTTTGAAGAGGCTTTTAGAGCCATCAATGAGCGTTTCTCGCAGGTTTTCCCTAGACTATTTAGAGGCGGCAAAGCCTGGTTAGAACTGACAGACCCCAATGACCTCTTAAACAGCGGCGTGGAGATCTTTGCACAGCCGCCTGGTAAAAAGTTAGCTTCGATTGCCCTCATGAGTGGAGGCGAAAAGGCACTCACAGCGACCAGCTTAATCTTCGCGATTTTCTTGATCAAACCCTCCCCGTTTTGTTTGCTGGACGAAGTAGATGCACCATTAGACGAGGCGAACGTGGACCGATTTAGCCTCATGGTTCAAGAGATGTCCAAGATTTCTCAGTTTATTGTGATCACGCACAATAGACGCACCATGGAAAAGAGTGACCAGCTCTATGGGGTCACCATGGAACAACCAGGCATTAGCAAAACTGTACACGTGCGTGTCAAGGAAGCAAGCTTGAGCACAAATCTGGGCAGTGAAATGGCGTATGCTCAATAAGGAACGACTACAAATGGGAATTTTTCCGGTGGAAAATCTTTGGTGTTTCGGGTGACAAGTTTCAGGCTGTAGTACTGGGCCAATCCAGCCTGAATGGCGTCTGGGAGTTTCCAGCGGTGTTCATTCCTAAGAGCAGCAACCAAATCAACCGCTTCTCGATTCAAATCGACCACTGAAAAGCGATCAAGAATTTTTTTAATCGAAACCGCTTGTAAAGGACGGTACCCGGACAAAACTTCCATGCGCGTAACGACAGATATCTGGCTTTTTCCGGTATTTTCTACCAACCATTTTGTCGCTTGAGGAAGGTTATTGAGGTGCTCAATCAAGACAACAGAATCCAACAAATACGTATGTTTCACATTATGGCCTATGGTCCCATTCAGCTCGGATGTTTTGCTGATAGGTTAGAGGATCTCCTTGAGTCCATGTTCCCCGAGTTGCCTCCAAAAGCTCTTCAAAGGTTTCTTCTTCTGGCTTTTTTGCCACGCGCTCCTTATAGTCCTTGATCGCATCTCTGATAATCTGCGCAATAGACTTTTTTTCAGCCTTGGATTCCCGGGCCAGCCAGAGTTTATCTGCATCCTCGAGTGTGATAATCATGCGATTCATAGGCGATATCTCCAACAGTAGAACGATATCACATTGGCATTTTTCTGTCCAGCTGCAAAATTTGTTTATTTTAAGTATGTTTAATTGCATAATAAAAGCAGCAGTTTTATTTATCGTATCGGGGGTTTAAGATGGGCGAAAAACTAGGCACAGAATACAGCGCAATGCGGCCCCCGGAAACGGGGCGACCTCCTCCGCCGGATGCACTAGACAGAACTCCGCAGCCTGAACAAAGCGGAACACCTAAACGCCCCGAGGTTGCCTCACCGGCAGTCACTGATGAAACCAGTCTTCGCAGAAGCCCACAGCGAATGGGTAAGCCCTACACTGTCGCCGACCTGGAGGGCAACAGCGAAGAGCGTCTTATGGACCGTTGGCACAATGCTTCGTTATATGACATTGGCAAACACGTTGTTGGATATGGTCTACTGGGTACCGCTTTGTTCTTTGCGCTGGGCCCTGTAGGGCCACTTCTTGCTGCTGTGCTGGCAGTCGGACATCAGTCTTACAGACAGTCGGCTCCATTAAAGCTTGCCATTGATAACCTGGATCATAACGAGCTAGCCGTGAGAATTGGCGAACGAGGTGGCGGAAAAGCCATGTCTGACTATACTGATGCGCTAAAGCCTCCCGTGGACCACCGTGCTATTTTTCGTTTACTTCAAACGCACCTCGGTAACGATTTCAAAGTGGATGACTACGTCAAATTGCCTGACGGAACATCCCGGGCTGCCTCCAGGAGAGCAGCAGGCACGGAAAAAGAGGCACCCGATCAGCGAACGGCAGTTGCAAGTCTTAGCCCACATACGCCACCAGAAAAGGCGGAAGCTATGCCCAAAAGTCTTGAAGCTGCTGTCACTGCCTATGAACAACATTGGTCGAAGCTGACTCCGGATGAAAGAATGGGTTTGGAAAATGGAACACCAACAGCTGTCCAGAAAGCGGGCAATACTATAAGCGATTTGGCAAGCTCTGCCTCACAAATTTTCTCGGACAATCAGTCAAAATATGACAAGTTCGCCAAAGCCTACACCCAGACAAATATTCAGGGCGCACAAAATCCCCAAAGTCTGCAAGCTGCGGTCGACTATGCAAATAAGTTGACAAAGAGTCTCGAACTTGAACTGAGGGCGTACGCTTTATTTCCAGATTATCTCGAAAAAAAGCTCGCGATAATGCCTCGAAAAAAAGAGGCCAACAAGCGCCTCAGCGATGTCGACAGCATCCGAACAATGCTCAAATCAAGACTGGAGCAGATCAAACCTGCTGAATAGGAAATATGAAACTTTATTAACAAGTATTTGACTTAATCAGTACTCTTATGGTACTATTCTGGCATGGATGCGGTAACCTACACACAAGCCAGACAGAACTTTACGGGCACCATGAAGAAGGTTTGCGATGATCACGCACCTCTGATTATTACCCGAAAAAGTGAACCTCCAGTCGTCATGATATCACTGGAAGATTATAACTCGATGGAAGAAACGCTTTACTTGTTACGCAGTCCTACCAATGCGGCCAAACTTTTGAAAGCAATCGACGATGTGAAGAAAGGCAAGGCCGAGGCGCATGATCTTATTTCACCCTGATGCCTGGAAAGACTATCTCTACTGGCAGGAGATAGACAAACAAACACTCAAGCGGCTCAATACTTTGATCAAAGAGTGCCAAAGAACACCGTTTTCAGGAACCGGCAAGCCTGAGCCCCTCAAAGGCAATTTAAGGGGCTTCTGGTCCAGAAGAATCGACGAAGAACACCGGCTCGTTTACTCATACGAAGATGGCAAGCTGACCATTGTTTCGTGCCGGTATCATTATTAACAAACTCACCCAAAACTAGAGCCACAGCCGCAGGTACGCTTCGCGGTTGGGTTATTAAACTTGAATCCCGCGCCACTCAAAGTCTCTTCGTAGTCGATCACAGTCCCTGGAATCTGCGTGGCCGTAAAACCATCGACCACCACTTTGAGGCCGTTATAGTCCGTGACGTGATCCAGTTCGTCGGTGCTTTCTGAGAAGCTCATGCCATACTTGAAACCAGAACAGCCACCGCCATTCACACTGATGCGCAAGTAATTGCCCTCTTCACCGTTCGTCTCGGCCAACGCCGTCTTCGCCATCTCTATCGCTTTCTCGGTCAATTGAATCGTCATGATGTTCTCCTGAAACTGGAATTGCATAGGATCCCGAAAGCCAATTGCCCAAATCAATCATTTGGCAGCGCTTTGAACAAAAAGTCTGTTCTGTTCGCTGACCGCAACTGGCACAATACGTGGACATACTATGGAGATGAATCTTAATACCCTCAAATATTTTTCACAAGTGGGGCTTTTTCACTTGAAAATCATCATCAAATCTGATTTCTTCTCTCTCCATGGCAAAACAAAGAAAAAAACGTTCTACCGTCTCATTTAAAGATATCCAGATTGCGTACCTGATGGATGGGATCAACTCGATCGCCAAGCTCCACAAAGAGGGCCAGGCTTCGAATATCACCATTCGGCGTGCATTTTCAAACCTGAAAGAAGGCGGGCGTGAGGTAGCCACGCTTGAAAAGTGGATCCGTGAAAACTTAGGAACAGGAGTCCGTGGCAGAACAGCCCCGTCTGCAGGCCAGGAACGCGTGTACCGAGCCCAACAGATCAAGACCAGCGGGCCTTTTTTGCGCTTGCCACTGGGTGCTCTGCAAATTGACAAGGGCGAAGTGGTCTCTGTCATGTTCCAAAAAGACCAAATCATCGTCAAAAAAGTATAACCTGATGCAATGATTATCGGATGCCCCTCAGAAATTAAGATCCAAGAATACCGTGTCGGTCTTGTTCCAGCTGCCGTTAAAGCGCTGGTGGCTGATGGGCATCTCGTTCTGATTCAGTCTCATGCTGGCATCGGTTCTGGTATCTCCAACGAGCAGTACAAGGCCGTTGGGGCTGAGATCGTTGAAAGACCCGAGTCGATCTGGGAACGTGCTGATTTGATCTGCAAAGTCAAAGAACCTGTCTCAGCTGAATACCCGCTGATGCGCTCGGGCCAGGTTTTGTTTGCCTATCTGCACCTCGCGGCGGATCTGGAACTCACCCAAGCTTTATTGAAACAAAAAGTTTCTGGCGTGGCCTTTGAAACGATTCAAGTGGGCAACTCTTTGCCGTTGTTAAAACCGATGAGCGAAGTGGCCGGTCGCATGTCCATTCAGGTCGGTGCGTGGTGCTTGGAAAAACAAC
>JAHFEF010000030.1 GCA_023248545.1 Myxococcales bacterium | reverse complement strand
TGGGCTCTTGCAGTGAAAGCTTCTTAATCAACGCATAGTTCACAGGACTCTCCTTCATGTTCTAACTCGAGCGTGACGTGTTGGATGCCTAGGTCAAGCATGTCTTTTCGAATTTCGCTCTTTAATTCGGGCCTCGAATTAGGCCCTACTATCACATGGGTGCTCAAAACATGATGCCGACCGTCCAGCGACCAGACGTGCGTGTCGTGCACGCCTAACACATCCCGACGCTCAGCAATCTTTTTCTCAAGCAACCCCAAATCTAAATCATCTGGGATAGATTGCAGAAAAATACGCAGCGTCATGCGCAAACGTTTGCTGGCATTCCAGATAATAAACGCGGCGATCATTAATGACAGCACTGGGTCCAGAAAAGCATAGTCACCCAACTTCATGGCCAAGGCGACCACTAAGACAGCCACCCAACCCAGAACGTCTTCCAAGAAATGCAGCGACAAAATACTTTCGTTATGACTGTGCCCATGGTGCAGCTTAAACGCCGCATAGGCATTAAATGCCACCCCAAACAGCGCTAGAATAATCATCCCATCGGCATGAACCACTTGGGGGTGTAATAATCTTGGCAATGTTTCGCGCAAAATTAACAACGATCCAAAGATCAAAATCAAGCAATTAATCAGCGCTGCCAACAAAGAAAAGCGCTTGTATCCGAAAGAGAACTTGTGATCCCGGCCTTTGTTCGAATATTTTTCGAGATACCAAGACAAGCCCAAGGCAAAACTGTCGCTCAAATCATGAACCGCATCGCTGGCAATCGCCACGCTGTTGGTCAAAAATGCGCCAATCAGCTCAATGAGGGCGAAAGCCAGATTCAGCCAGAACGCAAAAATAATATTATGGTTTGGTTTCAACCTTCTTAGCTTCCACAACCTGCTTCAACTTGGCAAGGCCCTTGTTAAAATCAGCGCCCAGCATCGAATCCATCAGAAGCCCAAAATAGCGTTTCACGGGGTTACTGCCCAGATCCATCTTGTCGGTCCAGATTAGGCGCGTGCCTTCAGGAACGGGTTCATATACCATCGAACCCTCGGAGTTCATTTCGCCTTGATTAAAACTAATCGTGTACCCAATTCCAGACTTGGCATCCGACTTTGTCAGCGTCATCGACCCATCGCCCATTTTCTCGCCGTGCCACCGAAACTGGGCACCCTGGCCCATCTCCGGACCTGAATAGGTGTAGGAGACAGTAGGGTCCACTTCTTTGTTCCAGGGCGTCCACTCATCCCAGCGTTTGAGATTCTCCACAAACGGATGAATTTGCGCCGGCGTTGTATGAATCACAAGACTGCGCTGAATTTCCACATGCGCAGGCAACATGTAGCCAACAGCCAGAAACAAAGCCAAGAAAACGGCGACTCCGATCAATACTTTCTTTAGAATTTTCATGTTAAGATCCTGCCACAGGGAGATCTCAAATGGCAATTCATACGGTCGAAAATACGCACGTTGAGATGACCCAAATGGTCATGCCGCAATACACCAACGTCGTAGGAACTGTTTTTGGCGGACAAATTATGAGCTGGCTCGATATTTGTGCGGCGGTCTCTGCCCAACGGCATGCCCGAACTCCGGTAGTTACGGCTTCTATCGACAGCGTGCATTTTATTCAGCCGGTCAAACACGGCCATATCGTGATTCTAAAATCTCAGGTCAACGCTGTATTTCACACCAGTATGGAAGTCGGCGTGATCGTGATTGCTGAAAATCCCCTCACGGGTGAGCGCCACAAGGCTTGCCGAGCGTATTGCACCTTTGTAGCGCTGGACCTGGCGGGGCATCCGACTAAACTGCCGGAGCTGATTTTAAGTAGCGCTGAAGACGAGCGCCGCTCCCGAGAAGCCCACGAACGCCGGGGGATTAGGCTTAAGCATCGTAAAGAAGAGGAGAGTTCTAGCCTGGGTTAAAAGATCGTTTTTATGTAAAACTGCCCATGCCTAGTTTTTACATATCCAGCGAAAACAGGGTCAAAATGATTGATTTTCGCTGAATATAAATTTATATTCAGCGCAATGAGCAAATCACTGATTGTCGGCCGCAAGGCAGAACTCAAAATATTAAACCAAGTTTATGAGTCACCGGAAGCAGAATTCGTGGCCATTTATGGCCGGCGCCGCATAGGAAAGACCTTCTTGGTGAGCGAATTTTTCAAAGATAAAGATGTCTACTTTGAAGTCACCGGCATCAAAAATGGCCGCTTGTCTAAACAACTATTTCAATTTGCCTATGAATTTGGACGCTGTTTTGGTTCCTCCATAGAAGAAATTCCAACACTCAAAAGCTGGGCACAAGCATTTCAACTGCTCAATGAAGCCATTGAGAAAACAGCAGCTGAAAATGGCAAAATTGTTCTTTTCTTTGACGAGCTTCCCTGGTTTGCTGGCAGAAAATCAGGTTTTTTAAGCGCACTCGAACATTTTTGGAACCGCTACGCTTCCCGACACCCCAGAGTGATCTTAATCGTTTGTGGATCTGTGGCATCTTGGATTATTCGACGAATTATTTATAACAAAGGGGGCCTGCATGGTCGGCTGACACGCACTCTCCAACTTTTGCCATTTTCGCTGGCTGAAACAGAAGCCTATCTTAGTTCCAGACAGATTTCTCTAAATAGGAAACAAATTGCTGAAATCTACATGGCAATCGGTGGAATCCCAAAGTATCTTTCACATATCAAACGCGGGGAGTCTGCCGCCCAAAACATTTCAGCACTTTTTATACCCAAAACAGGTCCATTATATGATGAGTTCACCAAGCTGTATCAATCTTTGTTTGAACATTATGAACATCATATCGCCCTGGTGAAAACACTTGCTCGTCACTCTTTCGGTCTTACCCAGACAGAGTTACTTAAACAAGCAGGCCTGCCCTCAGGAGGAACATCCACCAAAATCATTGAGGAGTTAGAAGACACTGGGTTTATCAGCTATATGGCACCCTTCAACCATAAAAAAACTGGTGGGAAATATCGGCTAACGGATGAGTATTCTCTCTTTTATCTTAATAAATCTTCTAAAAATATCTGGGCCGGGCAAGCTTTTGAATTGTTATGCCTGAAGCATCAGGCACAAATCAAAAAAGCGCTAGGCATTTCTGGTATCAAAACTCAGGAATCCAATTGGTGGTATCTCCCAGCGAAAGGCTCTGATGATACCGGGGCGCAAATTGATTTAGTCATCGATCGCTCAGACCACTGCATTAATCTATGCGAGATGAAATTCTATGATGCTCCCTGGAGTATGGGCAAAGAAGACGCTGCTAAACTTCGATCTCAGAAAGAAGTTTTCAGACAGCATTCTCAAACCAACAAAGCGCTTTTAACGACGGTTATTAGCGTTTACGGTCTCAAAAAGAACATGCATTCTCTAGGGGTTGTGGACTCAGAAGTGACTCTAGATGATCTGTTTTCCAGTTAGCCCTTGTTTTATGCTAGAATTAGAACCAGAGGGGAAAATTATGAAAACCGATTACAGGGAAGAAGTAGACGCTGCGCTTAGCCAAATAGATCCCGAGCTGTTCTCACACATTGAAACAGCTGTAGAAAAATTAGGGGCAATTGTCTCAAAAACCAAGTATTTTACCGCACGCCCTGTTGGAAGCATGCTCGAAATTCTACAAGGCGACCGCTTTGGAAAATCTCACCGCAGAATTGGCGTGATTGAATTAAAGCCTGGAAAAAATGCGGCCGATACCACTGTTGAACTCAGCTGGAGCAAAATCGCTTGGCTTACTTCCGATCTGGATAACGATTTAATGGATTTCAGTCCAATTCCGCCCATGGAATTCAAGTTTGGCATTCTAGAAAAAAATCCTCAAATATTTATTAATATTCTGAGCGAGCGATTAAGCATGGAATGTGAGCATTTCCTGCGCTAAGTATTGATTTTCTGTCTCAGCGCGTGTTCGGCTAACACCAACGCGGCCATGGCCTCTACAATTGGCACAGCCCTGGGCAACACACACGGGTCGTGCCTGCCTACATGATTTTTGAGCAACGTGGCCACAGGTTTGAACGCGACCCGAAAATAAATATTCATGCCGTTCGAGATCCCACCCTGGATACCCCCTGAATAATTTGTTTTGGTCGATATTTTGCCCGCTTTTTCGACAAACTCATCGTTGTGCTCAGAGCCCTTCATGCCGATGCCTTCAAAGCCTGAACCATAGTCGAAGCCCTTGACGGCGTTAATGCTGAGCATCGCTTTGCCTAAGTCTGCATGCAGGCGATCAAACACGGGCTCGCCCAGACCCACGGGGCAATTTTTAATCAGCCCAGTCACAACACCCCCAATGGTGTCACCAGCGTCTCGAATTTGTTCAATCAGCTCAAGCATTTTTTGAGCTGTTTCAGGCTCTGGACATCGAATCAAATTGCTTTCGGTTAAACTTAAGTCGGCATTTTCAGGCAAAGCCTTCATGCGAATAGGACCCACTTGCGATACAAAGGCGCCTATTTGCACGCCTTGCCGAGCCAACAACATCTTGGCGATCGAGCCTGCCATGACACGTGCGGCTGTTTCGCGCGCTGAAGATCGTCCGCCACCCCGCGGGTCCCGGTGTCCATATTTGGCCTGGTATGTAAAATCGGCGTGAGAGGGCCTGAACTCTTTCTTGATCTCTTCATAATCTTGGGGCCGCTGATCTTCGCTTTTGATCCAAGCACAAATTGGCGCGCCGGTGCTCTTATTTTCATAAACGCCTGAAACAATCTCCACACGATCTTTTTCTTGGCGCTGGGTTGTGATGGCTGACTGACCCGGTCGTCGGCGATCTAAATCTTGCTGGATCAGCGCGATATCAATCGGCAACCCGGCCGGGCAACCGTCTATTACAACGCCAACGCCGATGCCATGAGATTCCCCAAAAGTAGTGACGCGAAAAAGTTGCCCGAAAGAATTACCAGCCATATTAGTTTTGTTTTAGCAGCAACAAGTACCCAGATTCTATATTTTTTGTGACCTGACGGATATCTGCTTCAGGATTCGTGGCCCGGCCTGCGATCCAAGCTCCCAGCGCCACAGCTCCAACGGCTGCTCCAGCGATTTGCGCATTACGGTCTCGGCTGCTCAAAAGTGCCAAGGCTGTATAAGCGCCTATCACAGCGGCAATTTCGGTCCCCATGCGAAACTGCGCGCGGCCTTTTAAGATTTTATCGAAACGCCGACCGGCGGTGGTGGTCGCTTGAAAACTCGAAGCCCAAAGTTTCACGCCGAGATAATCGCCATCGAGTACCCTGCCAGAGACTGGGTTTTTGCACATCGTAAAAATTAGATTTCCCTGCGGATTCGAAATCCCACAGGGCGCCTGTACGGAAATCATGCGCTCCGGCACGCCTGGCAAGGCGTAGGATGGCAAACCTGGAACGATCTGGGCGATCTCGTTATACTCACCTTCACGTTGGATACTTGGCCCGATACCGTCAAAATAGATGGCAGCGATAGGATTTTTAAGCGCTGTTTCGATGCGTCTCACCCAATCCGTCGATTGCCCCAATAAGCTCTTGAAATTGGCATGCGCTGCTACTGCTTTCTCAATATTTTGCAGCGCGGACTCAACCTGGGTTGTCTGATCTTTCAGCATTTTAAGCTTTGGCGAAATGGTGCTGTAATAGGGCTCTTCTTTGTCTTTCAAGGCTCGAGACAAAAAACGCATCGATTCTGCTGAAGCAGTACTAAAAATAGCTTCTAAGCTGGCACTTGCAGGGGCTACTAAAAGCGCACTTGGCAGGCCGACTTCCAAGAGAGACAAAGCGATTTGGGGCCCCGGTTCTTTGGGGGCATGGCCAGCATACCAGGCCAACTCTTCTAATAAAGGTTCGAGCAAGATCTGCAATCTTAAGGCCTTGTCTAACCCATCGCGGGTTCTGTCTAGATCTGAAAAAGCTGCCTTGGTTTCCAGCTGGCATCTCAGAGTTAATGCGTAGATCATGGGTGCATCACTGCCGAACATAAAGGCCTGCCAACGAGCGTCCAAAAACTCAGCCGATTTAAACGCTGGCAAAGCGCGATCACAACGGCCTTGGGATACATCCATCAGACCTAGTAAAATAGCCGTTATCATGCGCTCGTAGGGCTTGCCTCTGAAAGGCGTCTGACTGTCTGGCGTAAACGCTTTGCTGAAATTTTCGGGATCCTTCAGATCATCAAACGTGTTAAACGCGCTTTCTAGATATTTCTCGGCACGCTTGGTTTCTTCAGGGGTCAGATCACCGCGCCGGAGCAAATCAAGGCCCTGCTGCATGTCCAAAAGAGTCTGGTCATGGGGCCAATCCTTTTTGGCTTGGGCAATCAAGTCATCTGAAACAGGGTAACCGGCCCATAGACGCGAGAGCCTGTGGTCAGACATGGCCGTGTCATGAGCGCAAGAAACCAGCCACAAACAGCTCACAAGGATCATCAAGATTTGCATGGGATGTCAATAACGGGTAACAGGCGGCGCGTCAACAAAGAGGAGGGGATAGCTTGACGTGCCTGCCTGCCCCCTGCTTATCTACCAACTGCTCCTCAACTTCGCAAAAACCGCACGATTCCAGACAACAGGAGGATTTTCACCAGTCCAGGAATAATAAACGGCACAAACCCTATTAAAATCGCCTGGTTAAGCCCAAAAGACACGGCCAACCAAGCAATTCCACAGGCGTAAATAATCGCGCTGCCAAGCAAATTAAGCCCTAATAGCCCAAAAATATTTTGGAGATCACCCTGATACTCACGCAGGGTGGTCATCGCCCAAACAGCCCCTAAAAAGCCAACCAAATAGCCTGCCCGAGCGCCTACTAACGCGATATTTGAGAACCCAGCAAACACCGGCAGGCCCAAAACACCTAGGCCCAAATAGAGCAACACGGCTTGGATCGCTGATCGCTTATCAAACAATAGGCCCAAGATCATGACCCCTACGGTTTGGAGGGTGATCGGCACGGGTTGCAGGGGGATCTGGATCTGGGCGGAAACAAATAATAGCGCGGCGCCCATCAAAACACTGAAACCATGCGTTCTGGCAATTGCAAGCGATGTCATACTTCGGTCTGTTACCGCCTCTGGATTTTCTACACAAGTCCTATATCTAGCAAGCCATGCTGCTTTCCAATAAAAAAATACTTTTAGGCATCAGTGCCAGCATTGCAGCCTATAAAAGCCTTGAACTTATCCGGCTGCTGCAAAAAAATGGGGCAGTTGTTCGGGCGATACCCACTCAAAAGGCACTCGATTTTGTCACGCAGCTGAGCCTAGATACCCTCCTTCGCACTTCGTGCTTCGGCGGGCACGGCCCTATTCAGCACATCGAACAGGCGTACGCGGCTGACATCATGCTGATTGCACCGGCAACAGCTAATTTAATAGCCAAAATGGCCTTTGGATTCGCCGACGAACTCCTGCTGCAAACCTATTTGTCCTTCAAAGGACCTGTGTGCGTGGCTCCAGCCATGGAAACGCACATGTGGGAGCACCCGGCTACGCAAGCCAATGTTGAAATCTTAAAACAACGCGGAGTTCAAATTGTTAGCCCAGAAACGGGAGAGTTGGCCTCTGGGCGCTCTGGCATAGGCAGATTGGCCGACTTAGAGACTATTTTGGAGCAAGTTTGCACAACTTTGAGCCCACAAGATTTTAGAGGCCAGAAAGTATTGCTGACAGCAGGGCCTACGATCGAAGAGTTGGACCCGGTGAGATATTTGAGCAATTATTCTTCTGGCAAAATGGGTGTGGCTTTGGCACGAGCACTCGCGCGCCGGGGAGCAGAAGTCAGTCTGATTCATGGACCTGCCTGCGCTAAAGCTCCGGCAGGCAGGCCGATCAGGACTTACCCGGTCAAAAGCGCCGAACAGATGCTGGGGTTAGCGCTGGAAATCGCCCCCAAAAGCGATGTGGCTATTTTATGTGCTGCTGTGGCAGATTATCGGCCCAAAGATAGAAATCGAGAGAAAATCAAGAAAAACGGGTCCGAAAACTACTCCCTGGCGCTTATTGAAAATCCTGATATCTTGAAAACACTGGGGCAACAAAGTAATCGACCTTTTTTGGTCGGTTTTGCTGCTGAAAGTTCTGATTTGGATAAAAATGCGCACAAGAAAATTCTCAGCAAAAACTGTGATTTAATCTGCGCAAACTTAGTAGGCAGCGATGATTCCGGCTTTGGGTCGGACATGAATCAAATCTCAATTTTCAATCGAAATGGTTTCGTGTGTGCTCTGGAAAAACAAGACAAAAATGTGATCGCTGATCGCATTTTAGATGTCTTATTAACGGAGCAAAATACATGTTTAAACAATTCGGATTCTCAGAGAAACTCTTAAAAGCGATCCAAAATGCTGGCTTTGAAAAACCCAGCGCCATTCAAGAAAAAGTCATCCCCTTGATTATGCAAGGCAGAGATTTAGTGGGCCAAGCCAAGACAGGCACGGGCAAAACGGCCGCTTTTGCATTGCCTGCTCTTGAAAAAATCTCAGCCCAATCCAACCAAGTTGAACTCTTGGTGATTACACCGACCCGCGAGCTTTGCACGCAAGTCTGCGAAGAAATTCAGCGCTTCGGACGCATCTCTGGCATCCGATGCGTGGCTGTCTATGGCGGCAGCTCGTATGCGCGCCAGATCGACGCTATTAAACAGGGCGCTCAGGTGGTGGTCGCAACACCGGGCCGCTTGCTAGACTTATTGAACAGCCGTCGAATTCCCAAACTCAAACCCAAGATGGTGGTGTTGGATGAAGCCGACGAAATGCTGGACATGGGCTTTTTGGAAGATATCCAAGCGATTTTTGAGTATTTGCCGGCCGAACGTCAGACGCTGTTATTCTCAGCCACGATGCCGTTGCCGATTCAAAAGCTGGCCAAAAAAATTCTGAAAGACCCCGAGATTATATCGACCAATACCGGCAAAGAAATCACCAACCAAGATATTGAGCAAATCGCTTATGTTGTTGAAGAACATGAACGTGAAGATGCCCTGATTAGATTGATGGATGCACACAAACCGTTTAAATCGATTGTATTTTGCCGAACACGTGCAGACGTAGACACACTCCAACAAAGCTTGCTTTCCCAGGGTTATGCCTCGGCGGCTTTACATGGCGATATCGAACAACGCCAACGTGAACGCGTGACGGCCAGTTTTAGAGATGGCCGTGTTCAAATTTTGGTCGCCACAGATGTGGCTGCCCGAGGTTTGAATATCACGGATATTTCGCACGTATTTAACTTTCACTTGCCGGGTGCCACTGAAACTTATGTCCATCGAATTGGCCGAACTGCCCGCGCAGGCCGAAAGGGTGCGGCTTTGACACTGGTTTCCCCGCGAGAGTTGTTTAGACTGAAACAAATTCAGCAAGGCGCCGGCAGCCCGATTGCGCAAAAGCGTATTCCCAGTTTGCAGGACGTGAAGAAAACAAAATTGGTCGAGCTGACAGAAAAACTCAGCACCCAACCCGTCAGTCCTGAGGCCAAAGCTTTCTTGAAGAGCATCGAAAACGAATCCAATAACTACGAGCTGTCCCTCAAGCTGCTCTCGATGTTTTTAAATCAAATCCAGTTGGCCGGCCCAGAACAGATTGGCCCAAACCCTGAGCGGTTTAACCGCCCAGAACGGGACCGTCCTGAACGCAATCGGCCCAGAGGGCATTTCAGAAAGCGTTTTGGAAATCGACGTGAGAAAGTTCGCTCTTAAGGCTTCTCAAACACATCGTTCGGCGGCTCTTTCTCCGAACGATCTAACTCTTTGAGAACCTGCTGCTCAACAATCTTGGGTTTAATAAATACGAGTAGCTCTCGTTTGTCTGCAGCATCGGTGCTATTTCTGAACAAACTGCCAATAAAGGGAATTCTGGATAAAAACGGCATTCCACCTTTGGCTTCTGATTTGGTGGTCTGATAGAGACCGCCCAACACGGTGGTTTCTCCGTCTTTGAGCAGTACCTGTGTTTTGGCATTGTTGTCCGATAGATCTGGAATACCATTATTGGCTGAGCTGGCCTGGTTAAATTGAGAAGAAGTCACATCGATTAACAATCGAATTTTCCCATCGACCGTGATTTGCGGTGTCACAACCATGGTGATCCCAGCGCTTAAGACCTGTAAGCCGTTTCCAGAGCCGAGGGATCCATTGGTGCCAACAGCGACCCCTGATGAAACTGGTATGAACACTTTTCGACCACTGTGAATCGTTGCCGGTTGATTATTGGTGGTGATAATAGAAGGTCTCGACAAGACAGTGGCCTTATGATTGTTTTCAGCCGCCGATAATTCAAAATCGAGTTCTGAGTTGGTCAGCGGAATCCCAATTGCTACACCGACCAAAGGACGTCCTGCACGAGTGTCTTGAATATAGGCAGCACCCGACGGGGCAACGTTGGTCGCATAATTCGTGTTTGTTAACGTATTAAGACCGTTGGTTGCTACGTTATTAATCCCGGGGATACCATTCATTTTAAAGCCCGCCGTATCAATTTTGGCACCCCATTGGATCCCGAAACTTTGCATAAAATCAGTCGAAGCTTCGACAATACGACCTTCGATCAAGACCTGCCGATCTGCGAAATCGATGCTCTCAATATAGGTCTCCATGTTTTTGATATAATTGGCCGTGTCACGCATGGTGAGCGAGTTGGTTCGCTCATCGATCATCACCGTCCCACGGGTTGAAACCAATTGGGCAGCTTGATCTTTAATGTCTTTGCCTTTGGCATATTTGAGCGTAAAAGTTCGTGTGATCAAATCGCCGCCCAAAGCCTCTTGGTCTTTTTTGCTCACGATTCGAATCACCCCATGGTGTTCGATCGAAGTAAGGTCTCTGGATTCGAGCACAGCCTGCATGGCAGCCAGCAGCCCAATATGGGGGAAACTGGCATTGACCATATCTTCTAATTTGCCAGGCATCACAACGTTTTTATTTTGCATCATGGCCAATAGCTTGACGGCATCACCCAGGGGGGCATCTTTTATTTGGACATTGTAGGAGCCCACCTCGGTGATTTTAGATTTGGGTCCATCGAGCTTGAGTCTAGATAACCCATTTTCATTTCTTAAAATTACTTCGCCGATTTTGATCGAGACGATTTCTGAAGTGCCCAGCCTGTCATGCACCCTCAACATTTTTCCGTTGATTAAAGCAGCAGCATCGTTTTTGCCCGCTACAATCATGTATAGCTTGGGCTTTTTGCCGTTCAAATCATCTTGGTCCTGTGCAAATGGGTTGCGATCCCAAATATCGCGCTTCACATGGGTGTCTTGAAAACCGTCGAGATTGAGACCAGATAATGGCTTCTGAACTTCAACTGGCAACAGCGGAAGCGCTAAAAATACCAATAGCCAACTAATTTGCACCATAAATATCCCCCGAAATTTCTAGGTTCAGCACGTCGGGATCTGACCCTGATTTTGTGATTGAAAGCGTATGAATCACCAACGGAGCTGGCATGTTTTCAAGATAATTCAAGTATCGCTCCAAAGCAGAGTAGTTTCCAGTTGCCGACAAACTAACCTCTCGCTTCTGCCTGCCTTGGTCAGCTTTCAGCGGAGAAAACTGATTTTTTGCAATCTTGATATTTCGGATATAATAAGAATTCAGGGCCGTCTCTGCAGCATCCTTGACGGCTGCTACGGATCCCACCCAGTTTTTTTTAGGAGGGGTTGACCTTGAAGCCTTTGGGGGCGCCATCACAGGTTTTTGCTGCTTAGCCTCGTCAATCTGCTCCTTCACTGAATCGATTTCTTGTATATCAGCCCAAACACAGGATCTTAAGGTCATCAAACCAATCGCAGTCAATAAAATACCAAACTTGATTTTCTCGCTCCTGTCGGGTTTTCTTCGAAGTGGCTTCATCCATTCCAAGTTCATAGCAGCTTACACTCCAGTTCAAACGTAACCCCGTTTTCAGATTGGTTCACTTGATTGACCTCTACCTCCTGACACAAGCCCGTATTCATCAGGTTTCTCTTAGCTCGGCTGGCATCTATGGCGCTTAGCCCAGAGGCCTCCAAAAGAATCTTCCTGCCGTTTTTAGTGCTACCGGTGATTTTGTTGAGCCGAATATACCGTGGAAATTCAGCCGAATATTTTGTCAGCCAATCTGACCAGGCAATGCCAACGATTGGGGCACCTGGCTTTTCTTCTGGCTTGCCGGCCATACTCTGACGAATCAACGCCAGTTCTTGTTGGTAGCTAGAGAGCCGTCTGTCCTGAATCAGGTGTAGCGCATACACGGCGGCTAACAGCCCAACCACAATCAAAATCATCACAAAATAGTCCAGCTCAAACCGGCCAGGTTTAATGCTGATAATTGGTTTATTTTCTATGAAGTTAATATGCTTCATTAAGTTTTTCCAGCCGATTATCAATTGATTTTGAGATGTCTGATTTTCTGAGCTGTCTTTGAACGTATTCTTCATACGCAATCTGAGCATTGGCTAAATCACCATTTTGCTCATACAGCACGCCGAGATTAAAATGGGGGTCTGGATATTGGGTGTCTGCGAGGATGGCTCTCCTAAAAAGTTCCTCGGCCTCTAAAAGCTCTCCCAATGCTTGCTTCACTTCGCCCCAGTTATTAAAGCATTCGGCGCAGTTCGAAACGGTTAGGGCGATTTGCAGATATATTTTGTCTGCCTCATGTAATCGCCCGAGTTTCCACAAAATATATCCCGTGTCGTTTAAGAGCAAAATATGATGTGGATCTTTTTGAAGTGCGGTTTGATAGAGGGCAAGACTCTTATGGAGAAAACCTTGTTCCAACGCTTTTCTGGCCTGTGTGACCAAGTCTGGTTCTGTTGGCGTAAGCTTCGGTTGCACAATAGGAACAACTTCGACCGGGGCCACTGGCTTTGACTTAAAAAATTGTCGATAGCTTAGGACACCAATGCCCAGCAATGCCACCGAAAGTCCAAGAGCAATTTGAGCTTTCCCCATACGCAACACGGCTTTTTTTAAGCGTGTACCTTGGCTCCAAAAAAGCCCTTCTGGTTCAATTGCATCCCCCATGCAATAAGAATACCTCAATTCAACACTTGAATTGGTAAATTAGAGTTATATTTGAACTTAGAATGCACTTTGATCGTGATTTAAGCCTCTTAAGTTTCCAATTTCGGGTTTTGGCACAGGCCCAGGACGAGTCGATTCCATTGCTTGAACGCCTCAGGTTTCTATGTATTTCCAGCAGCAATTTAGATGAGTTCTTCGAAATTCGGGTGGCCAGTCTCAAAGAAAAAGCCTTGGCTGGGCTTGCCACGCATGATTTACTGGATCAAATTGGCCTGCAGGCGCACAGCCTGGTAGAAGCTCAATATAGCTTGCTCAACAAGAAGCTGATACCGGCACTTGCAACGCAAGAAATACACGTTTTAAAAGAATCCGATTGGACCACCAAACACCAAGAATGGGTTTTAGAATATTTCGAGAACGACTTGCTGCCTGTTTTGAGCCCCATTGGGCTCGATCCGGCTCATCCCTTCCCCAAAATCCTCAATAAAAGCCTGAATTTTATTGTCTCTCTCAAAGGCAAAGATGCCTTTGGGCGCGAAATTGGCATGGCCGTTGTGCCCGCTCCAAAATCTCTTCCCAGGCTCATTCGTGTGCCTAAGGCTTATGCGACAAAAGATTACGAGTTTATTTCGCTGGCCTCGATTATCCATGCCCATGTTCATACGCTATTTCCTGAGATGACCGTCACCGAGAGTTATCAATTTCGGGTCACTCGAAACAGCAACCTGTTTGTGGACGAGGAAGAAGTCGATGACTTGCTCATTACCCTGGAAGGAGAGCTCCCATCCAGACGCTATGGGGACGCAGTTCGGCTCGAAATCGAACAAGATTGTCCCGAAGCGGTGATTTTATTTCTTCAAAACCATTTTCACCTGAGCCCTGAAGAGGTTTACCGGGTTCATGGGCCCGTTAATTTGACCCGCCTCATGGCGCTCTATGAGCTGGTTGACCGATCCGATCTTAAATACGCGCCGTTTGCCGCTCACCACTCGGTCATTAATTTCGAAAGCATTCAAAAAAACGACATTTTGCTGTTGCACCCGTTCGAATCTTTTGCGCCCATCTCGGATTTGATCAAGCAAGCCGCTCAAGACCCACAAGTTTTGGTGATCAAGCAAACATTATATCGAACAGGTTCTGACTCGGTCATTGTTGACTATTTGGTTGAGGCCGCCAATGCCGGCAAAGAAGTTACGGTAGTCATAGAACTCCGAGCCCAATTCGACGAAGAAGCGAATATTAGCCTCGCCAATCGTCTACAGGAAGCTGGCGCACACGTGGTCTATGGAATCGTTGGTTATAAAACCCACGCCAAAATGCTGATGATGGTGCGCAAAGAAGGTGACGAGCTCAAACGCTATATTCACGTCGGCACAGGCAATTATCATCCCAAAACAACGCGTCAGTATGTTGATTACAGCTTTTTAACTTGTAATCCCGTGATGGGCGAAGACATTCATAATATTTTTATGCAGCTCACAGGACTTTCGAAAGTTGGCAATCTTTCTAAGTGCCTAGAAGCGCCGTTCTCCATCAAACAGGCATTTTTAGAAAAAATCGAGCGCGAAGTCAGTCATGCCAAAAAGGGCAAGAAAGCTTTAATCAAAGCCAAAATGAATGCACTGGCCGATCACGAGATCATTCATGCCCTTCACGAGGCGTCTCACACCGGTGTCACTGTAGACTTAATCGTACGAGGGATCTGTTGCCTAAAGCCGCATCCTGCTCTTCGTATTCGTTCTGTTTTGGGGCGCTTTTTAGAGCACAGCCGAGCTTATTATTTTGAAAACAATGGCAAG
>JAHFEF010000029.1 GCA_023248545.1 Myxococcales bacterium | reverse complement strand
CCCGACTTGCTGAGTTGGCCCGTCAACAAGAACGGGGTGGATTAAACGATGAACAGTTCAATACATACCAAGAACTCAAGAGGCTCTCGGACGATGAAAGAGACGCTTACGAGTCTTTAGTTGTCGACCCCCAAACGGGTTACCCCACTGAGCAAGGCGTCTATTATCTTCTGATGGCCATGGGGGTTCTCAGGCCGACCTCTTTTGAAGGGTTGCCACAGACCCCCATGATACAGAAATTGATTGAGGACAAAAGACGCCAGCTTTCCAAAGCAGACCCTGGCAGCGACAGAGCCAAACAACTCGAGGGGTGGTTGAAGGGCATGGAGGCGACTGGTTGAACCGGGCGCCCTGTGTGCTATATCCCCCTCAGTATGATTCGTTTAGACAAGCCATTGAGCACCCTTGAAGACTTGGAAAAGCTCCCGGATGATGTCCGAGCAGAGCTTGTTGATGGCGAAATCGTCATGATGGCGACGTCGACGCCACACTCTTTGATTTGTACTGCTTTAACTATGGAAATAGGAACCCATGTTAAAGCAAAAACAGATCGCCAGGATCCCAACGGTTGGGTCATCATCGCAGAAGCTTGGGTGTACTATGATCGATACAACGCCTTTGTGCACGATCTGGCGGGTTTCTTCCGAAAAGACCTACCAAAATCTAACGATCGTGGACCGCTCAGGGTAAGACCAGAGTGGGTCTGTGAAGTCATTTCGCCCTCAAACTGGAGCCATGATACTCAGCGCAAGAGGTTGATTTTAGAACAACATCAAGTGCCTTATTATTGGATTGTCGATCCGGTTCGAAAGACAGTTCAGGTGTTTGAACTCAAAGACAAAAATGAGCATTACCAGATTGTCTATGCGGCTGATATAGGTGATGGCCGAGTTAAGCTTCCACCGTTTGCAGACTTGGAATTAGATCTGACGGAGTTGTTTGACGAGCTGGGCTAATCCAAGAACAGCGCTCTCTCGCTCGGCGTCGGCAACCTACAAGTCTCTCGCTTTCCAAACCACTGATAGCGACGCAGCGAAATAAAGTGATAGACCCAATCTCTGAGGGGTCTTGGAAAGATTCTCAGAACGCCAAAAATCCGCCAAAAGCCGCCCATATGGCTTAATGCACGCAAAATTGCCTCCGACTGGCGATAAGTCTGCCCATTGTCCCACAGGACAATCGATTCCAGTTTGTCGAGTTCTAAGGGATGCACCCGTGTTTTGGCGGACTCACCCTGTAGCGGCGAGAACAACAAAGCATGTCGTCGGTCGTGCGATAAAGCGAAATCGACGAACCAATTGCAGAGGCCGCAGTAACCATCGAAGAAAATTATTGGCTTTTCCATACCTTATTTTTGCATGGTTGCCGCCAGAGTTCTAGCGAAGCCCTGATAAATCCCGTCGCATTTAATATGAAACACTGTTTTGTCGGCTTTGCGTATATAGGCGATGCCGATCATATTGCGCGCTGTGTCGGTGAATCCAAAGAGCGCAATGCTCGGAAAACTGCCCCCAGAAGACGTGCTGATGTCACAAGCGATGGGCTTAAACTCTTGTCCCTGTTTGGCCGCTCGAATCTTATCATGATAAGTTTTTTGGACCGATTCGGGCGAGTCAAAATAGACTGTATTGTAACGCCCATCGGGCATATGGCTCATGCTCACGGCTTCACTCGTGATTTTAGATTGTTTAAAGATTCTGGTGATGGCAACTTGAATTGGCAGCTGAATCTCAAAATCTGACTGAAACGGCGTTGTTTCGAAACAAAAAATTTCACGCTGTGCGAGTTCTTGCTGCGCATAAGTTTTTGCATGGATAATAGCCGCCTCGATTTTAGCTGAATGCTCCCAAGAAAGTTTTTTGAATGTGGGGATTTCTGACCCTACAGGAACTTCTTGCAACATCTGAATAAATTGCCCAGCAGGTTCTCCATCGAGTTCGGCGTGTTCGAAATTAAATCCAGCGCGGCCATTGGCACAAATAATTAATTGTTTGGGGTGTGTGAACCAACGGTTTTCAAAATTGGCGTGGGCCAACTCGAGCGCAAAAGCGCTGAGTGTGTCAGGCTGAGACTCGGTATCCAGGGCCACAAATAATTCTGTATTTTGGACGTGTTCGAAGCCTTCGAAATTGCGCTCTGAACGTGGCAGGCACGTGAGCCAGCCAATCGGGGGTTCGCGTGCAGAATTTTTGGCGTCGTGAACCAGTGCTTGAAGTGCAGGCTCCAAAGTCATATTTTCACACGGCTCTAAAATATAAATTTGGCCTTGGCAGGCAATGGCTATAGGATGCTGAGGCTTTGTGGCGGCGATGAGATAGGCGGCCCGTGAGATTAAATCTCGTCTAGCTGGGTCGTCTTCTAAACCAAACGTATAGTTGGAAAAAAATGCCAATGAGAGCGGGTTTCTGGCGTAAAATTCCCGCATAGGGCCGTCATGCCAAAGCATTGTAAACCAATCGTTGAAAGTGTTGAACGCCGTTTTCTTTGGCTAAAACCAAATGGCCTTGCTCATAGTAACCAGACTCACAGCCTCGTTGAACCGCTTCACATAGAGCTGTGTCTTCTTTTTGAACCTGGTCTAAGAATTCGACCACGCTGCTTTTGTCGGCGTTTGAAACACCTTCTGGAAAATAGACGTCATAGATGGCCCGTGTTTTGTTGGGGGCGATGGGTTGATAAATCGTACTCGAGACGTTGATAATTCCCGGGTAAATATTCACGGTGAAGCTGGGCCACAGAAAAGAACCGGCGCCTTTTAAAAGCTGCTCGGGACCCGTTTTGAGCGAACAGCGCTGTACTGAGTGGTATTCATAGGGAGTCACGTGATAGTCGTCCATGCGAACGATTTTGACGAGCTCGGGGTGAGCAACGGGGCAATGATAGCACTCTAAATAATTTTCGATCGTGAGTTTCCAGTTGGCATGGATGTCATAAGAAAGTTGCTGATGGTGTTTGAGGTTGGACAGATCAATGCCCGTTTCAGCAATGGCCTCGGGCAAGCTGCCTAGTTGGTCTGAAAATGGGGCAGCGTTTGGATCTAGGTTAACAAAAACAAACGGCCCCCATTCTTGAACGGCGATTGGGTGTAGCCCAAAGTTCTCTTTTTTGAAGCACGGGTCTGTGGCCGTTGACGGGGCGGCTTGGAGCTGACCCTCTAAGTTCCAGGTCCAGGCATGATATTGGCACTGGATGCTTTTTCGATGACCCGCCGGACAGGTGACCATTTGAGAGCCTCGGTGTCGGCAGACGTTGATAAAAGCGTTGAGCACGCCCGATTCGGCACGAACAATAATTATGGGAACACGCCCTGCGACGGTGGAGGTTAGATAGTCACCGGGTCTTTGAACCTGGTGCGTCGGACCTGCGTAGTTCCACTGGGTTGAAAAAATCTTGTTTTTTTCGAGCTCATGGATAGCGGCATCGGTATACCAAGTAGCGGGTAGAGTGCGGCCTTGTTTGAGTTGCTCATCGAGAGTCATTCTGATAGAACGCTGATTCTCAGGAACTTATTCAGGATGGGATTTTGACCCATAATCAATATTATGTTAACTTTCTGGAGAAGTGGGTTTGATTTTGGGTGCTGATTATGAAGCCGGCTTGTTTTTAATCGAACGCCTGTGCTAAGTTAAGAGCTATGACGCCTACACCCAAACGAAAAGTTGAAGTTTCCCTGCTTGGCCAGCGCTTCCAATTACGTTCGGATAAGTCAGATGAGTATTTACACGGCCTGGCTAATTTTGTCTCGGAGCGCCTGGACGATATGCGAAAAAGCGCCAAGGGAGCGTCTACGCACAACCTGGCTTTGTTGTTATCACTCAACCTAGCTGATCAGCTGTTTGAAAAAGAAGACGAACTGCTGCGCTTTAAGAAAGGCTTAGAGTCCCAAACACAGGAAGCCTTGAGAGAAGTCCAGTCGGCGCTATCTATGTTACCCGATTCAGTGCCCGCAGAAGTTCGGGATGAAGAAATTATCTAAAGCAGAACTCAGAAAGCAGATGCTTGCGCAGCTGGTTGCCACAGAAGCTCTGGTATTTCGCCATGCGGGTATTCGCGCGGCTGAAAATTTGAAAACCTATTTTAGCCAGCCAGTCGCTGTGTTTAAAAGCCTTCCCAATGAGATAGATACTAGTTTGCTCATCAAAAACTTTCAGAGCGTGTTATTGCCAGGACCAGACCCCGAGGCCTACGCACGAGAAATATTAAACTCAGGCATCAAGCTTGTCTTAGTGCCTGGGTTGGCATTCGATCAACAAGGCCACCGACTGGGCCGTGGTGGTGGGTACTATGACCGGGTGATTGCGTTGCTGAGAGCGTCGCCCTCTCCGCCTCAAATTATTGGACTGTGTTTGAAACTGCAAATCCTTCCAGAAATTCCAGTGGAGGGCCATGACCAGAAAGTAGACAGTCTGTGTGCTGGGGTGTAAAGACCTTCTTACCATGTTTATCAGTCCCGAAATTGAAGCCGAATTTAAGAAGAAGCTGGCCAAGAAAAAACCCCTGATTATCAAGGCTGGTTTGACCCCACGGCTCCAGACTTACATCTGGGCCATGCTGTTTTATTAACCAAAATGCGCCAGTTCCAAGATCAAGGTCACAAGATTATTTTCTTGATAGGTGATTTTACGGCGCGAATCGGTGACCCGACGGGTAAGAACGTGACGCGCCCTGCTCTCTCTGAAGCTGAAATCAAAGAAAATTCACTGACGTACCAGCGCCAAGTTTTTAAGATTTTAGACCCTGCCAAGACTGAAGTTCGGTTTAACTCCGAATGGTTTCAAGACATGAAACTCAACGAGTTTATCAAAATCGCCGCCAAATACTCGGTTGCCCGCATGATCGAACGCGATGATTTTAAGAAGCGCCTTGTAGAAGGTCGGCCGATTAGCATGCACGAGATTTTATATCCCCTGGTACAAGGCTATGACTCTGTGGCACTTAAAGCCGATCTAGAAATGGGTGGCCAGGACCAGCTATTTAATCTCTTGGTGGGTCGTGATTTGATGCGCCACTATGACTTAGAACCTCAGTGTGTTCTCACCATGCCATTGTTAGAGGGCTTGGATGGTCACGAAAAAATGTCCAAGTCTTTGGGTAATTATGTAGGTCTCGAGGAGGACGCCAATTCGCAATTTGGTAAACTCATGAGTATTTCAGATACGCTCATGTGGCGCTATTTTGAATTGTTGTCTCTTAAACCAAAATCGGACATCGAGAAACTCAAACAAGGCCACCCCAAAGACGCCAAAGTTTCTTTGGCCATGGAAATCGTGACACGCTTTCACGACGCCCATGCCGCTCAGGCAGCATTAGAGCAATTTAATAGCCTATTTGGGTCGGGCAAACGGTCTGAGATTCCGGACGACGCGCCGGTGTTTAAGTTTGCAAACGCACTCACATTGATGCAAGCAATCACGCAATCTGAGTTGGCGCCTTCTAGCTCTGAAGCCAAGCGTTTGCTCAAACAAGGCAGCGTGTCGGTGAATGGCGAACGTTGTGAAGATGGACAGCAAGTTCTAGAGCCAGGTTCTTATGCTTTGCGCGTCGGTAAAACCCGTTGGGCCAAAATTGAAGTGGGAGCTGTATGAGCAATATTCATGCACTTGCCAATTTATCGCCGTTTAATAACTGGCTGAAACTAGGCATTGAAAGTCTCGGAGACGGCTCGGCCAGACTGGTTTTGCCGTGGTCCGATTTGTTGATTGGAGATCCAATTGCCAAGCGCATTCACGGGGGAATTTTGGCGGCTTTAATCGACGCGGCTGGCGGGGCTTCTTGCATGAGTTTACTCAGCAAATTAGACAGCATCAGTACCATAGACTTACAGATTAATTATTTGGAACCAGGTTATGAAAGTGAATTCTACTGTGACGCCAAAGCCTTGCGTGTGGGCAAACGCGTTGGGACTGCCCGCATGGAAGTTTATTCGAGATTAGATCCCAAGCACCCAACATTGGTTGCCGTCGGGACTGGGGTGTATAACTTAGTTAGACAAAAATCTGAATAACTAGGTTTAAGCAAGCCGAAACCAAGCAGGTTGCCGGCATCGTAATCACCCAGGAGCTTAGGATTCTTCGAATCACCAGCAAATTGAGACCCGCAATACCCCTCGCAAGCCCGACCCCAATCACAGCACCCACCAAGACTTGCGTGGTCGAAAGTGGCAGCCCGAAATGCGTTCCCACTAAAATCGTAAACGCTGCACCAAACTCTGCTGCAAAACCGCGTGTCGGTGTGATTTCTGTAATGCTATGTCCAATGGTTTCGATGACTTTTCGGCCGTAGGTTGCGAGCCCAATTACAATTCCGAGGCCACCCATCCCTAAGAGCCACCAGGGTACTTGGTTGGTTAAAACAATATGATGGCTGAACGCAATGCTGATCACGGCCGCGACGGGTCCGATGGCATTGGAAACATCATTGCTGCCATGCGCGAAAGCCATAAAACAAGCTGTAATCACTTGGATCCAGGCAAATACACGCTCTACTCGGGCAAGCGCGTCGTCTCTGTTGTTTGAGTAAGCAGTGAACTTTCGAATAATTCTGGAAAATACCAACGCGCCAGGCACTGATACTAAAATAGCGACCCACCAGAGTCCCTTGGGTGAAAACAATGATACCAAAATCACAATCACGCCGCTTAAAATCCAGGGCGCGACACGTTGCGTGACCACCAACGGTTCTTTAGAATCCAAAATATATTTTCGAATTGCGAAGAACGCCAGCAGAGCGATCAAACCGCCCAACAAGGGGGACAAGACCCAACTCAGCACGATGCCCCCTAAGGCTTCCCATTTGATCGCCTCTGGACCTCGGCACACCAAGCCAAAGCCAATCAAAGCCCCAATTAAGCTATTGGTGGTTGAAACAGGCAACCCTTTGGCGCTCGCGAATTGAAGCCAAATGCCCGTAGACAGCAGGGCCGCCGTCATGCCCCAGGCAAATAACAGGGGATCGCCCGCAAACGAGAGCGGGTCTATGATGCCCTGCTTAATCGTGTTGGTGACGTGGCCGCCGGCTAGAAACGCCCCAAAGAATTCAAAAATAGCAGCGACACAAATGGCCTGCTTGATGGTGAGTGCATGGCTTCCAACACTGGTTCCCATGGCGTTCGCGACGTCGCTGGCGCCGATAGACCACGCCATATAGAACCCGACCAGGAGAGACAATCCCAAAACAATGAGTGTTGTATCCATTTAGTTTACCGAGAGCATGAGCCTGACATGGTTGACCATGCGTTCTGCACTATTGGCCAAATCACCGATTTTGTTGGCTATCTTATTCCACATGAACAAAGCCGCTGGTTTCAGCTCATCCTCCATTAAAAATAATGATTTTCCAAATTGATCCTGAGCTTTGTCAGCCAGGTGTTCTAAATGATCGATTTCATCTATTTTTTTCAAGATTTCAACGGCGTCTGGACCTGAAAAACCGGTTTCGAGTAGCCGGTCTAGACTGGCAATAATCTCATTAGATTGGGTCACCACAAAGAGAGAACGCGATAAAAGCTCTTCGAAAGAGTGGCGCATTTGGGCCGGCAGTTCCATTTTTCGAAGCGTTAATAAAACGCCCAAATCTTCACAAATATCTGCCAATGCGTCCATGTGTGAAAGAACATGTAGTAAGTCACGGCGGTCGACCGGCAAGAAAATACTTTTAGATATTTGCTCACGCAGTTCTTGCTTTAAGCCGTCACATTGGTGCTCAATTTGGCTAATTTCTTTGGCAATTTCGGCCACACGCGTTTGGTTTCCGGCTAATAACGCCGCAAACAAATCTTCGGTTTTTTGGGTGCATAACAACACCTGCTTCATGAGGTCCTGCAGGGCCCGAAATGGGTTTTTAGCAAATAGATTCCAGAGCATATTAATGTAGAGTCAATGCGGCTATGAGCAGCGCGAAAGCAAAGCCAAATAGGCCGGCATAAATCACTTTAGGGTCTGTTTTGATTTTATTCAGCAAGGCCAAATCTTGAGGGTTCTTGCTGTCTTTGGCGAGTTTGCGAACCAGAGCGTAGTTGCCTGCGTCGAAAGCTTCTTGAATTTTGGACATGCTAGGCATTTTGGCCCGGTTTTGAAAAACGATCAATAGGTAGTTGGTCTTATTTGACTTTAGATTGTTTTTACGTTAACATGATCGATAAAGGGAACGTAAAAATGGAAACCGCAACTTTATCTTCCAAATATCAGATTTTAATACCTAAGGCCGTGCGAGAGGCTTTGGAACTCAAAGCAGGCCAACGGTTTACTTTTGTTGTGAAAGACAATTTGATTCAGCTGTTGCCCAAACAGAATATCGAAGATGTGCGTGGCATTTTACGCGGTGCTGACACTTCCAACATTCGTGATCGTCAGGATCGTCTATGAAATGCGTGGTAGATACCTGTGGCTGGATTGAATGGCTGACCGAAGGCAGTTTGCGCGCAGCTTATGAACCCTATTTAAAAAACCCGGAAAACTTAATTGTTCCGACCATCATTCAATATGAGCTCTATAAATGGGTGTGTCGCGTCAAGGGCGAAACCACGGCCAATGAAGTGATCGCCATCACGCAGCAAGGAATGGTTGACTTATTGGACACGTCATTGGCGCTCATGGCATCTGATGCCAGTTTGCAACATAAACTTGCCATGGCAGACGCGCTGGTTTACGCGTCTGCTCTGAAACACCGAGTGCCATTGGTAACCTCTGATAAGCACTTTGTCGACTTGCCACAGGTCAAATACATCAAAAAATAGCGTTGTTAAGCCGATTCCAACAACTCCACGGGCACGCTCTCCATGAGACCGCCTTCTTCGATCACGCCCGCGTCCTGAACTTCCATGTTCAGGTAGCGATAGTTCGGAAGACCGGTACCCGCAGGAACCAAGCGACCCATGATGACGTTTTCTTTGAGGCCGCGCAGGTAGTCTATCTTGCTGGCCACAGCTGCCTCGGTCAAAACCTTGGTGGTTTCCTGGAATGAAGCGCCAGAAATAAACGACTCTGTCGAGAGAGAAGCCTTGGTGATGCCGAGCAACAAAGGCTCTGCAATCGCTGGTTGACCACCCTGCTCTAACACTTTTTCGTTTTCAGATTCAAAGTGTTGTTTTTCCACCTGCTCTTCGGTCAAGAAAGACGTATCGCCAGTTTCTTTGATCTTCACACGACGCAGCATTTGACGCACAATGACTTCAACATGCTTGTCGTTGATGCGCACGCCTTGGAGACGATAAACTTCTTGGATCTCATCGACCATGTACTTGGCCAGAGCTTTTTCACCTAAGACTTTCAAAATATCATGTGGATTAACAGAACCGTCCATGAGGGGCTCACCCGCACGCACGAAATCGTTTTCACGCACTCGGATATGCTTGCCTTTGGGGATCAAGTATTCACGAACATCGCCCATTTCTGGAGTGACCAAAACTTTGCGCTTGCCCTTGGTGTCTTTCCCAAAAGAAACAGAGCCGGTGATTTCTGAAATCACGGCGTGATCTTTGGGACGACGGGCTTCAAAAAGCTCAACCACACGAGGCAAACCACCCGTAATATCCTTGGTTCGCGAAGCTTCGCGGTTGACCTTCGCAATAATATCACCTGGGTGAACCGCACTGCCGTCTGTGACCACCAAAATGGCCCCAACAGGTAGCAAATAGCGTGCCTCTGTGCCAGCATTGATGACGGAAGTCATTACGTTGCCAGCTTTATCTTTGATGGTGATGCGCGGACGTGCGTTGGCGTCACGACCCTCAGTGACCACTTTATGGGACAACCCGGTGGTCTCATCCACACGCTCAGACAGCGTGACACCTTCGACCATGTCTCCGAAATGGGCAATACCTGCCGTTTCCGTCAAAATAGGTGCCGAGAATGGATCCCACTCCACCAACATGGTTCCAGGTTTAACTTGTTGACCTTCGGCCACTTTGATCATGGCACCATAAGCAGCCGGGTAGATTTCCCTTTCGCGACCACTTTCATCCACGATTTTGATAGAACCCTGGCGGTTCATGGCGACCAAAATACCATCGCGGCGTTTAACAACATGTAGGTTGTCAAACACGACCTTGCCCTCGCCGCGCGAGCTATGGCTGGACTCTTGTCTGGAACCCGACGCAATACCACCGATGTGGAACGTACGCATGGTCAGCTGTGTACCAGGCTCACCGATGGATTGGGCAGCAATCACGCCGACCGCTTCACCCACGTTGACCAAATGCCCGCGAGCCAAATCTCGGCCATAGCAACGCACACAGACACCGCGTCGGGTCTGGCAGGTCAGCACCGAACGAATACGAATGCGTGAGATGCCCGCATCTTCAACTTTCGATACCAAGCTTTCGTCAATTTCAGTGCCGGCCTCGATCAATGTTTCACCGGTTACGGGGTCTGTTACGTCCTCGAGTGTCACACGGCCCAGAATTCGGTCGCCGATATTCTCGATGATATCATTGCCATCGACGAGTGGCGTAATTTCGATGCCGTCTAGCGTTCCGCAGTCGTATTCCGTAATAATAGAATCCTGAGCGACGTCCACCAGCCTTCGGGTCAAGTAACCCGAGTTGGCGGTCTTTAGCGCCGTATCCGCCAAGCCTTTTCGAGCACCGTGGGTCGATATGAAATACTGGAGTACAGTCAAGCCTTCTCTAAAGTTAGCCGTAATCGGCGTTTCAATAATTTCACCCGATGGTTTGGCCATCAGACCTCGCATACCAGCGAGCTGTTTTAACTGCTGAGTCGATCCACGAGCGCCAGAATCGGCCATAATGTAGAGCGGATTGAATGACGGAGAAATTTTCTTTTCTTTGCCATCGGCGGAAGTGACTTCTTCTGTGGAAACCACACTCATCATTTCGCTAGCGATTTCTTCAGCCGCTTTCGACCAAATGTCGATCACTTTGTTTTTACGTTCACCGTCTGTGATTAAACCCTCAACATATTGGTCAGTGATTTCTTCGACTTCTTTGCGACAACGTTCGACAATCTCTTCTTTTTTAGCCGGGATAATCATGTTGTGCATGGCGATCGAAATACCCGATCGGGTCGCTTCGGTATAACCCAGTGTTCGCAGTCTATCAGCCAAAATAACGGTCTCTTTTTGGCCTGTGAGCCGATAGCAACGATCGATTAAGTCCGTGAGCTCTTTTTTGCCCATGACCTTATTGATGCTGCTAAACGGTACAGATTTTGGCACAATTTCATACATGAGCACACGCCCGACGGTGGTGTCATACATGCTGCCATTCATGCGTACTTGAATCGCTGTATGGAGCGTGACTTCTTTGGCATCGTAAGCCATGCGGACTTCCGCGGGGTTCGAGAACTTCATGCCCTCGCCTTTCGAGAAGGGCCGCATGCGGGTCATGTAATAGCAACCCAAGACGATGTCTTGAGAAGGCACAATCACCGGGCGTCCAGAAGCGGGCGACAGAATGTTATTCGTACTCATCATGAGAACACGGGCTTCGATTTGGGCTTCAATCGAAAGCGGCACGTGTACGGCCATCTGATCGCCGTCGAAGTCGGCGTTGAACGCCGTACAAACCAACGGATGCAATTGGATGGCTTTGCCTTCAATCAAAACAGGCTCAAATGCCTGCATGCCGAGCCTATGCAGCGTCGGTGCACGGTTCAAGATGACCGGGTGTTCTTTGATGACTTCTTCTAAGACGTCCCAAACTTCTGGTTTTTCTTGTTCCACCATGCGTTTGGCCGACTTGATGGTGGTCACATAGCCGCGTTCTTCCAATTTATTATAAATAAACGGCTTAAAGAGTTCCAAAGCAATTGTTTTGGGGAGACCACATTGGTGCAATCTGAGCTCAGGACCCACGACGATCACCGAACGACCGGAGTAGTCCACGCGCTTACCGAGCAAGTTCTGTCTAAAGCGACCATACTTGCCTTTCAACATGTCACTCAAGCTCTTCAAAGGCCGTTTGTTGGGGCCTGTAATCAACTTACCTCGACGGCCATTGTCGAACAAAGCGTCCACTGCTTCTTGAAGCATACGCTTTTCGTTACGAATAATAATCTCAGGCGCGTTAAGCTCTTGTAAGCGTTTGAGCCGATTGTTTCTGTTGATTACACGGCGATATAAATCGTTTAAGTCAGACGTCGCGAACCGGCCGCCTTCCAGGGGCACCAAAGGACGCAAATCGGGTGGAATCACGGGGATGACTTCTAGCAGCATCCATTCTGGCTTGTTTGAAGAGCCTTTGAACGCTTCGAGAACTTTCAGGCGTTTTGAAATCTTCTTGCGCTTAGCGTCTGAAGTCGAGTCAGCGAGCTCAATGCGGAGCTGTTTGACCAAGTCTTCAATGCCCTTGCCGTCGCCGTTCATGCCCCGTTCCAGCTGACGCAAGAGTTCACGCACGGCTTCAGCACCCATGCCGACTAGAAAACTATCATCGCCATACTCGTCCAGAGCTTTTTGGTATTGCTCTTCGGTGAGCAATTCGCCTAAAGACATGGGAGAAGCGCCTGGGTCGACGACAATATAAGACTCACAGTACAAGACTTTTTCCAAGTCTTTTTGCGTCATATCGAGCAAGGCACCAATGCGACTGGGCAAGCTCTTCAAGAACCAGATATGTGCCACTGGGGTAGCCAGTACAATATGCCCCAGACGCTCACGCCGGACTTTGGACTGAATCACTTCGACGCCGCATTTCTCGCAGACGACGCCTCGATGTTTCATGCGCTTATATTTGCCGCACAGACATTCGTAATCTTTAATTGGCCCAAAGATTTTGGCACAAAACAACCCGTCACGTTCAGGCTTAAATGTCCTGTAATTGATGGTTTCTGGTTTTTTGACCTCACCATAAGACCAATCTCGGATTTTGTCCGGGCTGGCCAATTGGATTTTGATCGCATTAAAACTTAAGGGATCTTTGGGTTTTTCAAAAAAATTAAAAATGTCTTTCATATTAAGCCTTGGTTGGATCCATCTCGTCTAGAAGCTGAACGTCAAGCGCCAAGCTCTGCAATTCTTTAATCAACACGTTGAATGACTCAGGAACCCCAGATTCTAAGACGTGTTCGCCCTTCACGATGGCCTCGTACATGCGGGTACGACCGACCACATCGTCAGACTTCACAGTTAAGAACTCTTGAAGCGAATAAGCCGCTCCATAGGCCTCCATGGCCCAGACTTCCATTTCACCCAAACGCTGACCACCAAACTGGGCTTTACCCCCTAATGGCTGCTGGGTTACGAGCGAATAGGGTCCAATCGATCGAGCGTGAATCTTATCGTCGACTAAGTGGTGCAGCTTGAGCATGTACATGACACCGACGGTCACATCTTGGTCAAACGGTTCGCCCGTGCGGCCGTCAAACAAGATGGTCTGACCTGTGGCGTTGCGATCACCTAGTTCAAGAAATTCAACAATTTTTTCTTCAGGAGCGCCATCGAACACGGGTGTTGCCATGGCGACACCGCGTTTGAGTTTACGAACCAATTTGGGCACTTCTTTGTCTGGCAAACCAGAAAAGAGTTCATCATGGGCCTTGTCGCCGAAGATTTGCTTGAGCTCCTGTTTCACGGGTGCTAAGTTGCGTTGCTCCTCTAACATGCGATTCAGCTTCTCGCCCAAGCCTTTAGCGGCCCAGCCTAAGTGAGTCTCCAGAATCTGTCCCACGTTCATACGGCTGGGCACACCCAAGGGGTTCAACACAAAGTCTACAGGCGTTCCATCTGGCAAGTAGGGCATGTCTTCTTCAGGCAAAACGCGCGAAATAACGCCTTTGTTACCGTGACGACCGGCCATTTTATCGCCCGGTTGAAGCTTACGCTTCACGGCAACATAGACTTTGGCCATTTTGATCACGCCAGGAGGCAGCTCGTCGCCTTCTTTGAGGCGCTTGATGCGCTCCCCAAAAGCGGTTCGAACGGATTCCATTTGTTCGGTGACCGTCTTGACCATCTTTTGGACGCGTTCAGAGATGGCAGCGTCAGAGACAGCGATGTCACCGTAATATTTCCAGTCGATTTCAGAGAGTAATTCTTGGGTCAGCTCATCGCCTTTTTTGACCAAGACTTTTCCCTTTTCATCGACCAGCTTGTTAACAGTAACACGGCCTTTGAGCAGCTCGACCATACGCTCGACAGCCGAATTACGGATAATTCGGATTTCGTCATTCTGGTCTTTCAAGAGCTGGGCTTCGCCTTCTTCTTCGTTCGCACGGGCTCTAGAATCTTTGTCGATGCCTTTGCGTGTAAACACTTTGGCATCGATGACAATTCCATTGGTGCCAGGTGGCATGCGCAAACTGGTATCTCGGACGTCGCCTGCTTTTTCACCAAAGATGGCTCGAAGCAGTTTCTCTTCTGGAGACAGTTGAGATTCGCCTTTGGGGGTAATCTTACCCACCAAAATATCACCGGCTTTGACTTCGGCGCCAATGCGAATGATTCCAGCTTCATCGAGGTCATTGAGCGTTTCATCGCCTGCATTGGGGATATCACGTGTGATTTCCTCAGGGCCTAGCTTGGTGTCGCGTGCGATGCACTCGTATTCTTCAATGTGAATCGAAGTATAGAGATCTTCTTTGAGCAATCTTTCTGAAATCAAGATTGAATCTTCGAAGTTATACCCGTGCCACGGCATGAAAGCTACGACCACGTTGCGACCCAACGCTAATTCGCCGCAATCTGTCGACGGACCGTCAGCAACGACGTCACCTGCCTTGATTCGGTCACCCAAAGAGACAATTGGTTTTTGATTAAAACATGTGCTTTGGTTGGAACGCTGAAATTTATTCAGCTTGTAAATATCGACCTGCGAACCTGTGTCATCGATTTCACTGGAATCCACGCGAACGACAATACGCGAAGCATCGACATAGTCGACCACGCCAGCACGCTTAGCCACTCGGCAAACACCAGAATCCCGCGCGACCACGGCTTCCATGCCGGTTCCAACCAGCGGTGAGTCCGCACGCAAGAGTGGCACTGCCTGACGCTGCATGTTTGAACCCATGAGAGCCCTATTCGCATCGTCATGTTCCAAAAAGGGGATTAAGCCCGCGGCGACCGAGACCAAT
>JAHFEF010000028.1 GCA_023248545.1 Myxococcales bacterium | reverse complement strand
TGCTGGCCCAAGCTTTGTTTGGAAAGCCAACCAACTTGCTCTTGGACGAACCGACCAACCACTTGGACGAGAAATCTATTCGATGGCTCGAGAATTATCTCTTAAACTATCCCAACACAGTGATTGTGATTTCACATGACAGGCATTTTTTGAATAAGATTTGCACGCACATGGTTGACGTCGATTATGGCAAAGCCAAGCTTTACACAGGCAACTATGATTTTTGGGAACAGTCTAGCCAACTGGCTTTAGAACTGCGTTCCAATGAGAACAAAAAGCGCGAAGACAAAGCCAAAGACTTAGAAGCCTTTATTGCGCGTTTTAGCGCCAATGCTTCTAAATCTTCGCAAGCGACGTCTCGGCGCAAGATGCTTGAAAAATTGACTTTGGAAGATTTGCCGATTTCGACGCGTAAAAAGCCCAATATTCTGTTCCAGCAAAAGCGTGAAGCGGGCGATATTATCTTGGAAGTCAAAGACTTACGTGTGCTTAAAAACGGCCAAAAAATTCTAGAGGACATCACTTTTTCTCTTAAAAAGGGCGACAAGGCGATTGTGATGGGCGACAACGAAATTGCTGTCACAACACTGTTTCAGGCTTTAATGGGCGAAATTATGCCGGACTCTGGGACTGTGCGTTGGGGATCAACGACGACGCAGGCCTATTTGCCAAAGGATCATAACCCCTATTTTGAGGGCATTGAGCTGAATCTGATAGATTGGCTGAGGCAGTACTCAGAAGATAAATCTGAGAATTTTATTCGAAGCTTTTTAGGTCGGATGCTATTTTCTGGCGAAGAAACTCTAAAGAAAGCCAGTGTGATTTCTGGGGGCGAGCGTGTGCGTTGCATGCTGGCCCGCATGATGCTTTTGGGGCCCAATGTGCTCATCATGGACAGCCCCACCAATCACTTGGATCTGGAGTCAATTACGGCGCTGAATAACGCGGTCAAGAGTTTTCCCGGAACGGTCTTGTTTGCGACGCATGACCAGTATTTCGCGCGAACCGTGAGCAATCGGCTGTTTGAAGTGCAGGGCACTCACCTGATAGACCACCAGGTGAGCTATGCGGAGTTTTTTGAGGATTAGAACTTTTTAAACTCTTGCTGCTGCGAATTTATGTAGGACACTTGCGATCAAGGTTTGATAAGGCAGTCCTTCGTGGGCGGCTACTCGCTTGATTCGATTGAGGTCAAACTGAGAAACTCGAATATTGATTCGTGCATCTTTCTTCATGAAATTTTGAGCTGCTATTTGGATCGCAGCGATTTCTTCTTTTTGATTTTTAACAGGTTTCCACTCACCTTTTTCTAGGGAATCAAGCAATTCCTGCTCTTCAGCATCTAATTTAAAATTTTTCATATCTATGACATCGTGTGCCAATTGTCAACTCCTCCTGTCCTCCTATTTTGTTTCGTCTGGCAGCTCTTCAACGCGGCCCCTTGTACCTGTCTGATGATCGCGAATCAATGCCATCAAGATTTGGATTTCTTCTGGAGTAAGCTCACGATGGAGTCTTTGTTGGACGACAGCGCGAACTCTTTCATGAGGCTGTGGCAATGTGCGGAACAAGGTTGCCAGTGGTTGTGGTTGGATCGGCATGGGTACGACAGCCATAGAACCGGGTGCTCGGAGGGTGTATTGCATTGCTGTTGCAGCTGCTAACAGCAATGCTACTTGCTCTGGGCTTAGATATCGCGGCTGGCTTGCTGGGGGAGGGTAGAATTCATCCTTGAATTTTTCCAGGGTCATTCGTGCCACTTCCGCCATCTCTTCTTTGAGGCTTTTGACCCAGTACACAACAGCTCCAGCAGCGAAGACCCCAGCCGTGATTTGTTTCCAGTATTCTTCGAGGGTGTCCCTGTAGTTATAGATGACAGCACTGGCTAGTAAAGCCACATTGACCTCTAGAAGCTGGGCACGTGCAGGAGTCGCTTGCAAGAGAAATATTGCACAAATAACCGAAGCAAAGATTTTTTTACTTTTCATGACCTTGCTTCTAAGCCATGCAGCCAAAAAATCAAGCCTCAGGACTTTTGCAGCGCAGCTTTGAACCAATCCTGTTCTTCTTCGGTGAGTTCACGGTCATTAAAAACGTTTTTTACTTCGCCGGGGAAATCGTCTAGAGTCTCAAAGAACCTTTTGAACCAGGACCACGCGGTCACGAAAATTGAGTGAACCATATGATTTCTTCCTCACTAGACAAGTATAGCCATGATGAAACACCGGGGATTACACCCGTATTCCCGGTGGGTGTGTTTGAGCCCAAGACGACTCAGGAGGTTCAAGAAGTCGTGCACTATGCACTCCAAAACAAACTGGCGATAACAGCAAGGGGCGCCGGAACCGGCAAAGCCGGTGGCTGTGTCCCAAGCCCCAATAGTCTGGTGATTGATTTTTCCAAGATGAACCAAATTTTGGACATCAGCCCTGAAAACTTAATCGCCAAAGTGCAGCCTGGAGTCGTTCCGGCTGATTTGAGGCAAGCCGTAGAAGCAAAAAATTTATTTTATCCACCCGATCCCAATTCGCTCGCTTGGTGTACGTTAGGTGGAAATATTGCCACCAATGCTGCCGGGCCATCTGCACTCAAATATGGCAGCACCCGTGATTATGTGCTGGGCCTTGAAGTGGTTCTGGCCAATGGCGAAATCATGCGATTGGGTAAGCAGACCGTCAAAGGCGTGGCTGGGTATGACTTGGTGTCGTTAATTTGTGGCAGCGAGGGTACTCTGGCGCTGGTAACAGAAATCACGGTCAAATTATTGCCCAAGCCGAGAAATTTACAGACGGCGTTATTAAGTTTTGATTCGAACGAGAAAGCGCTTGAGGCTGTCAATCAAATCTTGGCGCTGGGTTATTTGCCCAAGACGCTCGAATACATGGACGCCGCCTGCATGCAAGGTAAGCCAGCCCTGATTGTAGAGTATGATGGCCCGGACGATCAGATGCAAGAGTTGGGTGCTGTGAATTCACAAGTAGCCCAAGATGAGAAGCAACGCCGAGCGATTTGGGAACATAGACGTATGATGAGTGAGCGCCTTAAAAAGCGCGCCAAGCATAAAATCTCTGAAGATATTGTCGTGCCCAGAAATCAAATGTTGGTGTTTGTTCATGAGTTGGAAAAATTAGGCGTGAAGCATGGGGTTCAAACAGCGTCGTTTGGGCATGCCGGAGATGGCAATTTGCACGCCCAAATTTTGTTCGACGAAGATTTGGAGCCCCAAAAAACAGATGAGATTTTACGCGAATTATTTAGTCTAACTATTAAATTAAGCGGAACTATTTCTGGTGAGCACGGAATTGGGTTGGCCAAAAAGCCGTATTTACACCTCGAGCAAAGCGAAAGCTTGATGGCTCTTCAAAAAGCCATCAAACAAGTATGGGATCCGAAAAATATTCTGAATCCAGGAAAGATTTTTTGAATCGTGCCAAAATAGGATGATGAAAGGCCGTGTCGGATCTTTTTCTGAATCAAAGCCAGAACCACTCTCGTTCCCTGAATTCGTTAGGGTGGATTCAGGCTTGGGAGATGCTTTCGAGGGATTTCAGAAAGATCCCGCCCATCAAGGTAGATTAACCCCTTTGGGGAGGAATCTAGATACGCCGGTGAACAAGATTCCTGAGCATGACGCACAATTGGCTCAGTATCTAGGAGCTGGCTCCTTTGGGCAGGTTAGTCTGGTGCCTGATCAGAGTGGCCAGTTATTTGTACTAAAACAAATTAATTTGCAGAAATCTGCACGCGATCGGCTGGGACAAGGTTCCCCCAAGCATGTCCAAGATGAAGCTTCCAGGGCTAAAGTAGAAATCAAGGCGCTAGAGCAGGTCGGTGAACATCCAAATATTGTGCGCTTCTTGGGAAGTAAACAAACGGGAGGGATGCTGGAAATCGCTCTCCAGCATGTGATCGGTGAGTCTCTTGGGGGCTGGGAAGGACAGCTGGATGATGCTCATGCTGTGCATGTCATGAGGCAGATTTTAGATGCCCTGAATTACTGTCACCGGCGGGGTGTCGCGCATTTGGATCTCAAACCCCAGAATATTATCGTCAATTCTCGAGGACATATTACCCTGATTGATTTTGGAGGCGCTAGGCTGTTTCCGAAAGAAGCCGCGAATCTGGATCCAGAAAAAATTTCAGAGGGTACCCTTGGGTACCGCGCCCCCAGTACCGAAACCAATGTGATCAAGAGAGATCTATTTTCGGCAGGCCAAGTATGTGAGAGTCTGATGCAGGAGCCAAAATCAGAGGCTGCCCGAGCATTCATAGCCCGTTGCAGGAGCGGTGAGCCGATCATCAAATTGCTTAAAGATCCGTGGCTCGCAAGCTCAAAATCCTAGACAGGCCAGGGGCTAGCAGTTCGCTTCAGAGAACCGCATGTGCCACCACGGCATGCCCACACAATGCCACCAATCATCAGCATCAGAAATAATCCGCCTGCGATACAGGCAACAACGAGTCCTTTCACTGCAGTTTCTTCCGCGTTATTAATAACGACGTCAGTTGTTTGATTATTTTGGGCTGCAGCAATTGAAGATATTGCTAACAAAGCAATCAGGAGCCAAGTCAGGCGCTTCATTCTTCCTCCAAATGGTGTATCCTGTGAACAAATATGGATTCCGTCAAGAAAAACTACGCATTGTTGCCTGATGTTTTGGGTATTGCTTTTTGTTCCGCTGGGCTTTTGCTCACATTTTCGCTGGTTTCTTTTTCGTCGGCCGATAATGCTTTGCACCCGCACGGGGGTTATCAAGTTCAAAACTGGATTGGGCCGGGCGGGGCGTTGATTGCCAACGCTGCTTACACGCTGTTCGGATTTTTGGCTTGGTGTTTTCCGGTGTTATTTTTTGCCGCTGGCTTGGCGTCTTTTTGGCGTCGTTTCAAGTGGCGAGAGCCTACTCAAATTGCCGGAGCAGGGTTATTGTTTTGTGCGGCGGCGATTTTCTTGGAACAACTTGGTGTGGGGCATTTTTGTGTTTCGTTCCCGTGGGGTGGCTTATTGGGGTATGGGCTGCGTACGGGTTTGGTGGCGCTTATCTCGCAACCTGGCATGTGGATTGCGTTGCTTACGATGGCCTCGCTGGGTGCCGTTTTGTTGCGGCTCAAAGTCAAAGCCATTGTGAAAGTTTCGCCGCCAGTCACCCTGGAACCTGTGGTGGTTTCATCCGATTTGCACATTATTGAACGCAATATCGTCAAAGAGCATGAATTCTTAGACAAAGTTGACCAAGAAACCCAATTTGAGTTGCCGGCGTTGAAATTGCTCGACTATGACGCACCGCCGCCGGTTCAAATTGACGAACGCGTCATGAAAGCCCAGGCGGAACGGCTCGAAAAAACGTTTGCACAGTTTGGAATCGTGGGTCAGGTGCGTGAAATTAGACCGGGCCCCGTGGTGACTTGCTTCGAGTTTGTGCCTGCGCCGGGCATCAAGCTGTCACGCATTGCTGCGCTCGCAGACGATATCGCCATGGCCATGACTGCCGTGCACGTGCGCATTGTTGCGCCAATTCCAGGCAAAGGCGCCGTGGGAATTGAACTGCCTAACGACCAACGTGAAATGGTGTATTTGAAAGAAATTGTGGCGCACCCGAGTTATCGCGAGCAACCGCATAAACTCTGCATGGCAGTGGGCAAGACCATCGAAGGTAAGCCGTTTTTTGTGAACCTGGCCGACATGCCGCATGTGCTGATTGCCGGAACCACCGGGTCTGGCAAATCGGTGAGCGTGAACGCCATGATTTGTTCGATTTTGTATCGGGCCACGCCGCAAGAAGTGCGTTTTCTCATGATTGACCCCAAAATGCTGGAGCTCAGTATTTATGAGGGCATTCCCCACTTATTACTGCCGCCCATTATTGACAGCAAAAAAGCTGCGCACGCCCTCAAATGGGCCGTGAAAGAAATGGACAAGCGTTATGAGCGCATGAATGAAGTGGGCGTGAGAGATATCACTGGCTACAACGAGAAAGTTGATGCCAGCCAGAAAATGCCCTTTATTGTGGTGGTCGTAGATGAGTACGCAGACTTGGTAATAGTCGCTGGCAAAGATGTTGAAGGCTATATCATGCGTTTGGCCCAAAAAGCCCGTGCGGCGGGTATTCACGTCATGCTGGCCACTCAGAGGCCCAGCGTGGATGTGATCACCGGTGTGATTAAAGCGAATTTCCCGGTCCGAATGGGCTTTAGACTCTCGGCTTCGCAGGATTCTAAGACGATTATTAACCGATCTGGGGCTGAAAAACTGCTGGGCAAGGGCGACATGCTGATGATACCCCCGGGAAGCTCTGAAGTGGTTCGCGTCCATGGGGCGTTTATCTCAGAAAAAGAGCTGGTGCGCGTGATTGATTTCTGGAAGGCCCAGTCAAAACCTGAATATGATATGACAATTGTGGCGCCGGTTGAAGAAGAAGTTTTAGAAGGCGGTGTACTGGGTGCCACTGACGACAAATATCCAGAGGCCATTGAGATAGTCCGTCGCACCCAAAAATGTTCCACCAGCTGGTTGCAGCGCCAAATGGGCGTTGGGTATAACCGGGCGGCTAAGATGGTCGAGCAAATGGAAAAAGAGGGCATCGTGGGCCCGATCTTGAACGCGAAGGGCGATCGGGATATATTCTAAATCTAGCCTTTGACGATTATCACCTTGACTGTGCAGTGCATCGGAAAGGACTTAGAGTTGCAATTATGTTTGTGTTGGGTGCATATTTTTTTGAAAGGAGGGTTTTATGAAAAACTCTAAGGTTCTGTCTTCTCTTTTCTTCTCTCTGATGCTTAGTTGTAGTGGTGGTTCCGGTGTTACCAGCAGTAATGCGACCATGCAGAAAATTTTGTCCGATCTAAATACCATCCAAAATAACTGCCCGAATTTTCCAGCACCACAAAAAGCTCAATTAAAAGCACCCACGCAAGATCAAGTAAATAAAGTGGTTGCGGCTTGTTCTGCTGCGGATTTAACACAGTTACAAACATTTACTGGTTGTGTTGTGAGTGCTATCTGCAGTGGGAGTAGTATCAACCAAGCAGCCTTGACTGCCTGTGTGGTGCCAAATGTTTCAGCAGCTTGCACGCAAGTGAACCAAACGGGCGCAACGACCGGTGTCGATTTTGTTAACTCAGATGTTCTCAAGGGTAGCTCTGGTTATTAGAGTTGAAGTCTGCCCGGGTTGCCCTAGCCATACGACTCATGCTTAAAGCGCTTCTTGTCTATCCCAAGTGCCTGCATGATTTCTGCGATGCTTTCGATAAAGCGCGGCGCAGCAGGTACTCCCGTGCTTTCGGCTTTCTTTCTCTGCCACTTCGTAATGGCTGAGCCGCAGGCATAGGCCAGAACGCGACTCGGGTCTTTGACGTGCGATTTGATCAGTTCTAAGCTGGGTCGGCCATGAACAAAGCCGTCTCGTTGTTCGCGTGTGAGCAGGTGAACCAGCGTAAAGCGTTTGGGGTATTTCTGAGCGAGCAGGGCAAGCTCTTCGCGATAGATAATATCTTCGTAAGTTCTGTTGACATCGATGAGAGTGTGGTGAACACCCGGGTTTTTGTTGCCAATCAGCTGGTCTTTGAGGAGTGCAAAATTGGGCACTGCGCCAGAGCCGGCTACCAAGTGCAACACCTGATCGGCTTGTTCTTCGAGGTTGATGGGTAAAACATAGGGTCCGGTGTAACCCAAAAACTTGATCGTGCGGCCCATCATAAAACCAGAGGCCAAGAAGGGCGATAAAATCGGTGGGTAGTCATCGTGCTCGGCATTGTAACGCTCTGGCTTGATCGTGATGCTTACGGTTTCTTCATGAGGGGCTGAAGCCATAGAGTAGGCTCTGATCAGCTCTTTGCGGCTTTTTTTGTGCTCTACGTAAGCCAGTATTTCTGAGAGTTCTTCGAATTGATGCGGATCAATGCTGACAAATTGCCCCGCCAGATAGGCTCTATCGTTCGTTTGGAGGTGTAAAGTCCAAGTATCAGGCGTTTCTTGAACGGTTTTAATCACTTGTCCGACAAGGGGTCTAATTTTCTTGATGTCGCTCATATTATGTGTTTAAATTAAAACATCTATTATGCATACAGAAATCAATGAAATCAAGGCATTTCGCCGATGTAGTGCTTATTGCACGGCGACTTCATACCAAATGAAGGCTTTGCTTGAAAGCCTTCAAGAGCAAAAGGCCTTGGTGACATATTTCAGAAGCAGCCATGTGATCCACCATTTTGAAGGCGTTGAAAAAGGGGACGTATTCTATTTTTCGTCTGGCACGGTCGTCATGTGGGGGCTTTCGGTTTCTGAAGAACAAGAAGTTTTATGGAGACTGCGCGGGTTTGAGAATGACCCGGTGCCCGAAATCGAAGTGGAAGAATCACGTTATTCGATTGGCCGGGTGGCGAAGATTTTGAAAGACGATATCACGTTGCCGTCTGAAGACTTGGTAACCAAACTGGCATTTTCACACGGTTTGGCGCAGTCGGTGAAGTTGGAAATCTTTGAAAAAAGAATGGCCAAGCGAATCGAGAGCATGGAAGGGATCCCGAAGAGTTTGGCTTTGAATGGGCGTATCCAGATGTCCCGCAAGCAGCTCACGCGGGTGATGGGCGAGCTGATCTTGGAGCGCAACTCGATTAACTTATATTCGGATATTCTGGATACCCCGGATTTTTTCTGGGAGCACTCTGAGTTGGAACCGATTTACCGCATGGTGTCACAGGATCTTGAGGTTAGCAGCCGTGTGAACGTCTTGAACAAGCGCATGGACATGCTCAAAGACTTGGTTCAGGTTCTGAGCCAAGAAGTGAACACACGTTATAATTTTTTGATGGAATGGGCGATTATCCTGTGGATTACATTTGAAGTTTGCATGACGATTCTAACTGACGTATTAAAAGTCTTATGAAGCAGTTGGATCACATTGGGATCGTTACGGCGGACTTAGCCCAAAGTTTGGATTTCTTCGAAAAAACGCTGGGGCTTACATGCACTCATGTGGAGGAGCTGGAGGCCCGCGGGGTGCGCGTGGCCTTTTTGCCCATTGGTGATACCCATATCGAGTTGATCGAGCCCATCCATGAACATAGTGAAGTCTCTGGGTTTTTGGCCAAGCGGGGTCCTGGCTTGCATCATATTGCCTTGAGTGGCATTCCAACGAGTGAGCCATTCAAGCCAGGGGCGCATGGGGCTCAGGTGGCGTTTATTCACCCCAAGAAAACGGGCGGTGTGTTGGTGGAGTTATGTGTCCATGAATCGTGAATACGGCGGAATTTTTGTTCCCGAAGTTTTGGTGCCAGCTTTACTGGAACTTGAAAAAGCGTTTCATGACAATTGGCAAACACCAGAGTTCATGCGCGAATTGCAGGCGCTTTGGCAAGACTATGCGGGCCGGCCGACGCCACTCTATCGCTGTCGTAATTTAGCGGCTGACACGAAAACACAGATTTATTTGAAGCGCGAAGACTTGGTGCACGGCGGCGCGCACAAGACCAACCAGGTGTTGGGGCAGGGCTTGTTGGCCAAGCGCATGGGCAAGACGCGGCTCATCGCCGAAACCGGTGCCGGTCAGCATGGTGTGGCGACGGCGTTGGCTGGCGCCTTGTTTGGCTTTGAGACTTGTATTTACATGGGCGCCAAAGATATCGAACGACAACGCCTGAATGTTTTTAGGATGCAGCTGTTGGGCGCCCAAGTTGTTTCGGTCCAGTCTGGTTCTCAAACCCTGAAAGACGCCATTAACGAGGCCCTGAGAGATTGGTCGGCCAGCTACGAGAATACGCATTATTTGTTGGGGACCGTTGCAGGTCCCAGGCCGTTTCCAGAAATGGTGCGTGAGTTTCAGCGCGTGATTGGCCAAGAAGCCAAGTCGCAGTTTCAGGGTCGTTTGGGCCGTTTGCCAGATGCTGTAATCGCTTGCGTCGGTGGTGGTTCGAACGCCATGGGTATATTCACGGAGTTTATCCCTGAGAAAGCTGTGAAGTTGATTGGGGTAGAGCCTGAACATGGCGCGACGCTTCAGAAGGGCAAACCCGGTATTTTGCATGGTGCCTACACAAAAGTGTTGCAGGATGCCGACGGACAAATTGAGGAAGCCCATTCTATCTCTGCTGGCCTAGATTACCCGGGTGTGGGTCCAGAACACGCGAACTTACAAGCCTCAGGGCGCGCCGAGTATGTTTCGATTTCGGACTCGGAGGCCTTAGATGCATTGCATCAGTTGGCTCGCCAGGAGGGCATTATTCCGGCATTGGAATCAGCGCACGCCGTTGCGTATGCGCTCAAGTTGGCTCGCCAGAGTTCACGCGAACAAATTTTGCTCGTCAATCTTTCAGGTCGAGGTGACAAAGACATGGAAACCGTCTTGAAGCATTTAGGTGATTCAGTGCTGCCAGTAAAAACCATGGGGGAACGTCGTCTATGAGCCGCTTCGAGAATCTTCCCCCACGTAGTTTTGTGCCGTTTTGGATGCTGGGCGATCCCAATTTATCCAAGAGTTTAGAGTTTATTGAGATTTTGGTGGAGAATGGCGCTGATGCGTTAGAACTGGGGATCCCATTTTCGGACCCGATCGCTGATGGCCCCGTGATTCAGAGGGCTGCTATGCGTGCTTTAGCGGCGCATGCCAATCTGGAAGCCTGTTTTAAGCTTCTCGCTCAAATTCGCTCCAAGCATCCATCTATCCCCATGAGCCTCCTGACTTATGCCAACTTGGCGATATGCAAAGGCGAAAATTGGTTCTATGGCCAGTGTGCCAAAGCTGGCGTCGATGCTGTGTTGTTGGCCGACGTGCCGACACTGGAAGCTGAGTTTTTTTGCCAGGCGGCCATTCAGCATGGCATCGACCCTGTGTTAATCGCCTCGCCCAATGTGTCTGACACTCAAATTCAGGCGATTGCCAGGCTATCAAAAGGCTATGTTTACGGCGTCACGCGTTCGGGTGTGACGGGTGCGAACGAGCGCTTAAACTTGACTTCGAAAAGGCTCATAGAAAAGCTTAAAAAAGCGGGTGCGCCGCCGATGCTGCTGGGTTTTGGGATTTCAAAGCCTGAGCATGTGAAGCAGGCTTTATTGGAGGGCGCTGCGGGCGCAATCTCGGGGTCAGCAGTGGTGTCATGGGCGCTTGAAAAGCCAGGTGAACTGCCGGCGTTTATACGGGCGATGAAAGCGGCGACTGGAAGTTTTTAGTCAAGATTGCGAACACAAGTTATGCCATTCCAAACATCGAGGCTCCAGATGTTAGGGCTTGTGTATGATTGCCCAGTATTCATATCAAAAAGCCAAACTTGTGCTGCCTGAAACGTTGTCGAGGACCAGAATGGGTTGGCTGAAATATTGACTTCAGAAGCATGGCCTTGCTGGTAGAATACGGCAAGTTCCCAAATGCTAGGAACACGCCATGAAGGCCCTAGGCTGGAACAATAATCAGTCGCATCAGGTCCACTCTCAAAATTTTCAAAATACATGTCAGCATTTGTTGGAAACCGTTGCCATGAGAGTGCTGCTACGTCTTGAAGCGGGAGTTGGCCGGGAGCAGGGTTAACCTTTTGGGCTGCTGTGGTGCGAATTTCCAATAGCCCAGCCGGAATGCTTGCTGAAACGGAACGATAGTTGGGGTTAGCATGATAACTAAAAGACTCACACACTGGCAGCGTTGAATTGCCACTCGAGATCCACATAGAACTATATTGAGTAAAGTTGGAAAGAATATTCATCCATGCATTGAGTGAGATCCAATTGATGAGCACGGCTGTTTGAGCATCGATAAGAGTTTTCTCCAAAGTGTTTTCAAGCTGATTAATTGAATTTGTAGCGTCAAAAAAATAGCAGTTTGTGCAATTGTTTTGTAAGTATTGGCATTGAGGCTCCCACCAAGTACTTGGATCGACCCACTGAAGAGCAGAAGCGTATTTTTTCAACGAGGGTATAATAATGCTTTTGAGTAGCTCGATGGCGGAAATATTCTGCATGGCATTTTGAGCGCCTTGAGTGATATTGGGATCGATTCTTTCAAGCAGCGGTGTGATGGGTTGCCATTTGGTGTACAACGCAGCGGGTTCTGAAAATAAACTGTTGTACCAGGTTGAATATTCACATCCATTGCCAGGGATGCAAGTTCCCCCCCGCCACATACTCATATTGGTCGCAAAGTCTAGAAATTCGCTGCTAGCGCCGTTGGTATTGCCTGCAAAGCCTCCAGCGCCATTGACAAACCCAGCCAGTGAAGCGGATGCTTGTCCAGACGCCCAATGAGCACCATGGGCAACAAACTGGCCCATTTGAAGGCCCCAAATCCCCCCAGCGAGTCCGCCAAAAATAGTATTCATGGGCTGAGCCATTCCCCAGCTGGAAAAGAACTCTACCCAGTTGTCGATGTTATCTTCATATTGTGGATTAGGTGATAACAATGTTTTGATACCGGTGACAAAATCTGGATCCGGCGTGAGCAAGAAAATGGGTTCGAGTTGAATCTGATGGGTTGTTACACGACAGAAAGCAACTCCGAGAGCATTTTGTGAATTAAACTCAAAGTCTAAGGCTTGAGCGACGGTCCAAGACTGTGAGCTTTGCACAAATCCAAACCAAGATGAACTTGACTCCGCAATATTTTGCGAGAATGAGTTGGAAAAATTAAGGGCATTGGAAGCAAACGTCGAGAAAGAAATACATTCTCCACTGGGTTGCATAACGACGTTGGCTTGATCGGGTACAGCATAGGCTTGTCCATTCATTCCAGCGATTTTTTTACCTTCCTGATAGGTGATTTGAATCACAGGTAACAAAGAGGCAGATGAAGCACTTAATGGATCCAGTCGCAAGGGATCAAGGCTCGATTCTATTTGATCAATTCCAGGTATCGGAGCGACGTGGGTCCAAGCAAAATAAGACAAAAAACATGCTGACAAAATAATAGCATGAAACATGCAGCAGCTCCTAGTTGTATTTTTTGATTCGGTCAATCTGTCTGTAATTTTTACGGCGTCACGCGTAATGAGCGCTTAAACTTGACTTCGAAGGTGCTGATTGCCGGCGTTTATCCGATCGATGAAAGCGGCGACTGGTTGAACCGAGGGCGGGCTTATGGATTCATTTGCAAAATTGTTTTGATTGGAAGAAACAGTTGTTCATGAGCATCGAGCAGCTCAATAAATCCATATTTCTGATAGAATTTTTTTGCTGTTTCATCTTTTGCGTCCACTTGAACTCCATAGATTCCAATATTCCGATTTTGATCTAGAATCCGAAATAGTGCATCGCGCAGAATTTGGCCCCCGATTCTTGGGTATCGAATGTCACGGGCTAGGCGTCCAATCCTGGCAGTTGGGATCGGATAACTGGGTGGAATATGCCGTTTCAAATTTTCGGGAACACTGACAAATGCCAATGCACTCATGCTGAGTGTGTAATATCCTGCAATCGGCTTCAACTGTGGGTGGTTAAAAATTGATGGAACAGCCACAAACGTTGAATTTAAATGCTGCTTCATTTCTTTGTTGGCCCGGGTCTGAATAAAGTGATTAAGAACGGGCACACCGCAGTCGAAATCGTCCCGGTTGTGTTTGGCCTTGTCGAGTTTTTCAAAGATAAGTTCCATGAGCTCCTATTGCCGCATGAGTTCTTGAAGATGCTTGTTGGCACTGGGTGGATTTGCCAAAGCATCTAAGACAATATCCCGATCGCGTTCGGAAAGAATTTGGGTGCTTTCTTTGAGTAGTTTGAGAGACTCGCGTCGCATGGTGGTAACAATGAAAGTTGTTAAATCTCGAAAGCCGGCTAACTCACAGGCGCGCTGAAACAGCGACTTCTCGTCTGTGCTGGTTCTAAGATTAATCCGGTCATTGAGTGGTTTTGTAAAAGCAGCCATAGAAACCCCTTGCAGCTTCAATATGACATGGTTTGCGTAAAAATGCAAGTACCCTGTACTCACCCTGTACTCACATAGAGCGTACTAGTCTAAACCGAGAAAGCGACTGGTTGAACCGGGCGCCCTCGGAGCCGATGTTAAAGTAAAAACAGATCGCCAGGATCCCAACGGTTGGGTCATCATTGCAGAAGCTTGGGTGTACTATGTCGATACAACGCCTTTGTGCACGATCTGGCGGGTTTCTTCCGAAAAGACCTACCAAAATCTAACGATCCTGGACCGCTCAGGGTAAGACCAGAGTGGGTCTGTGAAGTCATTTCGCCCTCGAACTGGAGCAATGATACTCAGCCGATATTGGGGATGGCCGAGTTAAGCTTCCACCGTTTGCAGAACTAGAATTGGATCTGACGGAGTTGTTTAGGGAGTTGGCCTAAAACTGTTATAATCCCAAAATGGACAGAAGAATTTCTGAAGTACGCAGTCCACCAGTGATGCAGGAAGAACAAGATAGGCCTGTAAAGCCTGCAGAAGTATCTGACAGATTTGAGGGTGCTTCTAAACCAGTTGCTGCTCCTCAGATTGACGTGAAGTCTTTGATTGCGGACCCTGAAAAGCTCAGAGAGCATCTGAATCAAATTGCCCCAGAAAAGCTTCTGACAGAGTTGGCACGAATCAGTCGACACGAATCAATAGATGTGGGTCCTCTTTCTAAGATGCCAATTGAAAGATTGCAAGGTTTGCATCGGATATTTAAAGAACTTTACAACAAATACGGACACAGTGTTTTTAATCCAATCTTACATTTTAATCTAGCATTTGGCAGGGGCGATAGAAGTTTGGATGGGTGTTTGGCGGATTTATTAGATGTGATTGAAGTGAGTATTGTTCGGAAAGAACTCAATCAGTCGCTCTTACAATTAGGATCTGTTTGGGGCTCTAGGCTCAATGAAGCAAAAAGTTTGATAAACCAAGGCGCGGATCCAAACGTTACTTTCCCTGCAACTCATCGTAGCTACCCAGGCTGGACGCTGAGTCAAGTCGCTGCAGATCAGGGTAATTTCGATCTGTTGAAGTTCTTGATAGAGAAGGGCGCGGATCCAAACGTTACTTTCCCTACAACTTATCATCCCTATCCAGGCCGGACGCTCACTCAATTCGCTGCAGGTAATGGTAATTTCGATCTGTTGAAGTTCTTGATAGAGAAAGGCGCGACTTTTG
>JAHFEF010000027.1 GCA_023248545.1 Myxococcales bacterium | reverse complement strand
ATTTTGCGCTTGCCAAAAAAATATTCATTTAATTGCTGCTCGGCAGCAGACAAAATCGGGGAAAATCCCCCTGAATCCCCCTTTTTCAAAGGGGGAATATACAAAATACCCGTGAGAGCCTTGTCACTCGCAACCAAAGTCAATTCGCCCAACGGGCATTTGAACTTTTTCATAGCCATTTGAGCAATCTTCTTTCGTAAGCGATTACCTTCTGCAAGTCAGGTTGCTCAGGATATTGCCGAGCTGCCCACAAAATCTTTGGAACCTTTGCAAACAAAAGCCCAAGCCTAACCGCCAAACCAGGTGCCGTGAACAAGCCTCGAATTTGCTGAGGCAACTCGCCCAGTGCAACCTCTGGTTGCTGCTGCAACAAAGAGCTCTTGAGCACCCCTTCGGTCATCATTCCACCCGCAATCATTTGGTGCACTTCATAGGGCGATAGTGTTTGTGAAAACCGGCGACTCAAATCGGAGACAGCCAACAAAGCGCCATATTGTTTGTGAAACTCATACGCATAAGGCCATAGGGCCGTCAGAGACCCCAAATCTTGGCCCCGATGCGCCGCCTCAATCACCGTCACAGCTAATTGCTTGGCAGCCAACAAACCCATCCCGATGCCGCTGCCATGCGCTGAGTAAACCTGACAGGCGCTGTCGCCCACCAAAGCCACCCCGGGAGCAATCAGATTGCCATAGGGAAATCTCAACGGGATGGCGCGCTGACCCCCGAAAATCTTATCACCGACCCAAGGGTTCTTAGCAACGAAATTCTGAATGAGCTTCGCCCCCGAAGGCACCCCGAACAAAGCCCGAGTCCCCGTCAAAAAAGCAATCGTTTTGAGATCCTGCGAAATCTGCACGCGCAAGAGCGAAAATCCACCGGCAATACCTACCCAAGATAGAATCTCGCCACTTTGAGCTTTCTGGATCTCCAAGAATTCCAGAGCACCCAGGGGGTTATTGATATGCCGGACTTCTTGGGCCGCTCGGCACAGGTCTGTCGGCTCTACCCCTGGGCACAACTCTTTTAAAAACGGCGTATTCTTGCGAACCACGGCTGCCAACCCAGAAACGTCTACAAATAGCTCCGCCTGAAAGCAATCATTTTGTGAATAAGCCCTTTGAGGACGGCCATGGGTATCTATATCGAAGCTTTGGATCAGTATTTCGTGAAAAACTTGGACATTGGGTGAACTCTCGGCGGTTCGAAGCAAGCGTGCCCCGAATTCTCGCATGTCGATGTCTAAGAGAAAAGGCGCCAAAATAGACACCCGTGCCTGGTGGGTGGGATCTATCAGCGTAAATCGCGCACCAGCTCCGTGGACTTCGTCAGGCCCCGGTTTATCTAACCCTGCCTGTTCGAATACCCACAGGGGGATTCCATTGACCCACTGCGCACCGGCTTCACCAGCGGGGTTTTTGTCTAAGAGAATCACGGTAAGACCCGCGCGACCCAAGAGTGAGGCCAGATGTGCCCCGGCTGGGCCGGCACCGATGATCAGAACATCTGAACGGTGGGTCTTCATCTTAAGAAGACTCTATAAGCCTTTTTGTCTTTTAAGCTGAGCAATCGCCCTGGGGTATTCGATCTCCCATTCAGGCGATCCTTCGCGAAGATTCTTGAGTCTCTGGCGGGCTTCTTTATCCAACTCCTCAGGAATAGAAGCGTATTTGTCCATGGCTTCTTTAATGGCTTTTCGAAGTTCGGGATCTTCTCCGAAGACTTCTTCAATGTTTTTGGAAGCCATCAGCGCTTCGACCAGCTGGCCCAGAATATAGTCTAGGGCCTCGTCACCGATCTTAAAATTCTTGGTATCTGCGAGCGTTTTCTTCGCTTGAGCAAAGCGATCAACCCCTAAGCCTCGGCGACTCAGGAGATCTTTGGCTTGCTCATTGAGGCGCTCATCTGCATCCAAATATTCAACCATCACGCCTGCTAGATCGAGCTCGGCTTCTTCAGCTTTGCCTTCCTCAATCTCAATTAAACCAGCGGCAGAGAGGGCCCGGATGCTGTCTTTGGCAATCTTAGGAATAATTTTACGATATAGCCGCATGGTACCCTCATATCTTGCTAGGCAAACTTGTCAAGCTGGTTGGGGACTTTAACTTCATTTTCCATCTGGATCCACAAAATTAAGTGACAGGTCCGTGGACATTGACTTCCATGATTCTCACGGTAAATAATGGCATATCATCTCGAAATGAAACAACTGTTGACACTTGTATTTTTGAGTCTATCTAGCTGCTCCGCAGGTGGCCTACAAGGCGTTGCCCAAACTGGAGGAGACTGCCTCTATAACCCCGCGCAAAACGGCATGTTGCGATATATAGGTGCAGAGGAATTCGCAGATCCGAAGAGTTCAACAAGTATTCCGCAGTATCGAATCGAATTCGAGGCAGTGCTCGATGGATCCCCGGCTGAGCACCTGTACCAATTAGTTACAGCCTCATGTAAAAGCGAATTTGAAACAAAGAAACAAACAAGTGTACGTATCATCAAACTGCAATGGGGAGCCTGCGTTCCAATTCGCATTAACCCTTTGGAACTCAGTCAAGAATGCAGCAAACAGTTCATTGGAAATGATTTTTAGGAACAACTGGCTGGGGAACCAGGATTCGAACCAAGATTAACGGAGTCAGAGTCCGTTCAAAAGTGCCAAAATGTGCCAATTGGTGTGGTTTAAGCTACAGTTAGACTACAAAATAATTTGCAAAACAGGCCTAATCCTGATAATCTTACTGGTAAGACAGGAGAACAGAATGGCTGAAGTTGCAACCACAATTATGTCATCCAAGGGTCAGGTTGTGATCCCTGAGAAGATGAGAGAAAACCTAAGTCTCAAGAAAGGGACCGAATTCGTAGTTATATCAAGCGGGGATGCGCTGATATTGAAGCCAATTTTACCGCCATCGGTAAAACAGTTTAGCGCTCTTTTAGATAAGGCCAAAAAAGAAGCCAAAAAAGCTGGCTTAAAAAAAGCAGACCTCGAAAATGCTCTTTCAGAAGCGCGAAGAAGCAGATGAGGGTCGTGCTTGATACCAATGTGGTGATGTCTGGAATTTTTTGGTCAGGGCCAACAGAGAAAATTCTCAAATTATGGAGCCAAGGCAAATTTAAGCTGGTTCTCTCATTGTCCGTTTTCGACGAGTACAAAGAAATCGTCCAACGACTATCCAAGAAGTATGAACTGAAATCAGCTGATTCAATCCTGCACGACATTTTCATAGGCTCGGATTTGGTCGAACCAGGAGAAGAATTGGTTCCAGATTGCGAGGACATCGATGATATTATGTTTTTAGAATTGGCCGTTGCAGGAAAAGCCGACTACTTGGTTTCTGGCGATAAACATCTGCTTAAGGTTGAAAAATACAGGGGCGGAAAGGTGATCAAACCTTCGGACTTTCTAGCACTTTTTTAAGCCTCTTGCAGAAGTCTATTGTTTCATATACCCCATCTTGTTTGATGTATCATGGGAGTATTGTTGTGCAGATTCACCGTTTTGTTACTTTGTCGGTTTGCATAGGTGTAATTTTTATCAGTTCTGGATGCGGCACAGATGCAGCCATTAGTTCACCGAACGTCTCGGCCCAAAGGGCAGCTGATTCGCCAAAGAAAGACCATTGTATTGTAGGCTGGGTGCATTCAGCTTATGGCGGGTATGGCGAGGAAAAGACTTCTTCTTGGGATGATGAACTTCCCCTGTTTGCATCAGGTAGCAATAAAAAGACATTGCAGTATGAATCTAATCAGAAGAAAGATAGGGGTTATTACACCAACTCTGTGGAAAGAGATACGCTCATGCCAGCCCTTTGCCCGGCTGGAACCAATCTTATGATCGTAACCGCTGTTAAGCAAACTGTTAATGGATATCAAATCAAGCACGGAAAGAAAAATGGTTTTGTCGAAGATGATGATCTTTCATGGCCGACGGGAAAAAAAACTGAGGTGGATTGGGCATGTTACGCACCGTGCTTGAATTGACAATGTCCGTAATTTAAACTGTACCAAAGGCGAGCATGCGAGCGATGCCTATGAGCTTCCAGCGGATTAAGTATTGTTTAAACATTTTGCGAAGCTATTCCTTCAACTTTGCATACAGCTCGCCATCTTTTTTGTAGTGTTTTCGAAGCGTTCCTTCAGCTGGTGGGAACTCCAATGCCCCCGAAGTTGGAAACCCTCATGGGCGTGAATCTAATAAACCCAAAAATACAGATTATTGTTCAGATGATTTTATTAACGCACATCGGACCATTTCAACGACGTTGCAGTTTTTACATCAATAGAGCTCTTGCATAACCTGAAATATCGTCATGGCGAGGAGGCGTAGCCGACGCGGCCATCCAGGGTTTATGGATTGCTTCGCTACGCTCGCAATGACGATTCGGAGGGTTTCGCAAGAGCTCTAATACAGCAGCCTTTTTTGGCTCAGGCTTCCGCAAAATGAGCCGCATATTGGTCTAGCAGTGACCGAATCATTTTTTGATAGGGTGTATGCTTCGATCGAGCTTGATGTTTAAAGAAATTCAAACTCGATTTACTTAAAGCCAAAGTCACCTTAACAGTTTCCTCTTTCGACACGAGCATATCTGGAGGTGGCAAAAAATCTCGAATAATCCTGAGTTCCCCCATAGGTTCATCCGTGTATTTTATTTTTTTCTTGTTCATAAAGTTTTCTCCCTTTTCTCCAATATCCAGCTCCAAAAAAAATGAAACTGAGTGCTTGCGTTCGTTGCTCTCGCTCTTGGCCTCATCCTATTCAAAATGTGTGCGATGCATAAGTCTACAGTATCAAGAAGCCATATTATTAGCAAGATAAAAGTATGGATTTATGCTATCCATAGTTAGACCTCGGTCTAATCGATCTACTGGTTGGGGAACCAGGATTCGAACCTAGATTAACGGAGTCAGAGTCCGCTGTCCTGCCGTTGGACGATTCCCCATTGGCCTTTTGTAAAAGACCAGTTATGTTTACGCAATGGGATTTTTTGGATTATTTGGGAAAAATACACCCACTGAGAAACAAATTGCCAAACAGGTGACTCACCTGAAAGAGCAGTATGCCAAGCCAGAATATCGTCAAATGGCCATGGACAAGCTGTTTGAGTGGGGCACACGCGAATGCCTGGTCGCTCTCTTGAACCGATTTAAAGTCGTCGTTCAGTCGCCCCATTGGGACGAACAAGAAAAACGTTGGCTCGTCGATGAGCTGGTCCAACGCGGCGACATGGCCCGCGAGGTGTTGCGCGAATTTGTCCTGCGTGAAAACGAAGTCACCTATGCAATTATGGCGCTCTCCAAACTCTGTTCTGAAACCGAGTTGGTCGATATTTTGAAAGCAGCTTTACTGGCCCGCTCGCCGGAAGATCATCGATCGTCTGAAGGCAAAATGGAGCTGATCGCGGCCCTTGAAGAACACGAACCAGCCGATCTCGCTCACCTACTCGTCCCTTACTTGGACGATCACCATGACGATGTTAAATGTATTGCTCTAGATGTTATCACCAAGAAAAAAGCCAGCTCGGCCTACCCCAAAATCATCAGCATGCTGGGTGAAGAGTTTCACTCCGCACGCGTTTTGCGGCACACGGCTTCCAAAGTCAGCGAGCTTCAACTAGAACTCCCGGAGGGTCAAAAATTGGCCCCCGAAATAGAAGAGGATTTCGAACTGAAATCCGGGAAGCTGGTTGCCCGTCACTCCTAAACTATGCCGATTATTGTCCAAAAATACGGGGGCTCTTCATTGGCGACGCCTGCTCATATTAAGCAGGTGGCAGAGCTTATCAAACAACGCTTAAAAACAGGCGTGCAACTTTGCATTGTTGTCTCAGCCATGGGCAAAAATACAAACCAATTGCTCGCCTTGGCACACGAGATTTCAAAAAATCCGATTCGGCGTGAATTGGACATGCTGCTTTCTTGCGGTGAACGGGCCTCTATGGCGTTGTTGGCCATGGCGTTGGATGGGCTGGGCGTGCCCAGCATGAGCCTCACCGGCAGCCAGTCTGGAATTATTACGGATAGCACCCACTCCGGTGCGCAAATTATTGAAGTCAGGCCAAGTCGGGTACAAGAAGGCTTGGATCAGGGCAAAGTGGTAATTATTGCCGGTTTTCAGGGCGTCTCTATCAACAAAGAGATCACCACCCTGGGCCGAGGCGGATCCGATACGACCGCTGTGGCCATGGCTGCAGCACTGGGCGCTGACGCCTGTGAGATTTATTCAGACGTTGCCGGTGTTTACAGCGCAGATCCTCGAATTATTGCGGACCCTAAACATATTGAGCAGCTTTCGTACGATCACATGCTGGAGCTCGCTTCATCCGGAGCCAAAGTCTTAAATGCCCAGGCTGTGCAATTTGCCAAGCTAAAAAATATTGAAATCAAAGCCAGGAAGACAGGGGATGAGCGTGGGGAGACTCTGATTTTAAACGAGGCATCCGCCTTCGCCAAGCCTTCCCCCTTCGCCAAGGCTACGGGGGACAAGTTGGCGGACACCGCAATCTCGATTGCGGTGCAAGAACAATTATTTTGCTTTGCGTATGAAAAAACAGAAAGCTTAGCAAACTTGCTCAACGCTCTAGACCAATTAGACATCAAGCCAAGCCAAATTATAGGAACAAACACAGGTTATTGCCTAGTCGCACCCGAAGATGCCCATGGGTTGTCGAAATTAGTCCCCCCTGTAGGCATAAGTCAAATGCCGGATTGTGCTAGCGTCTCTCTGATTGGTAATAACCTTGGAAACGATATGAGAGTTCTCAGTTTAGCCCTGGCACGCATGCAAGCCATGCAAGTTCGCGTGCTCGGGATCACCAGCTCGAACCTTCGACTCTATTTTCTCATAGAGCCCGCAAAAGTTCACGAATTGGTTCGCGCTTTGTATAGGGAGAATATTCAATGAGTTATGCACAACGCAGCGCTTTTATCTTGAATGCCAACGCCAAGAGCGTGACAGATCGAGTCGTTGCCCAACTGGTCAAGCTGATTCCCTCCGGTGATTTGTTTTACTCGAAATCCATGCAAGATTCCGAGAACTATTATCAAACCATTTTGGATCGAGGCTATGGATTCGTGTTCAGCGGCGGTGGCGATGGAACAGCCGTCAATGCCATTAATACACTCAATAAAATTAGCAAACGCCACCGAGATATCCAGTTGCCACGCATTGGAATCCTCAAACTAGGAACAGGCAACGCCATGGCCCAAGTGGTCAGCGCCCAAAAACCATTTTGGGATGTCAGCCATATCGTCCAAGGCGGTACCATTGAACAAAAGCCACTCCAACTGGTCGAATGCGATGACGGCACCCTCACCCCATTCGCTGGCGTTGGCTATGATGGCGAAATTTTGAACGACTATGTGCACGTCAAAGAAAAGCAAGGTCTGACCTCGATCTTGGCTTATCTTTGGGCTGGTATCTCGCGAACCATGCCTCGCCATATTATCAATAAGGCACCAATTATTCGAATCCATTCCTATGGCACCGCCTACCAAATGGTATCGATCGAGGGTGAAGATCGCGAAATCGAGATTCCGCCCAATACCTTATTATATGAAGGCCCTGCTGATATTGCTTCAGTGGGCAGTATCCCTTGGTACGGTTTTGGGTTCACCATGTTTCCATTTGCAAATCATAAAGAAGGCTTTCTGAATCTGCGGATCAGCACCATGAACCTGGCTACTGTATTCACACACTTGTATCCTGGAATTTGGAAGGGCACCTACAGACATCCCAAACTCAATGACTTCTTGGTGCAAGATATTGTGATCGAGAGCCAAGAGCCCTTGCCCTACCAAATTGGTGGAGACGCCTCTGGGCATCGCAAAAAGCTCCGCTTTAAAACAGCCAGACAGCGTGTTCAAATCGCTGAATTATCCAAAGAACGATTACCGGCTATGCAGCACTCCATCTTTGGACTATTGCCTGCTTTCTCGGGAGCTTCGAATTGAGACCGCTATTCTTACTGGTTCTAATATTCAGCGTCGGCTGCGGCAAACACAAGCTGGTCAAACCGATTAGCACACTCAGTGTAGACTGGATGCCGGTCCAAATCAAAAATGCCGAGCAAGCCTGGATTGTTCCCGGCGAAGGGTCGTCGTTACTCATCGAATCTGACTGCCGCAAGCACAACCAAGATGTCCCCTTAGTGGGCCTCACCGGTCAGCTTTTGATTGGCATGACCGATCAGACCCTCATCGAACAGAAAACCATCCCGTTTCAGAACCGTGAGGCGTTGGTCAGTACTTACACACTCAAACTAGACGGTGACCGTCAAAAAATGCACATCTTAGTCTTGAAAAAAGACGGCTGTGTGTTCGATGTTGTTTTGTCGACTCCCGAAAGTGTTTATGAAAAACGCTTGCCTGACTTCGAAAAAATTCAACAGCTCTTCACGTTGGAGCACACTCGAAAATGAAGTTACTGTTTGGACAGCTGACTTATTTAGGCCAGATTTCTCGTCTGACGGCCCAATTTTTCAGAGAGCTGTTTAAACACAAGCTCGAGTGGCATGAAATCAAAGTACAGTGCATCCAAATTGGTTTGTACTCGATGCCGATCGCAGGATTCACGATGCTGTTTGTGGGTTTTGTGTATGCGTATCAGTTTGGCCTCTCCATGGTCACGCTGGGGGCGACGCCGTACATTGGAAAACTGGTCAGCTTATCAATCGTTCGTGAATTAGGCCCTGCCTTTACGGCTCTGGTCGTCGGGGGTCGAATCGGTGCCGGGATGGCGGCCGAATTAGGTTCTATGCGTGTGACGGAGCAAATCGACGCAATTTTGGCTCTGGGTTCAAGCCCCTATCAAAAGCTGCTGGTCCCGCGCGTGTTGGCCACCACGTTTATGTTGCCCTTGGTGGCTTTGGTGGCCGGCTTTTTAGGTATCTTGGGTGGCATGCTCATCTCTTGGTTAGAGTTTAAAGTCACACCGTTGTCTTTCTACGAGTCTGCGCTCAGAACCATCAGCTTCAACGACTTCTGGTCCGGGTTTTTCAAACCGTTTTTCTTTGGTTTCTGCACGGCGATTATCGGCTGTCACCATGGCTTTCGCTGTGAAACTGGCACGGTTGGGGTTGGCAAAGCGACCACCCAAGCCGTCGTGCACATATCGCTCATGGTGGTGTTTCTGGATTTCTTACTGACCCGACTGTTTAATCAAATCTGGCCGCATTAGTAAAACTTTCGGATCTCAGTTCCTGGATAATAATGGCTTAAAATTTGCTCGGCTGTCTTGCCCAACTTAGCCATTCCAAGCGCTCCCCACTGGCACATGCCTACGCCGTGCCCATGACCACGACCGGCAAATTCAGCTTGGTGCGCCCCCAGAGAATGCTGGGTCACCAGCGTCGATCTAAAATTATTATAACCCAATATTTTTCTAAAATCCGTCGCTTTCATATCACCCAACTGCGGCTGACTCTTGAATCGAAAGTTTTTAACACGCCCTGAATCAGTTTCACCAAACGATTCTAAATTTTTGATTTTGGCGCCGAGTTTTTTGTCGAGCTCACTGCGTGCTAATTCATACGACCATTTGTACGTCGGCGCACCACGGCAATAAGAGCAGGCAACCCCCTGCAAATAGGGCTCGTTGCTGCCGAATACTTCGTCCGAACTGGCCGTGTGTCCTCCACAAGCGGCATGAAAATACGCGTGCGCCGGCTTCGATTCATAGGTAAGCACCTGACCTGCCGTTTCCAAAACAGCCTGTTTAGCCAGTTTGTGCTCACGTTGCGCGCCGTGATACACCTGATCCATCACGGTAGACTCCAAGTGTTCTTTTTTATACATTTGCCAAATCGCGTAAGTTCGGGCAGCAATGGCCTGAGCTTTCAAAACTTCCAAAGGCCAAGAACTGGGTAGCTCACTTGAAATCACGCCGGTGATATAAGACTCCATCGGCAATGCATGAATCAGTTTCAGCTTCCCGGCATCCTGCTTGACGTCAATCGCGTTGCGAAACTTTTTGGAGTCGAAATCCAGCCAATCGCCTTTGATTTGAACCACAAACAACCCGGTTTGTTTGCCATTTAAAATAATCCCAGCCGAGTTTGCTTCTACCGTATTTCCATCCACCACAAAGCGCGTATCTGGGGCCGCCAGGCTCATCTTCACTTCAGGCTCAGCCAAGAGAAACCCAGAGATAACCGATAGAAATACAAACAGTTTCATGATACCAACAAACCTATGTCAAAAGCCCCGACATTTCAAGGATCCCTATGAAAGCGCACAAAGTTGCTGATTTAATATCAGAGCATGTCGAACATCTTCCGGGTGATATGCAAGCCGAAGTTCTTGATTTTGTTCAGTACCTCGAAGCGAAACGATTAAACCAAGAGGTTGAACTAGAGCGAAAAGAATTCCTAGAGGTTTCGTTAAAGAATGCGATAAAAGGCATGGAAACGGGAGAAATCGAATACTCGGAGAAAGACATCAAGGAACATTTTAATGATTAGGCCTGGAAAAATCGTTCTGGCTCAGTTTCCACAAACAAATCTTGACGGCACTAAATTAAGGCCGATCCTATTGGTTGAACGCCTACCTGGTAAATATCAAGATTGGCTAACCTGTATGGTTTCATCAAAGATAGCTCAACAAATTGAAGGATTTGACGAGCTCATCACTGAAGGTGACGGTGACTATGCACAATCTGGATTGAAAGTACCTAGTCTAATTCGGATAGCCCGCCTGGCAATCCAAGAACAAAACTTATTCGTCGGCGGTCTTGGCGAAATCAATATTTCCAGATTGAATAGAATCCGTCAAAACCTAAGTTTTTGGATCAACCCCTATCTAAAAAAACAATAGAGAGGCCCCATGTCAAAAGCCCCGACATTTCAACAAGTCATCCTGCGGCTCCAGCAGTTTTGGTCCGAAAAAGGCTGCATCATCGCCCAGCCCACAGACGTCGAAGTGGGCGCAGGAACGCTGAATAAACATACTTTTTTGCGCGTCCTAGGCCCAGAACCCTGGAACGTCGCTTATGTAGAACCTTCAAGACGGCCCACCGACGGCCGCTACGGCGAAAATCCCAATCGATTGCAGCATTATTATCAGTTTCAAGTGGTCTTGAAGCCCGCTCCCAGTAATCCCCAGGAGCAATATTTGGATTCGCTACGAGCCATTGGATTAGACCCTATTGAACATGATGTCCGATTTGTCGAAGACGATTGGGAGCACCCAGGTCTAGGCGCAGCCGGCCTTGGCTGGGAAGTCTGGGCGCAGGGCATGGAAGTCACGCAGTTCACCTACTTTCAGCAATGCGGCGGCATCGAACTTGACGAAGTATCTTGCGAATTGACCTATGGGCTTGAACGCCTCGCCATGTGTGCACAGGGTGTCGATAATGTGTACGACTTGGTTTGGGCCGTTTTGCCATCTGGACAACGCGTGACCTACGGAGACATTCACAAACAAGACGAACGCGAGTGGTCACACCATAATTTTACGTATGCCGATATCGACATGTGCTCGAGGCATTTTAAAGACTACCAAGCCCAGGCCCTGTTACTCCTCAAACAAAAACTCGTCTTGCCGGCCTATGACTATGCGCTCAAGTGTAGCCACTTGTTTAATCTCTTAGACGCCCGAGGCGCCGTCAAAGCAACAGACAGACCTTGGTATATTGGACAAATTAGAGACCTGGCCAAACAATGCGCCGAAGGCTATTTAGAATCTCGCCGTGAATTAGGCTTCCCCATGCTTGTGAGTGCTCCCCTATGAATCTTATTGTAGAAATCGGCTGTGAAGAACTCCCAGCATCCGCCGTTCAAGTTGCAACGGAATTTTTACCCAAGCAGTTGGGCGAAGATCTTCAATCGGCTCGGCTTAATTTCGAGGCCATCGAATCTTTTGGGACTCCTCGAAGACTCTTATTACTGGTCTTAAACTTAAGTGCTGCTCAACAAGATCTAGACTCCGAAGTGCTCGGCCCCAAAGTGGAGATTGCTTTTGACAGCGCTGGGCAACTCACGCAAGCCGGGCTTGGGTTTTTGAAAGCCCGGAATATCGATCCCAAAAATGCCTATCAGAAAACAGGAGACAAAGGCGCTGTGTTGGCTGCCAAAGTGCACGAGAAGGGCCGCCCTGCCCTCGCTGTTTTGTCTGAGTTGCTGCCAAAAGTAATCCTTCAAATTCCGTTTCAAAAAACCATGCGCTGGGAAAAATCCAAAACACGATTTGCCCGACCCATTCGATGGCTTCTTGCTCTGTTAGATAAGCATATCGTCCCGTTTGAAATAGCAGGCATTCAGAGCTCCAACAAAACCTGCGGACATCGATTTATGTCCCCTGATTTTCACACAGTCACACAAGAAACTTATTTTGATTTTCTGGCTAAAAATCATGTGATTTTCGATCGCGAAAAGCGCAAAGCGTTCATTCTCGAACAAGCTCACAAACTTGCGCAGTCTGTGGGCGGGCATCTCAATGAAGACCCGGATTTGTTAAACACCGTCGCCAATTTGGTCGAATACCCGTGGCCGATTTTGGGCGACTTCGATGCCGAATATTTGAAAATACCTCAAGAGATTTTGATTTGCGAAATGCGTGAGCATCAAAAATATTTCTCGATTTTCGACTCGCAGAAAAACTTGATGCCCTATTTTGTGATCGTCGCAGGTTCGAAGCCCGTCGCAGAAAAGCAACTGGCTGCAGGCAATGCACGCGTGCTGAAAGCCCGCTTTGCTGATGGAGCGTTTTATTATCACGAAGATTTGAAGAAGAATCTGGCTGATTTTGTATCAGAGTCGCCTGAAAAATTAGCTGCCTGGGCCCATAAACTGGCCAGGGCGCTTGATTTCAAAGACACAAAAAATCTAGAGCGTGCGGCCTATTTGTGTAAGGCCGATTTAAACACCGGCGTTGTTGGGCAGTTCCCCGAATTGCAAGGTGTCATAGGCAGTGTTTATGCTCAAAAAGGCCACGAAAGTCCTGAGGTGGTTCAAGCAATTCGGGAGCATTATTGGCCGAAGTTTTCAGGTGACAAGACGCCATCCAGCACGCTGGGTGCCATTTTAAGTCTAGCAGACCGTTTGAATACGCTGACCACGCGCAAGTTACCCAAAGGCAGCGCAGACCCCTATGGACTTCGACGCGCAGCGATTGGGCTCGCCCGGATTATTCTCGAACACGACTTTCGGCTCAATCTCAAAGAGTTAATTGCCGATGACGAAATTCTGGACTTCGTCATGATGCGCGCAAAGGGAGTCTTTCTCGAAAGCCACCCGGTTTTGGTGGTCGACGCCACACAGTCTGCGGCGAGTTTTGATCTGTGCGCCTGGCAAGCACGCATTCAGGCCCTTGAGGCCTTTGATTATGCGGCTGTGTCAGCCGTGTTTAAGCGCGTGAGCAATATTGTATTGAAAGATTCAGGAATTAAGACTCTCGCACCGAACAATCTACGAGAACCCAGCGAAACAGCGTTACTCAATCAAATCAATGCCGTGCAAGTCACCGACGACTACCCTAAAATGCTTCGCCAATTGGCCGCTTTGAAACCCGTGTTAGACCAGTTTTTCGAAGACATCATGGTCATGGTTGAAGACCTAGAGCTTCGACAAGCAAGGCTTGGGTTACTGGGTGAAGTGCAGCGTAAAGCGAGCTATATTGCTGATTTTTCTAAATTGACGCAGTAACTTCGCCGTTTTTGTGCACCAGCTGGCTGAACAGAGCGCCCTATGGTATAGCTGCACCTATGATTCGTTTAGACCTGCCCCACAGCACAGTTGAAGATCTTGAAAATCTCCCAGACGATATTCGAGCAGAGCTCATCAACGGCGAGATCGTGATGATGTCTGCTTCTTCGACTCACTCTCTCGTCTGTACAGCATTGACCTTAGCCATTGGGGCACATGTTCAAGCAAGAACAGATCGCAAGGATAAAGATGACTGGGTGATTATTGCAGAAGCCTGGGTCACGTATGATAAACACAACTCTTTTGTGCATGACTTGGCTGGATTCTTCCGAAAAGACCTGGCAAACAGATCCGAACGTGGAGCCATAAAATCGAAACCTGCCTGGGTTTGCGAAGTTATGTCACCCTCAAACTGGAGCAATGATACCCAGCGCAAACGAATCATTTTGGAAGAGCATCAGGTTCCCTATTATTGGATTGTCGACCCTTACAGAAAAACAGTCCAAGTTTTTGAGCTCAAAGATAAAAACGAACATTATCAGATTATCTATGCAGCTGATATTGGAGACGGAGTTGTTACGCTTCCCCCATTTCAGGATCTCAAATTAAACCTGGTCAAATTATTTGAAGATTACCTTTGACGCGTTCGATAGACCATATCAAAAATCGGAAATGTCACGTTGAAGTTGCACTTGGTCATCAAACGCAAATTATGGTGCACAATGTGATGCCGGCGCAACGCCGAAAGCCCGGGAAACCGTGTCCAGGAATTCGAATCATCCAGATGATAATAACAATGCATGGCCTCGTAGAGCAGCAGCGCTACCGCCGCCATGATGCCTAAAATATGACCCACATTGGGTGAAAAAATAGGGCCAATGACAAAGTATCCCAATGCCGTAGAGGCAACCACCACAAAAATAGATGCCCACGGAGGAAACAAAATCATCATGAAGTCACGGGGGCTTTCGAACGCAATGGCCTGGTCGGTAAAATACTGGTGGTGCTGCCCGCTGTGAATCTTATAGAGCATTTTGAAACCCGGAACCTGCCGATGAAGATTATACCGGTGAACCATGTACTCGATCCAATTGCTGATCAAAAAAATAATCGGAAATGCCAAACTCTCTTTCCAAGAAAGATCGTGGATTTTGAGCGCATGATACGTCATCGCTCCGCCCAAGAGCACCAGCGTGTATAACGCATGAACAACGCCTGAATAATATCGAGGCACAACGGTCTGTTGATAGTGTTTGCGAAATTTTTCGATGGCAGATGGAGGCATTGACACTAATTACAAAACAAAACGTGTTTTTGGCTATAAAATCTGGCAGGCCAACCTACGCTGGCTGCTTCTGTTGGCAGGCCGCGAGGGACTCGAACCCCCAACCTTCGGATTTGGAATCCGAAGCTCTACCAATTGAGCTAGCGACCTATGCCCCTGCCTACGCTAAAGCTTCGGCAGGCAAGCCCCCCAAAAAAACTACTCGATGATCTCTGACACGACGCCAGCACCAACCGTATGCCCACCTTCACGAATCGCGAAGCGCAGCTCTTTGTCCATCGCAATCGGCGTAATCAGGTCAACCGTGATGGTCACGTTATCACCTGGCATCACCATTTCGGAGCCTTCTGGCAAGGTAATTGTCCCGGTCACGTCGGTCGTTCTAAAATAAAACTGCGGTCGGTAGTTGGCAAAGAACGGCGTATGACGTCCACCTTCTTCTTTGGTCAACACGTAGATCGCGGCTTTGAATTTCTTGTGCGGCGTAATCGACCCTGGTTTGCAAAGCACTTGACCCCGTTCGATTTCTTCACGCTTGGTACCGCGTAACAGCGCACCGATGTTATCACCGGCTCGGCCTTCATCGAGTAACTTACGGAACATTTCGACGCCAGTCACAGTCGTCTTGGTCGTCGGCTTAAATCCAACAATCTCAACTTCTTCACCGACTTTGATCACGCCCCGTTCGATACGGCCCGTGACTACCGTCCCACGGCCAGAGATCGAGAACACGTCTTCGATCGGCATCAAGAACGGACGATCGATATCGCGCTTAGGATCTGGGATATACGAGTCAATCGCATCCATGAGTTTGAAGATCGACTTGACACCGAGTTCGCTGTCTTCGCCTTCCAAAGCTTTCAGGGCCGAACCATGAATGATCGGAGTAGTGTCGCCTGGGAACTTGTAGAACGTGAGCAATTCACGAATTTCGAGTTCGACCAGATCCAACAACTCTTTATCGTCGACCATGTCGCACTTGTTCATGTACACGACAATATAGGGAACA
>JAHFEF010000026.1 GCA_023248545.1 Myxococcales bacterium | reverse complement strand
TAGGACCTTGCCTGCTGTATGGCGCCAGTCATCCCACCATGCTGGTATCCCCTGAGCGCAGCCAACATAGAGTTGGCCATGACCTCATATCGACGCGACATTCGGCGGGCAAGTTCCTTCTGTCCCATGACTTGTACAATGGCTCCGCCAATACCTGCGCCCATTTGAACCGGAGCCCAACTGCCCAAGCCGGGAATCCAAGCAGCCGCTGCTCTGGCTGCCTTGGCGCCCGTCATATGCTCATGCATCAGAGCGCCCGCAATGTAGGGGGCACGATTGCATAGATCGATTAAAGCCAGTTGTTTCAGCGGAATCTTTTTGAGTTCACCAGTACTATAAACGGCAGTCTGTTGACCCAAGATGGCATCGACCACTTGATTTTCGGCCGTCCGCCTATCTAAAATGGTCTGAATTTCAGCAGTGATTCCGCCATTCATGGTCAAAATGCTATAGGTATGAGCCAAATTGGCGGCCAAATCTGCGCACTCCAATGGGTAATCACGGGCTAAGTCTCTAGCCTGCTGAAGGAAATTCGTGAGGGTTTCGACACTCATGCTTTTCCACAGTTCATTGAGGTCTGGAACTCCGGTGGGGATCAGTTTTTTGTAGGCTTCTACAATATTCGAAATGCCGTGGCGGGCGAGTTGATACTCACGAACCAGTTGGGTGGTTGAGGGCAATGATACGGCGCTCGAATAAGGATCTTCGCCTTGTTGAGCAATTTTAGCGTTTAAGTCCCAGGTTTCCAGATCGTTCAATGCCTCTAAAAATTTGTGTTGCTGAGCAACCAAGGCATCTTGCAACGCGACTTTCTCAGTTTCTAGGCTGGGTTCCTTGAGCCGCTGAACAAGGTCCCTTGTCTCGGTGCTCATGTCTGCGAGTTTTTTGGCCCGCTCTTGGTACCCGATGGTTGCCCGATCTCGACGCGTTTTGTCTGCGAGAATTGCTCGTTCTTCCTCTTCTTTTTGCGCAAGGCTGATTCGGTGTTCAATTTCGTTTAGAGCGGCCAGTTGAGTGCTTAGTGCAGGGTCCTTCGCGCTTTCTTCCAGTTCCAGAGTAGTTTGTTCAAGCCTTTGTTGAAGTGCTAGTTCATAAGACCTGCTTTTTGCTTCTTGTTGTATGTTTTGGCGGAGTTCATGCTCTTCTTGTTCTGGGTCTTCTTGGGTGGGCTCAGGGTGCTCGACGTTCCAAAATACCAACACTGTTGCAAGTAACACTGTTTGTCTGGGGCTGAGATAAACTGGTGGAGCGGCTTCTAAGGCGGCGACCATCTTTTTTAAGCCCTCGAGGTCTTGGGGACTCAAAGACTCGGGTTCTGAAAGTCGGTTGAGCGCAAAATCTAAATGGGTAGACCATGTCTCAGGGTCCATTGCTTTGACATCCTTAAACCGTTCAACATCCCGAAGTGCCTCGGCGTGCTTGTTTCGTAGTTCTGCAATGGGTTTACCAAATTGAGTTTCGAAGGCTGCCTTCAGTCTGACATGCTCCTGCTCAAGCTTTTCGATTAAGCTTGGAGAGCGGGTCGCGCTAAACGAGTCTTGTGTCTCACGGATAGGTTTTGAGGCGGTATCTGGAGGAGTAGATCCACTGAAAAGCCTCTTAATTGCTTCCATAATTTGACTTTAACACAATGAAAATGCTAGGATGAAAAACAATGAAAATTATCGCTCTTATTTTTATTTGTTCTTTAGCCTCTCATGCCCAGCAAATCGTTCGAAAATATAATTTTCAACACAACACAACACAAGTGTTAGCTCAGGATGACAATGATATTTTCGTCGGGACTGAAAAGGGTCTCCAGCACCTTCAGGGGAACACCTGGGTTCACTATGTGACAGCAGGCGATAATCGGCCGCTGGGTAAGATTACTGCATTGGGGCAGGCCCCGGATGGGACGCTCTGGGTGGGCAAAGCAGGATATTATGGCCAGGGCATTGAACGCCTCACCCAAACCAATCGCTGGTTTACTGAAAGACTTTCGACACAGAACAAGAAACTGCCGGGCAATTATGTGACCGGCCTTTGTCTCAATCAGAAGGATGGTTTTTTGGTGACGATCCAAGAAGATCGTGGAGGAGCCGGGGGAGCCACAGACTTGAGTCTCGATGAGAAAAGTTCAAGCAATTGGCTTAGTGGAAAAACAGCAACGAGCTGTTTGTGCACCCAAACCAGTTGTTTCGTGGGAACTGAAAATGCTGGACTATTCGAATTTACGCCTAAGGGGCAACAAATCCGAAACTTGAAGATTCCAAAACCAATTACAGCCTTGGCCATGGACACCCAAAATCGCCTGTGGATAGGCCTCAAATCTGGAGGTGTACTCCATTTTAATAGACTGTCGAAAGACATACATACGGGTCCGAGTCTCAAGCACATCAGTGAAGATGTTCGAGCTTTGCTGGTGGATCAGGCCAATCAGCTTTGGATTGGGACGGCCAGAGGCCTGGTGAAGATGGATCTTCTTGATAGGTCCCTTCAGGTTTTTGAGACGATTCAAGATGTTAAAAGCCTATCCTATGAGTCTCAAACAAAGGGAATTTGGGCTGCTGCGGGCAAGAGCGTGTTTGGCATCAACGGTGCTATGAGAGAGTTGACGACGGCAGACATAGAGGCTCTAAAAATTATTGCGAGTCGCCAGGGATTAAGCCGATTAGATTATGCTGAAACGACGCAACAATGGGCTGTTTTTGAGGGCAGATGGATCACGAACTTCAAAAACTATTTTTTTGGTAAAAATCGGTTTCATATAATTGCCCCACTCGAGCAGTTGGTGCAGTCAGTAGAACATGGCTATTGGCCCTCTGTCGCAAAAGATCCCGAAGTGTATCACCTCATGAGGCGGGCTTACTCGTCACTCTCTTCGCTGTACTCTTACTATAAGATAGATCCCAATAAAGACGCGGTGGCGCAGGCGGAGTTCATGAAGCGTTTTGGGGCGGTTTTAGCTCGATTTAGGAGTGTTCTGCTCGATGTCAAAAACCGAGTTCCAACGAGTAAGCTCTATAAGTTGATGCCTTGGTTTGGAACACCTGGCGCGGACATCGTGACCGAAGAACGCAAGTTGGGGTTGAAGTACCTAGACATGAGCCCAGCTAATTTGGCTGAAGTGAATCAGGTTTTTCAAACTATTGGCAACACCCATACAAGCGTAGACCGTGCCATGGAGTTCTACCCTACCGCCAGCCCGTCGCTGTTTTCGTCACCTTGGAGTCGAGCAGTGAGCAAAAAGATTGTTATTTTTAATGTTCATGGAACATTCGCGGCAGGATCGAGCGAATATCAATCGGATGAAAATCTATTGTTTCAGCAAACCAAATTGATGGCTCAATCGGTTGCCAATAATCAGAATGCTCCCGTGGAGCTCTACTCATTTGGCTGGAGCGGCGCCAACGATAACACAGCTCGGATTACGGCCGGTGAAGAATTGGCTAATTTTGTGCGTACTTATTTCCCCAGCGAAGAATATGACGATATTTATATTGGTCACTCACACGGTGGAAATGTGATTTTCCATTTTGCCAAGGTTGTCCGAGAATCACGCACGCCATTTATGATGGTTACTTTGGCGACGCCGATTAGGAAGGATTTTATCACAGATAATGTGAACTATTTGTTTCAATTTTACGCTGAGGGAGACTGGATACAGCACTATGGCTCTTATGAACTCACCCTGCGCAATGGCACTGGAACAGGATCACATGTTCAATCGGAACGCATGTTTTTGAGGGATGATATTAAGAAGCTTGGCTTTTTTGAACACAATGACCGATATGATCAAGTCAAAATCTATGTGGCTAAAGTGTTGCTGAATGGCAGTAACCCAAAAGGTGCTATTCAGAGCCACACCGATATGAAATATTTGATTGGTGTACTCCCTAAGGTGATCAGTAGCCTTTTCGAATATCCAGCCAATAGTGCCTATGTGCTGGATATTACGCGTAACGAGAAGGAAAAATTGACTGTCACCGAGATGGAGCGTTTAAAATACAGCATCAAAAATTGAAAACAAACGATTGGACTGTATTTTCTGGTGGCCTCACCCTCATCATTGTTAACCACTGAACGTCTTCTGTGGAACGATGAAAGTCCAATTTATCCACTAGGTACTTCTCAATATCAGGCATGTGCGCAGCTCCATACAAAATTCCTATCGTTTTGATCGTCGTTACAGGACGTTGAATTATCTTTTGAAGTACCTCGAACAGCACCTGATTGCGTTCAAGAAGAAGTTCACTGTTCGAGTGGATAGATGCTTCCGATAGCATGGTCTGCGCAATTTGCTCTCGACTAAAACTCGCCATAGACCTCATGGATTCTTCCAATAATGTCTTCAAATTGCACGGGGCTGTTGACTCTGAATTACAACCTATGTCCAGAATCACACTCTTAAACTGCGCACACAGTGTTTTTCCCTCTGGTTGATAACTGGGCACTTGCAGACGGATTTGTGAAAGCAACAATTCCAAAATACGTTTCGTATAAGCCATAGCGCTCAGGTCTGCGTGGATCCATTTTTGTTTACCTTTGAAATGAAAATAGTCATTTTGTGTTTCCAACCCAAGGGCTTTGGCGAAGGCATTGGAGGTGTCCATGTTTCCACGAACCTCGGCGCAGATTGGATCGAGTGCTTCAAGTTCTTCGAACAACTCATTTCCAATGTTTTCATGCAGCACAAGATTGACTTGATTCACGTGTTTAAGAATGGCTGGATAATAATCATCTTCCCCAATATGTCCCACCGCCACCAAAACTATTTTGGGTTTTGATTTGTCTTTGGGGGTAAACTGTCTGATGGCCGTTTGCAAGCTTGCATCCAGTTCACTGGGCCTGAAGTAATCAGAAATATCTATTGCAAATCCTGCAGCAGAAAAAAAGCCTGCGATTGCGAACACAAAACAAATTCTGAGCATGACTCCCCCTAATTTGATTCACATTCTATCAAAATCTGAAGCTCGCATGGTAAAACCCATCGCAGCCATCTGTCGAAGGCAGTAGCTGCCTGTTTTCGATGAGTTCTAGTCCGTCAAAGTTCATAGGGTTTTCTTCTGGAAGAACCGAGCAGGTTGCGTACACTAAGCGTCCTGTGGGCTTGAGCATTTGGGTTGCGTTGGCCACGAGTTCTCGTTGTAGTTTCGCATAAGCGGCAATATCAGCTTCTTGGAGGCGTCCAAAAATATCGGGTGATCGCCTGAGGGTGCCTGTTCCCGAGCACGGCGCATCGACCAAGATCCAATCAAATGGGGGCAACGAGACTGTTCGGCCATCGGCGACGATTCTGTGAACGCCTGGTATCTTGGCTAATCTGGTTTGTGAAATATCAACAGCTGTAATATCTGCTCCCGTGGCCAAGAGCATTCTGGTTTTGCCTCCGCCGCCGGCACATAAATCTAACACTCTGTCGCCTGGCTTGGCTTTAATTTGCGCCGCAATTACCTGGCTGCCTTCATCCATGAACCAGATGCTTTCTCGAAGAGGATGGGGCAGGCTGTCTAAGCTGAGACGATCCTGTTCCAAAACCAACGCAGTTTTCGCTAAGTGAGATACGCTGGATTCTACCCCGAGTTCTCTCAACTGCTTTTGCGCTTCTTGAACAGTGATCATGCGCTGATCTATGGCCAGCACAGGCTTGGCACGGGTGCGCAAGGCTTGTTCGAGCTCGGGGTCAATTTTTCGCGTGAACCAGGCTGGCCATGGTTTTTGGCGAAGCGCATCAAATACCGCATCGCCGATCAGTTTGCGATCGCGGGAACCGAAGCCTCGAGAACGGGTGATTTTGCCAACTAATTGATCGACGGGCTCGCCAGTCGATTTGTGCTGCGTGAGAATATCTTGGACAGCGATGTCAAGTTTAGAAACCAAATTGAGGTTTCCTATCAAAATGGTGGTCTGTCTCTATCAGTCTAATCGTCCCTGAACGGCTGCGCATGACCAGAGAGTGTGTTTTGGCTCCGCCTTTAAAATATCGAACGCCTTTGAGCATGTCTCCTGAGGTCACACCCGTGGCTGCAAACATGACATCGCCTCGAGCCAGCTCTTCCAGATGCCATTTTTGGTCTGGGTTCGAAATTCCCATGGAGACGCAACGGTCTTTGTCATGAGTATTTCTGGCCACTAAACGGGCTTGCATGTCGCCGCCGACGCATTTTAGGGCCGCTGCAGCCAACACACCCTCAGGGGCACCCCCGATTCCAAAGAGAACATCGATGCCAGAATCTGGTAGGCAAGTAGCGATCGCCGCACTGACATCGCCGTCTGAAATCAGGTGTACACGAGCGCCGGCCTTACGAACTTCGTTGATTAAGTTTGCGTGGCGATCGCGTTCTAAAATCACCGCCGTGAGATCTTCGACGTAGACGCCTTTGGCATCGGCGATGGCTTTGAGATTTGCAGTGGGCGATTTATCTAAATCGATCACGCCCTTGGCATCAGAACCGACGGCAATTTTAGACATATAAATATCGGGAGCGTGCAATAACTTGCCGCGTTCGGCCATGGCGATGACAGCAAGCGCATTGGGGCGGCCATAGGCGCACAAGTTGGTGCCTTCCAGCGGATCTACAGCGATATCGACTTCAGGGTCGTTTTTATCGCCCATGCCCACTTTTTCGCCAATAAAAAGCATGGGTGCTTCGTCGCGTTCGCCTTCGCCAATCACGACAGTTCCCCGAATGGCTAAACTCTCAAAAGCATTGCGCATGGCTGTGACGGCAGCTTGGTCGGCAGCATCTTTTTCGCCACGGCCCATGAGTCTGGCGGCAGATAGAGCAGCAGCTTCGGTAACACGAACGACTTCAAGAGCGAGATTGCGATCCATGTTCTTCTCCTGTAAAAACAAAACCTATGGCACTCACTTCACACGAACTTGCTTTAGGAACGCCTTGCCCTCCTTTTACGCTGCAGTCGGTAGATGGCAAGACCTACTCGCTCCAAGATTTTGCACAGAGCAAAGCGTTGATGGTTGCGTTTATTTGCAGCCACTGTCCTTATGTTCGAGCGATTGAAGATGATCTTCTGGCTCTCAAACTGGACGGTTTACAAATTATTGCGATTTGTTCAAATGATGCGAGCAAATATCCCGAAGATGCGCCGGAGGCTCTCTTAAAACGCTGGCGCGAGAAAAATTATGGGTTTCCGTATTTGGTAGACAGCACGCAAGAAGTGGCCAAAAAATTTGATGCTGTGTGTACGCCCGATTTGTTTGTCTATGATTCAAACAGAAAGCTTTACTACCATGGCCGCTGGCAAGAACTCGAAAGCGCGGTGAAAGATTTGTTGGCGGGCAAGCCAGCACCAAAAAATCAGCAACACAGCATCGGTTGTTCCATCAAGTGGTATGCATAGAGCTTATTTTTCCTTGAGAGTCCTGAACCAGGAGAGAGCCGTCGGGGTTGATATCCAGGGCAATGCCATTGGAGATGGGTTTACCCAAAGTTGCTGAGCGCTCTTTCAAATAGCTTAAACAAAACGCAAAATGTCCCGGTTGGTCGAGATGATCGAAGTGAAACTCCAGGGGGCTTAAAAGGGATTCTAGGAGTTCTGCCTTAACGCCGACGTAGCCAATATCTGACAAAAAGCCATATTCGTGAGGCGACTCTGTGGTTCTCTGGACGTTCAAGCCAATCCCAATAATAACAGCATCAAGTTTGTCGCCGGTAGAATGAGCCTCTGTTAAAATGCCAGCGCATTTTCGGCCGTCGGGCAATAACAAATCATTGGGCCATTTGACCAGGGCATCCAGTTTGAGTGTTTCTAACGCTTGTAATAAAGCCGTCGCTGTGACCAGCGTGATTTGTGCAGCTTTTTCGATTTCAATTTGGGGCCGTAAAATAAACGAAAAAGCGAGGCTTCCAAAGCAGGTGAGCCAATCGCGTCCTTGTCGACCGCGGCCATGGGTTTGGACATCGCAAGTAATCAGGCTTTTGTGAGGCGCATCCTGAGCGGCCCAAGCGAGTGCGAGACTATTTGTGGAATCACAAGTGGTTAAATTTTGTCGAACAAACATTCCAGATTGCCTAGGCGAGATTTTGTGGTAGGTCAAACCTATGCTGATAAGTCTCAAGTCTCGTATTGTCTTGTTGTTGACTGTTATTTTGGTGGTCATTGCCGCGGACCAAGCGAGCAAAACCTGGGCGCAGAAGAGCTTGGCTTATGAGTTATCGCCGGGGCAGTTTTATCCGCATCATGAAATCACGGTGATTCCGAAGTTTTTTAACTTGATTTACAAAGAAAACCCGGCTGCTGCGTTTAGCATTACCAGTTCTATTCCTGAGTGGTTTCGAAAGCCATTTTTGGTCACGGTGAGCATGGTGGCAGCGTTGTTTTTCCTGATTTGGTATTTTCGAATTCGAGATCCAGACTGGATGATTTTGACGTCGTTCTCACTGATTATGGGTGGGGCTGTTGGCAACCTAATCGATCGCATGCGACTGGGTTATGTGATCGACTTTATCGATTGGTATGCCGGGTTTGTGGGGTATTCCGGAATGCACTGGCCGACGTTTAACATTGCAGACTCCTGCATCGTGGTCGGGGCGATTGGGATTTTTGTGCACTCGTTTCAGTCTAAGCGGTAAGCATGAGAAGATTTCGAAATGGAGAATGATTCTTAAAACGATACGTTTTAAAATCTCGACAGTCTGTTGATACAATGTCTCCATGGCCTAGTTCTTCGGCTAAAATAACCAATGAAGCATCTGCTAAGTCCATGGGAAGTTCTTCATACTTAGCCATGAGGCTTTTGATTCTAGAAAAATGTTCAAGTCTGAGCTCAAATAGATTTAGAATTTTTCGCTCGCAAAGAGTGAGAAGAGATGGGGTTAAATTTGTTTGTAGTGACTGAAGCAAGTGACAAGTTTCAGTGATCACGGGCCAAGTTGTGACCCAGGCTTTATCTTCGATCTGAGGTCGCAGCGCAAGAGCAGCTTTGTGGAAGCGGTCTTTTTTTGAAAAGAGCGCTACCAAATAGCCCGTATCAATTATCAGGGTGTTTCTAAGGACGGGCATGTTTGGCCTGCAGGTTTTTTAATAGAACAGATTTGTAATTCTGCGACAAAGAAGCATCGGCATTTTCGATGCAACCAATAAGGCCTAATTCCTCGAGGGCTTTAAAAGGAGATTGTTTGGTTTTCTGTTGTTGATGCTCTAAGGCTAAGCGATGGATAGACAGCGTAATAATGTCTGTAACACGCTGGATGCCCAAGGTGTCTTGTAAAAACGCGATCTCGTGATCGGTATCTTCAGAGATACGTGCTTGAATGGTTCTGTTTCTCATAGGATCCTGCCTGTATTACAGATTGTAACACAGATTGGTGTCAAATCCTAGCTATTTTTACAAACGGGCATGATAACTGGAACGCACCAGCGGGCCGCTTTCGACCCGCCAAAAGCCTAAACTTCTGGCATAGTTGCCCAACTCTAGAAATTCTTCGGGCGTAGCGTAGCGCATAACTTCGTGGTGAAAGCTGCTCGGTCTTAAATATTGTCCCAGTGTGAGCATGTCGACCTGGTGGTCTCGCAAGTCTTGCAGGCTTTGTTTGATTTGATCGTTGGTTTCACCCAGGCCGAGCATGAGGCCGCTCTTGGTTTTAATATGGGGAGCTTGTGATTTGGCAAAGCGTAAAACTTCCAGAGAACGTTTGTATTGGGCACCGGATCTGATTTTGGGTGTCAGTGACTCGACAGTTTCGAGATTGTGATTAAAAACTTCAGGCTGAGCTTTTAGGACCGTCAGGATATCTTGTTCACGGCCTTTGAAATCGGGCGTTAAGACCTCGAGTGTGATGTCTGGGCAAAGGCCTCTGATCGCATTGAGACAGTGGACAAAGTGAGAAGCGCCGCCGTCTTGCAGATCATCTCGGGTCACAGACGTGATCACAGCGTGTTTTAAGCCCATCTCAAAAACAGTTTCGGCCAAGCGCTGAGGTTCTTCTAAGTCTACCGGGCCGGGTCTTGAATAAGAGTCGACGTCACAAAATCGACAGGCGCGGGTACAGATGCGGCCCAGAATCATGAACGTGGCTGTGCCTTGTTCCCAGCATTCACCCATGTTGGGACACGATGCCGACGAACAGACTGTATGAAGGCGCTTGCTGCGAATCAAGTTTGTCAGGCGTTGGTAATTCTCACCTGTGGGCGCTTTGACGCGCAGCCACGGGGGCTTTATGGGTTGGCTGTCCATGTCTCCAGCGTCTGTTTCAAATCTGCCATGAAAATATCAGCTGTCGCACCGTCGATTAACCTGTGATCAAAAGACAACGAGAGCCAACCACGGTTTCGAATCGCAATGACGTCGCCGGAATCATGTTCCAACACAACAGGTTGTTTCTTGATTTGGCCGACGCCCAAAATAGCGACTTGGGGTTGATTGATAATTGGCGTGCCGATCACGGCACCATAATTTCCTGGATTGGTCACCGTGAAAGAGCCTCCAGAAAGTTCGTCTGGTTTAATTTTTCGGCTGCGTACGCGGGCAGCAAGGTCTGAGATGGCTCTGGCCAGGCCTCGTAGGTTCATTTGGTCAGCGTTGCGAATTACGGGCACCATGAGGCCTGGTTCAGGCTGGTCGATGGCGACGGCAATTCCTAGGTGGACATCTTTCTTAAACAAAATTTGATCGCCTTTAATCTCGGCGTTGATATACGGATGGCGTTTGAGTGCTAGGCACAACGCGGCTGCTAAGAAGGTCGTGTATGTGAGGGGCACGCCTTCTTCGGCTTTGAAGCGATCTTTGTGGGCTACTCGGATTCTGTCTATTTGGGTATAATCGATCTCAAAGAACGTCGTGACATGGGCACTGGCTTTTCGAGACGCCAACATGTTTTCCATGATGACACGCCGCATGGTGCTCACGGGTTTTAAGAGCTCGCGTTGACCGGGAGGAATGAGTGAAAGCTGTGGTGCAGGGGCCGGTGCTCGAACAGGGGCCTGCATGGATAGCTGAGCTGTAGGCTTTCCTTCGAGATGCGCCAATAAATCGTTCTTGGTTAAACGGCCCTCTCTGCCAGTACCGGGGAGGCTTTCCAGAGTGGCAGCGCTAATATTATTTTCGGAAGCAATCTTCTTGACGAGAGGGGAGAGGAACCGAGCCTCACCTGCCTCCGCTAAAGCTATGGCAGGCAGGCCCCCTGCTGAAATTGGGGCGGGAGTTGGCGCAGATGGCTGGAGAGGGGCTAGGGGCTTGTCTGCCGTAGCTTTAGCGGAGGCAGATGAGGTTCTTACTTCCCCCGCCGCACCAACTCTGCCTAACACAGTCCCGACTGGGACAGTTTCACCAGGGCCCACGGCAATATCTAATAACACGCCTGCAGAAGGAGAGGGAATTTCAGCTTCGACTTTGTCCGTCGAGATCAATAAGACATTTTCATCTTTTTTGACAGCGTCCCCGGGTGCTTTCAGCCATTTTACAATCGTGCCTTCGGCAATCGATTCACCCAGTTGGGGCATGATGATCTTATCAGCCATTGAACACTCTCCTCTTCAGCATCAGCGATAACAGGCAACAGGCTGCTACGACAGCCCATAGCAGCGATAACGCTACCACAAACTGCTCCGTGTCATACAACCGAACCCCCTGTGGGTCAACGAGCCCTTTCCACTGAAGGTCGAGCAAATAGCCTATCAGGTGCTGCAAAAGCGCTCCGCCCAGCATGTTGAGCGTATTCACAACGCCCAGCGTCAATCCCGAATTGAGAGCGGTGGTGGATTGGATGGCACCTGTAAAACACATCATTTCAGCGCCACAGAAAAACCCAATCGCGATCAAGATCACTTGAAGACCTGCATGGCTGAGTTCCGGCCCCAGCAACAAAAATCCAAACATAAACAAAATGCCAAAACTACAGGTTTGAATGGCAATATCTAAGCAGTCATATTTTTCGCACAGCCAGGGCAAAATCAAACTGCCAAAGCATAAGCCGACAAATAACATGCCAGTGCTCGAAGCCGCTGTTGTCTGAGCCAGTTCGTATTTTTTCATGAGAAACGCTGTTCCCCATAGGTCTGCCAGTACAGACAGCGGCGTATAAAGGCCAATGGCCAAAAGCGCATAGATCATGATTTGACGATTTTTAATAATACTTGTGATCTGTCGCCAATCAAAAGAAGTTTTGGTTTTTTGGGTGGCTTTCAGGTGAATGCCCACCAACGCCAAGAGCACCATGGCCAATCCGAAGAATCCCAACGAAGTTGTGACTGAACGCCAGCCGGCGGTTTGGACCAGGGGGACCAAATAAGACCCAGTCAGCATGGCGCCAATCGTTCCCAGGGTGAGCGTTGCGCCCATCAAGAAACCCCGGCGACCAGCAGGCAAATAATCTGCGGCGATTTTGAGCGCGGACATAAACGCACTGGCTGAACCCATGCCGATTAAAATGCGGCTCATTTGGAGGCTCGGCAAGTCCGTCGAGAAGGCCATCGCAAAGGCCCCGAGCAAACACAAAATAATCGATCCCGAGAGAACTTTTTTGACGCCAACCCGATCCACCAAGATTCCCATGGGGATTTGCATGAGGGCATAGGCATAAATCGTGAAAGATCCGATGGTTCCAAATTCATGAGCTGTCAGATGGAATTCGGATCGGAGATTAGGCTCAATGCCACCGGGTAAGACCCTCAAGACATACTGATAGCAGTAAAACAGGGCCGCGACGGCCCATGCGATATAGGCGCTGAAAAAACTCATGAGAGCTTCGCCAAAATCGCCAGCAACAACAGCGCCACAATATTAGCAATCTTGATCATCGGGTTAATTGCAGGCCCAGCCGTGTCTTTGTACGGATCGCCGACGGTATCTCCTGTTACAGCTGCTTTATGCGCATCAGAGCCTTTGCCCCCGAAGAAGCCTTCCTCAATATATTTCTTGGCATTGTCCCAAGCACCGCCCCCAGAGGTCATCGAAAGTCCTACAAACAGCCCGGTGACGACGAGACCCAGCAACATAGACCCGAGCGTGATCAGAGCTTCTTTCTGACCCACGCTGGCCCACATGGCCAAATAGACCAAAACAGGTGCACCGACGGGCAACAAGCTCGGCAGGACCATTTCTTGGATGGCTTTCTTGGTGAGAATATCCACGGCGCGGCTATAGTCAGGACGGCCAGTGCCTGCCATTAAACCCGGTATTTCTTTGAATTGACGACGGACTTCAATCACCACCGACTGGGCAGCGCGGCCGACGGCCATCATGCTCATGGCGCCAAACAAATAGGGCAACAAGCCGCCCAAGAACAACCCAATCATGACATAGGCGTCTTCAAGCGAGAAAGTGAGCGTATACTGCGGGAAATAGTGTTTGGCGTCTTCGATAAAAGCCGCAAACAAAACCAGCGACGCAAATCCTGCTGAACCAATGGCGTAGCCCTTCGTGACAGCTTTAGTCGTGTTTCCAACAGCGTCAAGAGCGTCTGTGGTCTTTCGAATATCGGCTGGCATGTTCGACATTTCGGCGATGCCACCAGCGTTGTCGGTGACGGGGCCATAGGCGTCCAAAGCCACAATCATGCCCGCCAAGGCGAGCATCGTTGTCGCAGCAATCGCAATCCCAAATAGCCCAGCGTTTTGATACGAGAGCAAGATCCCGGCGCAAATCACAATCGCTGGCAGCGCCGTTGCTTCCATCGAAACAGCAATGCCCTGGATAATATTAGTTCCATGGCCTGTGATAGAAGATTCAGCAATGCTTCGAACGGGCCGATAATTGGTCATCGTGTAATATTCAGTGATGCGCATGAGCAGCCCCGTGACAATCAAGCCTGTGAGACAGCAATAAAACAAGTTCAGACCCGTGAAGCTCATGTGTGTTCCCACCAACACGGTTCCAAGACCCAGCCACGAGTTGCAAATTACGGCGATGGCAATAGCAGACGTCACGGCTGTGACCATGAAGCCTTTATACAAAGCGCTCATGATGTTATTGGATTTGCCGAGCTTTACAAAAAAAGTGCCTAAAATCGATGTCAGCATGCAAATCCCACCAATCAATAGGGGGAATGCCATCATGAGCTCAAGCTGGTCACCCGTGAAATAGATACCAGCCAGCAACATGGTTCCAACGAGCGTGACGACGTAGGTTTCAAACAAGTCCGCTGCCATGCCGGCGCAATCACCGACGTTGTCGCCCACGTTGTCCGCAATCACAGCTGGGTTTCTAGGGTCATCTTCTGGGATGCCGGCTTCGATTTTGCCCACCATGTCTGCGCCTACGTCCGCGCCTTTGGTGAAAATACCGCCGCCTAAACGCGCAAAAATGGATATGAGAGAGGCTCCAAACCCAAGGGCCACCAAAGCGTTCATGAGGGTGCGGGTGTCTAGCTGCATCGAACGCAAAGTAAGATAATAACCCGTGATGCCGATGATGCCCAAAGCAACGACGAGCAAACCCGTGATTGCGCCCGATTTAAATGCAATGTCGAGCGCTGGTTGCAGACCGTTTCTGGCAGCTTCAGCGGTTCTGACATTGGCCCGGACCGAAATATTCATGCCCACGTAACCGGCAACGCCTGATAGAACAGCCCCAATCAAAAAGCCGACGCCTACATAGACGCCGAGCAATGCCGTTAGAGCTACGAAAATAACCGCTCCAATCAAGGCGATCATTTGGTACTGGCGATTCAGGTAGGCTTTGGCGCCCTCCTGAATGGCCAAGGCTATTTTTTGCATGGCTTCGTTGCCCATTGGGGCAGCTAGAACGGATCTAACCATGAAAAGGGCATAAAAAATAGCCAGAGCACCACAACCCAAAACAAGCGTATAGGTATTTGTCATAGTGTGGTGTGTTAAGCATTTTGGCTAGATGCTGTCAACCAAGCCGGAGTATGTTACTTTGTTCACCATGAGTGGCTTTTTAGATCTCCTGCTGCAGGGCAATTTGAGCGAATTGTTTAGGCGTTATGCGGATATTTGCTTAGCGCTGTTGGTCGTTACGGTCATGACACTGCTGATTGTACCGATCCCGACTTTTGTAATCGATCTATTGATATGCGCCAATATTTCGATTGCGCTCACCATGCTGCTGGTGTCTCTGTATGTTCCAGACGCGCTGCATTTGTCTTCTTTTCCCACGATTTTGTTGGTGACCACGCTGTTTCGGTTGGGCATTAACGTCGCTACAGCGCGTTTGATCCTGCTCAATGCCGATGCCGGTAAAGTGATTTATGCCTTTGGTGAATTTACCGTTCAGGGCAATTTTATTGTGGGCGTGGTGATGTTCTTGCTGCTCATGCTGATCAACATGCTCGTGATTGCCAAGGGCTCTGAGCGTGTGGCGGAAGTCGCAGCCAGATTTACGCTGGACGCCATGCCAGGTAAGCAGATGAGCATCGATGCCGATTTGCGCAATGGGTCTATCGACTTAGAAACGGCGCGTAAAAAACGAATCGATCTGAGCCGTGAAAGTCAGCTTTTTGGTGCCATGGACGGTGCCATGAAGTTTGTGAAAGGCGATGTTATTGCTGGAATTATTATTTTCGCAATGAATATCGTGGCCGGTATTGCCATCGGAAAATTTCAAAAAGGCATGGATCTGAACGAGGCCATCCAGACGTATTCGATTTTGTCGATTGGTGATGGCTTGGTGAGTATTATCCCCGCTTTGCTGATGTCGGTCACCTCGGGGTTGATTGTCACGCGCGTGAACTCAGGCGATGATAGCTCTAACTTAGGCAAAGACATTGCAACACAAGTGCTTGCTCAGCCCAAGGCGTTTGCGATTGCAGCGGCGTTTATTACGCTCGTGGGCCAAGTGCCAGGGCTGCCCAGGGTGCCATTTACGATTATTGGTTTGTCTGTGGGTGTGTTGGCTTATGCGCTATTTAGAGCCCGATTACCTGCCATGGCAGGTGGCGGTGGTGCCTCGATGGCGGGCATGGACGAGATTGTGGGTAAGCGTGAGCAAAAATTAGAAAAAGAGAAGAAATCAGCGCTCCAAAAAGCCAAAGCCCAAGAAGGCAGTACAGCCAAAATGATGCCTGTGGTGACGCCCATTGCGCTTGAAGTAGCTTCGGACTTAGTCCCCCTGGTAGATGACAGTTCGAATTTTTTGGCAGAGCTAATTCCCATGATGCGAGATGGGTTGTTTTACGAGCTGGGTATTAGATACCCGGGCATTCGGGTCAGGGGCAGTGATGGCTCGGCCGGCCCCAGC
>JAHFEF010000025.1:13208-16458 GCA_023248545.1 Myxococcales bacterium | reverse complement strand
ATACTTGCGTCGCTGGTGTGTGTACGGCTCCGCCACCGCCTCCACCTCCGCCGCCAGCACCAGTGTGCACGGCCGATACACAAAATGATCCTAGTAACTGCGGTGCCTGCAACAACGTTTGCCCATCGGGAGATACTTGCGTCGCTGGTGTGTGTACGGCTCCGCCGCCTCCGCCACCACCTCCGCCAGCACCGGTGTGCACCGCCGATACACAAAATGATCCTAGTAACTGCGGTGCCTGCAACAACGTTTGCCCATCGGGAGATACTTGCGTCGCTGGTATTTGCACGGCTCCACCGCCACCGCCGCCTCCGCCACCACCGCCGCCGCCTCCAGTCCCCTCGTGCGTCATCTACGTGACCTCCAGTGGAACCGGAAATGGCAGCAGTTGGGCCACTGCAACCAACCAGTTGCAAACGGCGTACAACACGGCGATCACCTCAACAGACCCGAGCTGCACAGCCTGGTCGATCTGGGTAGCCGCTGGCACCTATACGCCACCGCCTTTGTCCAATGCGCTGGTTTTCGTGTTGCAAGCTAACTCTAGTAAGCCAGTCACCTTCTATGGTGGGTTCCTGGGCAACGAAACTTCTTTGAGCCAAAGACCCGTGATGGATCCCAAAGACATTGTTGCCGCTGACTGGAGCGTCTTAGATGCTCAAAGTCATGCCCACGCTGTTCTGGTTGGTAATGGCAGCACAGCAACCTCTCTGAGCTTGGATGGCTTCTGGATAAAGAACGGCTCAACTTTCACTACTTTGAACAGCAGCACAGTACCTACTCCCGTACAGGAAGGAGGCGGAATTCTGGTCCAAGCCAATGCCAGCTTGCAACTTTCTCATACACGCTTTACTGGCAATAAAGCCAGCTACGGTGGAGCGATTTTCAATGCCGGTCAAACTACTGTTCAAAGTAGTTATATGGGTTCCAATCTCAGCTATTACGGTGGAGGGGCCCTCAGCAATGGCCTCACTGGCGCAGTGAGAACGAGTGTGTTCATGAATGTCTTGGACACCCTGCTGGAATCCAATACAGCCAATCAATACGCCGGAGCCATTGAAAACTGGGGCAGTTTGACCATCAATCGTTCCACCTTCAACAACAACCAAGCGCCCTACGCTGCAGGCATCGCCAACATGTCGTCACTGAACGTTTACAACTCGCTGTTCACCCATCAAAAGGGCACCTACGGGGGTGCCATCGCGAACCTGGGCCTGGCTCAGGTTGTGAGCTGCTCATTCATGGACAATGTGAGCAGCAATACGGACGGCAACTCCGTGGTGACGTCTTACAGCAGCTCGCTGTCTCCTCCGAGTACGCTCATTGACAGCAGCATTCTCTGGAACACCAAAACCCCAACACACCAAGAAATCGGGTTCGCGAATGCCGATGGAAGCCCATTTCCAGTCGGTAGTCTTCTGGTCGTTTACAGCGATATCCTACAGCCATTTACTGGAACGGGCATCTCGAACATGTCGATTGACCCCAACTGGGATACCAATGAGCGCCTGAACAGCCAATCTCGTTGCATTGGCACAGGCAATCCATTTGTCCGATCGTCCCAGATTGGCTCCACCGACCTGGCTGGCAACCCCAGGTTCAATGGCTTATTAGATATTGGGGCCTACGAATCTCCATAGGACAAGATGTGATAGCCTAGTCACATGAAATATTGTTTGCTTGGAATTGCACTGGCGCTGGCGCTGAGCTGTCAAAAACAACCTTCTCAGACATTGATCACTCGCTTGCCCAATTTTCCAGCCCCTACAGCTCCAAACCCAGCACCCACCACCTCCACAACGCCCACTTCCACCAACGCCGTGACCCCACCAGGCTCAGGCTGCACCCAGAACACACTCTACAAAGATGTAGATCAAGATGGTTTGGGTGATCCCAGCATCGGGTTGACTGTCTGTTCAGGCGGCATCCAAACAGGTTACGTTGCAAACTCGTCCGATTGTGACGATACAGACCCCGTTATTCAACAAAACTGTTGCGCAGTTTATGTGTCCCCCAACGGCTTAGACAGCAACGATGGGACTTCTTGGGCAAAAGCCATGAAGACATTGTGGGCAGCCTATCAAACAGCCACAACGCGTGCCCCAAGCTCCACCTGCAGTTCTTTCTACCAAGTGTTCGTTCAGCGAGGCCTCTACAAAACCCCAGCCGGAGATGCAGGCCTTCTGGCCAATGCGTCTCGAAAATCCAAAATTTTGGGCGGCTTCGTCGGAACCGAAACAGCGGCCACCACGCGCCCTGCCATTGCCATTGGCGATACCACCGAAGGCAATTGGACGATCATCGACGGTAAAACGGCCGCCAATACCCATGTTTTGCGTGTCGAGTCCCAATTGGTGGTCGATAGAGTGTGGATCCGAAATGGCCAGGCCACAGCAAGTTCGCAAATCCCAGACGATTCTGGCGGTGGTATTTTGGTCTGGACGACAGCAGCCAATTTAACACTGTCTAACAGCATCGTATCCAACAATACTGCGTTGGCCGCTAATGGCGGCGGAGGGGGACTCGCCAACTTTGGAACCGTGAATATCTCCCAAGTCAATTTTTTCAGCAATCAAGCCAATTACACTGGCAATGAGCAAGGATTTCTTTCCACCGGTGGAGCCATTCAAAATTTTGGCACTGCCACTGTCAATCGATCCGTGTTCTACAACAATCAAGCCATCGCCGGCGGTGGAATCACCAATGCTGCAACTTTGACGGTGACCAACTCGATATTTTCAAACAACCAAGGCGTTTATGCCGGGGCCATCGCCAATCTGGTCAATGCAACGCTCATCAATAATACTTTTTTGAGCAACCTAGAAACCAATTCTCAAGGGACGACCATTTTGCAAATTGCAGATCCAAGCTACACTGGCTTAACAACGTCGCTCACCAACAATATTTTGTGGGGAGACACGAACCCAGCGATTGGATTTTTTGATGACAGCAACTTCGCAACCACCGGTGGTCCTGCTCCCACCCTGAGTGCAAATTTAATCAATCAAGATCCTAAATTCGTCTCAGGCAGCGATCTGCACCTGCAAAGCAGCTCACCGGCCATTGGAACGGGCGACCCCAGTGTTATCAGCCAAGTAGGCTCGGTAGACTTCGATGGTAACCCACGGCTATCTTCTGGAAAAATCCATATGGGGGCCTACCAATGAGGGAAATACTGCTCATCACGAGGCGAGAGCTTCGAAAACATCTGCGCAGTGTCAAGGGCATTTTCCTCTTGGCCCTCAGCATA
>JAHFEF010000025.1:0-13198 GCA_023248545.1 Myxococcales bacterium | reverse complement strand
CGTGGGATTGATCAGTTCGGCGCCAATGTACTCCTCAAATTGGGCGAGGCCTCCGCCAAAGAACTGTATGGCGATGAGATCGGCCAAGCGCTTTCGTCCGTCCCACTGACCCTTCTTTCGTTGCTCCCCCTGACCATCTGGATCGCACCTTTTCTGATTTCAATGATTGGTTTTGATACCCTAGCAGGCGAGTTGCAGTTTAAAACGATTCGATATTGGGCCACGCGCGTCGAACGGTGGTCGCTGGTCATTGGCAAAACCATTGGACTGTGGATTGTCGTTAGCTTGATGACACTGGTCACTCATGTGGCTGTTTGGAGCTATGTGGTTTATAACGGTAACGCAGCGTTTCTGACCACCGTGGGTTGGGGCGCGCTGCTTTGGTCTGCAACGCTGCCACTCAGCTTGCCCTGGTGCGCGCTTGCCATTGGGACCAGCGCACAGACTCGTTCGCCGGCTCTCTCATTTATTGCCATCCAAGGCGTATTTTTTGGTATTTGGCTGGGTCAACACTGGCTGAAATATATTTATCCCAACAACTACGACGTGTTTGTTCTATCCCCCCGGCTTGACCAAATGCTGCTGGGTTTGGGTGCCTGTCTACTCTATACTGGGGTGGTGACTGGACTGACCTGTGCCGCTTTTGCTCGAAGGGACTTGTAATCATGAATCGCGAACCGGCTGTCCTATTTCAATCTGTCACCCGTCAATTTGGCTCAAAACTTGCCGTGTCGGATCTGTCTTTGCGTGTTGAACAGGGCAGCACTTTTGGGCTCATCGGCCCCAATGGCGCTGGAAAAACAACCACGTTCTCCCTGATCGCCGGCTTCATTCGCCCAACCCATGGCAACGTTCAGGTCCTTGGGGCTTATCCGACCCATCGGGCTGCCCTGAGAGGGCATCTCGGCGTTCTCCCACAAGATGCCGCGCTCCCTGCACAGGATAGAGTCGGCGAATTTCTCGTCGACATGGCCCGCCTGCAAGGTTTTGGAGCCGCAGAAGCCGAATCGGAGGCCCGTTCTAGCTTGGCTGAGTTTGGAGGCAAAGACTGGTGGAAGAGCCGCTGTGGAACGCTGTCTCACGGAATGGCCAAGCGGGTTGCCTTGGCACAGGCGTTTTTAGGCAAACCCGAACTCATTCTTTTGGATGAACCCACTGCGGGGCTCGATCCACGCGTTGCCTATGATGTCAGGCAACTGATTTTGGCCCGCAAAGGCCGATCCACGTTGATCATCTCAAGCCATAATTTGGAAGAGCTTGAGCGCGTATGCGATGCGGCGGCCATTCTTGATCACGGAAAGGTTGTGGCTTCCGGGTCGATGCATCAACTCACCGCTGCCTCCAAAGAAGTTCACATCCAGCTGGGTCAGGGTCCAGTCCCGTTGGAAGCTCTGCAGGCCATTGAACACATGACACGCGTCACCTTCAAAGAAGGAACGCGTGACCTGGCGCTGTATTTTAATCCAGATCACACCGATGCTGAAGCCGTGATCCGAAAGGCCCTAGACGTGTTGTTGCGACACAACGCGGTTGTTTCTTCGATCAACAAGGGAAGCCGGCTCGAAAAACGGGTTATGGAGCTAATCTAACTGTATTAAAATGGCAACTTTAACCCCCTAATTGTTACATAGTAAACGCCAAAAGGGGGTCCTATTATGTCAGTTCTTGCGCGCTCGGTGGTGTTGTTTTTGATGGTTTTCCAGGCTTCGGTTTTGTGGGCTGAGCAGGAGGGCAACGCGCAGGAATCCTGTGAGTCTGATGGCCCTAAGGGTCGCCCGTGCGCGGCCATTGTTCTCTTTCGCGATAACACTGATTCAGCCGATCAAGACGCCTCTGTGCGGGACAGCGGTGCTTCGCTGAACTTCAAGATTCCACGCTCGCATGCGGCTTCGGTTTCGATCGCCGATCGGGCAAGTTGGCTCAAATTAAACGCAAACAAACAGGTGGTTGCACTGATCCCAGATCGCCCCGTGCATGCAGTCCGTGAAGAAGTCAATTCGGATCGCACGAATTCCGCAACCAAAACAACAGCCAGCCGTGACATTTCGCCCCAGATTATTCCTGCAGGCGTAGCCCGCATCCATGCGGCTCCCGGACAGTTGCCCTACAAGGGGACCGGCATCGGTGTAGCGATCATAGACACGGGAATCGATCTCACACAACGCGATCTAAAAGTTTCAAGCACCTGCTTCAGCGCTTTCTCTAGCGGCTGTCAAGATGGCAACGGCCATGGCACGCACGTTTCAGGGATCGTGGCTGCTCTGGATAATACGATTAATACCGTCGGCGTGGCGCCTCTGTCTACGCTGTATGCAGTTCGCGTGCTGGATTCAAGTGGTTCTGGTTCAGATTCAACCGTGATGGCTGGGCTGGATTGGGTGCTCTCGCATGCCAACTCTGTCGTGCCAGCAATACGTGTTGTGAACATGAGTTTGGGCCGCCCAGGGAGTCTGAATGACAACCCTGCCTTAAGGACCTTGGTTCAGAGCGTGCGTAATCTGGGAATCACGATCGTGGTTGCCGCTGGCAACGATGCGCTCTCAGAGATATCGGGACAGATTCCGGCGGCTTACCCTGAAGTTCTTGCTGTGGCCAGTGCTTCCGCGTTGGATGGCACCAATGCAGGCTGCCCTTACTACAGTGGCTTGATTTTCGCTGATACCGCCTCTTACTTTACAACGGATGGCGCTGGGGTCGCCCTTTCAGCCCCCGGTGAAGAACGAGAGAATATCTCGTCAGGCTGCTCGATCAGCTCTGTGGGCATTCTCTCCCTGAAGCGAGGCGGGGGCGTTGTGCGTTTGAGTGGCACCAGCATGGCTGCGCCCCACTTGGCAGGTGTAGCAGCGCTGTTGCTCCAAAAAAACCTCGGAACGCTGGACCCTGAAACCGTGCGTTCCATTCTAAGTGCTTCTGCGTTCCGCATCGGCATAGCCCCTCTTAACTCACCGACCTCCCCCTACTCGTTCGACGGCGTTCGCGAAGGGATTCTCTCCGCCTGCGGTGCTTTAGGCGTCTCCTGTCTCTAAGGGCAGAGCGTCACCCCATCGTTGGGCGCGAATCCACCTGAGAAAATTCGAAGGCCCAGCCTGTCGTCATAGCTGATCGCGCTGTTACAAAATGAGTTCAGGGTGGCACCGCTTACAGACGGTGCACTGCCGTTGATTCGCACATGGTCGCCATCCCAAGGAATGTTCCCGGAAGCAATGTCACGAGGAATTACCACTGAAAACCCTGATTCGTTTCCAGGGGTTCTTTGGGTGTAAAACCCAGCGTATCCGCCACTGTCATTTACCACCAAAGCAACTTCGGTGACGCTGGCAGGTACCCAAGTTCCACTTTGAAGCTTACGCCATTCGAAATCGATGCTGCTGATTTTGCCTGTTATCGTACCCCCAACGGTGTTGAACTTGAGAAATGGAAGCACCAGCCCATCTGCACTCAAGCTGGCATTGGTACGGGTGATCACATTCCAGAATGTCAGTTTTTTATTGCCAGGCATTGTATAGACCATTTGAACCCCTACACCTGCAGAGCCGGGCATCTCCTGCGGGGGAATCGATGGTGCCGCTGCTGGAGGTGGCGTTGCCGTTGTTGTAGGTGGCGTCGCGGTTGTCGTTGGGGTTGTTGTTGGGGTTGTTGTTGGGGTTGTCGGTGCAGGAGTCGTTTGAAAAATCAGACCTGCTGGATGAGAAAGATTCGCCGCTGGAGTTGGTGTTGTTGCGGGCGGCGTTGTTGCAGGCGGCGTTGTCGCAGGCGGTGTTGTTGCAGGTGGCGTTGTCCCAAATGGCGTTGTTGTTGGAGGCATGGCAAAGGGTTGCGCAGAGGCCGGTCGATAATCTGGACCCCATTGATAGGTACCACCGTTGTTGTTAAGACCGAGGCCACTCACCGACGAATAGGGCCAATTGCTGGTCACAACAGTCCCATCCAAACTCAACACATCGAATGCGCAACCCGCTGCCAGCGTCGTCTCAACCCCATTATTAACCGAGCAAACTCCTGAATAGTAGCTTGAAGGATAAACGGCATAGGCCGAATTTAACGAAAACTGAATTTTCGGATTGGTTAGAAACACGCCGAGCGCATCGCTAAATTTCGCCTGTTTATTATTGACATAGGTATCGGCCCGAACGTGCCATTCTAAGTGAAAATTCTTACTTTCAAGGGCATCGATCACCCCATTGCCATCGATATCTGGGTTTGCAGAGCGTAAAGACAAGCTGTCAATTTTACCCAAAAACGTTGCTTCATCCCGTGTGATACTCAGAGCTTTCAGCAAATCATCCACGGTCGTTGACATCGTGGCTTGCTTTTTATTGGTGTCAATTTTCACATCCCCCAGATCGGCTTTCCCTGCTTTGACAGGAGCCAGTGTGTTCATCTCTACCGCTGTCACTTTAAAGACACCGACAATCATATCCGGTCCTTTGAATCCTTGATCGCTTGCCACAAATACAATGACGTAAGGTTTACCCGAATTAACGTCGAGCTTAAAAGTTCCATCTTTGTTCAGCGCTGCGACAAAGCGAGCGGGATCCACGGACTCAGGGCTGATGGCCATCACATGCGTAATGTTTTTGACCGTCGTTGCGCCTGTGGTTTGCATTTTTTGCGACACGGTTGGGGTGCCTACTTTCCCAGAGAGGGCAAAGTCCGCTTTCTGACCACAACCGACCAACATCCATGCGAGAAAAAGACAGCTTAAGTGTTTCATGTTTCGGAGAATATCACTGACCCATTACAAAAGTGTTGAAATTACCCTAAAATATTGCTCTACAGCTTTATGTGCTTTTTCAAACGCCGTGAAGGCTCCCGGGTCACCGACGAAAAACCCTTACGAAACCTGATGCCGTTTCTGATGCCCACCCGCAATGAATCGGTGGTGTATTTTGAACAGAGTGTCCCAGTAGGCCCTGCCCTTGCCTACTTGAAAGACAAACCCGAACTCTCACTCTTTCACCTGCTGCTCACAGGCATGATCCGAAGTTTGGTCCAGTGGCCCAAAATGAACCGGTTTATCTCAGGCAGCCGAATCTATCAGCGCCCCAAACCTGTCATATCGTTTGTTGTTAAAAAAAAGCTGGACGAGCACGCGGGCATGACGGCTGTCAAAGTCGAGTTTGAGCCTACAGACACGGTCTTTGAGGTCGCAAAGCGCGTGAATGCCAAAATTAATGAAGGCCGCAGTGACAAACTCACCACTTCAGAAAAAGAAATGGTGGTGGTGACGAAGTTGCCGGGCTTTATCTTGCGCTTTCTATTTTGCGTGCAACGTTTTTTAGACCGCTTCAATCTTTTGCCTTGGGCGATGCTCAAAAACGACCCCATGTATGCCAGCATATTTGTAGCCAATCTGGGCAGCATCAAGCTTAAGGCCCCTTGGCACCATTTGAGCGAATACGGTACAACGCCCCTGTTTGGGACCATCGGTAAAGTCGAAAAAGTCCCGTTTGTCACCGAATCAGGCGAGCTGGGCGTCCGCGAAGAAGTGCTCATCCGCTGGAGCTTCGATGAGCGCATCATGGATGGGCTGTACTGCGCTAAAGCATTGGAATTGTTTGAGAAAAATATTCTCACTCCTGAAAACTTAACGAAAGCAAACTAATCTCGCGCGGCCGATGCAGCTTCAAAGCCTCTTGCCGCGCTTTTTCCCCAATGCCCATGTAGACGTCAATCTCATGATTGCGCCTGACTTTGCCACCCGTATCTTGGGCAAACAGCAAGCGGGGTTTGCCCTCAATTTGGGTTAACAAGACACTGCCATAGGGGATTCTTTCAGGGTCCACAGCTGCAGAATACCCTGGAACCAGCGGCGTACCAGAAGCCCCGCGGGGTAAATCACCCAAAAGCCGGTATAACTCTTTGCCCGACTTTTTACCACGATAGCTCATGAGCTTTACAACACCCTTACGACTTTTAACCAGCGCCGACCCTTGCATTTTGGCATGCTTTTGAGCCGCTTCATGCGTGTACACCAATGGCGTGTAATAGCCCGTCACCCGTATCTTGCCCAAGGGAACTTCGCTGACGCCCTCCAAGCTTTTCAGCTCACGCAAACTTTCCAACACCGCTGTTTGGGCTGGATCTTTGGTGTATTGAAGCTGAATCTGAATCGCCCGCTCCAAATCTGGAGTCCAGGGAATGGAAAGAGCCGCTAGTAAAAAAACAATCATTTTTTCAATAAAGTAATTAACTTCTGGCCTTGGGCGTACTCCAAACGCTGGGCCAATTCATTGATTTGAAACGGATCCTTACAATATAATCCAACCTCTTTAAATAGGTCGCTAGAATTAGGATAATTTAATTCAAAGATAAAATCGAGCTTAAACTGGGAAGAAGTGTCTTCAGGCGCCTTGGCCAGCTGCGCCAGCACAGATTCTTGCTGGTCAGCCGGCAGTTTGGCCAACAGATTGGCTGTCTTTGCCCGGCCAGCCTGCACCAAATAGGCCGAAAGCTCACGTTGCCCAGTCTCCAATAGGTTTTCTTGACTGGACATGCGCGTCAGTTTGGTTTTCAACACCTGCATCAAAACAGGATTCTTTTGCTTAAAAGCGGCTTGAATGGCCTGGGACTCAGACCCCACAAGAGCTTCCAACCAGCTGGAATCAATGCCTAGAAAATAGGACTGAGCCTGAAAGTCTAGATACTTCTTGAGCAAAGCCTGCAAAACTTCAGGCTTCTCTTCGCTGGGCGCACCGCCAAACAAAGCCGAGACAACCTTACAAACCTGTTCAGCCTGAGTGGGCATTGAGGGCCTTGGTCAGTTGATCGCGCAACGATCGGTTTCGGATAATGCCAAATATTCCCAACAAGATACCCGCCAGTGCCAGCACGCCAAATAGCCACATCAGGATATCGTCTCGAAACATGGACACAGGAGCGGCTTCTTCGGGTGGTTTGACGGGCTTTTTGACTAACTTAGGAAGACCCATCAACGTCGAGGGCAGGTTTTGAGACATGACCACTGTGACCGCTTGGGAAGACAAATCTTCGACAGCTGAAGCCACCAAAAACTTAATCTCATCAGCCTTCACAGGGGGCGTTCCTTTGGAATCGACTGGGTTAAACACGACGGCCACGGAAGCAGTCGCCTTGGGCGCCCCAGCATGCAAATCGCGCACCACATTGGGGTCTGGAACCACAATCACCACGCGGGCTTCCACGATGCCAGGCAACACTTTGAGCATGTTTTCAACTTCGCCTTGCATCGCTCTCAGAAATTTCGCTTTTTCTTCGCTCTGGCTCGGAATCAAGCTGCTGTTGTCGCTGGGATACACTTCACCCAACCCAGCGCTTTTTTGCCTAGGCAAATGATTGTCGACCAAAATACGCAGCGCATCTGACGCTTGTGGACCTCTGACGGTGATCGAGAAAGTGGGCGCCTTGTTGCCGGTCTTCGCCACCACGGGAACTTTCACAGCCGTGATCTTTTGGGAATCCAAGACCACCAACACTTCATTGGCTTCTGTCTCAGACAGATGGCTAATAATCTCTTGCTCCCCTTGGCAAGCAGACAGCGTCAGAACCAGCAACAACAGGGCGAGGGTTTTTGTCATACCCGGCTACCCTATCATTTTTGCCACTTCTTGTGCAAAATCATCCGCCTTTTTTTCGATTCCTTCACCGACTTTGTAACGCACGAAACGCGTCAGCGTCACGTTGGCGTCTTTCAGCAGTTTGCTAATTGCCATGTCGGGATCTTTCACGAATTTCTGTTCGAGCAAGCACACTTCAGAAAAATATTTCTCCATTTTGCCATCTACAATGCGATCGACCATATTTTCAGGCTTGCCCTGTTCGAGCACTTGGGTCCTGAAAATGCTGCGTTCGGCTTTGAGGGTCTCGGCGTCTACGTCCGAACGGCTCAAAAACTGCGGAGCTGCTGCAGCCACGTGCATGGCTAAGTCTTTGGCCAAGTTCTGCTGGGCACTGGACGCGCCTTTCAGCTCAACCACCGCCCCAATCACGCCACCACTGTGGAGATAAGCGCCATACAAATCGCCGCCTTGTAGAACAACATAACGCCGAATCGCGATTTTCTCGCCAATCGTCGCGATCTTGTCATTAATTAAGCCCTGAGAATCGGCCACCAGATCTTTCACCTGCAAGGCACGCTGTGCCAAATTGTACACGAGTGCTTGAAAATCAGCGTTCTTAGCCACAAAGTCGGTTTCGCAATTCACTTCTATGATGGCAGCTTTGGCGCCTTCCAGCACCACGCCCACCAAGCCTTCGCTGGCCACGCGGCCTGACTTCTTGGCGGCTGCTGACAAGCCTTTTTCACGCAGATAGGTGATCGCGGCCTCCATATTGCCGGTCTCTGTGAGTGCTTTTTTGCAATCCATCATCCCTGCGCCTGTTTTTTCACGCAGGTCCCGAACCATTTCAGCCGTGATCAGCACTGGATACCTCCTCTTCGAGATCGTCAGAGTCAATCTCAACGCCTAGCGTCTTGATGGCAGGAACGAAGTCAATCTGAGGCTGCTTCTTCTTAGGCATTTTCTTTTCTTCAGCATTGACCTGCTCTTCGGTGGCTTCTTTGATTTCGCCGCGAGCGCGTTTTTGGGCCAAGATCTCTTCGTGACGCGCAGCGCCTTCTAGACAGGCATCAGCGATATTGCTCACAAACAAAGCGACCGATCGAATCGAATCGTCGTTCGCCGGAATTGGGTAATCAATCAAATCGGGATCACAGTTGGTATCGAGCGTGGCCACCACAGGAATGCCCAATTTTCTGGCTTCATCGACCGCGATTTTTTCAAGATTCGGGTCAATCACAAACACAGCTTTAGGCAGCTTGCCCATTTCTTTGACACCGGACAGGTTTTTCTCCAGTTTGGCAAGTTCACGGGTCAAACCGAATACTTCTTTTTTGGGCAATTTTTCGAACGTCCCATCTTTGGACATTTCTTCAATCGCGCGCATGCGGTCCACAGACTGCTTCACCGTCTTAAAGTTCGTCAACATACCGCCCAACCAGCGGTTGTTCACATAGTACTGGCCTGATCGAATGGCTTCTTGAACCACGATCTCTTGGGCTTGTTTTTTGGTCCCGACGAACAAAATCTTGCCGCCGTGCCCAACCGTATCGACAATAAAATCATACGCTTTGTTTAAGAGACCCACAGTCTGCTGCAAGTCGATAATATGAATCCCGTTACGAGGCGCAAAGATGAATTTTTTCATCTTGGGGTTCCAGCGATGGGTTTGGTGCCCAAAGTGCGCACCGGCCTCTAACATTTCTCTCATTCCAATACGTGCCATAGTCTTTTTTCTTCCTAGGTTCAGGTTATGCCTCCATACCCTAAAGACCTTTTGATCGGCCACCTGAACAACTTCAGGGCATGTGTTTATTTGTGAGGCAGGACCTATCAGGAAGAGTGGGTCTTGGCAAGCCTATCCAAGATATCTTCCAAATACTCCGCCTGTATTTCCTGAATTTCCAACAGGCGACTATTTTGACTGTTCATCAAGTGATCCATCTTGTCATGCAGCATTTTGATTTCGAGTTCGGCCTTTAGATTAATCTTGTAATCATGCTCGCTGCGGACGCGATCTTTTTGTTCCTGCCTGTTCTGGCTCATCATGATAATCGGCGCCTGAATTGCCGCCAGGCAAGATAAAATCAAGTTCAGCAAAATATACGGATAGGGGTCAAATGCCAATCGCATGGCTGTATTGATCCAAAGCCACACGCCCATAAACAGAAAAAACAGCGCAATAAATGGCCAGCTACCCCCAAACGCGGCAATATGATCTGCCGCGCGTTGCCCAAGCGTCAGCTGCTCTTCGATATCTTCTTCGATATTTTGGGAGAGAATCTGATTGTTAGTGATCGAGTCTACCGCTGCAGATTCTAGCTGGGTCAGTTCGCCTTGTTCTCCCGTAATTAAGCTTGCCAAATAGCGCTTTCGGTATTTATTCAGCGACTCGATCGAAATCCAAGCATCTTTGTTAAATTCAGGAAAATCTTGTTGAATCAGCCTCAGCAAGGCTGGCTGGATGTCTTCGGCCCTCTTGGCCTGGCTGGCATCGACTTCACGCTTGGAAACAAAACAGATTACTTTCTTCATCGTTGCACCGACTTTACCACCGGCCACCGCCTGGCTTCACCCAAAACGCGTTTTGATACCATCAGAATCGGTGGCGCCTGCTTGCGCTTGTACTCGCTCGAGTTAACTTGCCCAATGATCTGAACGACTCGTTCCAGCTCTGCCCCTGTCTCAGCCGCAATTTGTTGGATGGGCATATCGCGTTCTAAAGTGCGCTCTAAAATGGCATCCAAGAGCTCATATGGCGGCAGCATATCCTGATCTAACTGATTCTCGTGTAATTCTGCGCTGGGCGCTTTCGAAATGCTATTTTTAGGAATGCCATCCAAAGCTCTGGCCAACGCATAGACTTGCGTTTTGTATAAATCGCCCAGGGGCATCAAAGCGCCGCAGAGATCTCCATAGAGTGTCCCGTAGCCCATGGCCAGCTCACTCTTATTGCTGGTGGCTAACACAAAAAAACCGGTCTCATTCGATAAGCCCATCAGGATCACAGCTCGTACGCGCGCTTGTAGATTTTGGTCACTCAAGCTTTTTTGCAAGTTTAAAACTTGCCGAAAATTATCAACCAAGGGCTCTATATCAACAGTCTTGAGCTGAATGCCCAAATTTTGCGCAAGCTCTTTAGCATCATCCAACGAGTGCTGCGATGAGAATTTGCTAGGCATGCGTACGCCAATCACACGCTCTGGACCCAGCGCACGAACCGCCAGGGCCGCCACAACCGCCGAGTCAATGCCGCCAGATAGGCCCACCAAGATACCTGAGGCGCCAGATTTATGGACATAGTCGCGGATACCGAGAGAAAGAGCGTTAACGAGCATGGAAAGAATCTATTACCTTCTTTGAATCCTTCGCATAGTCCTCGCCTATTTCAAAATAGGTTTGCTCAGGTTCAGGAGCCTGATATTGACCCGATAAAATCGTGTTAAAAAATTTCGGTACCAGATCAATAAACGTTTTAATGCTATGCGACAAAGAAAACCCGTGCCCCTCATCTTTTATCAGTAGCCCCGTGATATTGCGTTTTTTCGACATAGACTCATTGAAATATCGAAAAAACTGGTTCGGAAAACAATTCGTATCATTTTGGCCGTGAATCAGCAGCATCGGAATGCTCACGTTCCCAACTGAATAGACGGGTGATACAGCCTGATCCCGCTGAGTGTCATGCGCCGCATTGAACCCATACCTCGCCCGCCATTCCCGAAAATAATCAGATTCTATTTTCTTTCGCGTCACGTTATCGAACAAGGCCCCCCGATTTTCGGGATCGGTTCTCTCCGCTAGGCCTAAATCATAGATGCCCATCGCTGGCACGACACCTTTGAACAGTTCACTGTGTTTTCCAGCCACAGCAGCTGCCAAAAATCCCCCATAGCTGGTTCCGCCCAGAAATATATTCTCGTATTTTTTTTCATCCCTTAAATGGCGAACAACCGAGATGACATCTGCCACATCTACGTCATTCCACCGGCCCATCAAGGCCACTGAATGATTATGACCATAACCATCACTTCCTCGGGGTTCCGGACGCGCATAACTATATCCCTGTCGTAAAAAGGCTTGGATCAACCAGCTTGGTTCGGCATCCTGATAGACATGTGGTCCACCATGTAGATCCAGAAATAAACCTTTTGAGTTCTCTGCACGCCAATAGTGAACAGGTATGGGATGACCTTCATCGCCGACAACCATAAAAGATATGGGTGTGATTGGAGACCACGTCGGCTCTATGTTAAGCCCTGAGGGAATCTCGATGTCTTTGCCTCTGTATAATTTTTGTTCTAATCCTTTCTTCGCCATTTGACCCCAGCGCTGAACCACCTCAGCCGTCCACTCGGGTTGACATATTTCTTTGAACGCATTCTCTTCCTCTTCAATGGATGGGGTTTTCGAAACTGAGAAATACGGGTCGAATTCCATCCATGTTTTCAGTATGTCACGGCCATTTTGCCTAACGCGGTAAAAGAAATAGCGCATTTTACCTAGCTGTTCACCACGAGTGATATCCCCACGCCCCATGCTCCCAATAAACGCCGCATTTCCTTTGGCGGCTGGACCCAAAGCCTCAAACCAAATCGGACCCCCAAAAAACTGAAATTTGTCTTCATGGGTCGCCATATCGCGAAATGTGACCAGCATCAGATTGCTTTCAACATCGATCGTGTGAACTGAAACAGATGGAGGAAACGCCTGCATCGCAGGAATAACACTTCGAGCCCCAGGAAAATTCATCAAGCTTACAAGGGTGTTATTGGGCGTCACCAGGAACCCGGCTTGAGAATAGGGTTGGATGAAGATGGCCTTTTGTGCCTGCAGTTGACGAGTTGACACAACCTCACTGTTTTGACAGTCAATTACCACAAAAGATTGAATAAGTTCCGAAGCGACAGAAGTCGTTGTATTGAACACATGAATTGTGACTTGGGAACCTATAGAGCCATGAACTTCCTCAGTCCCCTTCCCTGGGACAGAAAGCAGCGAACGCGTTTTTTTTTCTTTGGCCCCTCGTCCAATAAATTCAACTTTCCCACTCGTGTCGTTAACAAAGAAACCAATGGCTCTGGTTCCTTCATAGTTGCCGTAAATCGTTGCATCGTCCGGCCAATCCAGCGGTGGATCAAATGCCGTTAGATTAACCGGTTTTCTACAGTACGATACAGTGTATGATCTGCTTTCAAAAGTCTGATTTTTAAAGTGCATCAAATTTGCCACACCTCCTTCATCGTCAAAATGAAGAATGGCAAGTGATGGGCCTACAGATTGCCTCAGTGTGAAGCCGGAGTCTGTTGAATTTTGTTCGAAGGACACTGACAAAATTTGATGTCGTTCCAAGTTAACAATTTCTTCAATTGGGTCATAAGACCAAACAAAACCAACGAACGATGACTGCAGCAATACAGCATTAAACAGTTTTCTCATACGCGGCATCTTACACAGTTTTATTTATCCAGCAATGACCCACAATTCTTCCTCAAAGCTCTTCGCACGCCAGAGCACCTGGCCCCGGGGGTCTATTACCATAGATCCACCATCAAAAATCAGGCCATCATTGGCGCCCACTTGGCCGGCAATCAAAAACGGCTTTCGGTAGCGCTTCGCAAGTTCGCAGAACATGGCTTCACGTTCGGCTGACTTGTCTA
>JAHFEF010000011.1 GCA_023248545.1 Myxococcales bacterium | reverse complement strand
ACTTCACAGCACCAGAGCAACCATCGAGCCGTCCTACCCATGCCAATTGAATCTAAAACTCGATTGCCGTGGTCAATAGGCCCTCCAGGCTCGCAACCTTGAGCTTCCACTCCACATCGCCCAGCTACAATTAGAGAGGGAGAAGAGAAAGCAGCGCCTCTTGATAGGGCCCAATGACTAATCAAATAAATCTGAATGGCTTCCTGTTCGTTCGAAAACGATTTCTGTTTCTGTTCTCTTGTAAACCAAGAGCCAATCCGGTTCGATATGGCATTCATATCGATCGCGATAGTTGCCGACCAATTTGTGTTCTCGAAACTTAGGAGCCAACTTTTTGCCTGCCACCAATTCTCGTATGATGGACTTAAGTTTCTCCGCATTCTTTCCGCGCTTTAAGGCACGTTTCAAATCCTGCTCAAATTTGTTCTTATAGATTGGCGTGAGCATTAGATGCCTAGTCTTTTGAAGAGATCATCAACATTCTCTGTTTTAATAAGGCCTTCATCCAGGTCTGTTTCAGAAAAGACCCTGCGGGTTTCGGCATTTGGCACCTTCAAAGAAAAGGGAATGCCCTGTTCCTCAACAATCTTGTGATAGTACAGGTTTACTGCTTCACTTTGAGTCAGACCAATTCTGTCTAACAAGTTAATCACTTGAGCTTTTAACTCAGGTTCTACTCTAACTTTTATTTCAGCGGTTCTAGCCATGACCCTATTGTGCCCCTTATTGGGCCATAAGTCAAATTGCTACTTTATAGTGCACCCCTTTGTCCAGATCAATCATCAGAAAGCCCTATCCAATCCAAGGGGTCACCCACAATCAAATCAGTGCTGTTTTAGAAAAATTCAAATTTCGATGGCTTTTTAAAACGAGCTTGTTTTAGCATGGACTCTTCTTGCAGATGCATGGTGCGTTTGCAAGCAAGCCGCCTTCTCCAGCACTCGGCAGTTTTGGAGAAGACGGCAGCCACTTAGGCCGAAAAACAAATTAGTTTCTCGGCCTCAACTTGTCAAACCCTGACAGGAGCGAGAACTGATGTCTGAAAGAACTCAAAAGATTTTAACCTGGTTACAAAGTCAAAACAGCACAGAATTACCCATTCGCCAAGCCACACTCGCTGAAGAATTTCAGTGCTCGCGCAGAACCATTGGCAGAGCACTCAAAGAATTAAAAGAAGCCGGGTTGCTCATCGATTTGAACCAGCGTCATCAAAACAGGTGCAAGATCTATCGGGTGGAAGTTCAGGAGAAAAAAGGCCTAACGCCTGAAGCTCAACGACAATGGGATTTCTTCGGACACATATTTAAAGCGGTCTTTAAGCAGGTCGATGAGGAAAAATTGAAAGCGTATTACGCCAAAGCAACGTGGAACTTAGAGGGCATCACCGACATCCATCAGCTGTATAGAAAAACGTTTGATGGGATGTATGCGCTTCCAGAGCTTGAACCTCATCTGCCATTATGGAAGAGGAAACCGGCTTTAAACTCAGCGCCATAGCTTTCAACCCGTTTCTTTGGTAAACGCTCATCGTATGTCCAATTTGATTTTTTTCGGAACACCCGACTTTGCATTGCCCTGCTTGCAAGCTTTGCACGATTTTTGCCGAGAGCACTCTCATAGGCTGGTGGGCGTCGTATGTCAGCCGGACAAGCCAGCAGAACGCGGGCATCACCTCAAAGCGCCACCTGTCAAGGACCTGGCACTGAGCTTGAATTTGCCCGTTTGGCAGCCCCTCCAAATAACGTCTGATTTTATTAACTGGTTTCAAGAGCAGCACATAGACCTGGCCATTGTAGTCGCCTATGGAAAAATCTTGCCTCAAGCGTTGTTAGACGCTTCTCAGCTCGGCTTTATCAATGTCCATGCTTCTTTGTTGCCCAGGTGGCGCGGGGCAGCGCCCATACAAAGGGCCATTCAAGCAGGAGACACCGAAACAGGCGTTTGCATCATGAACTTGGTGGCCAAGTTGGATGCCGGCGAAATTTACGAAACTGCGAAAACAAAGATCAAACCGGAAGAAACTTCGGGTGAGTTATTTGAGCGTCTAGCCAGTCTGGGGGCGCAAACACTGGTTAAAGCCCTACCCGGAATTCTGAATCAGACGCTGGCCAAAAAAGCGCAGCCAGAAACAGGGGTCACCTATGCCCACAGGCTTAAAAAAGAAGAAGCTTTGGTGGACTGGTCTAAAAGCACAGAGGAGCTCGTGAATCATTGTCGCGCCATGCAACCCTGGCCAGGATGTCATAGCTTTTATCATGGCAAAAAAATTAGGCTGTTTGGGGGCGTGCCCGCCGTAGCTTTCGCGCAGGCAGGTGAGATTTTAGAAGCCGGCGATAAATTGGTCGTGGCAACCGCAAACGGAGCAATCGCATTTACAGAAGCGCAACTCGAAGGTCGGCGTCGAATGTCAATACGTAATCTGTTGAATGGTTTTTCGATGCAAGTGGGTGAGTACCTGTGCTAACAACATGAGTATGAGCAACTGGGCAAAGGGTGAAGTAGACCCCATCGACTTAGACAAAGAATACGAACCCGTGGCCAGGCCACTGTCTGTTTTGGTCACACCTGAAAATATCATCTACCCACTGCATCACCAGCTGTATACGGGTGACAGCGTGGCGATTATGAAAGCGTGGCCATCGGATTATTTCGAAGCCTGCATCACGGATCCGCCCTATAACATTGCTAAAGATCGCAAGGGCCTTTCTTGGGCGTTTTCTTCTCATGTCACCATCCAAGATGACTGGGATCGATTCACAGGCAGTGAATACGAGACTTTTACGGCCGATTGGCTTTCAGAAGTCTGCCGCGTGACCAAACCCAACGGCAATATTTTTATTTTTGGCAGCTACCACAATATTTACACGATCGGTGCCATCGCAGCACGTATGGACTTGCGGGTGATTAACAGCATTATTTGGGCCAAACCCAATGCACAACCCAATATCACTTGTAGAATGTTCACTGAAAGCACCGAACAAATTTTATGGCTGTGCAACAACACAAACAAAAAAGCCAAAAAGTGGACCTATAACTACCAACACATGAAGGAGTTAAACGGCGGCAAACAAATGCGCAACTATTGGGAAATTCCCCTGACGCCACAACGTGAACGCGTCCACGGCAAGCATCCTTCTCAAAAACCGTTGCGCTTGATGGAGCGACTCGTCTTGGCAGGAACCCATACGGGCGATTGCGTCTTAGACTGCTTTACAGGATCGGGTTCTACGTTGTTGGCTTGTGATCGCTTAGAACGCAAATGGGTGGGCATTGAACGAGACCCCGTGTATTGCGATATCGCCCACAAACGCATTGATGAGGAGCGCAGACAGAGACGCTTGTTCCCCGCGAGCCCGTGATGGAAAATAGCAACCAACTCGAACGTCCGGATGCGGACGCCCTACTGGCCGCGATCAATACGCAGCGCAAACGCCGCAAAGGTGGCAAGCTCCACTTGTACTTAGGTATGGCGCCCGGCGTCGGCAAGACTTACGCCATGTTGATTGCGGCCCGAGATGCGGTTGCTGAAGGCCAAAATGTCGTTGTCGGCGTGGTTGAAAGCCATGGCCGCAGTGAAACCCAAGTGCTCATGGATGGCTTGGAAGTTGTCCCGCGAAAGAAAATCGAATATCGCGGTATTACTTTCGAAGAAATGGATTTGGATGCCATATTGGCACGCAAGCCCAAAATTGCACTGGTGGATGAGCTCGCGCATACCAATGTCCCAGGATCTAGGCACCCAAAACGCTGGCAAGATGTCTTTGAGCTCTTGGATGTCGGAATTGATGTCTACTCAACGCTCAATGTCCAGCATCTGGAGAGTAGAAAAGAGTCCGTGGAGCAAATCGCGCAGATTAGCGTCCGTGAAACGGTTCCCGATTCCGTGCTGGACAGAGCCTTTCAAATTCGCCTGATTGATCTATCACCCAGCGAACTCTTAAAACGTCTCAAAGAAGGCAAGGTTTATTTAGGGGATAAGGCTGAGCTTGCCTCCAAGAATTTTTTCCAAGAAGAAAAGCTGACTGCCTTGCGTGAAATTGCGCTGAGATTGGCCGCCGAAAAAGTAGACACAGACTTACAAACTTTTACGGCTTCGAGAGAAGCTGGGGCACCCTGGCAAACCGTTGAACGCTTAATGGTTGCGGTGGATCACAGACGGCAAACTCAGGACGTGATCCGATCGACGCGCCGTTTGGCATTTAACTTGGAAGGCCCCTGGTTGGCCGTTCATGTGGATACAGGTAGTTTGTTGTCCAGAAAAGACCAGATGCAGCTGGTCAGCAATTTGGAGTTTGCGCGCAGTTTGGGTGCCGAAGTAATTACTGTTTCAGACACCCGTGTGGCCGATGCGCTCATTCGAGTGGCCCGACAAAAAAATGTCACTCAAATTGTTCTCGGAAAATCTAAAAAACACTGGTTTCAGAATACATTGCATGAGTTAGTTTACGAACAAGATGAGATTGATATCTTGGTGCAGGGGCACCATGCTGTCGAAAAGAACAGAAATTTCTTTCTGAGGGGCCTGCTCGAGAGACAGGCGCTGATCTCAGAATATGTTCGTAATTGCGGAATCTTGCTCGTTTTGACATTTCCAGCGTCATTTTTTCACTTTGAATTGATTTACCTGGCCGGTTTAGTGGGGCTGTCTCTCACGAGCTCTTTGGGTCCACTGCTTTTCTCGGCAAGCTTTGCAAGTTTGATGGCTTATGGCTTGCAGTTTAACCAATTGGCACTGTCCTGTGCTTCATATTTTGCAGTGGCAGTAGTGGGCGGGATTTTAAATAGCCGCATTAAACTCAATCGCGATTTATTAAACCAACGCGAAGAGCGTTCCAGCGTGCTTTATGAAGTGATTCGAGATATTTTGGCCATCTCCAATCGAGAAGAAATGGTCAACGCCGTTGAAGCACGTGTCGGGCAATTTTTAAATGGTGAATGCGGTGTTTGTCTCAAACGCCGAGACAACTCGCTCAAACCACTGTTACCGGACTCTGAACTGGGCGTGGCCAAATGGGTTTTGGAAAATCAAAAGCCTGCCGGCTGGTCAACAGACACGATCTCAGGCGCCAAGGCACTCTATCTGCCCTTAAAAGGCCATTCTGAAACGCTGGGCGTTTTAATTTTTAGACCCAAAGACCAGAATTTATTGGCCGAGTCTGATCGCAACATGCTTCTGACCATTTCGAAGCAATTGGCTCTGTCGCTTGAGAAAGAGCTATTTAGAGAACGTGCCCAAGAAACAGAACGTTTGCAAGAAGTGAGCCAGGTTCACCGATCGATTTTGAGCTTCATGGCGGATGAGCTCAGAGACCCGCTGTCGATCATTGTTCAATCGGTTGCCATCATGTTGGACAAGGATGTAACGATTCTGGAGAGCCGCAGGGATGATATGGCCAATCACCTATTAAATGCTACCGAAAAGCTGGGGTTGGTGATTGATAATTTGTTGACGATTTCGCGACTGTCCGTAGGAATTTTCCCAATTCGGCGTGTCAATTGCTCACCGAACAAACTGGTTCAGTTGGCACAGGAACATTTAAAGCGCACATTATCTGAGCATAAGATAAATCTAAAATCAGAACCTGGTGTGCACGATGTTTATGTAGACGCGGCTTTATGCGAACAGGCGATTTCAAATATTTTAATCAATGCCGCTCAATACACACCTGAATCTGTGCCAATCGAAGTCGAAATTAAACAGGTACACCATGAGGTTCATATTTCTATCTTAGATGGCGGACCCGGTGTACCAGAAGCTTATTTGAGCCGCGTGTTTGACAAGTTTTACCGTTATCCAGGTTCCAAGGGGCATGGTGCTGGGATTGGACTGGCGGTTGCCAAAGGCGTGATTCGCGCGCACGAGGGTAAAATCACAGTGGCCAATGTTCCCGGCCATGGCGCCTGTTTTACGGTGATATTGCCAGTATCTTCCGGGCGATAGCATCTGCAAATCGAGCTCCCAGGGGCGTGAGTTTATAGTTCCCCGCGATCCACTTTTGATCAATAAACTCCTGCATCAGGCTCTCAAAACCAGCAGGCACCCCTGTCTGATGCCTCGCGGCTAACTCTGTTTTACAAATGCCACGGCCTAAATCACGAATTCCAAATGCCAGCGATTCTAACAAGGCTTCTTGGGGGGTGAGCAGTTCTTCTTGAAAAGGTGCTTGGACGGGGTCACGCTGCCACTCGGCCAGCCTGGCATGGGTATGTCTGCGTAGAACCGATCCGTCCGGATTTAAGCGCATCGAGTGAGCCCCTGGCCCCAAACCCAGATAAGTACCCTGGGACCAATAGATTCTATTATGCTGGCTTTCTTGCCCTGGCAGCGCATAGCTTGAAATCTCATATTGTTCATAGCCCAGCTGGATTAGATTCTCCTGCATCCAAATATACGCGTCGGTTTGCTGGTCTTCACAAGGGGCCTTCAAACGGCCTTTTTGAATCAACCGCGATAGGGGCGTGAAGGGCTCAACCGTCAGCAAATAAACACTCAAATGTCCAATATTTTGATCTCGCAACCAGCCAATGGTGTCTAGATTTTCGCCCCGAACGCCAATGATTAAATCGACAGAAAGGCGTGTAAAACCGGCCCGCTGGGCGTCTAAAATAACCTGTTTGGCTTGCTGGCTGCGGTGCTTACGGCCTAAAAATTTCAAAATAGGGTCCTCAAAGCTCTGAATACCCAAGCTGAGACGGTTAATGCCAGCTTGCCGAATTTGAGTTAAATATTCAGGTGTTAGGTCCTCAGGGTTGGCTTCCAGCGTGATTTCTTGGGCGTTTAGGCCAAGTGTGCGAACAAGCCTTGATACCGCTTGAGGCTTCAGCAAGCTGGGGGTTCCACCCCCCAAATAAATCGTATCCGGATTCTGGGGCCAACCTGTTTTTCTGGCCTGAAATTCTTGTAGCACACAGGCCTCGAAATCCGCCTGGGACCGGCCTATTTCAAAATAAAAATCACAATAAACACACCGTCTTCTGCAAAATGGAACATGAATATAGATACCAAACTTATACGATTTATTATATAATGAACTCACTAGGGGATCTTTTCATGGTAGGGAGAAAAAGCAAGCCGGGCCCAGAAGCAGCTGATGCAGAGATAAAACCTGAGAAGGATTTAGCGGATGCGGCTCTTCTATTAGGATTGATCGATTCTGGTTCACTCAGAATCGATAAGCCATTATTTACCGGCGACAGTACGAGTCAGAAACGTCTCGGTGCAGAAGAGGAACTCGAACTGGCCCGAAGAATTCAGATTTGGGGCGACGTCGATGCACGAAACACGTTGGTCATGGCCAATGTTGGTTTGGTGCATATGATTGTCGGCCAAATGCTCAGGCCCTACCTACGCTACGAAGACTTGTTGCAAGAAGGAACGATCGGGTTGATTCGAGCAACGGAAACTTTTCAGGCTGACAGAAAAATTCGTTTCGCAACCTATGGTGCTTTTTGGATTCGGGCTAAAATACAAAGATTTATTCAGTCTCATGAAAAAGACAGTAAACCTGTTACCGGTATAGCTATTGCGACTCCTGATGGCAAGGAACAGGCCGTGCGAGCGCAAAAAATCAGCCTGGATCGTACAGGTACGGGGGACGATTCCTATGCGCTGTTAGAAGTCTTGCCATCCGAAATTGAAGATCCGGAAAAACAGGTGCTCCGAAATGAAAAATCCATTGCCGTGAGGCGTATTTTGACCAAAATCGCTCATGAACTCAAGAGTCCTTATTTGCAAGCGATCATCGATCGACGTGTTTTGGCTGAGGAGCCAGAGTCTCTGGAGGAGTTGGGTGAGCATTTGCATATTTCGCGCGAAAGCTGTCGGTTGTTAGAGTCGAAAATGCTCAATTTAGCCCGTGAACAGCTTGCCAATTGGCGTTAGTAAGACTACGACGACGTCATGATCGATTATGACGCGTTAGTTTCCAGTCAACGTCAGCATCTTTTTTATCCTTGGACAACCCAAAATAAGGCAAAGCCGTTTTGCATCGAGAACGCTCAAGGTGTTTGGCTGACGCTCAGCACAGGCCAGAAAATACTCGACTTTAATAGCTCCATTTTCAATGCCAACTTAGGCCACGGCCATGCTGGCATCGCAGCCGCCATGCAAAAAGCAGCGTTGGATCCCAAAGTCGGTCACCCGGCGTTGGTGCACCCAGAGAAAGCCAAACTGGGCGAAAATCTGGCCAGAATCGCTCCGGGTGACTTAAACAAAACTTTTTTAACACTCGGAGGCGCCGAAGCCAACGAAAACGCGATCAAAATCGCTCGAATGGCAACAGGGCGTTATAAAGTAATCACGCGTTATCGCTCTTATCACGGGGCAACATTGGGGATGATCGGCTACTCCGGAGACTACAGACGCATTCCATTTGATGGAACGCTCACGGGGGTGGTGCGTTTCCCCGATCCGTATCCTCGGGGATCGGGCCAAAAAATCGATACAGTCAGGCTCTTAGAAGAAATCATCGAAATAGAAGGCCCCGAGACAATTGCTTGCGTGCTTTTGGAGGGAATCACAGGCGCCAATGGCGTATTTGTACCCGAGGCAGACTATTGGCCCCGCATTCGGGCTTTATGCAACAAACACGGAATTTTGTTAATTGCTGATGAAGTCATGAGCGGATTCGGGCGTACGGGCAAGTGGTTTGGCATTGACCACTTTGGCATCGTCCCCGATATCATGACTGTTGGTAAAGGGCTTGCAGGAGGGTATGCGCCCCTGGCTGGTGTGATCGTCAGCGATCAAATTGCGGCTCGGTTTGATAACGAGATGCTTTGGTGTGGCCTGACCCATTATGCACATCCGTTTTGCTGTGCCGTGGCCAATGCCGCGATTTCCGCCTATGAATCGGAGCATTTGCTAGAAAATGCGACTCAACGCGGCTTCGAATTAAAAGCCCAACTTGAGAGCATGCAAGCCAAAAATAGCCGCATCGCCGAAGTGCGCTCAATCGGGTTGATGGCGGCGATAGACCTAGAAAACTTTGTAACCTATCGAGCCAAAGGCAAAGAATTAGAAAAAGCTTCCCGACTCCATGAACGCCTCTGGGAATCAGGCGTATATTGTACGGTGCGATTTGGGATGCTCGTACTGGCTCCGCCTCTGTGCATTACTGCAAGTGAGCTGGCAGATGGCTTGAACCGCATAGGCCTTGTGCTGAGCGATTTAAAAGACTAAGAAGCTTGAACTATGAAAGCACTTATTTTATTGGGGATTTTGATCCTGTCTGGCTGTGGTGACATGGCTGAAAACCAAGCTGAAGCCAACCGACTTGAACGAGAGATGCAAGAAAAAGATCATCAGCACGATGAAAATTGTAAGCACGAACACGAGCACGAACATCATCATAACTAGTAGAATCACGACGGTACAATGCTCGGTTTTTAGGGTCTTAAAATAGCCAGCAAAATAATACTTGTTGACACAAATTCGAATTTTGATATGAGTGCAGAAACTATTATGAAGTTTTCTGTGCTTATATTTACATTTGTTTTTGCTATGTCCTGTGACGAAGACAGTTTCAACATCAATTCTTTCGATTTAAATCGATATGCAATTAATTTAAGCGAGACCCCGTCGACATCCGAGCCCAATAGCACTCCTGTCTCAGATGATGCTCATCACATGATTCAGCATTTCGAAGACGGCAAACCGAAACAACTCATTGTAGCTGGCGTTTTAGCCGAAGATGTATTCGCAAGAGTCTCGGCAATGGCTAAGAATATTCATGTTGTTCAAGTCGACTTAGCTGCCTTGTATGAAGATGTTCATCATCGAGGTTTTGGTTTTACCGAGATTAGATCTTTATTAAAAGAGATTTTGAAACGCAATCAAACCGAAAATACCGTGTTTTTTATGCGTGACGAAAAAAGCGCTCCGATCGACTGGAAAGCGATCGAAGACTATCGGGTCGTTGTTGAAATTGAACATAAAAAACCTAAGAAGACATTTGGAACTTCGGATTTTATAACCCGTGAAGAATTTGAATCTGAAAAGCAAAATTCGGATAATCTTGCTGAAGCTATTATTCTGAATAGTGAGGCGATTATGCAAATAAAAAGAAATGAGGAGAAAAAATGAAAGTAAAAAATATGCTAGTTGTTCTGACCTTGGTCGGTTCGGTAAGTGCCAATGCAGCTCTTAAGCTACGAGGAGAGGAGGCACTGCGCCGAGCTCGCGAAGCCGCAGCCTTAGAAATTGTCAGAGCGGATGGCATCAATACGGTCAACAAAATCATCAATGCGATGATAGCCAATATTACGGCCGCCCAAAATGATGTAGACGTATTAGATCGAGGGCTTGGAGAATTAGAAGAGGCCTCTCGTATCAACAGCGATCAAATCACGAAGCTAGCAAGAAAAAACTAAGCGTGAAACCCTGTGGCGTAGATACTCCACAGGGTTTTTTGGAGGACTGTGATGAGCCAGAGGTTTTTATTTTTTGTAGTCATTGCGTTGCACTTAGACCTGTGCGCGCTTCAACTTCGGGGTGTTAATGCCTTACGTGAGGCAATCAGGGCTCGAGATTTGATCGATGAAACAAAACCATCGGAGCTATTTTTAAATATCAAAATCTTGCAGGCTGCCAATAAAAATCCTCTGCCCCGGATTAAACCATTGGAAACATGTCAAAATCCGGCTGATCCCAAATTAGACAGTGATCGAGTTCTCGTGCAGTGTTCAGAAGAAGTCACAAAGGTCTGCTTGGATGTCGATCGACAGGAGCCGTTCTTAGAAACAAACCTCAGGCAATTGGTCCGTGGGAGTGAGTTTAATCTTGACGATATTCAATGCGAAATTCTGAATTAAAATTTTTTCTGAGTCTATTATTTGTTTCAACTTACTGTATAGCGGGATCTCCCTGTACTGATGGGCAAACACGAATTTATCGAAAACTCGACGGCAATGGACAACTGGAAGAAAAGTGTGAAATCGTTCCTTCAAAAAATTTAGCAAAGTCTGGTTTTATCTTAGTTTGTGTTGGCCAGGGTTTTAGAAAATGCACGAGCCAAACTCAGGAAAATATCGAATCGGAGATGAAAGCTTGGAAGCCAAAAATTGATGACATAACCCCAGTGACTCGAGGCCCTGGCCAGTGTGAGATTGGCCCTGGACTTCAAATGATTGATCACTCAATGGTCACATTGGTAGGGTTGCCCAGTGCTGTCATAAGGGCTATTCAAGAGCATGTATGGATAATCGGTGGTGTCACGTTGATGACATTTGCATTCGTAACATATGCAGTTATAGAGGCAGAACGTGTCAGCAAAATCAGGGCTAAGCGCCTCAAGGAGATGAAATAGAACATGAGATCTATTTGCAAAATATGTTTCTTGATTTTTTCCTTCAACTTGCTTGCCGGGGCAGAAGAGCAGCGCACTGCCGCCAATCAGGCATATGCTCAGGGCTTAGAAGCTGAACGTTTGGGCGATCGCGAATCAGCACTCCGTTTTTATAACCAAGCGTTCCAATTAAATCCACAGCACGAGAATGCGAGAGATGGACGAGATGCGCTATCCGAAGATGGAATCTTGAGACGAATTGGTTTTTCTATTTTACAGCTGCTTCGTCATCCTGGACTGAGTCTTGGAAAGTACCGCTTGGCCTTGCCACTTCCAAGACCGATGGCTGTGGCTGAAGATCTGGACTATTTCGCAGACGCTGACACAGAAGGGGAAGAGCCTCTAGAACGATACAATTCTAGACCCGATTTGGAAACTTCTATCGGATTCCTGCAGAACGTTTTTCCAGGTGGCGAGATAGGAGCACGTCGGCGCATAGTTCGTGCATTTAATCTCAACTTAAGCCGGCTTGGTTACGGGGTGCAGATTATTGAACAAGCACGACCTAATCGTCGCGGCAGAACTGTATTTTCAGTGAACGTAGGCATAAGCACAGACCCGCGCGACACAGAACTTGCCGCTAGATTAAATGGGGTTTTGGCCGAAGTTGGACAAAGAAGGGCTAGACTTGAATAGATGCGCGAATACTTAAGTACTGCGCATAACGCCTAGGGTCTGCTTGCTCGCGCACCAAACACCCGGGTTCTTGTAAATGCTTGCAATCTCGGAATTTGCAGGGCGTTTCAGCCAATTTTTCGAATCCTGGAAAATAGTGTGCGATTTGTTCTGGACTTAAATCGACCGGAGCAAAATCTCGGACGCCCGGACTATCTATGAGTTCACCGCCCGATGGCAGATCGAACAAAACAGAACCTGATGTCGTGTGGCGGCCCGTATTTCCGTGTTCACTCAAATCGCCTGTGGCTTGCCCTGCGTCGGGGATCAGTTGGTTCATAAGCGTGCTTTTTCCAGCCCCGGAAACCCCGACAAAAATAAATCGTGCTTTCTGATTCAAAAACGCTTGAAGTTGCTGAAGCCCAATAACTATTTGAACGCTTCCAGAATAATCTTGGCGAAGACTTTGTGCGAATTCTTCGGAGCCGGGAAGATCTAACTTGGTGACAATTATAAACGGCTCAATCTGCTGCGCACGACAAGCGATGATCACTTGATCGACAAAATACACGGGTGTTTTAGGCATGATCGAGACAACAATACCGACGTAATCCAAGTTAGATGCCAAAACTTGATCGCCAAATTGTGTTTTGCGAATTAACTCATTATGGCGTTCCAACCGGGTTAATCGGCCGTCCATAATTTGGACTTCATCGCCCACAACGTGACCTGACTTTCGACCGATCTTGACCCGGGACACAGCCCCCAGGCGGTCTTGGACGAGGACTTCTACCCCGAAATGTGCTTTAATTTTGCCAAATTTCATGATTTTAGTTGACCTTTGATCGCATATCAGACAACAAATGTCTTAGCAAAAGCCGAATTGGGCTTTTACAAATGAAAAGGATGAACAATGACAAAACAAGAACTCGTCGATTTCGTATGCAAGAACCAAAGTGGCCTTACCAAGAAGACAGGCGCTGAAATCATTGATGCCGTGTTTGATGCAATGCAACACAGCATTAAGAAAGATGAAAAATTCGCCTACCCAGGTTTTGGTACTTTTGTTGTCCGCTCCCGCAAAGCTCGCACCGGCCGTGACCCACGTACCGGCAGCGAAATCAAAATCAAAGCTTCCCGCACCGTTGGTTTCAAACCAGCTCGTGCTTTCAAAGACCAGCTATAGTTAGAAAACGAAAAAGCCTTTCGGTTTATTTCCCGAAAGGCTTTTTTTATTGATGGTCCCGGCAAGACTCGAACTTGCGACCTCCACCTTGTAAGGGTGGCACTCTACCAACTGAGTTACAGGACCCCACTTGATGCTCTCAACATAAAAGCCTAGTGTAGGAAGTCAATATGGATGTTTTACAAAAGGCCATTAAAACCCCCAAGAACGCTTTTACCATCGCCGATGCGTCCACGGCCAGCGGGCTGTCTTTTGAGCAAACAGAGCGAGGCTTATACGCTCTGGTGGCAGAATACAGGGGTGAGTTGATTCCCACTGAAAAGGGTGACCTCTTATTTAGGTTCCCAACCGGGTTTTCAAAACCGTGGGAAACTCAGGAAGCTTTAGATTTATTTTTCAAGAAACTTAAAAAAGGCGCATTAGGCATCGCCAAGTTTGTGGTCAGAGCCTGGATCACCATCGTGATGGTTGGCTATGTGGCAATTTTCGCGGCGATCTTGATCGCGTTATCATTTGCCAAAAGCTCAGACCGAGATGATCGGGGTGGCAACTCATTGGGCGGCTTCTTGATGTTTGACGTTTTATTTCGGGTAATCTTAGACTCGCTCTTTTGGACGTTTCATCCGTTCTCACCCTATTATGCATCTCGTTATGCACCTCCCAGACAGCGCAATTCGGAGACACCCTTTTATGAGAAAGTGAACCGCTTTTTCTTTGGACCTGAAGAAGCGCCAGTCGATCCCTTGGAAAATAAGAAGCGCGTTTTAGAAGAGATTCGTGCTCAGCAAGGCCGAATCGGGTTACTCGATGTGCTGCGCGTGACAGGCATGACGCGTGAACAGGCCGACCCATTTATTGCCGCCCTCATGCTCGAATACAATGGCGATGTAAAAGTCTCCGAGTTCGGCGGAATTACATATTCTTTCCCAGAGCTCCGAAAAACCACACAGACCAGTTTTACAATGCGCAGCGAACCGGGTTGGCTCAAGAAAAAAATCTTGGGGCCTCTGACAGGTAACCCCGTGGGTTCCAATATGCTGATCGCCGGCTTAAATGGCTTTAACTTCATCATGAGCACCGTGGCGATTCAAAATGGCTGGACGATTGAAAAGTTATCTTGGATTTTGAGAGGCGTACCGCCACACATGATGCCACCCGATTTTGGTGCACCCGTGGTGTTAGGCTGGATTCCATTTTGGTTTTCGGCCGTGTTGTTTGCGCTACCCTTGATTCGAATGGCGACGCGCCCAAGAGAGCAAGCCAAAGTGAACCGCGAAAATGGCCGCAAAGGTCTGTTGCTCACGGTGCTCAACAAACTCACTGGTCATGGAGTCCAGGAGCCAGTGTTAGAGCGCGCCTGGGAAAACAATGCCGGCGTCAAACCATCACAACACGAACTCACGCGCGAAGTGATTAAACTCGGCGGTGAGTTAGAGCTGAACGAAGATTCCGGAGAGACACTCTATCGCTTCAGAAGCCTTGAGCTTGAGGTCAGAGCCCTTGAAAAAGAGCGCGCAAAAGCCAAGCACTCTGAACAAGACGTCGGCACGCAAATCGCGTTCTAGGCGCTTAATTGCCGATAGTGCTGTTTGTAGATTTCTATCAGGGTCAAGAACATGGTGACGACGAGTGGACCATAAAAAATCCCCAATACGCCAAACAAGTTTACGCCCCCTAATACAGACAGCAATACGAGCACAACATGCACCCGGCTTTTGCCACCGATCAGTCTAGGCTTTATTACCAGCTCGCAAATACCCAAATAAAGCGCATTGTATGAGAGATAGACCCAGGCCAAGATCGGATGCCCGTCGCTGAATAAGATCACTGTTGCTGGTAAAATAATAATCCAAGAGCCAACTACGGGTAAAAAGGCTGATAGGCCGATTACAACGCCCCAGAAGAAAGCGGGACCCAGACCGAAAAAATAAAACCCAAGGCCTCCTAAAATGCCTTCCAGAAGTCCCACGAGGCCGTTGCTGACGAACACGGCTTTGCTGATTTCGCTAAATTGCCGAACCAGATATTCTTTTTCATCTTCAGGCAGTGGCGACATCTCCATAATATATTTTTTAAGTTCGCTGCCGCTGACAAAGAACGTAAAGACGATCAGCATGGTGATCACAAAATTAAAGGCGATTAATAAGGCATTGCTAGCCAATTCGCTCAGCCGGTCATAGAGCATCAATCCAAAAGAGCTCATGAGCTGCGTGATGCTTTCAACTATTTTTTCGGCTGAAATATCTAATCCAAACTGAGCGGCCAGATCATGAATCTGCGCAATTAACGGATGTTGACTTGAAAAAGCTGAGATAGATCCGCCCAGCAAATTACTCACATTCTTGCTCTGGTAAAATTCAAATGCTTGTTTGGACAGCTGACTCAAGAAAAAACTAAATGGCAAGCTCACGCATAAAATAATCACGAGCAGTACCAGGCTTGCCGCCAAGTATTTCCGGCCCCCGCAACCATCCAAAACGCGAGCATACAACGGGTAAAAAATCGACACCAAAACCAGGCCTAGGACAATCGGCGTCACAAAGATCCAAAATAAGTCTACAACCAAATAGAGCGTAAAGAGCAATAGGATCAAAAAAACAGCAAGCGTGACACGCGAATTAGGCATGTCTGATAGTTAGCACGCTTTTACTGTTCTAACCAACGACGTTCAGCTTCTTTTTCGTCCCACTCCAAGTGACGCTTTTTATCGACCAGGGGGTAGTAAAGCCCAATGGCGCCTGCCGCTCGACCCACGCTGTCTAGATTTCTTTTCAGATCATCCACCAAAATAATGCGGCTGGGCCTGAAGTTCGCCTTTTTCAGATAAGCCAACAAAGCAGGACCTTTGGGGTAGTCATCGTCTGCGAATAAAATTCCTTCGTGGATATACCTCGAACTTGCCTTGGGGCAACTCTTTGAAAAATCAATTCCAACTGATTTGACCTGTCTTAAGGTGGGTTCCAGGAGCTCCATATCCCGGGAAGTCAAAGCCATCACAGCAACGCCCTGATTCTGCAAATCTCGAATCACCTGAGGCGTAATCGGCTCTATGAGTTTCACGTCTGATTTTTTAATTGCACCCCAAGTTTTTTGGAGCGTTTTTTCTCTCTGTCCAGGGTACTTTTTCAACATATCGTTAAAAAAATTGGCATGAGCGACCAGATCAGTGGCTTCAAAAATCGTATTATCTAAATCAAACAAAACAAGTGTATTAGGAACGATCCATTTTTCGACCTCAGACATCGTCTTGATTTCATGAATTTTTGGAACCGTTACACACGAAACTGCAAATAAAAGCAGAAATAGATATGATTTCATGAGGGTTAGATTAACTAACAAGCGCTTTTAAGCCTGTAAATAGGGCTTCGTTCTGCTCTGGCCTCCCAACTGTGATTCTAATCGAATGAGGCAGGTCATAATTGCCCAACGGCCGAACGATCACCCCGAAATCTATCAGCTTTTTGTAGACTAGCTCCGCATTTTCAAAATGGGCCAGAATAAAATTTCCAGCACTCTCTGTGAATTTGATGCCCAGCTCCGAAAATCTCTTTTCTAGCAAAATTAGCTCTTTCCAATTGGATTCTGCGCTTTTAAGAACATGTTCTTGATCATCCAATGCCCCTAAAGCCGCCGCCTGGGCAATGCTGTTCACATTAAATGGATCTCTCACCCGATGCAGCAGTTCTGCAATCGCAGGATCACAAGCTGCATAAGCAATCCTAAACCCAGCCAAGCCATAAGCCTTGGAAAAAGTTCTCAAAGTAACGGTCCTGGGGCGTTTTTGAACCCATGCCAGCCCATTAGGAAAATTTTCACGCCGAACAAACTCACTATAAGCTTCGTCTAATACAACCACCACATGTTCGGGAATCTGATTCAAAAAGCGCTCTAAAGCTTGAGCGTTGATATACCTGCCGGTGGGATTATTGGGGTTTGCTAAGAATACCAATTTGGCCTGACTGGCTTTGGCAGCCATGGTTTCCAAATCGTAGTCCAGAGAGTCTGTGAGAGCGACGTCGATCTCTTGTCGTCCCTGAGCACGACACGCCAGCCGATACATCAGAAAAGAGGGCCAGGCGTTTAATACGGCTTCACCCGGACCGACCAAAGTACGTACCAGCAGCGTGATGAGTTCTGTCGACCCATTGCCAATAATAATTTGATCCGTTTTCAGATCGAATTCACGGTGGAAAGCCACTATTTTTTCTTTCAAATCTTGACGATGGTTCACGGGGTACAGGTGGCCTTCGGGCAATGCACGGCGGGCATATTCTAAGGCTTTTGGCGATGGCCCAAATGGGTTTTCGTTCGATGCCAGCTTGATCAAATTGGGAATCGCTTTACCAGCGACATAGGGCTCTAACTCACGAATATAGTCTGGTGCCAAAGGGATCATGTTGACATTCTAACCAATGTGATAAGCAAATCGATATCATGAGCGCAAAAATTCTAGACGGACGAGTACGAGCGAGCCAAATTTTAGCCAGCCTCAAAGAGAAGATTCATTCGGCAGCACGCGCTCCTGGGCTGTGCGCGGTTCGTGTAGGCGATAACCACGCTTCAGAAATTTATGTTCGCAATAAGATCAAGTGTGCCCAAGAAATTGGCATTCGCAGTGTCCTCCATGCCCTAGACAAGCAGATTTCTGAGCCAGAGCTTCTGAGATTAATCCATGAGCTAAACCATGACTCCCAAATTGACGGTATCCTGGTCCAATTGCCCTTGCCTGCTCATATTTCTACCGAAAAAATTCTTCAGGCTATTAGTCCCGTCAAAGATGTCGATGGGTTTCATCCGGAAAATATTGGCTTGCTGTCAATTGGAAAGCCTCGCTTTGTGCCCTGCACCCCCAAAGGCTGCCTGGATTTAATCCAAGCCTCTGGCCTCGATCTTTTGGGTACGCACGCGGTGATCATTGGTCGCAGCAATATTGTGGGAAAACCCATGGCTCAGTTGCTCATGAACTCCGAAGCAACCGTGACAGTGTGTCATAAAAACACACGGAATCTTAAGAATTTTACCCAGCAAGCGGACCTACTCGTCGTCGCTGCAGGTTCACCTCATTTGATTAAACCCGATTTTATTAAACCCGGTGCTGTGATCTTAGATATTGGGATTAACAGACTGCCCGACGGTAAGCTCATTGGCGATGTAGACACCGAAGGCGTCATGTCTATTGCACGCGCGATTACGCCAGTCCCTGGTGGCGTTGGGCCTATGACATCGGCCATGCTCATGGAGAATACGTGGATTGCATACACGCTAGGTATTCAACATTCCCATCGGTACCCTGAATAGGGCTTTCTTGGTGCCCAATAATTTTCAGCCCTAAGCCCTCGGCTAACTTGAGAATTTTGTCTCGTGCAGCTTCTCTGGCGGCCTGGTTTTTCACAATCCCGCCCTTTTCTATAAAACCAGGCCCGACTTCAAATTGCGGTTTAATCAAAGTATAAATAGTAGCTGGGTGTTCAAGATGCTTCAAAACGGCCGGCAAGACTCGCTCGAGCGAAATAAAGCTAACATCCATCACAGCAATGCTGGGTTTAGGGTCAAACGTGCCGACAGGAACTTTCAAAATATGGGTCTGTTCGAACACCCGAACCCGTGGATCCTGCCGCAATGAGTAAGCGAGCTGGTGGGTGCCAACGTCGACCGCATACACCGATTTCGCGCCACTTTGCAGCAACACGTCTGTAAAGCCGCCGGTCGAAGCACCGATATCGATGCAAATTTTGTCTTGGACTTGGGTGGGCCAAGCTTTGAGCGCTGCTTCGAGTTTGAGCCCGCCGCGGGAAACATAAGGCAGCGAATTATCTTTCAGTCTAATCGTGTCTGATTCGCCCACCAAATGCCCCGCTTTGTCCACTCTGTGATCGCCGACAATCACATCCCCGGCCAGAATACGTGCCTGCGCCCGAGAGCGCGAGTTTTCTAAGCCGCGTTCCACTAACACAAGATCTAGACGTTTTTTTGGTTTCATGACAATGAAGAAATGCCCAAACTTGAAATGCGCTGATGTGCTCTTGCATCCGCCGTCACCCAAATACCGCCCAGCAATTTTGCTGTTGCCGCATAGATTGCATCATATCCGGTTAAGTGATGAGCAATACTCAATTGGGCCGCTAACGCCAGCAACTCGGAGCCATTGCCCACTCGCTCAAACCCTAAGTTTTCCAGCAAATAAAGGTGGCGTTGGACCTTCTTGACGTCCTTCTCGATTCGGCATAAAACGGCGAGCATTTCGTTAAAGAAAAGTTCTGGAACAGCATAATGCTTAGGCGAGTTTTGTATGGATTCCAAAATTGAGAAGGCGCCTTCTTGACCCTGCTCCAGCACAAACCATTTGATGGCCACTGAAGCATCAATTACCCGAATCATGTCTTAAATCCCGGATCAAGCTCAGAGAAGACATACCAGACGGCAAGCGAATCTGACTGGCTTTGATTTCCTCTATGATTTTGCGCCTGGCCGAATCGGCCTCGATGTCCACAAAGCGCTTTTTGTAATCGGCCAACGAAATGAGAACAGCCACTGGCAGACGGCCCTTCTCAATCAGGATCGGTTCGCCTGTTTTCTGAAGCTCCTGAATCACAGAACCCATGTTCTGGCGCATCCGAAGGGCATTAGCCGTGTGCATACTGGTTGACTCCTGAATTGAGTATGACACATGACTATACACGTGTCAATTCTTTGCCTAAGCTGACCGTCCATCACTTTTTGTGGCGTACTTTCAGGTAGATAGGCACGATGGACCCGTCTAGGGTGCTCCGCAATACACCACCACGTTTGGGCAAAATTTCTTGATGAGCGAGATGGATGCGTCTGTAACTTTACCGTTGGTACAAGATACGTCGAGGCGCCGTAGGCCTTGGCAGTGTTGAGCGATGAGCGAGATGGATTCGTCTGTAACTTTACCCGCGGTGCAAGATACGTCGATGTGCTGTAGGTGTGGGCAGTGTTGAGCGATGAGCGAGATGGATGCGTCTGTAACTTTACCGTCGGTCCAAGATACATTGAGGTACTGTAGGTGTGGGCAGTGTTGAGCGATGAGTGAGATGGACGCGTCTGTAACTTGACCTCCGGTCCAAGATACATCGAGGTACAGTAGGCCTGGGCAGTGCTGAGCGATGAACGAGATGGATGCGTCTGTAACTTTGCCTCCGGTAATAGGTACATCGGGGTGCTGCAGGCCTGGGCAGTGTTGAGCAATACAAGAGAGTTTGTTGTCCTCTGCTCCTAACCGGAATTCTACTACTACTAGAATTATCGAGGACCAGTCGAACCCCAACGGAGAAATGAACCATGCGGTTTTCCAAAAACACGAAGGCATATGGATCCCCAGCCCAAGAATCTCACCTTCTGAAATTATTTGCCTCGGCACGATGAATTGGTGGCCCCCAACTCCGTGAGTCAATATCCCAGACCAATGTTGGATTTGTTCAGCTTGCCTACGCCATGCTCTCGATACATGGATGACACTCATGAACGGTCCCAACTTGAATGGAAGGAATTCGAGGACTGCATCGAGGACGTCGGCAATATAAATCTCCCCTGTGAGTGTAATCTGTGAATTCGGTGATTCTTGTTCGCCAGCAGGTGTAGTCCATATGACCGGAAAGTTCTCAATCTGCTGTTGTTCTGGGAGTTCAACTGTTCTGTCATCCACGATACAACCTGGAGCGAGAAATTCTTGGAGTTTGAGTCTCTCGAACCCATCACGCTCGCTTTGAGTGAGCGGGCGCTCAGCGGCAAGTTCTTTGAGCTCGCTGAGTTGTCGCATCGCCTTTTGATGAGCGCTGTCTAAGGACTCGGAGGGTTGTTTCAAATCTTTGGGCACTGAGGTTGCAAGTTGCGAATCGATCGGGAGCGTTGATTTTTGGAAAACACCGAAAGTTCTGGCCAACGAGAGAAAGGACTGCCAAAGATTACCCAGGTTGATGGCGTTTTGCTCGATCGATTGATGTTTTAGGTGCATCGCGTTCAGTGTGCGCCCGAGTTCAAAGCTTCCGGAAATTTGTGCACCCACAGGAACAGAAATAAGAAGAATCACGACGAAATATTGAGTGAGGGCCATGCCTGGGGCATAGGAGGACTGGATGAATAGTTCAAGGCCCGCCGTGCGCGGCCGGTGACCATCGGGCGTTTTTTTGATTTCACATTAGGGTAAATGGGTCAAAAAATGATTAGCGTCTAGAATAGCACATGTCCCAAACTCATCGTGCCAGACTTTTGTCGGATGCGCGACTTTGACGACTTGAAAGCAATACGGAATATGAATTTGTTCGCGAAAAACTTGGAATGAGGGTGACCAAGCAGTATCCTGAGACTTCAATTCCACGTCGACCGCGAACACCGGGCCTTTGGGCACAATTGCTTGATGAGCGAGATGGATGCGTCTGTCACTTTACCGCGGGTGTAAGATACGTCGAGGTGCTGTAGGCCTGGGCAGTGTTTGGCAATGAGCGAGATGGATGCGTCTGTAACTTTACCGTAGGTGTCAGATACATCGAGGTGCTGTAGGTCTGGGCAGTGTTTGGCGATGAGCGAGATGGATGCGTCTGTAACTTGACCGCAGGTGTAAGATACGTCGAGGTGCTGTAGGTCTGGGCAGAGTTGAGCGATGAGCGAGATGGATGCGTCTGTAACTTGACCGCGGGTGCAACTTACATTGAGGCGCTGTAAGCCTGGGCAATGTTGAGCGATGAGCGAGATGGATGCGTCTGTAACTTGACCGCAGGTGTAAGATACGTCGAGGTGCTGTAGGCGTGGGCAGTTTTGAGCAATGAGCGAGATGGATGCGTCTGTGACTACACTTCCACATACGCTGAGATACTGTAGGTGTTGGCAGTGTTGAGCGATGAGCGAGATAAAGTTGTCATCTACTGACAGGCATTTTGCTCGAATTATCGAGAACCAATCGAACCCAGACGGAAAAATGAGCCTTATTCTTTTTTCTAAACTCCACGTTAATATAATCTCCAGCCCAAGAATGTTACCTTCTGACGTTATTTGCCTCGGCACGATGATTTGGCAGCACTGAGCTTTACAAATCAATGTCCCAAACCAATGGGGGACTTGTTCAGCTTGCCTGCGCCACGCTCTCGATACATGGATGACACTCATGAACGGTCCCAACTTGAATGGAAGGAATTTGAGGACTACATCGAGGACGTCGGCAATATAAATCCCCCCCGTGAGTGTAATCTGTGAATTCGGTGATTCTTGTTCGCCAGCGGGTGCAGTCCATATGACCGGAAAGTTCTCAATCTGCTGTTGTTCTGGGAGCTCAGCTGTTTTGTCATCCACGCCACAACCCGGAGCGAGAAATTCTCGGAGTTTGAGTCTCTCGAGCCCATCACGCTCGCTTTGAGTGAGCGGGCGCTCAGCGGCAAGTTCTTTGAGCTCGCTGAGTTGTCGCATCGCCTTTTGATGAGCGCTGTCTAAGGACTCGGAGGGTTGTTTCAAATCTTTGGGCACTGAGGTTGCAAGTTGCGAATCGATCGGGAGCGTTGATTTTTGGAAAACACCGAAAGTTCTGGCCAACGAGAGAAAGGACTGCCAAAGATTACCCAGGTTGATGGCGTTTTGCTCGATCGATTGATGTTTTAGGTGCATCGCGTTCAGTGTGCGCCCGAGTTCAAAGCTTCCGGAAATTTGTGCACCCACAGGAACAGAAATAAGAAGAATCACGACGAAATATTGAGTGAGGGCCATGCCTGGGGCATAGGAGGACTGGATGAATAGTTCAAGGCCCGCCGTGCGCGGCCGGTGACCATCGGGCGTTTTTTTGATTTCACATTAGGGTAAATGGGTCAAAAAATGATTAGCGTCTAGAATAGCACATGTCCCAAACTCATCGTGCCAGACTTTTGTCGGATGCGCGACTTTGACGACTTGAAAGCAATGCGGAATATGAATCTGTTTGCGAAAAACTTGGAACGAGGGTGACCAAGCAGTATCCTGAGACTTCACTTCCACGGCAACCCAAGGCTTTTTATTCTTTGTGATTAGAAAATCAATTTCGTTTTTGTCTCTATTTCTCAGGTAGAACAAATCAAAAACACCTTTGCCAATGTCAGTCCAAAAATGACTGGCCTTCAAAAGATGTCCAGCGATAACATTCTCGAACCTAGCCCCTGGGTTATTTTCAATTTCAGACCAATCCCACAAATAAAGTTTACCTTCTTTTTTGAGCGAACGCGGAACAGATCGGCTGTAGGGTCTGATCTGATAACAATAATAGAGCTGATTCAAATAGTTCAGCCAGCGTTGAACGGTGGTATGAGCAACATCTAAGTCTTGGCGCAATGACTCAACACTTAAGACACCACCAGCCTTTTCTTCCAGTAACGCCACCAACATTTCAACCTGTGAGAGTTCTGGGAGACGGCTCAAGTCTCTCAGGTCTTCGCGCACAATTTTTTCCAATCGACCTCGGCGCCAAATAGACGCCAAGTCTTCTCGGCCCTCAAAAAGAGGCTCAGGAAACCCTCCAAACTGAATGAGTGACTCTAAATCACCAGATTTTGCCTGCGATTTGGCCTTCAGAATATTTTGAACCGCCATTTCTGGATCAGGCGCTAGCTTGCCAGCCATTTCGCCCAAACTAAACGGGTGAAGACGGAAATGCAGATAGCGACCCAGCAGGCTGTCTCCTCCTTTTCGGTAAACATTGAGACGGGCACTGCCTGTCACCAAAATCTGGGCCGGTGTTTCTAATGTGTCATAAATCCCCTTCAGGGTCCCTTTCCAGCGTGCTGCCTTATGGATTTCGTCATAAATCACCAGTGGGGTTTCGCCAGGCAAAACAGGGATGGTCTTCTTGGGCGATTTTGCCCACAGTCTTCTAAACTCGATATCATCCCAGTTATAATAGTGCCCATGCCTAAGAGTTTTGAGGAGATGCTTTGCAAGCGTTGTTTTCCCGGCCTGACGTGGCCCTGACAGGAAAGCCATCTTCCCGCGGTTCAACGCCAGCTCCTGCAAGTAAGCCGTCAAATATCGTTTATGTTCCAAAGGCTTCATTTGACTAATTTAGCGGTAGACGAAAAAATGGTCAAATTGTATTTTTGTCCATTGTCTCTATCTAATCTCAATCTTACCCAAGCCATTCAAATCAATCCGAATCGTCCTCTCAGCCTTATCCTCTAGCTTCAAGATAATCTCAGCCAATGGCTTCTTGATATCGTTTTGGATCAGCCTGCTGAGTGGCCTAGCTCCCAAAGCCTTGTCGTAGCCTTTGGTACTCAAATAAGTTCTGGCTGCCTCTGAGATTTCCAGTTTGATATTTTGCTCGGCTACTTGAGATTCAAGCTCTTTCAAGAATTTCTGGACGATCTGTGCCATGGCTTCAGGCTTTAAAGGCTCAAATGAAATCTTGGCATCCAGTCTATTTCTAAACTCGGGTGTAAATAATCTCTTGAATGCTTTCTCATCAGCACCCCAGTTGGAGCTATCGCCAAATCCAATGCGTGCCTGGGCGAGTTCTTGTGCACCGACGTTGCTGGTCATGATCAATATCACATGTCTAAAATCAGTTGCGCGGCCATTGTTATCCGTGAGTTTGCCATAATCCATGACTTGCAAAAGCATGTTAAACACATCGGGATGTGCTTTCTCAATCTCGTCAAGCAACAAAACAGCATGTGGCGTTTTATGAATCGCGTCTGTTAATAAACCGCCCTGATCGAAACCCACATAACCCGGCGGTGCTCCAATCAAACGACTCACCGTATGACGCTCCATGTATTCGCTCATGTCAAAGCGCACAAAAGAAATTCCCAATGCTTTGGCCAACTGCTTGCCAATCTCTGTCTTGCCCACACCGCTGGGACCCATAAATAAAAACGACCCCATGGGCTTTTCGGGTTCACGCAGGCCTGCCCGAGAAAGCTTAATCGCCGACGCCACTTCTGCAATGGCTTTATCTTGCCCAAAAACCACCTGAGCTAATTGGGTTTCCAAATCCAACAAGACTGTCTTGTCATTGCGGCTAATTTGCTTCGGCGGGATTTGCGCCATGCGAGCAACCGTCTCTTCAATATCACGCTCGGAAACCACTGCGTTCTTTTTGCCCTTGAGCTTCAAGCCCGCAGACGCCTCGTCAATCAAATCTATGGCTTTGTCAGGCAGCTTTTTGTCTTGAAGATATCTGACAGAAAGAGATACAGCAGCTAAAAGCGCCTTTGGGCTGATTTTAACTTGATGAAACTCTTCGTATTTGTTCTTCAGGCCCTGCAAAATTGTTAGGCAGTCTTTTTCATTGGGTTCTTCAATATCAACTTTTTGGAAACGCCTCACCAGTGCTCGGTCTTTTTCAAAATAACCGCGATATTCTTTGTACGTCGTTGTCCCAATGCAGCGAATATTTCCACCCGCCAAAATGGGCTTGAGCATGTTCGAAGCATCCGGGCCACCGCCGGTACTCGAACCAGCGCCCACCATGGTATGAATCTCGTCAATCACCAAAATAGACCCAGGCTCGTTTTCAAGGGCACGCATCACGGCCTTGAATCTATTTTCAAAATCGCCTCGATATCTGGTTCCAGCCAACAGCAAACCCATATCCAGGGCATACACTGAGCTGTTTTTGAGCGCCTCCGGGACTTGGCCATCCACAATGCGTTGAGCCAAGCCTTCTGCAATGGCTGTCTTTCCCACACCGGCCTCACCCACCAACAAGGGGTTATTCTTGCGTCGACGGAGCAAAATATGAATCACCCGCGTGAGTTCGTCTTCGCGACCCACCAAAATATCCAACTCTTTGTTTCGGGCCTTCTCGGTCAAATCAAGGGTGAAGACATCCAACGGGTCGCCTTCTAGAGAGTCTTCGTCATCGTCGTCGATATCATCGCTAATATTCGAAACAAGTTCCAAGCGACTGAGACCCGCTTTGCCTAGAAAATACAAAGCCGGCGATTCTTTTTCTTCAAAAATAGATACCAGAACATGAGAGGGCCAAACTTCGCCCCGACCGGACGACTTAGCCTGCAAGGTCGCGCGTTCGATCACACGCTGGAAACCCAAACTGGCCTCTATTTTGGCATGGTTTTCATCGAACACTATTTTTTCGAGCTCAGTGTCCAAATAATGCCCCAGCTGAGCCTTGAGTTGCTCTAGATCCACCCCGCAGGTCAGCAACAAATGCCGAATATCATCGTCTTGCAGCAACACGAAAGCCAAGTGTTCAACCGTCGCCAAATCATGGCCCCGTTCATGTGCTTCGCGAAACGAATCTTGAATAATATCTTCGACTTCAGGACTAAGCATGAGACAAACACCTTCTTAATATTGCTAACCCTTGGTCAATCTGCTCTTGTGAACTATTCACGGGTGGGCTCAAAATGAGCTTATGATCGAAACCCTGGCCTAGCAGCAAACCTGCCTGAGCTAATTTTTCTGGCTGTTTAAAATCCAAGACTTGCCAGAACCCTTTGCCAACACAGCCTAATTTCTGGCACTCGTTCTCGAAATACTGAGCAGTCTTGTTGTTAAGCGCTTCCCGCGCCACTACCAAATGTCTGTAATTTCGACGCATCGAAATCTCATCGCCATCCCAGGTTGAAATTAGCGTGAGTGGCTTCGCCACATAATGCGCGTCATCGACAAATATATGGCCGAGCTGAGCCCCCGAGTACCACCAAACCATGTTGGGCTGCACAGCCAAGCTATCACTCATAAATAAGCTTTCGCCATTTCGCCCAAGACCTGACGCTGTCTCAACAAAAATCAGTGGGATTTTCGTAGCCGTTCGAATTGGGTTCAGCTTGTCTAAAAATTCCGGCGAGATAACGCGCCCTGTTTTTTCGCCAATTAACTCGACCACAATGCCAAAAATCTTATCTGGCGAATATTTCGAAATCACAGCTTCGATTTGTTCAATGCTGTCCACCAAAGGCCAATCAAACCACCCAAAGGGCTTTTGAAAGTAATTGGGGTCTGTCAGACTTCGAGCAGCAGCCGTCGTGTGGCCGACATACTGGCCTTTCAGCCCAATGGCGATTTCAGCTTGTGGCCGGGTGACTTTCAAACAGCGCAGGCCTTTATCGACCATCTCGTCACGGCCAGAAGTAAAATATAAATGCTTACAAGATTTTGGCATCAGGTATCGAAGTAATTCTGTGTAGCGCACCATGTCTGGTGTGGCCCAATTGGACAGCGTGAGTTTGGTTCCGACTGCCGACGTGAAAACGCCCTTTTGAATGTCGGTGAGAATTTCTGGCGAGTGGGCACCCAGGGGTGCTTGGATAGAATTGGACCAGTCGAGGAGGTGAGGGGCCTGCCTGCCGAAGCCTTGGCGTAGGCAGGGGATTTTCGGCCTTAATAACGGAATCCGGTAATACAAAGCCTGTCCAGGTCCACCATATTGGTTTGCATAGATGCCCACCGTGTAAGCCCCAAAAACACGGTTAATCTTCTGCATTTCCGACGTAAATCCGACGCGATTACGACCCGTCATGTAGCTATACCCAAGCGCTTTGACTGCTTTGACTTGAGCCTCTTTTAAGTGATACCCGAGGCCTTTGCCTCTGAATTTTTCGTCGACCACAATATCGGTCGAATAAAAAGTATTCTGACAACCACGCATGGCATCTTGCAGGGGGCCATCTTTATCAGAATGTTCCAAAGGCCCACCCACCGTAAACCCAATGATTTCACCTTTGTAGACCATCATGAGGCCCAGCGACTTAGGCTGCTCTAACCAGCTTCGTAAAAATTCCATCGTATCTTGACGGCTGGGTTCATAGGCTGCTTCTTCCAATCGCTGGATTTCACCCACATATCGGGCCCAGTTATTGGAATCTAATTGTTCAATCACAACGCCAGCCATGAGTGGCATCACCCGGTGAGAAGTCTGCAAAAAGCTCGGTGCCGGATCTCCTTTTAAAGCCGCATGCAACGCATCAAATAAAAATGCCAGCTCTCTCGACGTCGTATCTATATTGGTCCTAAATCGCAGTGTTTTTGTGCCTGCAATATAGACCATAAAACCTCGGTGAAATCTCTGATTCACAATCTTGTTGGCCAAGACCGGGCTCGGCATGTCAAACGCAAACGCATAACCAGCATTGCGGGGATTCAACACTAATTCTGGAAATGCCGCATGTAGTTTTTCTAGGCGTTCTCGAGTTTCACGTTCGAGCTCTTGGTAAGGCGCGTGCAAAATTGCTTCAGCCTGCAACAAACCTTTTTGAATTTGAATCTGGTGCGGCTGTTCAGGACGCGTATCTTCCCACGCCGACAATACGACCCCAAGCTGTGCTTTTTTCGAGAGCGTCACACAGTCTGGGCCATCTTCGAGCCCAAATGCCGTGTGATAATAAAACGGTCCGTACAGCCCAAAACCTGTTTGCACTTCGTCAAAGATCAGTGGAACACTGAGCTCGCGGGTAATCTTGCGCAAACCTCTAAAAAATTCTAGATCTGCAAAATTATCGCCGCCCTCACATTGAACAGGCTCGACGATCACACAACAGACATTGCCTTTTTGAATCTCTTCTCGGATGCCATCCAACTCACCAAATTGTAAGAAAGTTGCTTCATAACCTGGCAGTTCAAATCCGGCGCGTTTTTCTGGATTATACGTCGCATGCAACGACATCATGGTTCGGCCATGAAAAGAACCCTGAAAAGCAATAATCCGTGTTCCACCGGGTCCATTGACGCGACACAGATCAAAAGCCTTCTCGTTCGCAGCAGCACCACTGGTGGTAAAAGTGACGTGCTTTAAGCCCGGCCCCGCTCGAGAAAGTAGCAATTGCTTGTAGGCGTCTACGGACCCAGCCGCATTCGACAACAAACCCTCTGTAAACAAACCCTCATCGAGAGACTTTTGAAAAACGCCCGAGCTAAAGCCCAAACCCAACGACGCAATCTGGCTCGCTGCATCAAATAAAACCAGTGGCTCTTCGTCAATGGAAACCAAATAAGGCCCTTGCGAAGCATTGAGATCGACCACCGGCTCTTTCTTCTCCCTGGGCACTAAGTCATCTCGATAGAGTCTGTCCAACATGGCTTCAGATGCTGGTAATTTCACGTGATTAGGCACGTGAACTTGGTCAAAATAGCGATAGCGCTGTTCAGCGAATTCTTGTTCGTGTTTTTTGAGCAGGTCTTCAAAAGACAGTGACAAAAAAGCTTTTTCTCGTTCAAAAATCGGCGCCAGGGGTTTAAGCGGCTCCACATGACCATAGGGCTGCCTCTGCACCATCACAGGATAAGTCGCATTGCGAACAGCGTCGATACCCGCCGGGCGATGATTGCCACTTTTGCCGACACCTCCAAAAGGTGCCTTCCCCGATAAGCCATTGGTGCTGCGATTCCAGTTTAAGACCCCTGAATAGGTTTCTCTGAAATAGCGTTCAAACTTGGCCTCGCTCTGCGTAAAGATAGCATTGGAGAGCCCATACGGACTTTGATTGGTAATCTCTATGGCCTCGTCTAAACTATCTATCACTTGAATATCTAAATGCGGACCGAAAAGCTCAGCGTCGAGTGTATTGGCCACTTGATAAATCGACGGCGTCACAAATGCTCCACCGGGCAGTGTTTCGGCATCGAGTAATACTTTGCAGCCCGGCAACGCTCGAACTTGAGCCAACAAAGACAAATAGCGTTCCAACGCTGCTTGGCTCGCCAGTGGCCCCATGGCCGTAAGGGGTTCCATCGGATCACCCGGTCTAATCTCTCTGGCTGCGCGAACCAAGGCTGGGATTAATTGGTCTGCGACTGCGCGGTGCATCAAAACCGTGCTGGTCGCCGTGCAACGCTGGCCTGCACTCTGAAAGGCACCTTGTGTCATCTCAACCAACGCTTGATATAAGTCAGCATCCTCCAAAACAACTGCAATATTTTTTCCGCCCATTTCGAGAGCGAGTATTTTATGAGGCTGGTCCAACAGCGCTTCGGCCAAAGCTCGACCGGTTGGGTAACTGCCTGTGAATAAAACGCCTCGAACTTTTGGGTGTGTGGCCAAAGCTTTTCCAACGTCACCACGACCCTGTACCAAGTTAAACACACCGGCAGGAAACCCAGCCTCTTCAAAACACTGCGCATAGAGCTGACCCACGCCCGGGCATAACTCGCTGGGCTTTGCCACAACCGTATTGCCGGTCATCAAGGCTGGAATAACATGCGAATTCATGAGGTGCGCTGGGAAATTATAGGGCCCCAGCACGGCCATGACACCCTGTGAATGATATCGCGTCTCGCCGTGAACACCTGCTGGAAATTCTGTTTCAATGCGCTTTAAGCCTTCTTGAGCAATCAACTCGATTCGACCAGTCAAATTTTTGGCCTCGAATAAACTCTCGGACCAAACTTTGCCCATCTCCAGCGTAATTATTTTGGCCATGTCTTCTTCGTGTTTTTTAAAAACAGCTTCTAAAGACTTAAGCGCTGCAACACGTTCAGACATATCCAGAGCTCGCCACGCCGGCAATGCTTTTTCGGCGGCGAGCACAGCCCTGTCTACCTGTTCCAAACCACCGTCGACTTCATAGACAGGCTCGTAATTCCGGGCGGGGTTATGACTCTGGATCTTCACTCGCGAATGCTCCTAAACAAGAATCCAAAAAACAGGTTCACGCCACTGACAATCAGCGCGCCAAAGAAAGTCGCCCAAAAGCCATCCAAAGTAAAGCCGAAACCGAATTGCTGCCCCACGTAACCGGCAAACCAAAAGAGCAACATGTTCGCAATCCAAATCCAGAGTCCTAACGTGAGAAAAATAAACGGAAACGTGAAAAACTTAAAAATCGGCCCCATTACCGTGTTGGCAAATCCAGCCACCAACGCAATCCCAACCAAATGCCACCGGTCCGTGCTCATGACATGTATGCCCGGCACAATCAAAATGGCGGTTAAAAAACCAGCGGAATTTAATATCCAACGTGTCAGCATTTATTTCACTTCCTGTTTGAGATAGTGTTCGTATTGTTCCTGGGTCATGAGGCTACCGAGCTCCGCTTTGTTCCCCATCTCAACTTGAATCATCCAAGCCTTGCCCATGGCATCCTGGTTGACCCATTCTGGATTTTGAACCAGTTGCTGGTTTGTTTCGAGCACCGAACCAGACACGGGTGAGAACAAATCACTCACAGCTTTAACGCTCTCGACCACACCAAAAATCTTGTCTTTCTCTAATTTTTTGCCAGGTTCTGGAAGTTCCAAATAGACAACATCACCCAAACTATGTTGGGCATGATCTGTGATGCCGATTTTGGCGACATTGCCCTCGATGAAAGCCCACTCGTGCTCTTTGGTAAAATAGATCATTGAGGTCTCCGGTAAAATGGCAACTGAGTTATCTTTGCAGGCTCCAGGCGGCCGCGAATCTTTACGTACACTTCTGAGGCCCCATCGCAATAGGGACGGTCGATATAAGCCATGGCAATGGCCTGGTTTAAATACGGCGTTTTCGTCCCAGAAGTCACCTGGCCGATTTTTTGGCCCACCTGATTACAGACTTCATAGTCTGGTCGTGCAATGCCCTGGCCTTGCATCACGAGCCCCACCAAACGTCGGTGAACTTCACCCGGGGCTTTCCAATTTTTTGCGCACCACCCCAAACCGGCTTCGACAGGATTCGTGTGGTCATTGATGTCGTGGCCATACAAACACATGCCAGCTTCTAATCTCAGCGTATCACGTGCTGCCAGTCCACATGGCGTAGCCTGACTGGCCAGCGCGTCCCAGAGCTTCACGGCTTGGGCATTGGGTACAAAAATTTCAAAGCCATCTTCACCGGTGTAACCTGTTCGAGCGACAATCATATCGCCGATTTGTGCAAATCCAAAGCGCTTGATTGCCAATACCTGATCGCCCAGATAACGCGCCGTAATGCCCACAGCTTCTGGTCCCTGTATCGCTATTTGACACCAGCTGTCACTGGCATCTTCGACTTCGGCATCGCAGTGAGATTTGATCCAGTTAAAATCTTTCTCGCGATTGGCAGCGTTGACGCAGATCAAGAATTTTTCCGGCGAAAATTTATAGGAAATCACGTCGTCGATAATTCCACCTTGTGAATTTAAAAGCAGGCCGTAATAAGCTTGCCCTGGCGCAAATCGACTGGGGTCTTGGGTGTTCAGCTGTGACATAGCTTGCTCAGCATGGGGGCCAGTGACCCAGACTTCTCCCATGTGGCTGACATCAAAAATGCCTGCTTTTTGGCGAACGGCCATATGTTCGAGCTTGTCGCCCGTATATCGAACGGGCATTTGATAACCGGCAAACTCGGTCATCTGTGCACCCAGTTCTAAATGACGATGGTACAGCGGCGTAGTTTTCATAAACTACGTGTGTAGCATCAATCTCCTAATACGCCCAATAGGGGCCTGTTCCTAAACTTGAAGTGGTGTCTTCAATGCCTACATAGATGGTTCTGCCCAAGAAAAACGGGAGTCCCCAGTCGAAATAGGCGCCCGATGAGGACGTCACAATAGCCTGACCACAAAAATTACTGAATACGATGTTATCAGATTGACTCAGAGTCTCCGCATTCCCAACTTGAAAGGGTACCGCGATGGCATTTCTTGAAGTGTCCGCATTGGTAGCTTGGAGAAATTGTATGGCTGCTGGGCAATAAAACTGTGACAGATTGCTCTTGCATGCAGGCAAGCTTCCGTCAGCAGGGGCTGGAAAGTACAAGCCATTCGATCCGCTGTCGATATATCCATGCATCGATTTAGAGCTATAAGCAGCAAAAACAGTGGTCATATTACCATTGTTGTCGACGGGGTAGACCGTGGCCGTCGAAGAAATGGCCCCAATGCCCAGGATTAAACAGCCATCTACTGATTTAGCACCCCCAGAGTCGACGGATGGAAACTGCAAAATAACCCCGTTATTGTCCTTTGGGAGCAGAGCAACAGGATTTTGGATTTGTGACGTGAGACTCACGGCTGTTGCTAAGCAACTAGAGCCAGTACACGCAAAATATTGCTTGGGGAAATTATTACTTCGTGAGCAAGCCGAGCCACAATCCTGCTTGAAAAGCCCAACTCCTAAAATGCCATGGAATCCCGAAGTTTTTGGGTCCGTTCCAACTTTTGGACAATTACTCGTGCTAGGAGCAATGGGGTCGATGACCATAATTGGGGTCGACACAGGCGGTTCATTTCCGAGTTTTACCCAAGCGGTTTCGACTTGGCCCCACAGGCTGGTTCCATCACCAAATTGGGCGCATTCGAAAAGGTCTTGAGTGCCTACCTTTGAGGGAGTGACAGGCACCGTCAGAGCACTTCTGAATACCCTCAACCCATAACTTCCTGTATCCACCAGTATATCTGTAATGGTTTGACAGTTCGATGGATCGGTGGCTGAACAGACTGTGACGCTGGTACACGGTTCATTGGGGTATTGGGTGGTTCCGCAAAGAGATCCATTGATTGTCACTTTCATGACGTTATCGCCCGTTGGGCAGGTGACTTTCTGTGCAGGTGGACCAGGTGTCTTAGACGAATTAGCGCCGCAGGCATTAAGGAACAAAATCAGCAAAATCGATGCCAAATAGTTATTTAATTTCATTGGGTGTCATTCCAATGGGCAGCAACGAGGGTATGTAAGCCATTCCTTGCATCCATCTCATATGCCCCCATTGTTCAACAACGAGGTCTTTGCCCTGTACACGCCCATGTGAGCGTTGCCCCTTGATTCTTTTGGTCCGCAGAAAAGCCTCGTGGTAATTCTGATAATAAGTCCCGAAGAGCTGTGCTAAATCTGGGTGTATTTGGCCCGTCCAGCTCACGGCAAAAACAATCCCATTGGCCACATATTCCCGAATATTCGTGTATGGGTCCGAGATTTCATGAACGGAATAGAGGGGGTGACTGAAAAATTTTCGATCGCCATCGATCGAACTCACATGTTGGCCCAATGTCGCATAGGCCGGTATGCTCAGGAAGCCTAAAATCAGTATGAGTTTGCGCACAAGAACCCCCGTATTGGGATTCTACGGCAAAGTGGCTGCGCAGATCAATTGCGTCTACCTCCAAAGCTTCAAGCCGCCTAATAAGCCAGCAATATTGTGAGCCAGGATGACATCTGGGCCTGGCTTAAAGCTAATTCTCTCGGCGTTACCGCCACCAATATAAAGCCGGTCAAAATTAAAGATCTGCCGCATGAGCGAGATCGCTTCATGAAGATGAGCATTCCATTTTTTGGCACCATTTTTTTGCAGGCCTTTCTTGCCCAGCAAATCTTCGTAAGTCTTTTTGCCTTTAAACGGATGATGGCCCAACTCGAGATTTGGAACCAGTTGGCCGTTGATAAACAGCGCCGCGCCCATTCCCGTTCCCAGGGTAATTATCATCTCTAAGCCCTTGCCACTGACCAGCCCATAGCCTTGAATATCGGCGTCATTGGCCACACGCGTGGGCTTTTTGGTAATTTTCGTGAGGGCTTTTTGCAAGTTAAAATCGGCCCATTCGCCGTCTAAATTAGGCGCGGTTTTGATCACGCCCTCGTGGACGACCCCTGGGAATCCAACTGACACACGATCAAACTTGCCCTGTTCAGGCAACATCGATTTGATGCATTTGACCACAGCAAGCGGCGTTGCTGGCCTTGGCGTTGCTTTTTTGGTGCGTTCCCCAACCGGTTTATCGCGCTCATTAATTTTCATCATTTTGATACCGCTTCCACCGATATCAATGGCTAAAGTCACTGGCATAACTTATTGGTCGCATGTTAGGAGTCACTCATGCAAACAAAATTTGTCGGAATTCTCACCGGCGGCGGCGACTGCCCAGGTTTAAACCCAGCCATCAAGGCCATCACACAAATGGCCGAAGAATTCGGCTATCAAGTTTTGGGTATTCAAGATGGCTGGAAAGGCCTCAGTGCTCCAGCTCCACAATCTATCTCACTGGATTCAAAACAGGTTTGCCATATTGATCGCCAAGGGGGAACTATTTTAGGCACCTCCCGAACCAACCCGTACAAACTCGACCACGGTATTGAACAACTCAAAACTAATTGGCAAAAGCTTAAGCTTGAAGCCCTGATTGCCATTGGCGGTGAAGATACGCTGGGTGTTGCAGCGCGATTATTCGATGAAGAAAAGCTGGCCGTCATGGGCGTCCCTAAAACCATCGATTTTGATCTGCCCGGTACTGACTACACGCTCGGGTTCGAAAGCGCCCTGCATGTCATCATGGAAAGCATTGACAGACTGCGTAGCACCGCCGAATCACACGCCAGAATATTCGTCGTGGAAGTTATGGGTCGTCATGCTGGGCACTTGGCGTTACAAGGCGGCATTGCGGCGGGTGCCCAAGTGATTTTAATCCCAGAATATGACTTCGAAATTGACCGCGTGGTGAGTTTGCTGCAAGAACGCAAGAAACAGGGCAATCGATATAGCATTGTTGTGGTCGCTGAAGGCGCCAAAGCGGTAGGCCAACAAGAAAATCTCGCTGGACGAGAAAAAGACGCGTTTGGACATATCAGGCTCGGCGGCATTGGAGAATATCTGGCAGATTCTATCGCCAAACAGGGCAACTTAGAATGCCGGTCCGTTAATTTAAGCCATTTGCAACGGGGTGGCGCGCCGGTTGCTTATGATCGCCGCATGGGATTTGCTTTTGGCGTCGCCTCAGTTCAAGCTGTGTTGGCCAAGCAATACGGGCAGCTCGTGTCTTTTTCAGATGGCAAAGTCGTGCTCAAAAATCTTTCTCTGGTCCGTGGACCTATCCGTTGTGTAAAATTAGAAACCGAATATGATGAGGCAAACTATCGAGCCAAGAGAAGCATTATATGACGAACTTAAGCATCAATACGATTCGAACTCTGTCCATGGACGCCGTCCAGAAAGCCAATTCAGGTCACCCCGGCACACCCATGGCCCTCGCCCCAGTGGCTTATACACTGTGGCAAAAAATCTTGCGCACTGATCCGCAGAACCCAACTTGGTTCAATCGAGATAGGTTTGTTTTGTCCAATGGCCATGCATCGATGCTGCTCTATGCCCTGTTATACTTAACTCAAGTCAAAAACAGCGTGACTCTAGACGACATCAAAGCTTTCAGACAGCTCGGCAGCAAGTGCCCAGGACACCCGGAATATGGTCACACGGCCGGTGTCGAAGTCACGACAGGGCCACTCGGTCAAGGCTTGGCCAACAGCGTCGGAATCGCACTCGCCAGTCAGTGGCAGGCCAACCATTTTAACAAGCCGGGTCATGAGATTATTGACTACCGTGTGTATGCCATTTGCGGCGACGGTTGCATGATGGAGGGCATCAGCTCCGAAGCCGCTTCGCTGGCTGGACATTTACAGCTGCCCAATTTGTGCTGGATCTATGATAACAATCACATCACAATCGAAGGCTCTACCCACTTGGCTTTCAGCGAAAATACAGCCGACAGATTCAAAGCCTACGGCTGGTTCGTGCAGCATGTTACTGATGCCAATGATTTGATGGGTATTGAGCAGGCGCTCAACGCTGCCAAGCAACAAAAAAAGCCGAGCTTGATCGTTCTAGACAGTCACATTGGTTACGGCGCCCCCAATAAGCAAGACACCGCGTCAGCGCATGGCGAACCCCTCGGCGCCGATGAAGTTAAGTTGGCTAAAAAATTCTATGGCTGGCCCGAAGATGCGCAATTTTTAGTACCCGAGGGTGTATTTGAAGATTTCAAAGCCGGCATCGGCGCCCGTGGCCAGGGCTTGTTCAATGCCTGGCAGGACAAATTCAAAGTCTACCAGGCTGCTTACCCCGAGCTCGCCAAACAGCTGTTGCACATGCAAGCTGGCGAGCTACCGGCAGGCTGGGACGCCGAGCTTCCTGTATTTGAAGCCGACTTAAAGGGCATGGCCGGCCGTGTCGCATCTTCGAAAGTCTTAAACGCCATTGCCAAAAAAGTTCCTTGGTTACTGGGTGGCTCCGCTGATTTGGCACCGTCGACCAAGACGCTCATTGACAAAGAACCTTCTGTGGAAGCCGGAAATCTGGGTGCCCGAAACTTACATTTTGGAATTCGAGAACATGCCATGGGCGCCGTGTTAAATGGCCTCAGCGTATCAAAAATGCGGCCTTATGGCTCGACGTTCTTCACTTTTTTTGACTATTTAAAACCCAGCCTGAGACTCTCAGCACTGATGCATACGCATGCCGTCTATATTTTCACACACGATTCGATTGGGGTGGGCGAAGACGGCCCGACGCATCAACCCATAGAACATCTCATGGCCATGCGTGCAATCCCACACATGGTTGTTTTGAGACCTGCCGATGCCAACGAGGTGACAGAAGCTTGGCGTGTCTTGATGCAAGAATCAGGGCCTGTTGCTTTGATGCTCACCCGGCAAAACTTGCCAACCTTCAATCGGTCTAATTTAGGTGCTGCCAAAGGCCTGGCCCAAGGCGCATATATTTTAGCAGATTCCAGTAACCCGCAGGTTTTAATTATCGGAACCGGCAGCGAAGTGTATTTGTGTTTAGAAGCCTACGAGCAACTTAAGAAAGATGGCATTGCGGCCCGCGTGATCAGCATGCCCTCTTGGGAGTTATTTGCCCGGCAGACACAAGCTTATCAAGACTCAATATTGCCGCCAGCTATTCATGCCCGCATCGCGGTAGAAGCAGGAAGCACCTTGGGCTGGGAACGCTATGTCGGCATGAACGGCGCCGTAATAGGCATGCATGATTTTGGGCAATCAGCCCCGTATGGAGTATTGCAAAAGCATTTTGGTTTTACGGCCGAACATATTAGAGAGGCAGCTCATGAGCAAATTAAGAAAAATAGCACTCGCGTGTGATCACGCAGCGTTTGACCTCAAAGAAACACTCAAAGCGTTCTTACAAGATCGTTACGAAATTTTGGATCTCGGAACGCACAGCACCGAGCCTGTTGATTACCCCGATTACGCCGAAAAAATTGGCCAAGCAATTATTGGAAAACAGGCTGAACGGGGAATCTTGCTCTGCGGCAGTGGTGTCGGAGCCAGCATTGCAGCGAACAAACAGAAGGGCATTCGGGCGGCTGTGTGTCATGATTTTTACTCGGCGCACCAGGGTGTCGAACATGACCACATGAACGTCTTGGTACTCGGGGCACGTGTGATTGGGATCGAGCTGGCCAAAGATCTGGCGATGGCTTATTTGGAGGCGAAAGAATCGCAAGAAGCAAGGCACCTGAAGCGACTTCAGAAGATAGCTGCATTAGAGTAAGGATTTTCTGACGATTCTTGCGAGCCTGAAGAGCGTTTCCTGAAGATCCTCTTGTTGGATACTATCATAGGATAACCCTTTGCACTCATTCGTGTCTGCCATGGTATACAATCTCATGGTCGTATTGAGCAGAGTTCGTAGGGGTCTCGGTTGTTCAGGATTTTCTGGGGCTTTCAACAAGGTTGCGGCCAGCTGAAAATGCTTCTGATAAGCGTCCAAGTTTTCCATAGAACAGAAATCTTGTTTAGGCGCGATACCCTGGGCCAACATGACGAATTTCTTGAGATTTTCCGGTATGGCGATCTTCGTGTTGTATAACGATTTTGCGTGCTTTTTGACAGGGCTACCTATCAGAAACAGGGCGTTTTGACCCAGTTCCAATAAAACGCTGTAGGACATTAAAGCGTCCACAATATTCTCATTCGAAGCACTCTCGCATAGCGCAGTTTTGGCTACGCCAAATAACATGTCTCTTTTGGAAGCATCTTCGGCAAGCATCGAAACCATTTCGGCAATCTTGTCACCTGGTTTTTTGCCTAATGAGTTGTGGATACCCATGATGTTGGCCATGACATTGTTGTTATTGGCGACTTGTTCAATCAATTCAGCGGTTTCTTGGAGGACCGTTTTAAAACCCTGGCTGGTTAAAATCCCGCAAATATCATCCACCAAGTCAGCATCTGGAGCACGTTCGTAGTATTGTTCTGCCAAAGGCTTGAGATCTATTTTCGGCACATTTCCGTCGTTTTTTGGCAACGTGTTCTTAAATTGTGTGATCAAACTTCTGACCAAGCCTTCGTTCTCATGAATCAAAGCGAGTCTTTGTTCTTTGCATTGGTAAGCAGAGGCTGCTGTCTTCTTGACACCTTCCAGGATAGAATCTTCAGCGCTTTTGGTGGGCTTATCGAGTTTGCTAAACTTGGCATCACCGCAACCGGCCAACAAAACAACAAGAGCTATATAATATTTTAATTTCACGGTCATATTTTTCTACTCTCTGTATGTGGCTTGTTCTACAAACAAGAGCGCGGATTTTTTATGGGAGCCAAGCTGTCTTAGAAGCTCACGAAGCTGGTTTTTATCTAGATTTTTTAAGGACATGTTTGTGTAATATTCAAATAATTCTGGGACGAGCCTGTGGATGTTTTCTTCTGATTTCGAAAGCAATATTTGAAATTTCTCCTGGCTTGGTTCTCTCAAATATATGGCCAGTTTTAACAAATAGTCTTGGAGTTGCTTCGCTGTCAGGTTTTTTACGAGATCACGTAAAAAATCAAGAGATTGATAGTCCATAACCGGTATGAGTTTGAGCATTGCCCAAGTTAACTCTTTGTCATCGAGATCACCCTCTTCACCTATGAACTTCGCTAATTTTCGTAAATTCTGTTTGAGCGTGGTGGCCCCCAATTTTCTTAGATTTGTTGATTGACCACGGAGCGAGATCATGAAGACACCAGCTAGATGCTGGCTGGCGCAGTGGTGCTCCGGTGATATCCACCAATTCTGAGTTTCATTGCCATACGTATCCAGATATTCATCGATGCATTTCCCAAGGATTTGACCAGCTAAAAAGTCAGATTTATTGAATTCGTCCTGAGATGCCCATAACAGGATTTCTTTCAGCAGCTGCCCATCAGACCCATACAGTCCATCTCGAATCGTCAAAATGAGTTCGATACCCTCTGGAGTGGCTAGTTTTTCTAGGAAAGCTGCCTGTCCGGCAGGGTACAGGCAGGTGCCTTCGTTGGAAGGTTCCAGAAAGGCATTTTTAACAGCGATGATATTTTCCAGGCCAGCTTCATCGTTGGAAAGCTCGGTGATAAAAGCATCCAATCGATGAACGTTTTGTTCGGTCAACACCAGCATGGCCGTCTCGTGAAAGTCTTCCATAAGACCCCAGACATCCAGCGTGTTCGTCGAACCTATTATCCCTGAGGCGCGAAGCTCCTGGGCGAATTCTCGTATCAGCGCCAAAAACTCTGGCTCTTTGACTCTTTGACGTTTGGTTGCATCGGGCGATTTTGAGTATGATTGAGCAGTCTGGTTCTCAGGTTGCTCTGGTTGAGCAGAGCCGCAACCAATAAAACTCAATAATAAATAACCGCATAATACGCTATTTAAATTCATTCAAGGCCGACTATACAATGCCGGCCAGGGGTGTCAACGGAGGTACGTAATCGCCCCATATTCTTCATTCAGCAGGAACGCATCCAGCTTTTCAAGCAGCTGATGGAGCCCTTGGGCATCTAGATTGCGTAGGGATTGCCCAGTGAACGATTCAAACAGAGCCAGGCCTTCTTTTTGAAGCCTGGGGCCAAACTCAGATAAAAGTGCTTGAATCTTTCCGGATTTGGAATCTTTTAAATAGCTGACGAGTGTGCGGATGAGTTCTTGAAGAGTCTTATAATCAATCTCTTGGAGATATTCGTGCAGCCAGTCAAGCGATTCATAATCAACGATCTTGATCAGTTTGACGGCAGTCCAACGGGCTTCGGCTGCGTCTAGGCGCGTGTCTTGTCCGGTTAACTTAGCAAACTCTTCCAGCTGTTGCTTGAGTGGGGTATCTGCGAAATTAATGAGCAGCGTTCCATAGTGACCCGCAAAATAATAGAGGCTAACAGCCGAATGCAGGTGTTGAACGACACAGCGCCCCATGGGAAACCACCAGCCTTCTTCTTTGGGGTATTGCTTGGTGCAATCGCCCATGATTTGACCCGCAAAAAAAACCTCTCGGTTATCTAGGTTGTTGGCAGCGCCTAAGAGAATTTCTTTGAGCAATTGCCCATCAGGCCCATAGAGGCTGTCCCTGATTTTTAAGAGCAGTCGAATGGTTTTTGAATTGAGGTGCTCCAACCGGTTGGTTGACCAAGGTTGAATTTCAGGCGGAGCATCTAAAAAAGCGTTTTTAACTTGAATCAGATTTTCCTCACTCGCAGGGTCTTTCATGAGCTCTTCAATCAAAGCGCTGAGCCGGCGAATGTGGGTTTCTGTAATGATTTGAGTAGCTTGTCGCTGAATATCCTGAATCTCGTCGAAAATATCCCGCTGTGGATCGACCTGAGTCTGGGTTTCGAAGGGTATGACAGGGCCGGTTTCCGGAGGAGCATACTTGGACAAAACTAAGCTCAAATCCACCAGCATTTGATGCAAATCTTCACTGTTTAACTCTGCAAATGTTTTTCCTGAATAGGATTTAATCAAAGCTTCACCAAATGCTTTCAAGTCGGGTCCTAACTCTGCAACAATTTGGGCTAATTTTCCGTTGTCTGAAGCCTTGAGATATTTCGCGAGCGTCAATAAATTTTGTTTGAGGTCTTCTGGAGTCAGATTTTTGACAGTTTGGTGGAACCCCCTGAGTGATGCGTAATCGACCAGAGAGATAAGTCTCAAAGATGCCCAAATGACCTCGTTTTCCACCAAGCGCCCTTCCTGGCCCGTGAGTTCTGAAAATTGATCCAGGTGTTGTTTGAGTTTAGTTTGGCTGAAGCGAAGCAGCAGGGTTCCGTAGGCATCGCTCGAAAAGAGGGTTTTGACATGTGTGGGTTCAGCGATGACGCAGTGCCACCAGTCTTTGGTATCTGGATATTTTTTGATACAGCTCCCCAAGTCTTGGCCAGCTAAGAAAGCTTTTCGATTGACAGGCTCATGGGCGGCCCCCAAAAGAATCTTTTTGAGCAATTGGCCATCGGGGCCATAGAGGTCATTTCGAATGTGGATCAAGAGTGCGATGGCTTGTGGATTGTTGGCGAGGGTTTCAAAAAACTCTGCCTGCTTCGTGCTCGAGAGGCTCATATCGCTCGATGCCAGTTTAAGCAGCTCATTTTTCAAGAGAATAATATGGTTCTGAGTCGATCTATCTTCTCGTAATTCGGTCACAAAATGATCGAGTTTTGTAAGATGGGCTGGATCAAACTGGGGCAGTGCCTCACCGCCTGTAAAGTCCTCCAGAACACCCGTATAGTCCAAATGGATGGCATGGTTGACCAAATTAGCAAATTTTTGTATTAAATCGGAAGGTGGCTCAGTGGGTGAACCTGATTTTCGGCGCAAGCTCATATCGCCACAGCTCATTGCTAGAATAAGTAATAAAAATAAATAGTTCACTCATATTAGAGTTTATCACAAGTTGCCTGTGCCCGTGCTTTTTCCATGGCCAGTCTCAGCTCTAACCCCTTGATATCGGTAGACAAATAATAGGGCCGACCATTGAAAAATAGGGCTGGAGTTCCTGTAATTCCAAGGAGTTGGCCCTCTCTTAAGCTGTGCTCTACCCGAGCGATTACTTTAGAATTGCTGAGATCTTGCTTAAAACGGGCTGGATTGAGCCCGATTTTTTGGGCCAGAGCCATGATTTGGGGCCCGTCCAGAGGTGTATTGGATTCAAAAAGCGCTTGATGCATGGGCCAGAATTTACCTTGCATTCCGGCGGCTTCAGCAGCAAGACCAGCGCCTTTGGCGAAGGGGTGGGCTTCCAATGGAAAGTGTTTGTAAACCAATCTGATTTCTTTGGGATATTTTTTTAAAAACGCATCCAGCGACTGGGCTGTTGTTTTGCAATGAGCGCATTCGAAATCTGCAAACTCGATCACCGTGAATGGAGCTTTGACCGAGCCTTTTGAGCTGAAGCCTTCTAAATCAATGATTTGGGGATTGGAGCTAAAACCTGAGTTGATCTCTTGGCTCAGCGCAGGGGCCATGAGCTCCATAGGAACACCCTCTTTGAGGCGCTCAATGATCCAGCGCGCCAGAAGAGTTGCGGGTTTGCAGGTGTCTAGACAAGCTGCAAAAGATTGTGGGCAATTGCAGGGACAAATTTCGTCATTGACCAACTTCACAAAGCCAGATTGCTGCTCGGCTGTTAATCCAGCTACTGAAACAGCTTGGAAGTGAGTAATTTGTGGCTTTGGGGTGGTTGATGCGGGAGCTTCTTTTTTGCTCGAACACCCAAAAATCAACACGAGGCCTAAGCCTAAAACGCGCATCATGCCTGAACACTCCTCAAACAAACTCTCGCAATCAAGCGAGCATAACCATAGACGCCAATCAAACTCGAAAACACAAAGACGCCAAATAACCACCAGTGTTCGCTGCTAAAGGCGGTGAGCAAAATTTGATATTTCCCCCAGAAAATAGGCAGAATAGGCAGGCCCATGAGCGACAGAAAACCAAAAACCAGCCCGAGAGAACCTGCTTTGCTTTCAGGGTTCCAAGACAGCATCCAGAATATGAGCAAGAGAGTCACGGTGTAAGCCGCTAGGTAAAAACCTATGTTTCCACCGACCAACCACGCAACCAAAATATAACCCATGTGAGCAATAGACGAGTACCCTAAAAATCGGCTCATGTTTTGTTGCCGCAGAGTCAACAAACTTCCAGCGATCATCGAAAGAATTGCCATGGCGCTCAGGACAGGCGTGACCGCTTGGGTGGGGTTTACATGGACAAGAACACCCACCAACGCGATCTTGGAGACCGTTGCCAAAAAGCCGGTAACTGGCAAGGGCGCGTCTTCATAGACATCGCCAGTCCACAGGTGAAACGGCGCTAAGCTTAATTTAAAGCCAATGCCTACAAAGAGCAACAAAGAGCCTTTGGCACTGCCAAGTTGCAACGCCATCGAGCCTGGCTCAGCGTATAAAAATGCCATGCCTAAAAGCAAAAAAGCCGACGACCCACCAGCCAAGACCAAATATTTAATCGCAGCCTGAATATTCTTAGAATTATGCGCATCCCAAGCAATCAGCCCATAAATGGGGAGTGTGAGCAATTCGATGCCCACAAACAAATTCATCCAATTATCGCTGTGAATACAGGTGAGAGCTCCCAAGGTGCTGAGCAAGATCAAAATCTTAAACTCTTCGCTGGATCCTTCTTTGAGACACGCGAAGAAAATAACAGCGACAGATGATATGAGTATGAGTTGATCAAAATAGTTGTGACCCCAATAATAGGAGGTGACTAGACTTAGGACAGAGATCGCGAGCGATGCCCTGTTGGACCGAGCAAAAGCTGCCTGCAAGAGCAAAACCGTGATGCCCAGTGCAATCGGGGCCAATAGCCATTCAAATGCCGTCATGCGTTGCCTGCTCCTTCCAAACTAAGCTCTTCACCAGGCCCCGGTTCAGGCTCTGGCTCTTGGCTAGGTTCTGTGTTTTCATCCTTCCAGGTTGGAACAACAAGGTCGAGCAACGGCGCCGGAGACAGGCCTATCCAAAGCAAAATCATGGCAACCCCAGTACAGGCCAGTACGGGCGATTTCTTGAGGCTGTTGGTGGTTGCAGACCCATAATAGAGCTGGATGATTAATCTCAGCATATAAGCAGCTCCGAGTACCAAGCTCGTCGCTCCAATCATTGCTGCCCACGGATGCTGTTGAAAAAGCCCAAACAGCAACAATAGCTCGCCGACAAAGTTACCTAATCCGGGCAACCCCAGCAGAGCCATGGCAAAAAACAAACTGAACCCAAAGTGTGCTTCCAGCGCAACAAACAGCCCTGCGCTGGCCAGTGCGTGTGTAAGTATCAGGACAATCACGCCACTTAACGCCAGCAAGTTATTGCTAAACAAACCCATGAGCATGAGGCTGGCATGGCTCAACGTCGAGAAAGCGAGGACTTTGCGTGGATTTTTTTGTGAGAAAGCCAATACAGCACCATAAATCACGCCGATGCCTCCCAGAAACATCATGAATGGAGCAAGCACTTGCGCACTTTGTGGAAATAAGGGCAACACAAAACGCAATAAACCATAAGCACCTGTCTTAATGAGTAGGCCAACTAGGATGGCCGGAATCGGTGCATCTCTAAACAAGCTCGGCATCCATGTGTGCAATGGAAATGCCGGCAACTTGATCAAAAACGCCAGCGTGAACCCCGACGCGATCCAGAATTCAGGCCCTGCTGGAAGTTGGATGCCGCTCAGCTGATTAATATCGAGTGTGCCAGTGTAGTTAAACAAAGCAATGATAGAAGCCAGCAAAATAAGGCCACTTAATTGCGTAAAAATAATAAATTGCAGCGCTGCAAATATTTTTCGCTCCTTGCCATAAAGCAGCACCCAAAAATACACGGGCACCAGCATGAGCTCCCAGAACACAAAGAAAGAAAGCAAGTCAATCGACAGCAACAATCCGATTAAGCCAGACACCGTCGTGAGTAAGAAAAACTGCTCCTTGGGTTTATCGAAGCTGAGTACCAGCGCCAGCCCGGCCATAATTTCAGAGGTAAGCAACAGCACAAAAGACAGACCATCGAGTCCTAAGTAAAACCAATCCGCCTTAAACTCTAACAGCCAAAAATCTTCAAGGCCGGTCCGAGATTCACCCCAGAAATAGGCATACAGCGTGAGTGCGAACACGCTCGCAATGCTGAAAGCTGAGAGTGAGCTCGCTCTGCGCTGCCAAAGTAGGCCCAACACGCCGCCCAGCAGGGGGATTATCAGCAACAGCAGCAATATCATGAAAACATCCTATAGCCTAAAATCAATATGACAGCGATGACCAGCGCGGTGACATAGTGTGACAGATGACCTGTCTGGAGCCTGGCAAGCAGATACTGGAAAAAACCAGCCAATAAAACAAACAGCCTATAAACCGCGCGAATGGGGTCAGCTCGCATAAACAGCGAGATCGTGCTGTAGGGTTTTGTAAAAATGCCCTCGTATAGAGCGTCGAACTGAGGCATGGTTTTCCAGATTTTGACGCGTGTGCCAATCAAGATTCCAAGGATTCCAAGTACTGTGGCGATTATTTCGAGCTTCCAAATATGATTTTCGGAAGTTAAGACCGGTGCCAAGACAGTGCGATTTGCAAAGCTGGCAATTGGTAAAAACCCGGTTGTGAGCGACAGGATGGCCAAGATAGACAATGGCAATCCCATACACCTGCCTATGCTTCTTCCCTCTTCCGCCTTCGCTGAGGCTACGGCGGACAGGCCAGAAGGCGCGAACAACAACCAAAATAATCTTCCTGAATAGGCCCCCGTCAACAACGCACCAAACGCTCCGATGGCCCAGGGCAATAGGCCGCCCTGTTTCGACAAAAACACCTCAGATAAAATTAATTCTTTGCTGTAAAATCCGGCTGTTATCAATGGCAACGCCGTCAAAGATCCCAATCCAATTAAAAACACCCAGAATATCAACGGGAACTGATAACGCAGATTGCTGATTTTAGTGAGGCTATACTCATGGTGAAATAAGTACCCAATCACGCCGGCACCTAAAAATAACAGCGCTTTAAAACAAGCATGTGTGGCTAAGTGAAAAATTGCGGCTGAATAAGCCCCCGCACCCAGAGCTAAGAACATGTAACCCAACTGACTCATCGTCGAGTAAGCTAGGATGCGTTTTAAATCATTTTGCAGCAATGCTGCAATACCGGCCATCACGAGAGTTGCTGCCCCAACCCACATGACTGCTGCAGAAGCGATGGGAGACAGCGCAAAAATGGTTCCGACACGAGCGATCAAATACACACCCGCAGTCACCATCGTAGCCGCGTGAATCAGCGCACTGACCGGCGTCGGTCCACGCATGGCGTCAGCCAACCAAGTTTGCAGGGGCAGCTGAGCCGATTTACCCACGGCTCCACCGAGAAAACATAAAGCTGTTAGCGTCGCAATCAGTGAACCAACAGGCCAATTGGCGTCGGCCAGATCCAAAACTTCTTGAATATTCAGCGTGCCAAAACTCGAAAATACCAAGAAAATCCCAAATAGCAAACACACGTCGCCAATTCGTGTTGTAATAAACGCCTTGGTAGCCGCACGGCCATTTAAAATATCATTGCGCCAAAATCCGATTAATAAATAACTGGTGAGCCCAACGCCTTCCCAGCCCAAAAATAAGACCAGAAAATTATCTGCCAAGACCAAAATCAGCATCATGCCTACAAACAAGTTCATGCAGGCGAAAAACCAGCTGACTTCAGCGTCGTCTTCCATAAATGCCACCGAAAAAATGGCGATTAAACTAGAGATAAAAGTCACGACCATGAGCATCACGGCTGACAAGGCATCCAAATAAAATGCCATTTGAATCGTCGCTGTGTCTAGTTCAGACGAATAAAACGGAATCCAGGTCCATAAGATTTCACGATAGGCTTGAAAGTCTTTAGAACCCGTAAATAGAAACAGGACGACCCCAAGCGCCGCCACAAAAGACAAGCCAATTCCCAGAACGCCCAGCCACGACGCAAGCTTTTTCGAAAACCGATCGCCAAACAGCGCCAGCAGGGCTGAAACAATAATTGGGAGCGCGGGTATGATGGCCAATTGCATAGGTTAACCTAAATCGATCGTCTTAAAAATCCGGTCATATGCCATTAAGAGCGCCAAACCAATGCCTATTTCAGCAGCCGCAACCGATGCAATCAGCAAAAACATGACCTGGCCATCGACCTGGCCCAGCTTGCAAGCAATGCCCACGAATGCAAACGCAGCGGCGTTCAACATAACTTCGATGCCCAGCAAGATAAATAACAAATTGCGCCTCAGCACAACGCCAAACGCACCCAAACCAAACAAAATACTGGATACCACTAATATTTCGTTCATTTTTTACCTATGCGATAGGCTGCCAGCAGGCCAGCCAGTAATAAGAACGACACCAATTCAACCAGCGTCCCATATTCTTGGAACAATGCGATCATAATGGGCGTGCCCGCCGAAGCCTTGGCGAAGGCGGGGGTGAGGTTCTTCCAGCAAAGCTCCGCCACCAATCCCAAACCCAACAAACCCGGCAGCAGCAAGCTTTTCCGATTCAAATCCCGACTTGGGTTGAGCAGCATGACCACAAATACAAACAGCACCATAATAGCGCCGGCATAAATAATCACTTCTAATACTGCCGCAAAGGGTGCACCCAGGTCATAGATGACCAAACTTAAGGCCAGGGCAGATAGTACAAAATACAACAAAGCATGCACAGCATGGCGTGAAATCATGGCCATGAAAGTCGCCACGATTGCAATTGTCGAGGCCACATAAAACAAACTCATGGCATGAGGCTCCTGAGGTCTACAGGAGGATTCTCGTTTAAGGCCTCGCCTTTGGCTTTGCCACCGATAGACAACCCAGCTACTTTGTAAAAATTATAGCCTGGGTATTTTCCGGGGCCAGATATGAGTAAATGCTCTTTTTCATACACCATGTTTTCGCGCCGATATTCAGCCATTTCGAAGTCAGGCGTTAGCTGAATCGCCGTGGTTGGGCAAGCCTCTTCGCACAGGCCGCAATAAATGCAGCGTGAAAAATTAATCCTAAAAGTCTTGGGGTATCTTCGACCCGTTTCATCTTCAGTGGCTTGCAGCGAGATACACTCCACAGGACAAACACTCGAACACAGATAGCAGGCTACGCAACGCTCGGCACCATCTGGGTCCCGTGTTAAAATAATTCGGCCCCGATATCTAGGGGATAATTTGGGCTTTTCTTCTGGATATTGTACCGTGACAGGCTTGTTAAAAGCATGTTTAAAAACGAGCCACAGGCCTTTTAAAATGCTCACCATAAAATAACCCCGGCGGTAACGAGCAAATTAAACAAAGCCAGTGGCAATAGGTATTTCCAACCCATCACGATCAGCTGGTCATAGCGTAGCCTCGGCAAAGTTCCCCGAACTAAAACAAAGCTGCAAATTAAGAGGCAAGTTTTAATTGTGAACCAAACAACAGGGGGCAACAACGGCCCCTGCCACCCGCCCAAAAATAAAACGGTCATCATGGCAGACATGAGCGTTACGCCGACGTATTCGCCCACAAAAAACATGCCAAATTTGAGGCCACTGTATTCGGCGTGAAACCCGGCGACCAGTTCACTTTCGGCTTCAGCCAGGTCAAACGGCGTTCGATGCGTTTCAGCCAACGCGGCAATATAAAAAATCACGAAGCCCAGTATTTGCGGCAGGATATTCCAACAACCAGTTTGTGATTCGACTATTTTGCTGAGATTGAAAGAACCTGCGCGGGCAGCGACACCCATAATACTCAGCCCCATAAAAACTTCGTAGCCTAACATTTGGCCAGCCGCTCTGAGTCCTCCTAGGAGCGCATACTTGTTGTTCGACGACCAGCCTGCCAAAACAACCGAATAGGCACCCAACGAAGAGAGGGCCAAGAAAATCAATAGGCCTATTTCAGAATCCAGTACGACAAATCCAGGTGCGGCTGGAATCACCATGAAAGAGAGCAAGCTGGTGCTCATAATAATCGCCGGTGCGAGTACAAATACAAACTTGTCTGCAAATGGCGGAATCCAATCTTGCTTGAAGAACATTTTGAGAATATCGGCGGGCAGTTGCCCGAGGCCAAGAATTCCAATTCGATTAGGCCCATGGCGTTCTTGAAACAGTGCTAATAACCGTCGTTCACCCCACACCAACAGCGACGCGATCGTAATGGGTCCCAAGAGCATGCAAATTGGAATCAAAAATAGCGTCACGGCTTTAGTTTAACTCCACTGGTGGCATGTGAAAGACTGTTAAACGCCGAAACGGAGTTCCACCCGGGTCTCCAATACGAAGAAGCCAAGTCCGGCGGCATGTCTCCGTGGTAGCCTTCCATGGAGTAGGCCAGTGGCGAATCTGGATCTTGCAAAGGCGCTTGTTCATGCAGGCTGATATTCGTATACATCGACGTTCGGCCACTGAATTCGGGTGATTGCCTAGCGATTTTTTGTCCGTCGATTCTAAATTGGGTGTTGTGAACTTGTTTCAGAAAGGGTTCGAATATGGGAAATTCTTGTGCAAACTCAGCACAAAGCTCATCGATATTCTGCCAGCTAAAATCCCCCAGATCTCTCAAAATACGCCAGCTCTCCGGCCGCTGTTCTCGACGTTCAAATACAGAATAATAGCGCTGTGCACGGCCTTCGTTGTTCACCATGCTGCCAGTTGTTTCGGCAAAGCTGCCACAACCAAGTGCCAACGTGGCATTTTTAGTTGTTTCACTTTCTAGAAAATCAATGGCGATGATATTATGCAAATGACTGAGTGTGCTCAAGGGTAGATTATTTTCCAGTACAATCGCCGTCTCCCCTCTGTGCGTCAAGAGGGGCGTACTTTTTGGTTTCAACAACATCAACCCAAAGCTGTTGGCTGCTGGCAGCACATAACAAAGCTTTGCCTGCGGCGCCATTTTGCGCAGTTCGATGCTCATGCGAATGAGCGGCTCTGAGCCTAAGCTCGTCCCGGCGATAATCACGGGGTTTTTGGCGGCTTTCAACGCCGGAATCCAATCTTGAATGCTTTCCAAGTCCGTGCTGATCTTATGCGTTACCAGCGGATCCAGTTTGGTCGGTATGTCATGGGCCAAATAAACTACTTTGGGTAACTCAGGCTGGGCATTTCGGATGGCCAGGTCATTCCAATCGGGGATGCCTTGGGTGCCTGCTCCATCTTGAGCGCGTTTGTATAAATTCTGCCGAATTGATAACGCCAGCATCGGGGCGGTCTGAGTTAAATCTTCGCCTAAAATAAACACAGCGTCAGCATTTCGAACATCTTCAAGAGAGGCTGTTTCAGGGTGCTGACTTAAAATCTCCATGATTTTAGACAGCAGTCTGTGTTCGAGTTCGGTATGACCATCGTAAAAATTATCGGCGCCGACGAGTTTGCGCAGCGCATAATTAGCTTCCAGCGACGCCCGCGGGCTGCCAATGCCAATCATGAGGCCTTCTTTGATCAGTGGGCCAATGGGATGGACCACCTTGACTTGATTTTTCTCGTTGACAAATCGATGTCCAAAGCGGCCTTTATCGCACAAAAAGTAGCCGTTAATTTCAGGATGAAATCTGTTTTGGACACGCCTAAGAGTGCCCAAACGCTCGCCGGGGCTGATATTGCACCCCAGGCTGCAATTTTGGCAAATCGACGGCGCAGTTTGCAAATCCCATTTACGACTATAATAAGCTCTAAAAGTTTTGTCCGTGAAAACGCCGGTTGGGCAGACTTCGACCAAGTTGCCACTGAATTCACTGTCTAATGGCCCATCTTCGAAGCGCCCAAAATAGACTTTGTTGCTGGCTGAAAACGCGTGCAAATCTTCACCACCGGCAACGTCTCTGTAATAACGCACGCAGCGATAGCACGTGATACAGCGGTTCATCTCATGATTAATATGCGGGCCTAGATCTTGATTTTCAAAAGTTCTTTTTTTGAACCGATATCGGCGTTTATTGTGACCGGTCATGACGGTCATGTCTTGAAGGTGACACTCACCGCCTTCATCGCAAACGGGACAATCATGCGGGTGATTGGTCATCATCCATTCGATAATATCGGCTCTAAAAGATTTGGCCGTGGGGTGGTTGATTGAAAAGCGGGATCCCTCTGTGGCCGCTGTCATGCAGGACATGACCATACGGCCTTGGGTGTCTGACTCATCTTTGAAGTGCTGAACCGCACATTGTCGACAGGCTCCGGCAGAGCCCAATGCTGGGTGCCAACAAAAATAAGGCAGATTTAAGCCATGTGAAACCGCCGCGTGTAACACGTTTTGACCTGGTTGCACGTTATAGGGCTTGTTATCGATGAAGATGGTTGGCATAGGGGCAGCTTTTTTCTTGGATGTGTCTTAAAAACTCGTCTTTGAAATACTTAAGGCCAGTGGCAAGTGGCGAGGCGGCACCAGGTGCGAGCGCGCAAAACGTGCTGCCCGGGCCGAGCAATCTGGCGTGGCGTTCCAGTTGGGCAATATCAGCTTCTCGGCCATCGCCTCGCTCAAAAGCGCTTAATATCTCAGCCACCCAAGACAAGCCGTCTCTGCAGGGGGTGCACCAGCCACAGGATTCTTGCTTGAAAAATTTCTCCAGCGACAAGAGCATTCCGATGGGGCAGGTTTTGTCATCGAGAACAATCATCGTACCTGTTCCCATGCGGGTGCCGATTTTAGCCGTCGAGGCGAAGTCCATAGGCGTGTCGAGTTTATCTTCAAGCCAAAAGTCTGTCGATGCTCCACCGGGCAATAAAGCTTTAAATTCATAGCCATCTTTCATGCCACCGGCATGGACTTCCAGGAGTTCACGAGCGGTGGTTCCCATGGGGAGCTCCCAAGCGCCCGGCTTCTTAACATGGCCACTGACGCCATAAATTTTAGTTCCCGCATTGACGCCCTTTGAAAGTGCTTTGTACCAATCAATACCGTGGTTTAAGATATGAGGCAGGTTGCAGAGTGTCTCGACGTTATTAATCAGTGTTGGCTTGCCCCACACGCCAATTGCGGGTGGAAATGGGGGTTTGGAACGGGGAGTTGCGCGCTTGCCTTCGAGAGCATTCATGAGCGCTGTCTCTTCGCCACAGATATAGCGCCCTGCACTGGGGTGGACATGCATGTCAAGGCTCTGTCCCAAAAATCCTTTCGAATAGGCCTCTTTCACGGCCTGTTCTAAGCGCTTGATGGCCAGTTTGTACTCGCCGCGCACAAAAATATAAGCCACACTGGCTTCGATGGCATAAGCTGATACCAACATGCCTTCGATCAGTTGGTGTGGGTTGCCTTCGAGCAGCCAACGATCTTTGAACGTTCCAGGCTCCATTTCATCGGCGTTGCAAATCAAGTATTTGGGCGTAGCGGCTTTTTCACCCATCGGTACGGCGGCCATTTTAAAACCAGTGCTGACGCCTGCGCCACCTCGGCCCATGAGGCCGGAGTCGTTAATTAGTTTGGTGACGTCTTGCGGGAGCATTTTAGAAATAACCGACAGGCTTTGATAGCCGCCCAGCTTCAAATAGTCATCGATCCAAATAGCTTCGCCGTCGGTGCGAATATGTCCTGTCAGTGGCTTATTCATGTCTCAAAATCTGGGCCACGTTATCTTCATTCAAGTCCCGATGCAATGAGTCATTGATCATGAGCGCTGGGGCATGGTCACAGGTACCAAGACAGGGTGTTGGCAGGAGTGTGAATTCTTGGTCTGGTGTTGTTTGGCCGAGCTGAATGCCGAGTTCTTGTTCTATTTTGGATCTAATCTTGTCATACCCCATGATAAAACAACTCACGCTGTCACAAATTCGAACGACTTTTTTGCCGACGGGCTTTCGGTAGATCAGGTTATAAAACGTTGCGATGCCATCCAATTCAGTGGCAGACATGCCGACATAGTCGGCGACGGCTTTGAGGGTGTCATCGGAGACCCAGCCTCGGTGCCTTTGAACGACAGCCAGAGCTTCTAGACATGCCGAGCGTCGAACCGGAAATTTGGTGATTTCGTGGTCGATTTCTGATTTTTCTTCGGCGGAGAGCATGGGTGCTTGATTTTCAGTCTATGGGATTATTGTCAAGGCCTGCGGTGGTTGTGAATAGAAAGGCGGAGGTGGCATGATAAGACGGGTGATCCTGGCTCTTATATTGGTTTCGGCTCAAAGTACTTTTGCTGTCAACTGGGAGGAAGTAATTCGGCCGCGGCCTGGGAACTCGGTTACTTTCAGAAACGCCTCATTCGACACGAAATATACTTCATTTGTTGTTGAACTCACGACGGATAGTTTGTTAACATTGACACTTCGTTATCGTGGAAATTTCGAGTGGTGTACGAGTGTTTATGGAGGTGTTACCCGGGAAAACCTAAATAAGCTCTATGCGAATGCGCGAAATGCTGAGCCCTATCTGCCCGATTTTAGGGAGACTGCATGGGTTCGTTTGTCGAATCCTGTGGTGCCATAAACTTGCTCGGACACTCTATTAACGCACTCCCCGAGATGATAGAAGTGAGAAACTCTCTGTGATATTTCAGCAAAATGCAAAAACACATCTTTCTATGTTCGGACCAAACCAAGCCAAAGTGCTGTAACCATGATGAAGGCCTCAAATCTTGGGAGTACTTAAAACGTCGCATTGCAGAGCTTGGCCTGGGTGATCAAGTACGCCGAACCAAAGCCAATTGTCTGCAAGTCTGCAAAAATGGCCCCATCATGGTTGTCTACCCGGAGGGTGTTTGGCATGACGCCTGCACCCCCGAAAAGATAGAACAAATCTTAATTGGATTACATGGTAAGCTACCCACATGAACAACTGCGTGAAATTACTGGTCCTACTGGTTCTTCTAACCCTTGCGGCCTGCAGCGGCGTTAGCACGACCAATAACGCCAATAGCTGCAGATTCTATACAACATTTAATCTTTGCCCAGCGACGTGTACTTGGACAGGAAGCATTTGCACCGAAGCACCCAGCCAATGTTCTGACGTGACAGATCCTGTATTGTGCTCGCTCCAAACACTTAATGGTGTGGGCTGCTTCTGGGCCGGTTTATATTGCGTCCAAGCCAGCACCTGCTCCCAAACATCGACCGGAAACTCCTGTTTGGCAACCTCGTTGTCTGGCACAACCTGTTCTTGGTTGGGTTCTGGCTGCATCTACTCGAATCAACCTTCTAATTTTTGCAGCTCCAATCTCACCCTAGCAACCTGTCCAACCACTAGTTGTATTTGGAACAGCATATCTAGCACTTGTATCTCGTCGATCACACAGTGCTCACAAATTTCTAACCAAGCCATCTGTAACCAACAAGCGATTTCGGGAAGTGGTTGTTACTGGATTTCCCAAACAGGTAGTTCCGGTGCTTGCGTCGCCACAGACTTTTGCTACCAAGCAACCAGCCAAACTTCTTGCCTCGCCACGTCTCAGTTAGGAACCCGATGCAGTTGGGCTGACAGCCTAGGTTGTTATGTCAAAACTCAGAATTTCCAATGTTCCAATTTGACCAACCAGCTGGCCTGCCAGGTTGCTTTTGCCTCAGACGGTTCCTGTTTTTGGAGTGGAACGACTTGTACGCCAGCCACCCAATGCCAACAACTTCGGTCACAGGTGGTCTGTGCGGGGACAACGCTCGTCGGTAAACCATGCCTATGGGTAACGTCGCAGAGTGCTTGTGGTAGTTAATTAAGCCCTATGCAGGCGAAGCGCCCGTGGGAACGACTGGATCGTTATGCCCCGAGTTCTGGCGATTATGTAGACACTTGTGAACATTGTGAAACAGTGTCCAGGCCAAAAACGCAGCACCAATAATGACACCCGCGCCCACACCGGCTGTTTCAGCAACAATTGCTAGGCTGGTTTTGCTTTGAAGCAGTTCCGTTGCATTTCCAATTCTATCCGCCACTCTCCCTAATTCCGTTGCCGTGTCTCCCACAACGTTTGAAACTGCTGGAATCATCGGAATAATTCTTTCGACATTGGTATTGATTTTTTCCGCGATTCCATTGCTGTTGGAAATCGCTGATACCACCGATGTCAGCGATTCAGTCATACCAGCCAATTGCTGGGTCATGTTGTCGATGCTTGCTTTCAGCGCCAATATGCTTTCAGTATTCTGAGTAATATCAGCGCTGGAAGGATTGGCAGCATGAACAGAAAGACAGCTTAATAGAACCCATAAGATAGCCCAGACATTTGTCTTCACCATGAAGTAAAAACTCCTGGACAGGTCAAAGCATTCCAAAACGGCCAAATCCGCAGCCTCGTCGCTAAACACTGCGAGGTTTCGTCATGTTGGTTCAACCCGCAACTGAAAAAATCCCTGTTTCACCGACTGTGGCTGTTTTAGGCACAGCCGTATCCCCAGCCAAACATCAGACCGCCATTGATCACAGCGAGCTCACGTTGTGTTCTCCGCGTCCTCGGGGTACAAGCAGCATTTTTGGAAGTATTCAGCCTGCTCCAGGAGAAAGCCCACAAGCTTGGAGTACCCGCATCGTTGGTCGATATTTGGCCAGCAGTACCGCCCCCGCTTCAGACACCCTCACGCTCCATTTGCCATTGTCAAACTGGGCTTATTATTCTGAGTTGCAAACGGAGTTGGCCAAGCACTTCCCAAACGAGTCAGACCGGCCTCAAATTTTGCTGACGCTGCGCAATAGCCATTCACAGCCAGAAAAAAGTATAGGCATTCTAGGGGGCCTAGGCCCCCTCGCCGACGCAAGTTTAATTAAACAGATTGAAGCCGAATTTAACTTCGGGAAAGCTCCGACACACTCGGTTGAGATCAAACTCGATTCAAATCCACATCCACCTCGGAATTTTTTGGCGGCACTCCATCTATGGGCCTTGGACTATTTGCACGATATTTGGAATTTCGTGAGCCAACCGGGGGTCGACGAGTTTGTCTTGGCAAGCAACACGGCACACATTCGGCTTGGATTATTTAATTTATTTTCTAGAAACCGCATGTTTGACGGCGTCAGTTATGTGTCCAATCAATTGCGACAAAGCAGCCCTGCACCCGCCCGAATTTTGGTGCTTGGCACCACCAGTGCCTACGAACATGAGCTTTACCCTAAAGCACTGCGCAACCTAGGCATGAACGTCGCTACGCCCACTGAAAATGAACAACCCCGGGTTCAAGAAGCCATCGATCTGATTAAGTCCGGTCAAATTGAAGTGGGTCAGCAAAAACTCAGCACTGTCATCCGGGAACTTGCCAACCCACCTGTTTCTCACGTGTTGCTCGCCTGCACTGAGTTGCCGTTGGCTTTGAACACAAGCACCGTCCATCAGGCACTGGGCTATGAGGCCCAAGTGGTCGATACGTCGGCGATATTCGCAAAATATATCGCGGAACGCCTGAGGCTTTAGCTAAGAGGCTAGGCTTTTTAAAAAACTTCCGACAACTCTAAAACGCTTTGAAGCTTCTTATCCAGTGTCCAAATTCGACATTGATTTTTTCGCGCAGCTGTTATGATCGCCAGGTCGATCAAGCCGACACCTCTGGTGTAATATTTATTTTGAAACGAAAGCAATCCTGCCTCAAACCAAATTGAGTCTTCATTTAGCCTTGGCAAATCGGCCCAGTAACTACTCAGGGTCTCAACCTCTTCCTGACTACGAGCTCCTTGCAGGAGCTCAGCAAAAATACAGCCGATGGTCGCAATTTCTCGCTGCTCAATGAGATCACTCAACCGAGCGGCAGCAGCTCTGCCACGAAAAAAGTCAATCCAAACAGATGTATCCACCAGAATCATGTGGTTTGCCTGTTCAACGCGCGTACTTTGTCCGCTGAAAAATCATCCCGAAATTGCAATGGAGATTTCTGAACTTTTTCGTTTAAAGTACGCAACCGTTTGGACGAAAGCCACTCGGTCATCACAATCACCAATGCTTCAGTAGTTGTCTTTGCATGAGACAGACTTTTAACTTCTTGGACTAAATCATCGGGAATCAGCGCTGTTACCTTCATAGTCCAATGATACGATAAGCCATCGTATCATGCAACCTATTTTTTAGGATAAAGGCAAACAGACCGACTTAGTCTCGGTGTACAAGTCAATCGCTTGTTTGCCCATCTCGCGGCCCCAACCGGATTGCTTGTAACCCCCAAAAGGCAACGCAGCGTCGAAAATATTATAACAGTTCACCCAGGTTGTTCCCACGCGCAACTTGGCGCTCATGGCGTGTGCTTTGCTCAAATCACGCGTCCAAATACCAGCTGCGAGGCCATAGTCCGTGTTATTGGCTTCTTTAACTACGTCATCGGTATTTTTAAATGGCATCGCGGCCACCACAGGTCCAAAGATTTCTTCCTGAATCACCTTCATGTGTGACGCCGTATCCGTCATCACGGTTGGCCTGACGAAATAGCCAGGACGCTCCAACGCTTTTCCGCCGGCTTTAAGCTGCGCGCCGTCTTTGACTCCAGATTGGATATAGCCACACACTTTGTCAAACTGCTCTCGCGATACCAAAGGCCCCATTTGGGTACCGGGGTCAAACCCATCTCCAATTTGGATGGCCTCGGCGATTTTCGATACACCGTCAACCACCCGATCAAACACGCTGTGTTCGACAAACAAACGCGAACCTGCGCAGCAACACTGACCATGGTTGAAAAATATTGCACTGGCTGCGCCGGCAATCGCGGCGTCTAAATCGGCATCCGCAAAAACAATATTGGGTGACTTACCTCCCAATTCAAGCGAAACTTTTTTCAGATTACTGGCCGCACCCTGCAAAATTAAGCGACCCACTTCTGTAGAACCCGTAAACGCCACTTTATCGACCATTGGATGCTGCACCAATGCCGCGCCTGCGTCTCCAAAGCCCGTGACAATATTAACAACGCCTTTGGGGAATCCGGCTTTTAGAACCAGTTCGCCCAATAGCAAAGCCGACAGTGGCGTCTGCTCAGCAGGTTTCAAAACCACTGTGCAGCCACTGGCGAGCGCCGGTGCCAATTTCCAAGCCGCCATCAACAACGGAAAGTTCCAGGGAATAATCTGCCCCACAACGCCGACCGGTTCTTTCAGGGTGTAAGTTAAATAGCGTGTATCGGGTGTATAGGGGACCGACACAGGAAAAGTTTCGCCGTGAATCTTCGTCGACCAACCAGCCATGTATCTAAAAATATCCACAGCAAGTGGCACATCAGCAGCCCGAGCAACAGCCAGGGGCTTACCATTGTCGAGTGACTCGAGCTGCGCGAATTGCTCCGCATGTTGCTCCATCAAATCCGCCAATTTCCAAATCATCTTGGAACGCTCGGCGACCATCATTTTTGTCCACGGACCGTGGTCAAATGCTTCGCGAGCAGCACGAACGGCTTTGTCTATATCGGCCGCCTCTCCGTGGGCCACTTGACCCAGCGTGTCCCCGTTGGCGGGATTTTCGACGCCAAAATTCTTGTTTGATTGGCTGGCCATCCACTCGCCGTTGATCAGGAGTTTTTTGGGTTGGTTTAAGAAATTGGTTACTTCGGTGCTGATGCGTTGTGTATTTGTCATAGCCCGGTCCCCTAGCACGGAAAATTATTTATTCAACTGAAAAAATTCTCTGCTTCCTGAAGACTTGCCAGCGTGCCGAGGTCAAAATACGCTCCGACTTGTTCGACACCTAGAATTTCCAAACCGGCTTTGAGCAGTGGCACATAAAAGCCATCGATGATCCCAAATTTTTTTTGCTGAGGCAGCCGACTCAAGGCCTCGGGTGAAATCACGTGTGTGCCACAAAATAGACGCTCTAATAATTGAGGTCCCGCATAGGGCACAAGGCCGATCATTCCTCGCACGTAGCCCTCGGCATCAGTTCCAATTTCCACAAAACCTTTAGGTCTCGAAACGGTCTTTAATAAAAGCGTCGCTGCTGGCTGGGCTTTTTCATGTGCAGCCAAAAAACCAGGCAGGTCTAGATCAACAGCAATATCGCTGTTCATCAGAAATATCGGATCGTCGAAACCCAATACTTGCTCGCAGGCGTTTTTAAGGCCACCACCTGTCCCCAAAATCTCAGGTTCATATAGGTAGGAGATAGGGATGCCTTTATAGTGATCGCCCAACACTTGGGGAATTTGATCAGCTAAATAATGCGTATTAATCGCGATTTTCTTGACCCCGGCCTGAGCCATGTAGTCCAGCGTGTATTGGATAAGAGGCTTACCATGGAGCTCAATCAAGGGTTTGGGCTTGGTAAGAGTGAGGGGCCTCAGGCGCACGCCCAGCCCAGCTGCAAGGATCATTCCGTTCACGGCCTAAGAGTGCTATGAAGCGCCATGCTTTGTCAAAGGTTCCCTGCCACCCAAACCAACATCCAGAAAACGGCCGAATTAATTCGTGCCGGCGAATTGGTCGCTTTCCCGACGGAAACGGTCTATGGTCTTGGAGCTTTAGGCTTAGACGAAGCAGCGATCTCAAAAGTATTCGCAGCCAAAAATCGACCTGCTTATAACCCGTTAATCTTGCACGTACACTCAGCTCAAAAAGCTCTTGAGCTCCTGGATTTAGAATCTCCTGAACTTTTTTGGCAGCTGGCCCAAAAATATTGGCCCGGACCGCTCACCCTCGTCGCCCCAAAAGCCAAGCATGTACCCATGCTAGCAACTGGTGGCTTAGATAAAGTCGCCGTGCGCGTGCCAGCGCACCCGGTTGCGCTCGAATTACTCAGATTGATCGACGCACCCGTAGTTGCTCCCAGCGCCAATGCTTCTGGGCGCCCCAGCAGCACCACGGCGGATCATGTGCTGCTCACCCTGGGTGACAAAATCAGCGCTGTTTTGGATGCAGGGCCCTGTGAATATGGCCTCGAATCCACTGTCATAGATATCTCCCAGAATCCGCCAGTTGTTTTAAGGCCGGGAGCTCTCAATCTTGATCCTATTGGCCGGGATACTTCGGGGAAAATCCAGGGTTCTCCCGGCCGACTCGATAAACACTATGCGCCGCTAATCCCCGAAATTAAGCTGGCCAGTCTAGAAGAACTCGAGCGAGCCCCCCCGGGAACAGCCTTCTTAGTACACACGCCCCGGTATTTCGAAAGCCGGGTGTATGAAATATTGCCAAATAATCCAAAAGGCTACGCCAAAGGACTCTTTGCCGCGCTATACAGGCTCGAAGCTTCGAAAACCCAAAGCCTCTGGATCGAGAGATTACCAGAGGGCAAAGAATGGGAAAGCATCAAAGACAGGATTTTGCGGGCGCTGTCTTGACAGCATGCGATAAGCCTGGGATAAACGGCGGTTATAAAAGACCCGGTCATAATGGCCATTTTGGCTGTTTCCAGGGTGTCTTCACAAGGTGAAAAAATATGACTCTTCGTCCCAAACAAGAAATCGTTTCTCAATTTGCTCAACATGCGTCTGACACGGGTTCTCCGGAAGTTCAAGCCGCGCTGCTGACGGATCGAATCAACCACTTGACTGACCATTTTAAAACCCACGAGAAAGACCATCATTCTCGAAGAGGTCTCATGAAAATGGTATCTCAGCGACGTCGGCTGATTAAATATTTAAGCCAACTTGACCACACTCGGTATAAGAAGTTGATTGGCGCCCTAGGATTGCGCAAATAATTTTATGGATCACAACAGCAAAAAACATTTTACGACCAGCGCCTTGATTGGCGACACACCCATGACTTTTGAAATGGGTAAAATTGCCAAACAAGCCTCAGGCGCGGTATGGGTTCGCTGGGGCGACTCTGTCGTACTGGTAACAGTTTGTGCCAGCACCAAACCCAGAGAAGGCATCGATTTCTTTCCCCTCACCTGCGAATACATTGAAAAAGCCTACGCAGCGGGTCGAATCCCAGGCGGGTTTTTCAAGCGCGAAACCAAACCTCGAGACGCTGAGATATTAAACGCTCGAATCATCGATCGTTCGATTAGGCCCCTATTTCCTGAAGGCTTTCACAACGAAGTCCAAGTAATAGCAACTGTCATGTCGCACGACGGTGAACACGATACAGATGTCATGGCTTTATGTGGTGCTTCGATGGCATTGCATGTCAGCAACTTGCCATTTGCAACAGACTCAGGCCCCATTGCAGGCGTTCGAGTCGGCCGCGTGGACGGCCAATTGGTAGCTAACCCAACAGTGTCAACCTTGGCCAAAAGCGATATAGATATGTTCGTGGCTTCTTCCAAAGACGCCATTGTGATGGTCGAAGGCGGAGCCGATCAGGTCTCTGAAGCAGACCTGGTAGATGCTTTGTTTTTTGCGCACGCCGAAGGCCAAAAAGTGATTCAGGCTTGTCACGAAATGCGCGAACACATGGGTGTTGAAAAATTAAGCTTTGATGCACCTACTCAAAACGCTGATTTGTTCGAACGCGTCAAAAAATCCGCACTTGAAGCTGGCCTGGATAAAGCCCTCAAGATGGTCGAAAAACAAGACCGTTATCAGGCCATTGCTGATTCCAAAGAAAAAGCGCTTGCTGGCTTTTCTGAAGAAGAACTGGCACTCGCCGGAGATTATTTTGGCGATGTCAAATCTAACCTCATGCGCTTTGGTGTCTTGGATTCTAAAAAAAGGATCGACGGGCGTGGTTATGACCAAATCAGACCCATTTGTGCCGAAGCAGGTGTTTTGCCTAGAGCGCATGGTTCTGCTCTGTTTACCCGAGGTGAAACCCAGGCCATTGTGAGTGTCACTCTTGGAACCCAAGAAGATGAACAACGAACGGACACGCTCTTGGGCGAGTCTTCGCGCAAGTTCATGTTGCACTACAATTTCCCGCCATTTTCGGTCGGTGAAACGAAGCCACTCAGGGGCACTTCCAGGCGTGAGATCGGCCACGGTGCATTGGCAGAACGCGCCGTTGATAAAATGGCCGATCAGGGCGATGATTTTCCGTATACGATTCGAATTGTCTCTGAAATTACAGAATCTAATGGTTCTTCGTCAATGGCCTCAGTTTGTGGCGCAACATTAGCCATGTGGGATGCAGGTATCAAGCTCAAAGCCCCAGTGGCTGGCATTGCGATGGGATTGATTAAAGAAGGCAACCGCGTCGCTGTCTTGAGCGATATCTTGGGCGATGAAGACCACTTAGGTGACATGGACTTCAAAGTCTGTGGCACGGACTCTGGCGTTACGGCCATTCAGATGGACATCAAGATCGACGGTCTATCGCGCGAAATCCTCATGCAAGCCTTGGAGCAAGCGCGCGTTGGCCGTTTGCACATTTTGGGCGAAATGAAGAAAGGCTTGTCTGAAGCACGCGCTCAGTTGTCTGAATACGCTCCTCGCATCACAACCATTCGAATCCACCCGGACAAGATTCGCGATATTATCGGTCCTGGTGGTCGCGTCATTCGAGACATCGTGGCTAGAACGGGCGCCAAAGTTGATATTACGGATGACGGTGTCGTTCGCATTGCGGCTGTAGGCTCTGAAAGCCTCAAAAAAGCCATGCGCATTATCGAAGATATTACGAAAGAAGCTGAAATCGGTGTCGTTTACCGTGGATTGGTGAAACGCTTGATGGATTTCGGTGCTTTCGTCGAACTCTTCCCTGGCACTGAAGGCTTGGTTCATGTGTCCGAACTAGCTGATACACGCGTCAACCAAGTCAGCGATGTGTTGCAAGAAGGCGATGAAGTAAACGTTGTCGTTTTGAGCATTGACCGAGAAGGCAAGATTAGACTCAGCCGCAAACGTGCCATAGGTAAAGAGCCAGGTGAAAAAATTAATTTATCTTAGTATTTTATTTTCTGTTTTTAGTTCGCTGGTTCATGCCGAGCCAGCTCCTGATTTTCGACTGATTGTCACAGGGGGGCTGCAGGGTATTCACACTGGCCACGAGGCTTTTTATGCCTCTCCGCTGTTTCGACTGGGCAGCACGAGCCCGATTCAAATCAAGAATGCTCAGTTCGAAGCATACGCTGCAAAGAATACGATTTATTTTTCTGACCACCCCATAGACCTTAATAAGCTGATTCAAGCGGTCCCATCAGCCCCTAAAAAAAGCATCAATGCCATCGACGCCTCGCAATTATTTGACTTCAAGATAAATTCGAGTAACTTGATTGATTTTGCAGAAGACTCTCTTCGGCGCGAACTTGGCGGAGTCTCTAGAAAAGTAGTTTACGAAACCGTTACCATGGATTCTCACACCCTCTACGCAGTGGACGTCTCTACTGAGCAAACCGGTGTCTATTGGGCTTCAAAACTAAACGAAATTGGAAAAGTGAACGCCGTTTTTGCCGTTGATCCAGCGGGGCAGGAATACTATTTTTTTCCACGTGACTTCGGGTCCACTCAAAAGACTTTTAAGTTGGTAGACCAGCTATTAAAAACAGACACCAGTATACCCACCCGTTATGTTGATCTCGGCAACGCACTCACTGGCAGCGATCGCGAAAGTCTTGCTACAGCCATCGAAATGAGCCAGCTGCTCCAAGCTAGAAATCCAGCGGCGCTGGCTTTAGGGCGCTATGATCTAAATATGCTTTCTGAAATACCTGACCAAACCCCCTACATTGGTGCTCTCACCGGAGAAAACGCACCGCCAACTTCTCGACGCATCCGGATTGGAAAAAGCGAAGTGCGATTTTTGGCGATTGGAGAAATCTCTGAGCTGGCCTCGGGTTTTTTAGGCCAAGATCTCAAATTATTGACCACTCGACAATCTATCGAACGCATCAAGTTTAAAGGAGACGACCTCGTAATTGCCCTGAGTGAAAACCGTGATTCTGCGGCCGAAGCCATTGAATACCCGATCTTGGACATGGTTTTATCCCTATCAACCGTACGCGGCGGCTCACTACCGGCCAGCGACGATATAAACTTAGAAGGCAATGAGGCTGTTGGAGTCAGAACGGTTGCGCCGCTGGTCAGGATTTCTTCATCGGATGTCACTGAAGTATCTGTATGGTCGAGTGCTCCTGGCCAAATTCGACGGATTTTGGTCAAACGGCACCCGATTGTCGGAGAGACCGCCGTTCAGGAGTCTTTTTACACCCCCGCCCTGTCTCAAAAAAATTGGAAAGAAAGCGATTTTGAAACCCTGCTTTCCAATATTTTGCTCAACGCCCACCCCAATTCCGAATTGGTGATGATTGAAAAGCGCATTTCTCCAACGCCGATTGATTCCAGTTTACCCATGCCCTTGGCGGAAAATCTCATCGCCCCGCAAGGCCGAGGCATCGAAATTAATCTGGGTGGCTATTACCTCAAACAAGTTTTGAAAGCCATTCAGAAAGACCAATTTGATCCGCCAGTAATTGTCACCAATACACTCCAACGTGAAATTTCAGAGTCAGAAAGTTATAAAATAGTCGTCAGTGAAAAAGTTCTGGCGGCTATTAGCGACTTTATTGCGCGCGAAAGCCTTTTTGCCTCGACCAGCAATCCATCGAGTTCCGTCCAGACAGCATTGTTGGAAAGCAACAAAGATGCACATAAATTTTTAGCTGAATTGCGAAAACGCGAAGACAAAAGCTCTGACTCGCTCGATGACAGATATCAGCTCTTAAAATCAGCGCCGTCCATGGCAGAGTTGGTCCGTCATGGAATCGAGCAAAAAACACCCTTGGAAATACGTCCCGAACGTTCTGTCTTATTATTCGATATCAGCGACTTAGATTTTGGTCTGAAGCTCAACACCGTCAATAACAACCTGTCTAACTGGCAACTGGAAGCGAACACAAATACCAACGCTTCTTTCGACGAAAATCGCTTCTGGGACCCGAATTTGCTGAACGTTCTTTTTTATGGGAAAGCAGGCCTCTATTACCTGATGCCTAAATTTGAAACCGGCTTGGTAGGCAGCATCAAGTACTATCAACCCAACCAAGACAATGCCAATGCAAGAACCCCTGGTGAAATCCAAAAGATTCGACCCGGCAAAGACTCGGTCAAATTAGAAGCCGAGGCACGGCTGCCCATTCAAGCCTATGTCTCTCCGCTCACCCGACTCACTTACGAAACACAGCTTTGGCCCAATCCATTATTTACGGGCTTGCCCGAACAATACTGGCCTCGTCGTGTACACGACATGAGACTATTTTTAGGAGTCTCGAGAAAGCCTCGCTTGGGCTATGAGCTCTTTCGCATCGGTGCGTTGCTAGGTTATGATTTTAGTCGAGACACGCCCAACCAGTCTTTCGGGGCTGGTTTTGAACTCGGCGGTGCCTATCGCTACAATTGGCGGTATTTCGGATTTAAAATCGAATCCAATTTCAGAAAACTTTTTCCAATTGTAGACAACCCCGACAGAGGCCGTATGGGCATTGTTTGGCTCACCGATGCCAGCATCAGCGTGCCAATTATTGCCGGTTTCAGCGCTTCAGCCATGACCAATCTCACGATTGGTGAACGCATGGATAACCCTTGGACCTATGGTGTCGGCGCTGTATTTGGTTTGGCCCTATCTTATGGCAATCGGTTCAAATGGCTGATTTAGAAGATCGAGAGTTATTTTTAAAAGCGGTCAACGACCCCTCTCTGATTGCCTATAAACCAGAACCCATCTCCAAACGTCGGAGATCTAAAAAACGCATTCAGAAAGATTACGAGGCCAGTTTAGATTTACATGGCATGACGGCTGATAGGGCAATTGCGCGCGTCAAAGTCTTTTTATTAAGCTGCTTGGAGCTTCAAAAAAGACGTGTCTTGATCATTCACGGCAAAGGCAGCGGGGTATTGCGCTATGAAGTGAGAGGCTTTTTAGGCAACAGCGATCTGGTGGCCCAAGTACAAGACGCCCCCACCCGTCTGGGAGGCGAAGGGGCTGTATTGGTTTTACTTCGCGCCGCAACTACCGGGCATATCTAGCAGTTCTGTCCCCTTTGGAACCGTGTAACTAAACTTGCCGGGTGCTATTTTTGGGTTGAATCGGCTATTTTCAAATTTAAACTCATTTTTATTGCCATCGGCGTCAATCAACGTGCTCTGAATCACCCGACTGGTTTTAGGGTCCACCCCCAAAATCAGCTGCTCGAAAACCGGATTTTTGACTTTGGGTGTTAGAACCAGTTGATGGCCAGGCTTAGTCTCGATCTTGAACTGCTCGGCTAATTTGCCTTTGCCGCCCAAAAATACCAATGACGCCGTTAGAGCATCTGCTTGAAAGCAGCGATTGATGGTGGCGACTTTTTCTTCGGGCTCAACCATCCACAGTGTGTTTTTGTTTAAGATAAACGATTTTTGGTTGGGCTTTAAATAATCCCAGCGCATTTTGCCGGGCTTTTGATAACTCAGCCTGCCTTCGCTGTGGTCTGTTCTATCAAACAGCTTGTTCCAATAAGTTTGCTTAAAATTGGCTTCAAAAGAATAGGTTTTGTCATAGACAGCTTGCAGCCCGGCCAATATAGGCCAGGCAATAAAGAAAGACACGAGAAAGAATCGCATCCCTCTATAAAAGACTACAAATCAGTCTTTGGCAACTCGGCAGCCGGCGCTGGATCCTCCGATAGCATGACATGATGTGCAAGCATTTCCGGCGCATCGGCCTTCGGCGCCATGTGTTCCACCACAAATTTACATGCCTCTTGGAGGGCGAGTAGATTAGCCTCAGCTTTCTTTGCTTTTTCTTGACTTTCTTTGTAATGCTTAACCGTTTGCAAAATGCTGTTGCTTAACCGATCTGGAATTTCTGCATCCGCTAAAGCGCCGAGTGAGAACAACACAGAAAACAAAATTAGACTTCTTTTCATATCGTGACTCCTTTTCGGGGAATATATCCAGACGAGAAACAGTGTCTAGAGGGTCAGCTGTTTAAATTCTTTTCGACGACGATCGATCTCAGATTTTTCAAGGCGTTTGATACGATCGAAAGAAAAATCTTCAATCACAAAACTGGCCATGACACTCCCCATGACCATGGCTTCTTTGAACGTCGCAAAATCAAATCTGCCGGCTTGATCGATGTGTGCCATGAAACCGGCCGCAAACGTATCCCCAGCTCCCGTGGGATCAAAGATATCCTCCAGAGGAAACGCCGGCGCAAAAAAAGTGCCTTGTTCATGAAACATCAGGGCCCCATATTCGCCTCGTTTCACAATAATTGTCTTGGCTCCCAGCGTCTGCATTTTTTTGGCTGCCTTGACCGTATTGCGCTCATCTGCCAACTGCCGGAGCTCTGACTCGTTGATAAACAGGATGTCCACTTCGGCAATCACGCGTTTTAGCTCAGCATTTTTGCTCTCGATCCAGAAGTTCATCGTATCCAATGCAACCAATTGGGGCTTGGTGACTTGCTCCAAAACTTGCAGTTGCAAAACAGGATCAATATTGGCTAAGAACACTGTCTGAGCCTGCTTGTAGGGCTCCGGCAATCGGGGATTAAAGCTCCCGAAAACATTCAGTTCAGTCTTCAGCGTCTGCGCTTCGTTCAAGTCATAGCCATAATAGCCTTGCCAATGGAAAGTTTTACCAGAAGTCTGCTGGACACCCATCGTATCAACACCCCGAGATTCTAGATACTTGAGATGCTCTTGGGGGAAATCTTCGCCGACCACGCCAACCAACTGAACTTTCGTAAACAGACTGGCCGTCATGGCGAAAAAATTGGCCGCGCCGCCCAGAGCTCGTTCACACGCGCCAAAAGGGGTTTTCACAGAATCAAACGCAATCGAACCGACAACTAAAATGCTCATAGGCGTCGATAAAAGCACATTAGGCCTGCGCCTTCAAGTCAAGGCGCCTATCATTTTGTCAGTGCGACCATTGAGTACTTAGTTGCACCTGGTTTAGTTTCAAGGCATGTCGTATCTTGTTCAACGTGTTGCGCCTGGGCATGGTGCTTGAGTTAAACAATCTGGACAGCGATGGCTGGGGCACGCCACTAAGTTCGGATAGATGCTTGATGCCACCCTTCTGATCCACGATGATGCGAAGTTGATCTTTGAAGGCCCGGATATTTTTTGCAATGGTATCCAGGTCATCGAAACGCACATAGATAGGTGTAGATAGATTATTTTCCGAATAGTCATCAATCATTTCCTGGATGTCTATGACAAGTTCTTCACGTTCAATGGGATCTTGTTCTTCAGCCCACAATTTGATCAAGTCGTAGACACCTTCGAATTCAAAAGCCATATGAACTGCTGAAGCAACAAACTCTTTAGGCAACCCAGCTAGGTTCATCGCGTGGCCAATTTCAACAATCTCTACTCCTAAATCAGGTTCCAAAGGCAGTGCTTTCATATTAACCTCCCGCATTCTGTGTATTGTCCCCGTCTTATCAATTCCAAACGGGTCTTGAATTTTGCAAGCTGGCGTTGTTCAAATTTGGAATCCGTCTTAACATAGGCGTGGCACAGCACTGCGTTCGAAAACATTCCGATAGGCAAACGTAACTGTATTAAGCGATACCCAAGGTTATGCCACTTCATCTTGAAGTCGCCTGGTATTGGCCCGCCTAAATCAGTTGCCGGTGACCAAAATTTACCATTTAAAAAACTAGGATCATTTGGATAGCGTTTTAACTTTAGCACATCTGGACGAATGATCTGGTTGTAATCGTTTGCGGTAAAAGTACCACGATGTTTTAGGTCCAGGTACGAATCCAATGCCCAAGCCGTCACAATAATTTCCATAGAACCAGTCCCTTCGAAATAACATACATAGCAAATATAACATAAGTAACAATTTTTAGCAATACTGCGTCAGCCTGACCGTCCATCACTTTTTGTGAAGCAATTTCAAATAGATAAACCCCTTGCTGTTGGTCACCCAGGCAAGATGTTAGGCGAGCTTGGCCCTATCCTCCGTAGTCTGGTCGACGAGGAAGCTCGCCAAACAAAGCCTGGGCTGTCGCTGTCATATGCCCAAGGGCATGATCCGTTTGCCCAATGACGCCAGTTCCGCCGATTGTTTTGGGTTTGCGCTCCGCAAGGAGCAATAATTGCACCCCGTCGCCAAATCGCCCTGAAGCATAATAAATGTCATAGCACAGGAGTAAAATTCAGGGTCTCATGGGCGAAAGTGGCCCCATGTGGCAAACGAATCATGCCCTTGGGCATATGACAGCGACAGCCCAGGCTTTGTTTGGCGAGCCCTAGCTCGCCTAACATCTTGCCTGGGTGACCAACAGCAAGAGGTTTATCTATTTGAAATCACTTCACAAAAAGTGATCTACGGTCAGCCATTCACCCGATATCTTTCCAAAACCAGCCTGATTTACGCTGATGCTTTGCAGACATGGTGTCTGTAAAAAAAGCCGTTTCCTAACTTTTAGCAGGTATGGAAACGGCAACCAGTTTAACGGTCGCGGCACACAGTGGTGTCGACGGCCAAGTTTGTCAATGGGAGTACATTCATGGCCCGCTGCGTTCAAATTCCTGTGCATATCATCAAATCAACCATTTCTCCGTCTGCCAAGCTCCTGTGGATGGAGCTGTCCATGATCTCGAGCCCGAAGCGGCCACTGCTCATGCTGCATCCTGAAACCATGGCCGAAAAAATGGGACGCTCCAAACGGACCATCGCTCGGTTAATCAAAGAGCTTGAGAAAGCTGGGTTGCTGGTCCACAGAGGCTACATCCAGAAGCGCTATAAGACTTACGAATTGATTTGGTCTGAAAACAAGCCTGTAGTCAAAAAGCCTGAACCGATTTCAACCCTCGAGCAGATTCCGCCCGAACTTCGGGAACAGACCCAACAGATTTTCCTCGAAAGTCGGGACAGGGCTGAGTTTACCAGAAGGGTGAGCCAACTTCTCAGAGAACACCGTGAAAAACCAGCTAGGCCTGCGCCTTTAAATCAGCCAGGAGCGATAAGGCCTGCATGGGAGTCGTCTGGTTCAAGTCCAAGTTTTTGAGCGCCGCTTTGAACGGATTTGCAAATAGACCCAGTTGTTCTTTGGGAGGTCGATTGACTTGAGGTGTAGGCTTCTCGCTTTCAAGCGAGTTTAAGACTTCGTTGGCACGCTCTAGAACTTCTCGGGGGAGTCCGGCCAATTTGGCCACTTGGATGCCATAGCTGCGCCCCGCAGCGCCTTCTAGAAGCGTATACAAAAAATTAATCTCGCCGGCGTTTTCTTGCACGGCCACTTGGACATTGTGCATGTGTGCAAGAGTTTCTGTGAGTTTGGTCAGCTCGTGATAATGCGTCGCAAAGAGCGTGCGCGCTCGAATATGATTGTGCAAATATTCCGCGACCGACCAAGCGATCGCCAAACCATCAAAAGTACTCGTACCACGGCCGATTTCGTCCAGTAACACCAGCGAGTGCGGCGTCGCATGGTTTAAAATATGGGCTGTCTCACTCATTTCAACCATGAAAGTAGACCGGCCATGACGGCTATCGTCCGATGCACCCACGCGGGTGAAAATGCGATCGCAGAGGCTTAACGTCGCTGATTGTGCCGGCACAAAACAGCCAGCCTGAGCCATGAGTTGGATCAAGGCCACTTGGCGCATGATCGTGCTCTTGCCAGCCATGTTCGGGCCGGTGATGAGCAGCAGCTGACGATCATGCGTGTTTAGCACGATCGAGTTGGGTACAAAAGATTTGCCGCGTTTCTCATTCAGGGCTTCTAAGATGGGGTGCCGGCCGTCGGTGATTTCCAATTGGTTCAACGCTTTGTCGAGTATCTTTGGCCGAACATATCGGTGCTCGTCGGCAATTTCGGCAAATGCCGCATAGGTATCGAGCTCGGCAATACAAGCGGCAGTTTTAAATAGCCGGGCTGAGTGGGTATTTAATTGCTGACGCAACTGCTCAAAAAGTTCTGACTCTTTGGCCAAGCGTCTCATATCGGCTGTTGAAACCATTTCCTCGAGGCGCATGAGTTCTTGCGTCACATAGCGCTCACCCGAAGCGACGGTCTGTTTGCGTTTATAACGCTCCGGAACTTTTGATAAATGCGTGTGCGTGATCTCAATATAATAACCAAATACCCGCGTATATTTGACTTTCAAGCTGGGAATGCCCGTGAGCTCCCGTTCACGTTGTTCGATGGCCGCAATTTGATCTCGGCCCCCTGTGGCGAAATCGACGAGCTCGTCTAAATAGGCATCATAACCCGGTTTGAAGACACCGCCCTCTTTGAGCAGAAGGGGCGGATGATCGGCCAGGGCTTTGAAGAGCAGATCGTGAATATCAGTGAGAGGATCTGGAACCTCGGCAATGCGAGGCAAATGCTGAAGCGAGTCTCGAATATTGGCGAGCTCACGGGGGTTTACTCGACCCGCTGCAATTTTGACAGTTAAACGCTCCAAGTCGTATAAGTGTCGTAAAGTATCGCGCAGAGATTTTCGATGACTGGCCCGGTCAAACAGATCTTGAGTTTTATTTTGACGATTTTCGATTTCGGTCAAATGGGTGGACGGTGCTGTAAGCCAACGGTTTAATTGGCGCGCCCCCATCGCTGTACACGTTTTATTGAGCAAACTAAATAGGCCTGGCAGATCTAAATGCTCTCTGGAAACAGCGTCGATAATCAACTCAGAATCGATCGAATATGGCTTGGGGTCGGACAAAAAGCCCAGAGCACCACCCTGTGTCTCGGCGATATACTCCAGTATTAACTCAGAAGCTTTACAAGATTTTGTGAAAAATTCGAATCGGCAAGACTTGGTTTGGTTCGCAACTTGTTCGAGCTTTTCCAATAGACCTTTGGGCCACTGATCTCCTCCGATTAAAATCTCCGCCGGGACCAATTTGCTGATTTCATCTAAGATACTCTGTGATTGCGAAGTTGAGGTTTCAAAAAAATCACCGGTAGACAGGTCAAGAGCCGATAAGCTGAATTCTCCCCTCGCCACCAACGCCACCAAATAATTATTTGAGCTGGGTTTTAAACTGTCGTCGTCCAAAACCGTCCCAGGCGTGACAATGCGCGTGATGTCTCTTTTGACGAGGCCCTTGGCAGCTTTGGGGTCTTCGAGTTGATCACAAATCGCTACTTTGAAGCCTTGTGAGATCAGCTTGGCGATATAGGCCGGGGCAGCTTGGTGAGGGAAGCCCGCCATGGGGATGTCTTTGTCCCTGGAAGTCAGTGCGAGTTCTAAAATGGGCGCGGCTTTGACGGCATCGTCGGCAAACAATTCATAAAAGTCGCCCATGCGAAAGAGTAAAATCGCATCTTTGGCTCGCTCTTTGGCGGCGGCCCACTGTCGTTGCATCGGTGTCATTTCAATAATTGCAGAATCGTTTCAAGTTTTCTCTGA